>NZ_JBMKHQ010000016.1:81793-100243 GCF_049237385.1 Enterobacter cloacae complex sp. IR5412 | reverse complement strand
ACGCGTTACGCACAATGTTCAACAGCACCTGTTCAATCTGGTCCGGATCGTGCGCCAGCTCCGGCAGGCTTGGGTCATAGTCACGCACCAGCGTGACGTTATCCGGCAGCTCCATCGAGACGAGTTTCACCACCCGCTCCGCGACCTTGTGAATGCTTTCTGAAACGTGCATCCCTGGCTGCTGCGGCCCGAGCAGGCGATCGACCAGATTACGCAGACGGTCCGCCTGCTCAATAATGACGTTGGTATACTCCGCCAGGGCAGGGTCAGGCAGCGCTTTGGTCAAAAGCTGTGCCGCACCGCGTAAGCCGCCCAGCGGGTTTTTGATCTCATGGGCCAGCCCGCGCACCAGGTCGCGCGCCGCAATCTGCTGCGCATGCTGAAGCTGCTCCTGGCTGAGACGACGCTGGTTATCCATCGGCGCCATTTCCAGCAGAATCATGCCATCTGGCAGGCGCTGTGCGGTGAGGGACAAAATATGCGAGCGTCCGTCAATCACCAGTGTCACTTCGTTATCGGTGAAGCCCTGACCCGCCTGCAAACTCTCCTGCATCAGGCCAATATTCAGCGAGAAATAGCTCAGCAGTTCTGGCAGCGGCGTGCCAAACAGTTTACGGGCGCTTTGGGCGAGCAGCTGCTGCGCCGCCGGGTTGGCGTAATGCACCGCCAGCTCGTCGTCGACCAACAAAATACTGTTAATTAAAGAATTGAGGATCTGCCCAGCATCGGGCAGCGTGCCAGTTGCCATTCAGCAGTCTCCTGGAGTCGTTGCACTATTTTAGTGCAGTATAGCGTTTTAGAGGTAAAAAGCGCGTGAGATCAGGTTGTTGGTGGAGAAAAAAGCCCATCCGAAGATGGGCTAAAGTTTCCACGGCAACGACTCCCGACGCGTATGCGCCGGGTAAAACAAATCAATTAAACGCTGTAGTACAGTTCGAACTCAACCGGGTGCGGCGTCATGCGAACGCGGTCGTTTTCTTCGGTACGCAGCGCGATGTAAGCGTCGATAGCTTCATCGGTGAACACGCCGCCAGCGGTCAGGAACTCGCGGTCTGCGTCCAGCGCCTGGAGGGCTTCTTCCAGAGAGCCGGCAACCTGTGGGATCTCTTTCGCTTCTTCTGGCGGCAGGTCGTACAGGTTTTTGTCCATGGCTTCGCCCGGGTGGATCTTGTTCTTGATACCGTCCAGACCGGCCATCAGCAGTGCTGCGAAGCACAGGTATGGGTTAGCCGCCGGGTCCGGGAAGCGCACTTCGATACGACGCGCTTTCGGAGACGCAACCACCGGGATACGGATAGAAGCAGAACGGTTACGGGCAGAGTACGCCAGCATTACTGGTGCTTCGTAGCCAGGGACCAGACGCTTGTAGGAGTTAGTGGTTGGGTTCGCCAGGGCGTTGATCGCTTTAGCGTGTTTGATAACACCACCGATGTAGTGCAGCGCCTGCTCGGACAGACCCGCGTATTTGTCGCCAGAGAACAGGTTAGTGCCGTTCTTGGACAGGGACATGTGGCAGTGCATACCGGAACCGTTGTCGCCGAACATGGGTTTTGGCATGAAGGTCGCGGTTTTACCGAAACGGTGCGCAACGTTGTGCACAACGTATTTGTAGATCTGAATCTCATCCGCTTTTTTGGTCATGGTGTTGAAGCGGGTTGCGATTTCGTTCTGGCCAGCCGTTGCCACTTCGTGGTGGTGCGCTTCAACAACCAGGCCCATCTCTTCCATGATCAGACACATGGTAGAACGGATGTCCTGAGAAGAATCGACCGGAGGAACCGGGAAGTAACCGCCTTTCACGCCCGGACGGTGACCTTTGTTACCACCTTCGTACTTGGTGGAAGAGTTCCATGCGCCTTCGATGTCATCGATAGCGACGTGGGAACCAGAAATGGAAGCACCAAAACGGATGTCGTCGAACAGGAAGAACTCTGGCTCTGGCCCGAACAGAACGGTGTCTGCAATACCGGTAGAACGCAGGTACTCTTCAGCGCGTTTTGCGATGGAGCGTGGGTCACGGTCATAGCCTTGCAGCGTGCCAGGTTCCAGGATATCGCAGCGGATGATCAGCGTAGGTTCTTCGTAGAACGGGTCAATGAGCGCAGTGGTTGCATCTGGCATCAGAACCATGTCGGATTCGTTAATGCCTTTCCAGCCGCCAATGGAGGAGCCGTCAAACATTTTGCCTTCTTCAAAGAATTCGGCGTTCACCTGATGAGCAGGGATCGTGACGTGCTGTTCTTTACCTTTGGTATCGGTGAAGCGCAGATCAACAAACTTCACTTCATGTTCGTTCAGCATCGTCAAAACGTGTTCAGCGGACATACTTAACTCTCCAGATTGGTCATTGTCGTCGTGGTAACGAGGTCTTCAAATCGGCTGGGCTGCCATATTTTTACTGTATTTCTGTAAAGCGAAATCTGTGCCAACTTTTAAAACACCCCAAAAAGGCGTTATCATGCGCACCATAGTGCAGAAGGGCTGCACCACATTGGATTCGTTGCACCATTATAGTGCTTCAGTGTGAACATTGAGCACCATATTGGTGCAATTTACGTTAAAGTGCCCTTTTACCGCTCCGTGAAAGCGATCACAAAGCATCTCTGCAATACTTGTTTGCGGGGGATGTTTGTGATCCTGTTTTGTAGTGCGATTAATCCGTGTACAATAACGCGCTATTTCTAAATGCCTGAGGCAAAGTTGTGATCGAAAAATTGCGTAATATCGCCATCATCGCGCACGTCGACCATGGTAAAACTACCCTGGTTGACAAGCTGCTACAGCAGTCCGGTACGTTTGATGCTCGTGCCGAAACTCAAGAGCGTGTGATGGACTCCAACGATTTGGAGAAAGAGCGTGGGATTACCATCCTCGCCAAAAACACCGCTATCAAATGGAATGACTACCGTATCAACATCGTTGATACCCCAGGGCACGCCGACTTCGGTGGTGAAGTTGAGCGCGTGATGTCCATGGTGGATTCCGTGCTGCTGGTGGTTGACGCATTTGATGGCCCTATGCCGCAAACGCGCTTCGTGACCAAAAAAGCATTTGCCCACGGCCTGAAACCTATCGTTGTGATCAACAAGGTTGACCGTCCTGGCGCGCGTCCTGACTGGGTTGTTGACCAGGTCTTCGACCTGTTCGTTAACCTCGACGCGACTGACGAACAGCTGGACTTCCCTATCGTTTATGCGTCTGCGCTGAACGGTATCGCCGGTCTGGATCACGAAGACATGGCGGAAGACATGACTCCGCTGTACCAGACGATTGTTGACCGCGTTCCTGCGCCAAACGTTGACCTGGAAGGCACCCTGCAAATGCAGATCTCCCAGCTCGACTACAACAACTATGTTGGCGTAATCGGCATTGGTCGTATCAAGCGCGGTAAAGTGAAGCCTAACCAGCAGGTCACTATCATCGATAGCGAAGGCAAAACCCGTAACGGTAAAGTCGGTAAAGTTCTGACTCACCTGGGTCTTGAGCGTATCGAGAGCGACATCGCTGAAGCGGGCGACATCATCGCTATTACCGGTCTGGGTGAACTGAACATCTCCGACACCATCTGCGATCCGCAGAACGTCGAAGCGCTGCCAGCCCTGTCCGTTGATGAACCAACCGTATCCATGTTCTTCAACGTCAACACCTCTCCGTTCTGTGGTAAAGAAGGTAAGTTCGTTACCTCTCGTCAGATCCTTGACCGCCTGAACAAAGAGCTGGTGCACAACGTTGCGCTGCGCGTTGAAGAAACCGAAGACGCTGATGCATTCCGCGTTTCCGGTCGTGGTGAGCTGCACCTGTCTGTTCTGATTGAGAACATGCGTCGTGAAGGTTTCGAGATGGCGGTATCCCGTCCGAAAGTTATCTTCCGCGAAATCGACGGTCGTAAACAAGAGCCGTTCGAAAACGTAACGCTGGATGTTGAAGAGCAGCACCAGGGTTCTGTCATGCAGGCACTGGGTGAGCGTAAAGGCGACCTGAAAAACATGAATCCAGATGGCAAAGGCCGCGTACGTCTCGACTACGTGATCCCAAGCCGTGGCCTGATCGGCTTCCGTTCTGAGTTCATGACCATGACCTCCGGTACCGGCCTGCTGTACTCCACCTTCAGCCACTATGACGACATCCGTCCGGGCGAAGTGGGCCAGCGTAACAACGGCGTACTGATCTCCAACGGTCAGGGTAAAGCGGTTGCGTTTGCGCTGTTCGGTCTGCAGGATCGCGGTAAGCTGTTCCTGGGTCACGGTGCTGAAGTTTACGAAGGCCAGATTATCGGTATTCACAGCCGTTCTAACGACCTGACGGTAAACTGCCTGACCGGTAAGAAACTGACCAACATGCGTGCGTCCGGTACTGACGAAGCGACGGTTCTGGTTCCACCGATCAAGATGACGCTGGAGCAGGCTCTGGAATTCATCGATGATGACGAACTGGTAGAAGTGACGCCTCAGTCAATTCGTATCCGTAAACGTCACCTGACCGAGAACGATCGTAAACGTGCTATGCGCGGTGCGAAAGAAGAGTAATTCGGTTATGCCGTAGGCCGGGTAAAGCGCAAGCGCCACCCGGCAACGAAAAGCCGCTGAGCGATCAGCGGCTTTTTTATTAGAAGGAATAACGTAACCCTAACCGAATCCGGTACTGCTCGCGGTTGTAATCATTCCATCGGTCCAGCCACTGTAGTTCGAGGTACGGCAGCCAGTTTCTGTCGATCTTATAGCTGAACTTGTTGGTAATTTCCCAGTGATGATCTTTGCCATTTTTGCTGTGGTAATCATTCACCCGCTGGAAAAAATGCGGCTCAAAGGTGTAGAAAAACGCATCCGTCACTTTGAAATTCCAGTAGTTGGCGAATTCGTGCGTGTCGTTTTTATCCATCTGCCCGTTATAGTCCGGCGTATCGTAATTGTTATGGTTATAGCGATAGCGGAACGTCAGATTAAACCAGTCCGTAAATTTATAGTTAGTATCTAAATAGAGTGCTCCACCCGATCCTGCGCTGCTGTCGTTAATTAACCCGCCGGGCTGGAAGGTGAGTTTGTCGGTCGGTTTGAAGAGCGGATACCAACCCTCGATTTCGTTATAGCTGTGTTTCAGTTCGTCCCATTTCCCCACGTTATAAGCGTTGGTGAACATCAGCCCCGCGCCCATATCGAAGTTATAGCCCGCACGCAGGATCACCTCGTGCAGCTCAGAGGCCGTATTGTACGCTTCGCGCGTTTCGACATAGGCCCCGGCAAAAACCGGGCAGGACACAGACGACACGATCAGTACGGTGATGATTCTATTCATAATTTGTCCATGTATCAGGTACAGAAAGGCCTCCCTCCTGATTAACAGGAAGGACATATTGGCCGGATTTATAGTTATAAAGTGACTGCTGACGCTTTATTGTTGGTGGTTATCTCAGGGGTATTTGCTGTCTGTTTTTTCCGTTTTCCAATCTCCTCGATAATAAAGGCGAAGCGCGCTTCGTTGAGTTTATAAAACAGCCCCATGGTCACGGCAGCAACGATCGCCAGGCCGCACGGCCAGAGGAAAATCAGCTGACGCAAACCCAGCAGCGTGCCCGCGCTCTGCACGGCATGGGGAACGTAGCCAATCTGGGTCAGCATGATGCCGGGCAGAAAACCGGCGAGCGCAGCGGAGATTTTGCGCGAGAAGGTATAGCCGGTATATACCGACCCTTCGGCGCGAATCCCGGTTTTCCACTCGCCGTAATCAACCGTATCCGGCACCAGCGCCCAGTTCAGGCTGTTCACAAACGCCGTGCCGAAGAAGGCCATGCAGGAAAAGAGCACAAACAGCAGGGAGCTGGTCCCCCAGAAGAAATTCAGCACGTCGCCCACCGCCCACAGCGCCAGCCCGCCCAGATAGACCGGTTTCTTGCCAAAGCGCTTTACCGCACCGGGCACCAGAAACACGCCAATCAGAATGCAGCCCATGCTGAAAAAGCCCATCCACGACAGGAGATGCAGATCGTTCAGCACATACTGGGTGTAATAGACCTGAATCGCCAGCTTGATGTTAAACGCGGCGAGGGTACAGAGGTTGGCGATGCACAGCACCAGCAGCGGCGGATTGCGGAAAATTGCGCAGAATGATTTCAGAATGCCGGGCTTATGGTGATCGGGCGTAAGCTCGACGTAGCGCTCTTTCACCCCGCTGTAGCACCACCACATGCAGAACAGCCCCCCGGTGACGAACACCAGCGCGGCCACCAGATAGCCGAGTGAGGGCTGGCTGACGAACAGCGCCTGAATCGGCATAAAGCCGACGGTGCAGAGCAACAGTCCTACCGTTGCGCCGCCCTGACGCCACGCCGCAAGCTGCGCGCGCTCGTTCGGGTTTTTGGTGATGGCCGGAACCATTGCACCGTAGGCGCAGTTCATCAGGCTGTAGCAGAGGCCAAACATCATGAAGAGCACGGTGGCGAGGGCCGTTTTCACCGTCAGGCTAAAGTCGTTGGCCATAAACTGCGCCGTGGCCACCAGCGCCACCGGGACGGAGGCGTAGAGAATGAATGGCCGGAATTTCCCCCGCGCGCCGATATTACGCCGGGAGTCCAGCAGCACCCCGGTCAGCATGTCGGTAAACGCGGTAAAGAACTTGGCGACCAGAAAAATGATGCCGCCGTAGAACGCGGGCATGCCCAGCTCGTCCGTGTAAAACTTCAGCAGATACAGCGTGCCAATACAGAGCATCAGGTTCGAGCCAAAATCGCCCATCCCGTAGGCGCACTTCTCTCGCAGGCTCAATTTGAGGGTTAACGGATCAGTATTGTGTGTCATGGTCGATCCTCAAAGCGCCCCGCAGGGCGCTCAATCACGTCATTTATGCCGTACGTTTGCGCAGCTCAATTTCTTCCACGATGCGCACATACATCTTCTCGTTGAGGTTGTAGAAGCAGCCCATCGCCACGATGGTGATGACCGCCAGCAGGCTCGGGTAGATAAATATCAGCTGCCGCAGCCCTTCAACCGTGCCGGCGGATTGCACCACGTTGGGCACATAGCCAATCTGCGTAAGCATGATCCCCGGGAAGAAGCCCGCCAGCGCCTGCGATACCTTGCGGAAGAAGGTAAAGCCGGTATAGACCGTCCCCTCGGAGCGTACGCCGGTGCGCCACTCGCCGTACTCCACGGTATCGGAGACCAGCGCCCAGTTCAGGCTGTTCACGAACGCGGAACCGAAGAACGCCAGACAGGAGAACGCCACAAAGCTCACCGAGCCGCCGCCGAAGAAGTAGTTAAGCAGATCGCCTGCCACCCAAATTGCCAGCCCGCTGATATAGACCTTTTTCTTACCAAAGCGCCGCACCGCGCCAGGCATCATAAAGACGCCGATAAAAATACAGCCCATGCTGAAGAAGCCCATGTACGACAGCAGGATCGGGTCGTTCAGCACGTACTGCGTGTAGTAGACCTGAATGGCGAGTTTGACGTTAAAGGCACCCAGCGTGCACAGGTTAGCGATGCACAGGATAAACAGCGGACGGTTCCCGGCGATGGCGCGAAACGACTGCAATAGCCCCGGTTTCTGCGCCGGGTTAGCAGGTTGCGTCTCAACGTAACGCTCGGTTACGCCTTTATAGCACCACCACATAAAGAACAACCCGAACAGCGAGAAGAGGGTGGCGGCAAAGATGTAGCCAAGCTGGTCATTGCCCTCAATGAGGTTCATCACCGGTACAAAGCCCACCGTACAGAGCAGCAGGCCGAGCGTGGCGCCGCCCTGACGCCAGGCCGCCAGCGAGGCTCGCTCGTCCGGGTTTTTGGTAATGGCGGGCACCATCGCGCCGTAAGAGCAGTTCATCATGCTGAAGAACAGGCCGTACAGCATGAACAGCACCGTTGCCATCACCGTTTTGCCGGTCATCTCAAACGGTGTGCCGACGAAGTTGGCAATCGCCAGCAGCGTCACAGGGAAGGCTGCATACAGCACGAACGGGCGGAATTTCCCTTTCGGGCCAATCTTGCGCCGGGAGTCGAGCATGATCCCGGTGCCCATATCGGTGAAGGCGGTAAAAAACTTCGCAATCAGGAAGATAATCCCCCCGTAGGTACCGGGCAGTCCCAGCACGTCGGTGTAGAACTTCAGCAGATACAGCGTGCCGATATCCAGCAGGATGTTAGAGCCGAGATCGCCCATCCCGTAGGCGAGTTTTTCTTTAAACGGCAGGCGCAGGGTTGCCGGGTCAGAAGTATGTTGACTCATTATTGTTCTCCGTCTGCCCGCAGGTTTCCCCGCGGGCGAGCCTTATCAGATATGACGTAAGGTGCTAAACAGATCTGCCCATTCGCTTTGCTGGCGATAGAAGACCGGCGGTTTGCCGAGCGGGGCATCAACGGTCACGTCACCGCCCCGGCAGATTTCCCCCGTCCACGCATTGACCCAGCTGTCCTGCGGCAGATAGAGCGACCAGTCGCGGCGTCCCTCTTCATGAACCGGGGCCACCAGCAGATCGCGGCCAAACAGGTACTGGTATTTCAGCGTGTAGGCGCGCGCGTCGTCCTCGTAGTGCAGGAACAGCGGACGCATCACCGGCAGGCCGCTTTTCGCGTTCTGCGCAACCGCAGCTTTGATGTACGGCTTCAGAGTGGTGAACACGGTGGTCATGCGCGCGAAGTGCGCGATGGTTTCGGCGTCGCCGTCGAACTGCCAGTTGTCGCCAGGGCGATTGCCCTCGTGGGTACGCATCATCGGCGTAAAGGCGCTGAAATCGCACCAGCGCAGCAGCAGCTCTTTGCTGCGCTTCATCTCGAACAGCGTCGTATAGCCGCCAATGTCGCTGTGGTGCAGCCCGTGCCCGGTCATCGCCAGAGACAGCGCCGCCGGTACGACGGACGCCAGACCGTCGTCCAGGCTCCAGTCGACGTTCTGATCCCCCGCCCACATCATCACCGAGTGCTTCTGGCTGCCGGTGTAGCCCGCGCGCATGAAGAACAGGATCTCCCCGAGCTTGCCGGTCTCCTCCAGTGCTTCGTAGTTACATTTCGCCCACAGGGCAGGCCAGGCGTTATGCATGATCTCCGCGCTAACGCCGTTGTGCAGGAAGGTATCGGTCGGCAGATATTCCCCGAAATCGGCCATCCAGCCGCCGCAGCCCAGTTCGATCAGGTTCTTTTTGATGACCTCTTTGTACCAGCCGTAGGCTGCCGGGTTGGTCAGGTCGATAACGCCTGCGTAGAACTCGCCGAACTCAACGTGGTAATCCTCGCCGTTGGCGTTTTTGGTCAGATAGCCGCGTTTCGCCGCCTCTTCGCAGAGATCTTTATCGCTGGCGACGTACGGGTTGATATAGGAGAGGAACTGCACGCCTTCCTGTTTCCACTGCGCAATCCGCTCATCAAGCTGCGGATAGAGCGCGCTGTTCCACTTCCAGTTCCACATCACGCGTTTGCCGAAGGAGGTCATCCGGATGCCGGACCAGTCCTGCGCCCAAATGCCGTTCACCTTCACGCCGCCCTCGCGCATGGCGTCGAGCTTCTGCTGACACACCTCGGTGCCACCCTGAATACCCAGCGTCACGCCGTCGTAAACCCAGTCCGGCAGTTCAGGCTGACGCCCCAGCAGGCCGGTCAGTTTTTCCAGCAGATCGACGTAGGTTTCTGCGCATTCGAAGCGCAGCGTGGCGTTATCTTCCCAGAACGCCAGCTCGTGGAAGTCCGGCGCGCTGAAGTCGAAGTTCATATAACAGCTGTTATCCACGTGGCAGTAGTACTTCTGGGTGCTCACGAAGGTAGGCTGCGGGAAGAAGGTCCAGTAGTAATCGCCGCCCGCGTTCTCTTTGCAGTCGGCCTGCCAGGTGACGTAGGTCTGCTTATTGCGGCCCACGCCCTGCTCGCTGGTCCACAGCGGAAACGGCTTGCCGCGCAGATCGAAATACGAGAACTGCTCTCCGCAGCCGTAGATATGATCGTCAGGCTGAGCTGCCAGCCGCAGCCAGATGCGGTTATGGCTGGCGGCGTCATTTTTCAGCTTCAGCTCCAGACGGCCTTCACCATCCACGCCCACCAACAACGTCGCGCTCACCGCGTCGCCGCGGGTAAAGCGGATTGCCCAGCCCGTGCTTTGCTGCGTAACGGTCGCGTTCGTCAGGGCAATCTTTTCGTTGAGCTTGTCTTTGATGCTGAAGTTGCCGCGAAACATCTCGATATCCGCCTCACCTGCGCCGATCCACAGGCAAGGGGCATCCGCAGAGTGGGATAAAATCAGACGGTCCTGCCAGCGCAGGGTAAAACCACTTTCGTTATTTTTCAGGTCAATATTGTGTAGGGTACGCATAAAAACTCCGTCTTTATTATTTGGCCAGGCTATCCAGTAATCCGGCGGCTACGGCAGGCGCTAAGCCCGGCGCCAGCGGCAGGCGGGGGATCACCAGGCAGTGCAGCAGATGGTAAATATCCTGCTTGCCGTCCCAGACTTTGGTGGTCACTTCGTTATTGGTGTCCAGCTCCTGCCACCATGAACCGTTTTCGTAATCCATCAGGTACTTGATGCAGTAATCCCACCACTTCTGATACCAGGCTTCGTACTGCGCCTCACCGGTGACGGTGTAGAGCGCGTAAGCCGTACCCATCGCTTCGACGATTGGCCAGCGCACGCGTTCGCGGACGATAGGTTTACCGTCCCAGCCCACGGAGTAGACAAAGCCATCGGCCCCGTCGGGTGCCCAGGCGTCCCGGATGGTGGCGTGGAACAGGCCTTTCGCATCTTCCAGCAGCCATTCCGGCGGGGTTTCACAGCGCGCTTCCAGGGCGGCGCGCAGGTGCAGCATCAGGCGACCCCACTCAATCCAGTGCCCCGGCGTGCCGCCGTAGGCGCGGAAGCGGTGGGCGGGGTTATCGATGTTGTAGTCGCGGATCGGGTTCCAGTTGGTGTCGAAATGCTCGTTAACGCGGTACTCCCCTTTGCGCGCCACGTCGTGAATAATCACCGAGGCGATGCGCAGGGCGCGGTCGAGCCATTTGCGGTCGTGGGTCACGTCATAAACGATGAGGAAAGCTTCCACGGCGTGCATGTTGGCGTTACCGCCGCGGTAATCTTCCGTTTTGCTGAACGCTTCATCCCAGGACTCCAGGCACATCTGCTCCTGTTCGCTCCAGAAGTAGCGCTCAATCACCTCGATGGCGTCGTCCAGCAACTTGCGTGCCTGCGGATGGCCGGTGGTGACGGCGCTCGCCGCGCCCAGCAGGACGAAGAAATGCTGATAGCCCTGCTTGGAGGCATCAATTACGCCTTCATCGTTTACGCAGGCGTACCAGCCACCGTGCTGCTTGTCGCGCAGCGGACCGTTCAGGGCATTAATGCCGTGCTCAACCAGGGCGTACGCACCAGGACGGCCCATGTTCGCCGCCACCGCGTACACGTGCAGCATGCGGGCTGTGATCCACAGATGGGTGCCCATATCGCTACGCACCTGCCCGTTATTGCCCAGCCAGCCAAAGCCGGTCGGTACGGCGGCGTTTTTACCGAAATCGAGAATGCGGTCGGTCTCTTGTTCGAGCCAGCGGTTATGGCTCAGGGTGTTAAACCATTTCATGTTCGGATCCTTTCTTAACGGCGAGCCATCATTTCGTCGACGATCTCACCCAGACGCTGAAGTTTTGGTACGGAAATATCACGCAGCATCAGCTCGGTGTCCGGCAGGCCAATCACAGAGGACCAGACGGCGCGACCGGCTAAAAAGCCCGATGCCCCCGCCTGCATCGCCACGCTCACCGCGCGCGGGAATAACTTATCGTCCACGCCGGAGGAGAGGATCACCCACGGCATGGCGATGTTCTCGTGCAGCTTCTGCGAGGCCGTCAATAGCTCGTGCTGCGTGCCCTTACCAAACAGCGGCATTTCCACTTTGTAGAGGTCGGCACCGCTGTCGCCCAGCTCTTTGGCCGCATCGATAATCGCCTGCTCGCGGTCAAACGCGGCGCCGCGGCGCGGTGGACGCACAACCGGCTCGATAATGCTCAACAGACCGTTATCGTGGCACAGCGTATTGAACGCTTTCACCATCTCCAGGCGCTGCTGCGGATCTTCATCGCTGCGCCACAGCACCAGCAGCTTCAGCGCCTTGCCGCCGTCGCGTTTGACCGCCTGCGCGTCAATGCTCTTGTCGATCACCACGCTGTCGACCGGAATACCGTTCCCCGGAATAAACTCGTCGGCTGCCACAATCATCGCGCAGCTTTTGGCCACGGCCCGCTGCTCGACAATCTGGCGATAGCAGAACTGCTGGTCGACGAGAATGGCAGAGGCGTACGGCGACAGAATTTTTGCCGCGTTGACTTTAAAATCCGTCAGGTGCTGGTCGGTTACCGGTACCGGCGCGCCTGCCGCCGCAAACATCAGGCGCATCGCTTCGCGCTGATCCACGGCCAGCATCGCAAAACCGCCGGAAGGTCGGGTGATATCTTTCAGGGTGTACATCGTCATTCCTCAGTCCTTTCGTATCAGTGTGATTTTTTCAGCCCGGCAGATGCGCGAACCTGTTCAAGAATGGCTGTCCAGTCTTCGCGCCCGCGCCCGGCGGCGCGTGCCTGGTTGTAAACTTCTCGTGAAGCCGCGCCCAGCGGCATTGGGACATGCAGCTGGTTGGCCACGTCGAGGGCGATCCCCAGATCCTTATGCGCAAGGTCGATCATGAAGGCGGGTGAAAGATCCCCTTTCAGCACCTTGTTCGGCCATGACGTGGTGAAGTGGCCTTTGCCCGCAGGTGTGCCGCTCATCACCTTGAGCGCCACGTCAAAGGAGAGGCCAAGCGCTTCGCACAGTACGGCGGCCTCGGCGGAAAGGGCGTTCAGGGCGATGCTCATGTAGTTATTGATGAGCTTCACGCGGATGCCCATTCCCGGCCCGCCGGCGTTAATCAGTTCATTACCCATCGCCATTAAGACGGGGGTGGCGCGCTCAACCTGCTCTGCCGTGCCGCCTGCCAGCAGGAGTAGCGTACCGGCGATGGCATGATCAGAGGTGCGCCCGACGGGCACGTCCATCAGGCTGAAGCCTTGCTCTGCCATGTCGCGGATCAGCGCGTCGGTTTGCAGCGGGTGAATGGTGGACATATCAATGACCAGCGCGTCGCGGGATAATCCTTCGCACACGCCGTGCTCGCCGAACAGCACGCTGCGCACCAGGTCGCCGTTTGGCAGCATAGTGATCACGAATTCGGCATCCGTTGCTGCCTGTGCGGGCGTTGCCGCCGCCCGGGCGCCGCTCTCTACCAGCGCCTGAACCGCCTGCGGGTTCACATCAAAAACGTTAAGCTGGTGGCCCTGTTTCAACAGATTCTTCGCCATGGGCGCGCCCATCTGTCCTAAGCCGATAAATGCGATTGCTGACATGCCTCTCTCCTGTCACATCGTGTCAATTTTTGCGCGTTTGTGGTGTCTGTTTTTGATCGTATTTGTAATTTATAGTCAAAAAATTGACACGGGTCACTTTTTAAACATTTGGTGAAATTAAAATGAAGGCATCAGAAATCGCAGAAGGAATCACCATGACTCGCATCGTTTGTGTCGGCATTACCGTGCTGGATCGCATCTGGTATCTCGAGGATTTACCAAAAGAAGGTGGGAAATATGTCGCAAAAGACTACACGGAAGTGGGCGGCGGACCGGCGGCAACGGCGGCAGTGGCAGCCGCGAAACTGGGCGCGGAAGTGGATTTTATTGGTCGGGTGGGGGACGACGATACCGGCAGACGGTTGCTTGCGGAGCTGGAATCCCTGGGGGTGAACACTCGCTATACGCGCGTAGTTAAGGGGGCCCGATCGTCGCAATCGGCGGTGCTGGTGGATGCAGATGGGGAAAGAGTGATTGCCAACTACCCCAGCCCCGATCTGCCCGCCGAGGCAGGCTGGCTGCATGAAATCGACTTCTCTCAGTGGGACATTGTCTTAGCCGACGTGCGCTGGCATGACGGGGCAAAACAGGCATTTACCCTGGCCCGTCAGCAGGGCGTTCCGACGTTGCTGGATGCGGATGTTACCCCGCAGGATATCGCGGAGCTGATCGCCTTAAGCGATCACGCGGCCTTCTCTGCGCCGGGACTGCGGCGTTTAACGCAGTTGGATGAAACAGAAGACGCATTAAAAAAAGCACAAATGCTCACAAATGGACATGTGTATGTCACGCAGGGGCGAGACGGCTGTTTCTGGCTGGAAAACGGCGCGCTATGTCATCAGCCTGGTTTTGAAGTGAAGGTCATTGATACCACCGGCGCGGGCGACGTGTTCCACGGTGCGCTGGCGGTCAGCCTGGGGCAGAAATTGCCCGCCGCAGACGCCGTGCGTTTTGCCAGCGCCGTCGCAGCACTGAAATGCACAAAGCCCGGCGGGCGCGCGGGTATACCCGACTGTGATCAAACCCGCTCTTTTTTGTCACTTTTTGTATAAAATGCGGGGCGTGATGGTTTTCAGAGGACAGCCCATGAGCCTTACCGAACTGACCGGCAACCCGCGTCACGATCAGCTGCTGACGCTGATTGCCGATCGCGGCTATATGAACATTGATGAACTGGCGCAGCTGCTGGATGTGTCGACGCAAACCGTGCGCCGGGATATCCGCAAGCTTAGCGAGCAGGGGCTGATCACCCGTCATCACGGCGGTGCGGGCAGGGCATCCAGCGTGGTCAATACGGCGTTCGAACAGCGTGAAGTTTCGCTTACCGAAGAGAAACGGGCGATTGCCGAAGCGATTGCGGACTATATCCCGGATGGCTCGACCATCTTTATCACTATCGGGACGACCGTGGAGCACGTTGCCCGGGCACTGCTTAATCATAATCATCTGCGCATCATCACCAACAGCCTGCGGGTGGCGCACATTCTTTATAAGAACCCGCGTTTTGAGGTGATGGTACCTGGCGGTACGCTGCGCCCGCATAACGGCGGCATTATCGGGCCTGCGGCAACGGCGTTTGTGTCTGGCTTCCGGGCGGACTACCTCGTGACCAGCGTGGGGGCGATAGAGCACGACGGCGCGATGATGGAATTTGACGTTAACGAAGCCAGCGTGGTGAAAACCATGATTGCCCACTCCCGCCACATTTTACTGGCGGCCGATCATACGAAATACCACGCCTCCGCGGCGGTTGAAATTGGCAACGTGGCGCAGGCGACGGCACTGTTCACCGATGAGCTGCCCGGCCCGGCGCTGCAAAGTCACCTAAAATCCAGCAAGGTTGAGGTTGTCGAAGTGAATTCCGGAGAAGAGCAGCAGGCTGGCTGATCGTCTTATGGCCCGATATTGCGATTCGGGCCTTTCCTTTCTTTAAGCTGAATCTGGCGCATAGCTAAACTTTCTCTTTCCCGCTACAGTTACTTTTCCACGGCGATAGGAGATAAACATGCTTTATATCTTTGACTTAGGAAATGTAATCGTCGATATCGATTTTAACCGGGTGCTGGGCGCATGGAGCGATTTTAGCCGTGTTCCGCTGGCGACGTTAAAGCAGAATTTCGCGATGGGTGAGACTTTCCATTTGCACGAGCGCGGTGAGCTCAGCGACGAAGCGTTCGCAGAGCGTTTCTGTCAGGAAATGGGTCTCTCGTTAAGCTACGAGCAATTTTCCCACGGCTGGCAGGCCATATTTGTCGCGATCCGCCCCGAAGTGATCGACATCATGCACAAGCTGCGCGAGCAGGGGCATCGCGTTGTCGTGCTGTCTAATACCAACCGCCTGCATACCACCTTCTGGCCGGATGAATACCCGGAAATTCACGCGGCGGCAGATAAAGTGTATCTCTCCCAGGAGATGGGGATGCGTAAACCTGAGGCGCGCATCTATCAGGCGGTATTGCAGGAAGAAGGATTCACGGCAGCGGATGCGGTCTTTTTTGACGACAACGCCGATAATATAGAAGGGGCTAATCAGTTAGGTATCACCTCCATTCTGGTGACCGGAAAAGAGACGATACCGAACTACTTTGCGAAGCAGTTATGCTAAAAACCGTTCATCAAAAAGCCAATCACCACACGCGCCCGCTGAGGGCGTGGCTGAAACTCCTCTGGCATCGCATTGATGAGGACAACATGACCACGCTGGCGGGCAATCTCGCTTACGTGTCCTTGCTCTCGCTGGTTCCGCTGGTGGCGGTAATTTTTGCGCTTTTTTCGGCGTTTCCGATGTTTGCCGATGTGAGCATGCAGCTTCGCCATTTTGTTTTCGCAAACTTTATTCCTGCCACCGGCGATGTGATCCAGAACTACATTGAACAGTTTGTCGCTAACTCCAGCAAGATGACGGCGGTGGGGGCGTGTGGGCTTATTGTTACCGCGCTGCTGCTGATGTACTCCATCGACAGTGCGCTCAACACTATCTGGCGGAGCAAAAAAGTCCGCCCAAAGGTCTATTCCTTTGCCGTCTACTGGATGATTTTAACCCTCGGCCCCTTGCTGGCGGGGGCGAGCCTGGCGATCAGCTCCTACCTTCTTTCGCTGCGCTGGGCGAGCGATTTAAACAGCGTGATCGATAACGTGCTGCGCATCTTCCCGCTGATTTTATCGTGGCTTTCGTTCTGGCTGCTTTATAGCGTGGTGCCAACTACGCGCGTACCCAACCGTGATGCCGTGGTGGGTGCGCTGGTCGCGGCGTTGCTCTTTGAGTTGGGCAAGAAAGGATTCGCGCTTTATATCACCATGTTCCCCTCTTATCAGCTGATTTACGGCGTACTGGCGGTGATCCCCATTTTGTTTGTCTGGGTCTACTGGACGTGGTGCATCGTCTTGCTTGGCGCCGAAATAACTGTCACTCTCGGGGTCTACCGCGAACTTAAAAAAGCAGCAGAAGCTGAAAAACAACAAGAAGCAGACCAACCATGATTGCATTGATTCAGCGCGTAACCCGTGCCAGCGTCACCGTGGCGGATGAGGTGACGGGTGAAATCGGCCCAGGACTTTTGGTGCTCCTGGGTGTCGAAAAGGATGACGACGAACAAAAAGCCAACCGCTTGTGTGAGCGCGTGCTGGGCTACCGCATTTTCAGCGATGCGGAAGGCAAGATGAACCTGAACGTTCAGCAGGCGGGCGGCAGCGTGCTGGTGGTGTCCCAGTTTACGCTGGCTGCGGATACCGAACGCGGCATGCGGCCGAGTTTTTCGAAGGGCGCGGCACCGGATCGCGCAGAAGCCCTTTACGAGTACTTTGTTGAGCGCTGTCGCCAACAGGACATGAACACACAAACCGGACGATTCGCTGCGGATATGCAGGTTTCGCTGGTGAACGATGGCCCCGTCACATTCTGGCTCCAGGTATGAGCCAACTGGCGGCCTGGCCGCGGGTAACAAGAGAGAGTACAGCTATGTATCACCTTCGAGTACCGCAAACGGAAGAAGAGTTAGAGGTTTATTACCATTTCCGCTGGGAAATGCTGCGCAAGCCACTGCATCAACCTAAAGGGTCTGAACGCGACGCCTGGGACGCGATGGCGCACCACCAGATGGTGGTTGATGAAGAGGGCAATCTGGTTGCCGTGGGGCGTTTGTATATCAATGCCGACAACGAAGCTTCAATCCGCTTTATGGCCGTTCACCCCTCCGTGCAGGACAAAGGCCTCGGAACGCTGATGGCAATGACGCTGGAATCCGTCGCCCGTCAGGAAGGGGTCAAGCGCGTCACCTGTAGCGCCCGTGAAGATGCCGTTGAGTTCTTTGCCAAGCTTGGTTTCGTGAATCAGGGGGAAATCACCGCCCCGCAAACTACGCCGATTCGTCACTTTTTGATGATCAAACCCATCGCCACCCTGGACGATATTCTCCATCGTGCCGACTGGTGCGGGCAGCTCCAGCAGGCGTGGTATCAGCACATTCCGCTCAGTGAAAAAATGGGCGTGCGTATTCAGCAATATACCGGGCAAAAATTTATTACCACCATGCCGGAAACCGGAAACCAGAACCCACACCATACCCTGTTTGCCGGTAGCCTGTTTTCACTCGCCACGCTCACCGGCTGGGGACTGATCTGGCTGATGCTGCGCGAACGTCATCTCGGCGGCACCATTATTCTGGCCGATGCCCATATCCGCTACAGCGCGCCGATCAGCGGCAAGCCGAGCGCGGTAGCTGACCTGGGCGCACTGGGCGGCGATCTCGACCGTCTGGCGCGTGGGCGTAAAGCACGCGTACAAATGCAGGTTGAGCTGTTCGGCGATGAAACGCCGGGCGCGGTGTTTGAAGGCACCTATATCGTTCTGCCTGCGAAGCCGTATGGCGCGTATGAAGAGGGCGGGAACGAGGAGGAGTAGTCTCCTTCTCACTCTCGCCCGGCATGGTTAATGCGCCAGGCAATATCTCGCATAACGTCTCGCGCTGACTGGCTAATTCCACCCAACTGGAAGAAGCCGTGAATTACACCCCGCCATCGTTGAGCGGTACACTTCACGCCTTGCTCCGTGAGGCGCTGATAAAGCGCCTCGCCTTCGTCGCGTAACGGATCATACTCAGCGGTAACA
>NZ_JBMKHQ010000016.1:70697-81747 GCF_049237385.1 Enterobacter cloacae complex sp. IR5412 | reverse complement strand
TCGCGAGTAATTACGTAGTCCATGCCATTGAGGGTATAGCTTTCAAAACTGGCCGTAGCGTCGAGCATGGGGTAGATAAGAATGAGCTGTGCGGGATCCCAGAGACCTTTGGCCTTAAGCCGCAATGACGTTACCAGCGCAAGATGCCCTCCCGCACTGTCTCCACAAAGTGTAATCCGGTTTTTATCCACACCTAATTGTTCTGCATTTTGCCAGACAAGATCTGCCGCTCTCTCTGCATCGTCATGCGCAGCGGGGAAGGTATGCTCGGGTGCGAGTCTGTACTGAACCGCAATGACTCGACAGTTACCGTAAAACGCCAGTTGGCGAAGCTGATTATCATGGGTTTCAAACCCACCGCTGACAAAACAACCGCCATGATAGTAGAGGGCACAAGGTAACGTTTCAGGGGCAATGACAGGCGAAAATAGCCGAAAGGTCATCTCCTCAAGAACAAGCGTTTCAACCTGGACACGAGTTTCTGTCTCCCCGGCCAGAGCTGTGCTGGCAACATACCCGGCTCTCCGTTCATCTATATTCTGCTTTCGCGAGGAAGGCCGCCCTGCTGCAATAAAATCTTGTACAAGCTTATCAATTCCCTTTTCCAGCGCCATGGTTACGTCCTCAAGCTGTATTTATATACAGTTTTATAGCCTGGTTTACTAAAGATGAAAACAGAGGAATTTGAAGATATAAATGTCCTGGAAAGCGGCTCGCAAAATCAGTGACTGCCTTAACAATGTTCTTTAACCATGTCTTAATTATGGATATATTGCCTGAAAATTAACCGTAGATGATATACTAAGGTGATATATGAGTCTTTTGGCGGACCTTACTATGGGCAGAATACTGATCGATTTGTCTGATGACGTGATTCAACGACTGGATAACCTGAAGCAGTTGCGCAACCGGCCGCGCGCCGAACTGCTGCGGGAAGCCATAGAACTGTATCTCGACCAGCAGAATTCATCGGTTATCCGCGAAGCGCTTGGCCTGTGGGGAAATCAGCAGGAAGATGGGCTTGAGTACGAACGCAAGCTGCGTGAGGAGTGGTAATGATGGAGCACATGGCTGTGTATGACACCAATATCCTCATCGATCTTTTTAATAACCACGTTGAGGCTGCGGATGCGATCGATCGCACAGCTTCGCATCGTGCCATTAGCCTCATCACATGGATGGAAGTAATGGTGGGCGCTCGCAGGCACGGTCAAGAAGCAAAAACGGCAGCCGTGATGGGGGCCTTTGAAATTATTGATATAACAAGGGAAATTGCTGAAAGAAGCGTATTACTTCGCGAACAGCACGGGATGAAGCTTCCTGACGCCATTATTCTGGCTACTGCTCAGAGCAGAAGCTGTCCGTTAATTTCGCGCAATACGAAAGACTTTTCGGGTATTGCTGGGGTCGTTTCACCTTACCACCTGTAGGCCGGGCAAGCGTGCGCCGCCCGGCATTCTCACAGGAGATTACTCCCCTTCCCCCGGGAACAGGAACGGGTTGATCGAGCTACGGGCAAAGCCCTCCTGCTCCATCTTCGCGTCCAGGATCAGCGAGGCGAGATCGTCGGCTACCGCTTCGACTTTCGGGTCTTTTTCCTGATACAGAATCTTCAGGTAGGTCCCGCAGTCGCCGCAGCTTTCGGCTTTCACCGCCGCGTCTTCGTTTTCCAGCGACCAATAGTTCAGATCGCGGGTCTGTTCGCAGTTGCTGCACTTGATGCGCACCACGTGCCACTCGGTTTCACACAGGTTGCAGTGCAAGTAGCGCAGCCCCTGCGTCGTACCAATCTGTACCATGCTGGAGACCGGCATTGAGCCGCACACCGGGCAAAACTGGCGCGCTTCGCCATATTCAGCGCGGGCTTTACCCGGGATCAGGCTCGCCATTTGCGCCCAGTAGAGCGACAGCGCAGCCCAGATGAACGGCGCTTTATCGCTGCTCACCAGCGAGAAGTCGGAGGCAAACAGCGCGCTCGCCATCTCTTCCAGCTCTTGCTCTGAGGCTTTTTCCAGGTTCTCAATGACCGCCAGCGCCGTGCCGCTCATTTCGGGCTTCAGCTCGGCAATCAGCGAATGCAGCAGCTTATGCCAGTGCTTGTCGCGCGGCAGAACGTGAATGTCCAGCGGCGGCTTGCCCTGCGCGTTGGCTTCTTTGATGCGTGCGGTCAGATCCATTTGCAGCGGGTGGTCGTATAGCACCACTTCCTGCGCATGGGCGACCAGCGCGGCAAAACGCAGAAAATCGCCCAGCGGGTTGTTCTCTGCCAGCTCGCGCAGACGCTCTGCGCGGCGGTTGTAGAGGTTCTTGAGTCTGGGGAACAACAACGGCGGAATATAATCCGCCGTGCGTTTCTCGCTCGACCCCAGCTCATCTTGCGGGATTATGCGAATACTCATTCAGATGACTTTTCCTGTTTCTGGCGGACTTCACGGTACCAGCGCGGGTGATGTTTCTTCGCCCACGTACTGGTTACCCATCCTTCCACCATCGCGGTAATGGTGCCTTTCACCCAAAGGGCGGCGTAGATATGCACCATGATAACCACAATTAACGCCACTGCGGCAAATGAATGCAGCATCAGCGCAAATCGGATCACCGGGATTGAGAAAGCAGGCGCAAAGTACGGACGCCAGATGATCACGCCGCTCACCAGCAACAGGACCAGGAAGATAATCGCCGCCCAGAATACGCATTTCTGGCCGAAGTTATAACGCCCGGTATCACCCACTTCCTCGTTGACGACGATCTTACGAATATTCTTCGCCCAAAAGATATCATCCCGATTGATTAGGTTATGGTGCCAGTAGCGGAAAAACATGATGATAAACGAGGCAAACATCACCACACCCACGAACGGGTGCAGGATGCGCGCCAGCTGCGGCGTGCCCAGTATCTGCATCAGCCAGTTGAAGGAGGGGAAGAAGAACCCCAGCCCGCTTATCGCCGCCAGCATGAAGCAGAAGGCGGTGACCCAGTGGTTGATGCGTTCCGGCGCGGTGTAGCGCACGATGGTGTCACGTTTTCTCATTTGCGCACCTCGTCTTTCTCTTCATGCAGGTTATCGTCTTCCTCTTCCGCGCGGTTCGGACCAACGCCGACGTAGTGGAAGATGCTCGCTGCAAAGGTGGCCGCAAAACCGACCGCGGCCAGCGGTTTCCAGATACCTTTCCAGAACTTCACGGTGGCGCTGATTTCCGGGTTCTCCGGCAGGCCATGGTACAGATTCGGCTTGTCGGCGTGGTGCAGCACGTACATCACGTGCGTACCGCCAACCCCGGCCGGATCGTACAGGCCCGCGTTATCGTAACCACGGGTTTTCAGCTCGCCCACGCGCTCTGCCGCCAGCGTTTTCATATCCTCTTTAGAGCCAAAGTGGATAGCGCCGGTTGGGCAGGTCTTCACGCAGGCTGGCTCCTGACCGACATTTACGCGGTCAACGCACAGCGTACATTTGTAGACGCGGTTGTCTTCCGGGTTCATGCGCGGCACGTCGAACGGACAGCCCGCGATGCAGTAGCCGCAGCCAATACACTGCTCAGACTGGAAGTCGACGATGCCGTTGGCATACTGAATGATAGCCCCTTCTGACGGACACGCCTTCAGGCAGCCCGGATCCGCACAGTGCATACAGCCGTCTTTGCGGATAAGCCATTCCAGTTTGTTGTTCTGTTCCACTTCCGAGAAACGCATTACCGTCCAGGACTTGGCGGTCAGGTCCGCCGGGTTGTCGTACACCCCGACGTTGTGACCCACTTCGTCACGGATGTCGTTCCACTCTGAACAAGCCACCTGACAGGCTTTACAGCCGATACAGGTGGTCACGTCGATAAGCTTCGCCACTTCCTGCTGGTGGTCCCGCGCCTGAGGCGCGGGCGTGAAACCGTTAGTCGCGGAACGACGGATAATGTCTTGAGATTGATAAGCCATAAGTCGTCTCCGTTACACCTTTTCCACGTTCACGAGGAAGGCCTTAAACTCCGGCGTCTGCGTGTTCGCATCACCGACGAACGGCGTCAGGGTATTCGCAATGAACCCTTTCTTCGCCACGCCCTCATAACCCCAGTGAATTGGGATGCCGATGGTATCCACCTGCTGACCATGAACGTTCAGCGTGCGAATACGCTTGGTCACCACCGCCTTGGCTTTGATGTAGCCGCGGTTAGAGGAGACCTTCACGGTATCGCCATGGGCGATGCCGAGCTTGCCCGCCAGCTTCTCGCCGATCTCCACAAACTGTTCCGGCTGCGCGATGGCGTTAAGCAGCGCGTGCTTGGTCCAGTAGTGGAAGTGCTCGGTCAGACGGTAGGTGGTGCCGACATACGGGAACTTGTCCTTTTTACCCAGCGCTTCAAAATCGCCCTTGAAGATACGGGCTGCCGGGTTAGAGACCACGTTCGGGTGCAGCGGGTTAGTACCCAGCGGCGTCTCAAACGGCTCATAGTGTTCCGGGAACGGACCTTCCGCCATCTTATCGATAGCAAACAGGCGCCCCATCCCTTCAGGCTGCATGATAAACGGCCCGACATCGCTGCCTGGTGCGGCAGTGCTGTAGTCCGGAATATCCACACCGCCCCATTTCGCGCCGTCCCACTTGAGTAGCTGACGCTTCGGATCCCACGGGTTGCCCTGCGGGTCAGCAGAGGCACGGTTATAGAGGATGCGGCGGTTAAGCGGCCATGCCCATGCCCAGCCCAGCGTATTACCGAGGCCCGACGGGTCGGCGTTATCGCGGTTGGCCATCTGGTTGCCTTTCGGCGTCCAGCTACCGGCAAAGATCCAGCAGCCGCTTGACGTCGTACCGTCGTCACGCAGGTGTGCGAAGGTGCTGAGCTGATCGCCTTTCTTCGCCAGAACGGTGCCGGTCGCCGGGTCGATAACGTCCGCCAGCGCCTTACCGTTGCTCTCCATGGCCACTTCTTCCGGCGCAGGGTTTTCCGGCGTCGAATAGTTCCAGGTCATGTTCAGCACCGGCTCAGGCGTTGCGCCGCCTTCAGCCGCGTACATTTTACGCAGGCGTAAGAAGATACCGGCCAGGATCTCGCCGTCGTTCAGGGCGATGCCCGGGGCGTCCGCACCTTTCCAGTGCCACTGCAACCAGCGGCCAGAGTTGACAATAGAGCCGTTCTCTTCCGCGAAGCAGGTGGACGGCAGACGGAACACTTCGGTCTGAATCTTCGACGGGTCGACATCGTTCGACTCACCGTGGTTCTGCCAGAACGTCGAGGTTTCGGTATTGAGCGGGTCAATCGTCACCAGGTACTTCAGTTTCGACAGAGACTCGACAACCTTGTTCTTGTTCGGGAACGACGCCACCGGGTTAAAGCCCTGGCAGATATAGCCGTTGACCTGGCCCTGGTGCATCATTTCGAAGTACTGGAGGACGTCGTACCCTTTGTCCCACTTCGGCAGCCAGTCAAAGCCCCAGCTGTTTTCCGCCGTCGCCTTGTCGCCGTAGAAGGCTTTCATCAGCGAGACGAAGAACTTCGGATAGTTGCCCCAGTAGTTTACCTGGCCTTCGAGCAGCGGTTTTGGCGTGCTGGCCGTCAGATAGGTTTGCAGGTCAGTCTGTTTCTCGCTCGGCAGGTTCATGTAACCCGTCAGGCTCTGAGACAGCAGGCCAAGGTCGGTCAGACCCTGAATGTTGGAGTGACCGCGCAGGGCGTTAACGCCGCCGCCTGCCATCCCCATGTTGCCGAGCAGCAACTGAACCATCGCCATGGTGCGGATGTTCTGCGCGCCGATGGAGTGCTGCGTCCAGCCGAGTGCATACAGGAACGACGCGGTTTTATCTTTCGCGCTGGTTTCCGCAATCAACTCGCACACCTTCAGGAAGTCCGCCTTCGGCGTCCCACAGATGTTTTCGACAACCTCTGGCGTATAGCGGGACACGTGCTCTTTCAGCAGGTTCCACACGCAGCGCGGGTGTTGCAGGGTGGTGTCGCGCTTCGCAAAGCCGTTTTCGTCCAGCTCGTAGTTCCAGCTGGTTTTGTCGTACCTGCGTTTTTCGGCGTCATAACCGCTGAACAGGCCATCTTCGAAGTGGTAATCCTCACGCACGATCAGGCTGGCGTTGGTATAGGCTTCGGTGTACTCGCGGTTATATTTTTCGTTGGTCATCAGGTACAGCAATACGCCTGACAGGAAAGTGATGTCAGTACCTGAACGAATAGGGGTGTAGAAATCCGCCACTGACGCTGTACGCGTAAAGCGGGGATCGATCACAATCAGCTTCGCGCCGTTGTGGATTTTGGCTTCCATCGCCCAGCGGAACCCGACAGGGTGCGCTTCAGCGGCGTTACCGCCCATCACCACAATAAGGTTGGCGTTCTTGATGTCGACCCAGTGGTTGGTCATCGCACCGCGACCAAATGTTGGAGCAAGACTTGCTACCGTTGGTCCGTGTCAGACACGCGCCTGGTTGTCGACCGCGAGCATACCGAGTGCGCGCGTAAATTTCTGGGTTAAATAGCCGGTTTCGTTACTGGACGCTGAAGCACACAGCATGCCGGTGGAGAGCCAGCGGTTAACGGTGGTGCCTTCGGCATTCTTCGCAATAAAGTTGGCATCGCGGTCTTCTTTCATCAGCTTAGCGATGCGATCGAACGCCTCTTCCCAGCTGATTTGTTGCCATTTGTCAGAGCCGGGAGCACGGTACTCAGGAAACTTCAGGCGGCTTTCGGAGTGGATAAAATCTACCAGACCGGCCCCTTTCGGACACAGCGCACCACGGTTGACCGGATGATCCGGATCGCCTTCGATGTGGAAAATAGATGCTTTGGCGTTTTTCGCACCGTCGCCGAGGCTATACATTAACAGCCCACAGCCGACGGAGCAGTACGTACAGGTGTTACGGGTTTCGCGGGTGCGCAGCAGTTTATACTGCCGAGTTTCCGCCAGCGCTACGCCGGGCGCAAAGCCCAGTGCCGCCGCCGTGGTGCCTGCCATACCGCCAGCGCAGATCTTAAAGAACTGCCTTCTGCTGACCTGCATGGGTCACTCCTTGGTTCATTACGACATTGCTATGTAGTTTTACTTTGCGGTTGAGAATTAACCGCAAAGGAGAAAAATTTGCGTTAATCCCTCATTTCTCCGAGGGATAAGCCCAGAATACCACAATGTCGGTACGCCTGTTCCAACGGCGTTAAAACAAAGTGAACGTATTATCACGGCATTGATTATAAAGTGTGATATCAATCACATTTCTCTCTGCGGATGTTAAGGGTGTGTAGCAGATGACCGGTTGCACCCCTCCGAATTGAGTAGGAGAATGGATGCTGAAAAGTTGATCCATACTATGCGTAAGGTCCGCTGTTTGTGGTGCAATAGCAGGCTCACTTCCGTGGTTGTTCAGGAATACCGTCGTGTTTAAACAAAACCGTGCTACCCACGCGTCGCCACTGCCTGCGGGCATTGTGGAACTGTCGGTACACAGACCGCCTCACATTTCACATGCCACGC
This sequence comes from Enterobacter cloacae complex sp. IR5412, assembly GCF_049237385.1. Classification (NCBI taxonomy): domain Bacteria; kingdom Pseudomonadati; phylum Pseudomonadota; class Gammaproteobacteria; order Enterobacterales; family Enterobacteriaceae; genus Enterobacter; species Enterobacter cloacae complex sp. IR5412. The sequence goes on along the minus strand of NZ_JBMKHQ010000016.1, from coordinate 74,286 downwards.
CGGATTTTCTGGCGGAAGAGGTCCCCGTTGCCCTTGTTTACAACGGGATTTCGCATGTGGTGATGATGGCCTCTCCGAAAGATCTCGAGCTGTTCGCCATCGGTTTCTCCCTCTCGGAAGGCATCATTGCGCATCCGCAGGAGATCTACGGCATGGACGTCGTACCGGCCTGTAACGGTCTCGAAGTGCAAATCGAACTCTCCAGCCGCCGCTTTATGGGGCTGAAAGAGCGCCGCCGGGCGCTGGCCGGACGTACCGGCTGCGGCGTGTGCGGTGTTGAACAGCTTAACGATATCGGCAAACCCATTATCCCGCTGCCGTTCACCCAGACGTTCAATCTGGCGCATCTTGATCGGGCGCTTGTGCACCTGAATGACGTTCAGCCCATCGGCCAGCTCAGCGGTTGTACGCATGCGGCGGCGTGGGTATTGCCGTCGGGGAGCATTGCAGGCGGGCATGAAGATGTTGGCCGCCACGTCGCGCTGGATAAGCTGCTGGGCCGTCGCGCTCGGGAAAACAACGTCTGGCAGCAAGGGGCCGCGCTCGTTTCCAGCCGCGCCAGCTACGAGATGGTGCAAAAATCCGCCATGTGCGGCGTGGAAATTTTGTTTGCGGTGTCAGCGGCAACCACGCTGGCGGTTGAAGTGGCGGAGCGCTGCAACCTGACGCTGGTGGGGTTCTGCAAGCCAGGCAGGGCGACAATTTACACCCATCCGCAGCGATTAATTGTTAATCAGTAATTTTGAATGAGTATAGCAAATCCTTCCGCTTTCAGTTGTTCATGATGAGGTCTAGTATTTATCTCATCAAGGCACGGTGCCTTATCTAAACAACTTAACGAAAGGGTTTATCTCATGAAAAGCATCAAAACTTTTGTCGCAGTAATCGCTCTGGCTACATCTTTCGGTTCTTTCGCTGCGCAGACTGTGACCGCATCCGCCTCTACGCTGGACGGTGCAGAAGCTAAAATCGCCGCACAGGCTCAGGAAGCGGGCGCGTCATCCTACAAAATTACTCAGGCATTCACCGGTAACCGCGTACACATGACCGCTGAACTGAACAAATAATTTCGCAGTACCGTCGAAAGAGCGCCCCTGGGGCGCTTTTTTAGTTTATGCCCGCCAGACGCAGCAGCGCCGTCACCACCGCCGCCGCGACGATCACCACAATTAACGGCATTTTGCGCCAGGCCAAAAACACCGCGAACCCCACCCCCAGCACGCGCGCCATCCCGGCAAAATGGTCCCCTTCATAAAACGTTGTCGCCAGCGCGACGGAGAACAACAAAACGGTAGCCGCATCTGAAAGCAGCGCCTGCGACCGTTCAGAAAGCGCCAGCCGGCTGCCGAGTTTTGCCCCGCCGAGACGCATCAGATAGGTTCCGGCAGAAAGAATGGCGATGCCGAGAATAAAGACCGTCATGTTTTCCATTATTTTTTCCTCGCGGCAAGGCCGAGCAAAGAGAGCAGCACCGGCAGGCCAACCGGCGCAAACGGTACGGCGGCCAGCGACAACACCGCGCCGCTACAGGCGCGGATCAGCGTGGTACGGTTTTTAAATGCCGGCACCACTAACGCCAGCAGGATCGCCGGGAACACCGCGTCCAGCCCGATGGTTTCCGGGTCTGGCAGTAGCTTGCCGACCATCGCCCCCAGCACCGCGCCCAGCGGCCAGATGATTGCCACGCCTAACCCGCACAGCCAGTAGGCCGCTTTACGCTGCTCGGCGGTTTTTTGCGACAGGCCAAACACCACGCTTTCATCGTTCATGATATGACAGCCCAGAAAGCTCAGGCCGCGCTTGCCCACCAGGTCACGCACCGTCACGCCGAACGGCACATGGCGCGCGTTTACCAGTAAACCGGCTGCGGCCGCCGCCAGCGGATTGCCGCCGCTCGCCACGATGCCGATGAACATAAACTCGGATGCGCCTGCCAGCACCGTGAGGGAGAGAACAAACGGCACCCACAGCGGGAAACCGTAGGCCATCGCCAGTGAGCCATAAGACATGCCGACCACGCCCACCGCTAGGCAGACCAGGACGATCGCTTTTATCGTGTCGCCTTTCAGGCAAGAGAGGTGATTCTTCATACCATTTTAGCCATATCGAACGTATTTCCATTATAATGAACGCATCAAAAACGTTTTACAAGACGAACGATTCGTTCGTTATAGAGAGAATGAGGCCGTTATTATGACGCAGCCAATCAGCGTAATCGCCAGAAGCCTGGTGCGAGAACGCCTGCGAACCGGACTTTCGCTGGCGGAGATCGCCCGCCGTGCCGGGATCGCCAAATCCACGCTTTCACAACTGGAGTCTGGCAACGGCAACCCTAGCCTGGAAACGCTCTGGTCGCTTTGCGTGGCGCTGGATATTCCGTTTGTCCGGTTACTGGAGCCGCAACAACCCGTCACGCAGGTGATCCGCCGCGGCGAGGGCACAAAAGTTGTCGCCGGGCAGGCGAACTACGAGGCGATTTTGCTCGCGGCGTGTCCGCCGGGGGCGCGTCGTGATATCTACCTGCTGCTGACTCAGCCGGGGGCAGACCGTATTTCCCAGCCGCATCCGCCTGGGTCGGTTGAGCATATTATCGTGACCCAGGGGCGGGCGATGGTCGGCCTGATCGACGCGGCGGAAGAGCTCGGCCCGGGGGATTACATTTGCTATCCCGCTGACCAGCCGCATATCTTTAAGGCGCTGGAGCCAGATACGCACGCGCTGCTGGTGGCGGAACAAAGCTAAACAGCGGCAAACCCGCTGCCGGTAAGACGACAGCGGGGCGATAAAATGAGACTAAGATCATAAAACAAAATATCCATATTAAATATATTCGACCATTAAATCATTTATGGCGTGAATTGTTCTTTGTACTTTAATTTAAGTTTAATACAGTTTTTAGAATATTTAATCATTTGGATTATAAATAAATATGAAAGACTAATTGTTCGTTTATGCGAGAATTCATTGGGTTAGGTGGGAGACGTCACGTTTAATGGCGATGCTTTATCCTGTTAACCTATTTTTGTTATTCATGGAATTTATGTGTGATTACCTTGTTTTTTCGCAGGGCTGCTTATTTTTATGATTTGTTAACCTCTGAAATATATTTACACATAATTTTTATAGGGGTATGTTTGTTCTAAGAAATAATCATTATTCGCGCATTGGCTCTTATAACGATAAGGGCATGTAAAGGAGACAATAAAAATGAAAAAAAGAGTGCTGGTAGCATTTATTGTATCTGTCGGAGTAAGTGGCGCTGTCTATGCAAATAATACCGTACGTTTTTTAGGAGAAGTTACCGATCAAACCTGTACCATAAAAATTAATGGCACCGATTCTTATCCGGTTGTCCTGTTGCCTGCCGTCAGTAAAAGCGAGCTGACGGCCGCGGGGTCCAGCGCAGGGCAAACGCCTTTCACTGTGACGTTGAGCGGCTGCGATGTTACTGCGACGTCGTCATCTTCGGCAGGCGTACGTTTTGTCAGTAATTATCTGGACGGTAACAACCTAAAAAATATCGCGGCGGCAAGCCCGGCGACGAACGTTGCTATTCAGCTACTTGAAGGCACGACCGAGCTGGACTTCA
>NZ_JBMKHQ010000016.1:56032-70646 GCF_049237385.1 Enterobacter cloacae complex sp. IR5412 | reverse complement strand
CGGCCGGAGCAGTAGAAGCGCAAGCACAGTTCGCAATTACCTATTTGTAACTCTTTTAGGCGCTACTTAACGTAGCGCCATTTATTCCCTATTAATTAGGGAGGTGTATATGCTGTACACTAATAAATGCTGTTTTATTGCTGTAATGGCATTTTTGTCTTCTATTTTTATATCGAACATAGCATCTTCCAGTGTTATTCTTAAAGGTAATAGAATAATTTATTCTGCTGATGCAAAAGATAAGGTTGTAGAATTTTCTAACAATGGTGATACACCGATGCTGGTGCAGGTGTGGCTGGATAAAAATAACCCAGACTCAACGCCAGACACAGCGGATGCACCTTTTATCGTCACGCCACAAATATTTCGGATTAATGCGCTGAATGGTCATGCGCTGCGGCTAAAATTTACAGGGCAGACCCAACAGCTCCCACAGGATCGCGAGTCCGTGTTCTGGTTTAATTATTTGCAATATCCCGCCATTAAATCGTCCGATCTTGCACAGAATCGCCTGGCATTGATTGTAAAAAGCCGGCTCAAAGTATTTTATCGCCCGCCCGGTCTGCGCGGCGACGCCAGTCAGGCTCTGACGCAACTTCAGGTGCAGCGTAAAGGAAATATGCTGACGTTACAAAACCCTACGCCATGGCATATTTCACTGCGCAACGCGCTGTTAACCCGAGGTGAGAAATCTACGGCGGTTGGCCAATCGGTGATGATTCCACCATTTGGCGACACACGCTGGGTTTTAACCGATCCGGTGGCCACATCTGTCACGGTTTACGCCATGAATGATTATGGCACGGCGGTGAGCCACACCTTCACGCTGCCTCGCTAGAAGTCGACATGGAAAGAGTGGGCAGGGAGGGTTTTATGCTCCGACATCGCGCGTATCCCCGGTGTTGTCTGTTTGTCTCGACGCTGACGTTAATCAGCGCCTCTTTCGTGCAAGCGCAAGAAGCGTATGTCTTTGACGCGTCGCTACTTCGCGGGTCTGGCCTGAATAAGGTTGATATTGAACAGTTAAACCAGGATTCAATGATCAAGCCCGGCAGTTATACACTGGATCTATATGTTAACGGTACGCTGGCCGCGAGGGATGACATCGTATTTACAGCCGTGGAACATCGCGTAATGCCGTGTTTTAGCTGGGGTACCTTAAAAAAGATTGGGCTGAAATCGTTGCCGGAAGAGCCTGGAGAAGGCTGCTATCGTCCGGACAATGCGCTTTTTTCCGGCATCACGGTGAGCAGCGTGATGTCGCAAATGCGTGTTGATTTTTCGGTACCACAAACCCTGCTGGATAAACTGCCGCGAGGAGGAATACGTGAAGAGAGCCTGGAGTCCGGAGAAAGTATGCTCTTTCTCAACTACATGGCTAACCAGTACCACGTCACGCAAAAGCAGGATGGCGGTGGCACGACAGACTCCACTTACCTGAACCTGAATGGCGGGTTAAATCTGGGACTGTGGCGCTATCGTCAGCAGTCTGCGCTCAACTATGACAGCGATCTGGGCAGCCATTGGACAACAACGCGGCGCTATGTCCAGCGAGCGATTGTGCCGCTGCGCAGTGAAATGATGATTGGCGAAGGCTACACCGACGGCAGATTTTTTTCCGGGATCAGCTTTCGCGGCGTGCAGCTCACCTCCGATACCCGAATGCGTCCGGAATCTCAGCGCGGCTACGCGCCAGTGGTGCGTGGGATTGCGCGAACCAACGCCAAAGTGACCATTCGCCAGGGCAACAACACGCTCTATGAAACCACGGTCGCGCCCGGTGCGTTTGCGATTGACGATCTTTATCCCACTAATTACGCAGGCGATCTGAACGTCATTGTCACGGAAGCGGATGGGAATGAAAGTACGTTTAACGTACCCTTTTCCGCGCTGGCGGAATCCATGCGCGCGGGGTTTTCGGAATACAGTGCGACAGTGGGGCGCGTGCGGGACGTGGGCAACAATGACGAATTCAGTGAAATTGTCTGGCAGCACGGGGTAACGAATGCGCTCACTATCAATGCGGGCAATCAACTGGCAAACGGCTATCAGGCGTTTATGCTCGGCGGCGTTTACAGTTCCACGCTGGGCGCATGGGGGATGGACAGCACTTTCTCGCGCGCACGGCTGAACAGCGACGATTACCAAACCGGCTGGATGTCCAGGCTCAACTACAGTAAACATTTTCCACAGACGGGGACGTCGGTTGCGTTGGCGGGCTACCGCTACTCTACAGGCGGCTATGCTGAGCTGTACGATGTGCTCGGTTCACGCGCTGCGCATAATGAGGAGTGGCAATCCTCCACCTGGCGGCAGCGCTCCAGGGTTGAGCTTTCGGCCAGCCAGGCGCTGGACTGGTTGGGTAATATTAATCTTTCCTTCTCTTCACAGGACTATCGCGACCAGAAAAGCCGCGATAAGCAGCTTCAGGCCAGCTGGAGTAAGGCATTTGCCTACGGCATATCGGTGAACCTTACGGCGGCGCGCACCCGACGAATCACCCCATCTTCACAAAACGGCATGGGAAACGCCGTCGACTGGAGCGACGCCTGGCAGGCAAAAACGCAAACGCTGTGGTCATTATCGTTTTCTATTCCGCTTGGGCAGAGTCGCTACTCGCCAATGCTTTCGATTAGCGCTAACCATAGTGATGATGACGGCGGAGATTATCAGTCGACGCTTAGCGGGGTGATGGGTGAGCGCGATCCGCTGAGCTACAGCCTCAACTACGCCACAAACGATCGCGGGGAGCAGTCCGTCTGGGGAGCAAATTTTCAGAAGAATTTCCCTTGGGCCAGCGGCGGCGCGTCGTGGTCTTCCTCCAGTGATTACTGGCAGGCGTCGGCATCGTTACAGGGGGCACTGGTATTGCATCGTGGAGGTATCACGCCGGGACCGTATCTTGGTGACACCTTCGCATTGATTGAAGCACCCGGTGCGGATGGCGCACGGATATCCGGCGGGCAAGGGGCACAGGTGAACGCGTTTGGCTATGCGCTTGCACCATCGTTGGTGCCTTATCAGTTCAATACTGTCAGCCTGGACCCGCAAGACATGGCCGACGATGTGGAACTCCAGACATCGGTTCAGCGTGTTGCGCCATTCGCCGGGGCGATGGTTCGCCTGCGCTACACCACGCTTCAGGGACAGGCCATGTTGATCACTGCGCAGAGGCTGAAAGGTGAGGTTATCCCGATGGGGGCCGCCGTTTACGATGAGTATGACAACAGCATTGGCATGATGGGGCAGGCGAGTCAGCTCTATTTTCGCGCCAGCGACGAGAAAGGCATATTGCGGATTAAGTGGGGGGAGGCCCAGCAGGAAAGCTGTCGGATAGCCTGGCAAAATACGCAGCCGTCGGAACCGTTACGGGTATTAACGTTGCCTTGCCGTTAAGCCCACCAGGGAGGAAATCATGAACAGACTACGTTTTGTCGTCGCGGCATTTTGCCTGATGAGCGTGGCGGCGTTTGCCCAGTGCGAAAAAGGGCCAAAATTCGAGCACACCGAAGAGGACGCAATGGGGACAGGGCTTGCGCTGGGGCGTATCAATGTCAGCAGCATTGACGTTCAGCCGGAAGGTACAGTTTTGGCTAGTAGCGTGGTGCGCTTCTCTGATAATCCGCTCTATAGCAGCCCCGATAATATTTTGTGGGTCTGCGATATTAGCGATAAAAATAACATCTTCGAAATCATTGCCACTAACGGAGATGACCGTTACGGCGGCTACTGGGATATGGGGCAGGCAAGCGGTAATCCGAATGTTTACGGCACCTTATTTAAAAAAGTCGGGGTGCGTTTAACGCACCTTAACTCAGGCACTGTGTTTACCCGAAATTATCAACGGATACCGATGACCCGGTACGCGGTCTCAGACGATGGCAAAAAAATTTATATTCGGGTCAAGGATTTTAGCCCCATTCGCGCCGAGGCGATTCGTCTCAGCGCAGATGTTCCCACCAACACGGGAGCTGGAACCTGGTGTGGCGCTCCGGTGAGTAGCGGCAGCTATAGCTGTAATCAGCCCAATGGCTACGTCAGTTTTTGTTCGCCGGGCAGTAAAAATAACGATGCTTACTGTGATTCCGGAGACTCGGCAACCAGTTACACCGGGTGGGGTTACGATAACTGGATGGCGTTAAACATGGGAACGGCACCTGTCTCAACGCTGACCACCATCGCTACGTGCGTGGCGAAAAACGTCACGCCTGTGGTCGTGTTCCCTTCTATTTCGCGAACTGAGCTGGAAAGCGGCAAAGCGGCGCAAGCCAATTTCAGCGTGACGGTTCGTTGTGAAAATACAGCCGTCGGCGGTGTGGCGCAAAACCAGACGGCGCTGGGGTTACAGGTGCCTTACGAAAGCTTTCTCGCCGCGCAAACTCTTGGGCTAGTCAACAGCAGCGGCGGGGTGAGCCATCTCCTTTCCGAGAATTACGGACAAACCGGTATGGCAAGGGGAGTGGGGATACAGATTGCTAATGCCAGCGACGGTATAGTTCGCCAGTTCCTCGGTTGGGATCGCTGTACGACCACCAGTTGCGCAACGGGCAATAGCGGTGGCTGGTATCCCGTCAATGTAGGAGCAACCCGAATTGCAGGATCAGGGAATACCCAGGACTACCTGATTAACTTTAATGCTTCACTGGTGCGTTTACCTGACGAGGCGATCGCTGCCGGTAAGGTAGATGCCAGGGCGTATGTTTGGGTGAAAGTGCAATGATGCGTATTTCTCTGTTATTGCTATGGATGCTTGTGTCCTGGCCCTGCGCAGCGGGCATTATTGCCTCCGCAACGCGTGTGATTTTTCATGAAGGCGAAGCGCAACAGAGTCTGATGCTGGTGAATACCAATCCGTGGCCGGTAGTCGTGCAAACCTGGGTGGATGATGGCGATATCAATCGCGAACCGGGAAGTGTTAAAACGCCGTTTGTTGCGGTGCCGCCGTTGTTTCGTCTGGAGCCTAAGGGAGTACAAGGGCTACGTATCATGCACAACAAAGCGCGTATGCCCACTGACCGGGAATCGGCATTCTGGCTGAACATCTATGAAATCCCGCCTACCGGAAGTGTTGCCACACAACAACAAAGCATGGTGCTGACGATGAATACACAGATGAAAATATTCTGGCGTCCGGCGTCGCTCAACAATCCAGAAAGCGCGTGGGCGCGATTAACCTTTCATCGCGAGGGTTCTGTGCTGGTTTGTCATAATGATTCGCCTTACTTTGTCTCTTTTGCGGGCATTAACTTTAAGGCAGGCGAAAAGCTGTATCCGGTGACACAACTACCCGACATGATGGTTGCCCCCTTCGGGGAGAAGCGCTACGCCTTTGCCGCCAATGCCCCCTTCTCCGGGCAGGTGCAGGGGGAGTTAATCGACGACAACGGTAATAGCGCTGTTTATAACTGGCCGGTTAAATAACGCGACCCGACACAATATGCCGGGCCATGGCTCAGTCCAGGTAAAACACCTCGTTCAGCTCCGCACTCACCGGGCTGTTGTCCGGGTTAGACGGCATAACGTCAGCCATATGTTTCCACCAGCGCTGGCAGACGTCGGTGTTTGCCACCGCGTTCCAGCGCTCTTCCGATTCAATCTCCACTGTCGCAAACAGCAGGTTGCGGGCTTTGTCGAGGTAAATGGCGTAGTGGTGCGCGCCGTGGGCTTTCAGCACCGCTTCCAGCTCAGGCCAGATCGGGTTGTGGCGGCGCGCATACTCCTCGTGCGCATCCGGGTTTACCTGCATCACAAACGCTTTGCGGATCATAATGCCTCCAGGTACAGCTCGCGGACCTCATCGCGGCTGGCGGTGCGCGGGTTGCACGGCGCGCACGGGTCAGCGAGGGCTTTATCCAGCCAGCCTTCAATATCGGCTTTGGTGACGCCGAGCTGGCTAAATCCGGACGGAATGCCGACCCGGGCACTTAGATCGCGAATCGCCTGAATGGCTGACATGCTGGCCGCTTCATCGCTCATGCCGCGCGTGTCAACGCCCATCGCCTGCGCCACACGGGCGAATCGGGCGACCGCGTTCGGGCGGTTAAAGTTTTCGATGATCGGCAGCAGGATGGCGTTGCACACGCCGTGCGGCAGGTTGTGCGTCGCGCCCGGCTGGTGCGCCAGAGCATGCACCAGCCCCAGCCCGGCGCTGTTAAACGCCATGCCCGCCAGATACTGCCCAAAGGCCATCTTCTCGCGCGCTTCCAGGTTGTGACCGTCGTCGACCGCTTTCGGCAGCCAGAGGTTGATCAGACGAATGGCTTCCAGCGCGTTGGCATCGGTCAGTGGGTGCGCGCCCACGGAGACGTAAGCTTCAATGGCGTGGGTTAGCGCGTCCATGCCGGTTGCGGCGGTCACGGAGGCCGGAATATCGAGCATCACGCTGGCATCGTCCACGGCGATATCCGGGATGATGTTCGGGTCGATGATCACCTCTTTCACCTGCCGCGCGGAGTCGATGATCACCGCGTTGCTGGTCATCTCCGCTGCCGTGCCTGCGGTGGTGTTGATCGCCACCAGCGGCACGCCCGCGTTTTTCACCTTGCCGACGCCGGAATAATCGGTTGACGGACCGGGGTTGGCGGTGAGGATTTTGATTGCCTTGGCGGTATCAATCGGGCTGCCGCCGCCAAAGGCAATCAGGTAATCACACTCTGCATCCTGATATGCCGCATAGCCTTTTTGCACCAGCGCTTCCGTCGGATTCGGGAATACTTCATCGAACAGGTGATACGACATCTGATGGGCGTCGAGCGCGGAAAACAAACTGTCGAGCAGGCCCAGCTTCACCAGCTGGCCGTCGGTGACAATCAGCGCTTTTCCCCACTGCTTGTTTGCCACCAGATTGACCATATCGCCGATCGCGCCCGCGCCGTGCAGGCTGATTTTGGGGAGTGCCAACATAAAGCTCATGATAATTCTCCTTAATATGCTTTTGAGGTAATCCGTTCCCCTCACCCTAACCCTCTCCCCGGAGGGGAGAGGGGACTGCTTGGTGCGGCTTTTCACCCTCTCCCCTCAGGGGAGAGGGCAGGGGTGAGGGGCAATTTAATTCCGTCTTCGCTGCATCATCCGGCGGGTAATAATCGGCAGCGAAATCACCACGATTAGCATCGCGCCGATAATCACCGACATCACAATGCCGGGCACGTTGAGCAGGCTCAGGCCGAAGGTCACCAGCCCCATCAGGAAGGCGGCGATAATCACGCCCACCATGCTGCCGGACCCACCGAGAATATTGACGCCGCCGAGCACCGCCATCGTCACCACCGCCAGCTCCCAGCCCATCGCGATGGTCGGGCGGGTGCTGCCCAGACGCGAGGTAAGCAGCACCGACGCCAGGCCGGACATCAGCCCAACCAGCGCGAAGAGGATCAGGTTGTGGCGCTTCACGTTGATGCCGGAGTACCACGCGCCGGTCGGGTTGTTGCCGATGGCGTAGGTGCGGCGGCCAAAGTTGGTGCGGTGCAGCACAAAGGCAAACAGAGCGGCCAGCACGATAAACAGCGCAAACTCAAACGACAGCGCGCCCCAGACGTAGCCCTGGCCGAACCAGGCGAAGCTCTCAGGGTAGCTGTTCAGCGCCTGGTCCCCGAGCAGAATGTAGGTGATCCCGCGGTACAGGCTCATGGTGCCGATGGTGATGACGATGGACGACAGGTTAAAGCGCGTCACCAGAATGCCGTTGAACAGCCCGCACAGTAGCCCGACGCCTAATCCGACGCAGACCAGCAGCGGCGTATCGACGCCCGCCGCCGCGCAAAAGCCCATCACCGTGGAGCTGAGCGCGATGGTGGAGGCTACCGACAGGTCAATTTCCCTGGCGATAATCAGCATCGCCATCGGCAACACGATGATCGCTTTTTCGGTGAAGTTGAACGTCGCGTCGGAGAGGTTCCAGATATTGAGGAAGTAGGGTGAGGCGAGCGCGTTCACCACAAACACCGCCAGCGTCACCGCCAGCAGGAACCCCTCCCAGCACAGCAGACGCTGGAAGATGCCCGGCGCAGAAGTGGGTTTGATTGCTTCAGATGTCATCATTTTGCTCATGATTTCACCGCCAGTTTCTGACGTGCCAGCGCCGCATCGCGCAGTATCAATCGGCCTTTACGTTTATTGCCGCGCTCGTTCAGCAGCACTGCTATCACAATTACCGTGCCGGAAATCGCCATCTGCCAGAACGGGGAGACGCCGATCACCGGCAGGGCGTTGTTAATCACCCCGAGGAACAGTGCGCCAAACAGACAGCCGAGCACGCGCCCGGTGCCGCCCATGGTGCTGATCCCCCCAATCACACAGGCTGCCACCACCTGCAATTCAAAACCGTTAGCGACGTCAACATACGCAACGGCAAAGCGCGATATCCACAGGTAGCCGCAGAACCCGGCCAGCAGACCGGAAAGGCAGAAGCTAATGAACTGCATTTTTCCGGCGTTGATCCCGGTGTAGTACGCTGCCGTGGCATTACCGCCTGCGGTGTAGAGCGCTCGTCCGGTGCGGCTGTAGCGCAGGAAGTAGCCCACCAGCAGCAGCGCGGCGATGGCGCACCAGCTCAGCACCGGCAAGCCCAGCACTGACGCACGTGGCAGGCCGAGGAAATCTGTACCCATCTGGTTTGAGTTCACCCAGCCGCCGCCGGAGAGCAAAAAGATCATTCCGCGGTAGATGCTCATAGTGCCGAGCGTTACCACAATCGCCGGAATGCCCAGCTTCCACACCAGCAGGCCGTTTATCGCGCCCATCAGCAGCCCAAGCACGCTGGCAAGGATCAGCAGCGCCCAGACGGGCACGTCCGGGTAATGGAAATTAATCAGGGCGACAATCATCCCGGTCAGGGCCAGATTGGCCGCCATCGACAGGTCGATGCCTTTCGTGAGCAGCACCATCATCTGCCCGAGCGCGAGGACGATCAGAATGGCGGTGTCGTTAAACATCTCCACCAGGTTGCCCGGCGCGATAAACGATGGCACGCGGCTACCAATGGCGACGATCATCAGGATAATCACCGCGCCCAGCAGGGCTTCGCGGTGTTTTAAGAGTGAGCTAAGCATTATGCCGCCTCCTGTTTTGCACCGCTGGCGGCGCTGACGATGGTTTCCGCCGTCGCGTCTCCCGCCTGGTACTCGGCCACCATCAGCCCCTCGTGCATGACGATAATGCGATCCGCCATGCCCATCACTTCCGGCAGTTCGGACGAGACCATAATTACCGCCAGCCCCTGACTGACCAGCTCGGACATAAACTGATGCACGGCTGCTTTTGAGCCGATATCGATGCCTTTTGTCGGCTCATCGAGGATAATCACGTCAGGGTGCGTCGCCAGCCATTTGCCGATCACGACCTTTTGCTGGTTGCCGCCAGAGAGGGTCTCCACCGCCTGCTTCCAGCTGAAGGCTTTCACTTGCAGGCGTTTGGCGTACTCGTCCGCCAGCTTCCATTCACGGTCGTCATGCAGCACACCGTTCGGATTGAGCTTGCTGAGCTGAGGCAGGCTGATGTTCTGGGCAATCGGCAGGGCGATAATCGCCCCCTGTTTCTGTCTTTCTTCCGGCACGCAGACGATACCGGCTTTGATCGCATCCGCAGGCTGGCGGAAGCGCCGGGGCTGTCCGTTGAGGATAATTTCCCCGGACGATGGCCGCGTGACGCCGGAAAGCGCCTGCATCAGCTCGGTACGCCCGGCCCCCACCAGCCCGTAAAAGCCGAGGATTTCTCCTTTACGCAGGGAGAACGAGATATGCGCAAACTCGGTCGGATGGCAGAGGTTTTTCACCTCCAGCACCGTCTCGCCTTTTTCGCAGTCGATTTTAGGGAAAGTTTGGGTAATGGCGCGCCCGACCATCATCGATACCATCCGCTCCTCGGTGATCTCATTTATTGCACCTGCGCCGACGAACGCGCCGTCGCGCAAAATAGTGTAGTGATCGGCCAGCTCAAAAATCTCGTCGAACTTGTGGGAAATAAACAGGATGGCTTTTCCCTCCTGCTTTAAGCGCTCCACAATCTGGTAAAACTCGAGGATTTCATGCTGTGACAGCGCCGCCGTGGGTTCATCGAGGATCACCACCTGCGCCTCAAACGACAGCGCGCGGGCAATCGCCACCATGTGACGCTGGGCGATGCTCAGGGTTTTCAGCGTTGCGCGCGGGTCGATTTGCACCTCAAGGCGGGCGAGAATAGCCTGCGCCCGGCGGTGCATTTCCGGCCAGTCGAGCTTTTTCAGGAAGCCTTTGTGAAGGTACTGACCGACAAAAATATTCTCGGTGACCGAGAGTTCATCAAACAGCACGGTTTCCTGGTGAATGGCGGTGATGCCCATTTTATGCGCCGACTCCGGCGTCGGGAGATGAACGGGGATCGCTTTATAGAGAATTTCGCCCTCGTCGGGCTGGTAAATGCCGGTCATCACTTTGACCAGCGTCGACTTGCCCGCGCCGTTTTCGCCTATAAGCGCCGTCACTTTGCCGGGCCACAGCGCAAGCTGCACGTTCTCAAGAGCACGCACGCCGGGGAACACCTTGGTGATGCCAGAAAGCTGTAGCAATGGGGTCATGATAGTTCTCCTGGACAGAGGAATTTGTAGGGCGGGTAAGCGGCAGCGCCACCCGCCTTTTGCCGGATGGCGCTACGCTTATCCGGCCTACAAATTGCATCAAAAGATTTTCGAGAACTTATCAATATTGCTGGCATCGTAGACGAACGGCTCGGCCATCGCGCCGTTGCCGTCAGCATCCAGCTTCACTTTGCCCAGTCTGCCCATGCTGGCCTCGCCTTTCGTGGCCGTGCCTTTCACCAGGTCATCCGCCAGGTAGGTTGCCGCATAGCCGAGGTCGATCGGGTTCCAGATGGCAAAGCTCTTGCTCGCGCCGGACTTCACCGCGCCCGCCATCTCGGACGGCAGGCCTAAACCGGTGACGTACACTTTGCCAATCTTGCCCTGGTCCTTCACCGCCTGCGCAGCGGCCACAATGCCCACGGACGATGGCGAAACAATCACTTTCAGTTCGGGGTAGGTTTTCAGCAAGCCGACCGCTTCGCGGTAGCTTTTGTCAGAGAGATCGTCTCCGTAGGCCACGGTCACCAGATTGACGGACGGGTACTTCGGCAGCACCTTTTTCATCTCCGCAATCCAGGTATTCTGGTTGGTGGAGGTTGGCGTGGCGCTCAGCACCGCCACGTCGCCCTTCTCCACGTTCAGCGCTTTCAGCGCGTCGGCGGCGAGCTTCACGTTGGTTTCGCCAATCAGGGCATTATTGGACGGGTTGAGGTGGATCTGGCGTCCGGCTTTCGCCACCCCGGAGTCCCACGACACAACCTTAATGCCGCGCTGCATCGCTTTTTTCAGCACCGGCACGACGGCGTCCGGATCGTTCGCGGAAATCGCGATCGCATCCACGCCCTGGGCGATCAACCCGTTCAGCACCTCGATCTGCGCTTCCGCCGTGGTGGTGGTCGGGCCGGTATAAATCACTTTTACATCGCCTAACTCTTTGGCCGCCTCCTGCGCGCCGACGTTCGCTGCCTCGAAGAATCCATTTCCTAAGGACTTCGCCACCAGGGCGATTTTCACTTCTGCTAAAGCGGAACCGGACAACGCCAGAGCGGCAACGGTGAGGATCAAGCTTGCTTTTATTTTCATTGCTTTTACTCCACTGACTTGAGTTAGTTGTAGGGATTGCAGGTGGTTTTCGCCCCGTCTCAATGAGCGGGGCGCGATGTTGTTATTGGTACAGATCTAACGCCGACTGCATGGGGGTGACGCCAAAGCGTTTGCCCAGGGCGATCAGCTCTTCCCGGGTGATGGTCTGCTTCATGCCGCCCATGGAATAGACCTTCACCAGCACTTCCGCGGATTTCTCGGCGGTGTCGATCAGGCCGAAGGTTTCATCCAGCGTCGGGCCGCTGCCGAAGACGCCGTGGAACGGCCACAGCACCAGTGAGTGCTTCTGCATGTCCGCTGCGGTTGCCTGACCGATTTCGTCGGTGCCCGGCACCATCCACGGCAGAATGCCGACGCCGTCCGGGAACACCACCAGACACTCGGTACTGCCTTCCCACAGTTTGCGGGTGAAGAAATCAGAATTATTTTCCAGCACGTAGGTCAGGGCGATCAGGTTGGTGGCGTGGCAGTGCATGATTACGCGGTCCTTGCCATTGGTCGCCTTGATGCGCTCGCAGTGGGAGAGGAAGTGTGCCGGGAGTTCGGATGTCGGTACCGCGTCGTCCGTCAGACCCCAGAGAATGTGGTAGCCCGCACCGTCGCTGTCCACTTTCACCACGCCAAGGTTGGCCTGCGGGTCGAGCTGGACGTTGCGGAAGAACTTCCCGGAACCGGTGACGATAAACGGCGTGTTGGCGAGCAGCGGCATCGGCTGGCTCAGGGCGATATAGCGCGGCTTCTGGTGGAAATCGGCGGCAAATGGCTCGATATCCGCGTCGTCCAGGCGTAGCGTCAGGTTGCCGCCGTTGCGCTCATCCCAGCCTTTGAGCCAGGCGTCAGAGGTGGCTTTGATCATGCCCTGGACGAACCAGGAAGTGGTGATGGTCTGCATAGTTTTCATTTCCAGTTATCGCGGTGAGGTTGAACCCCTCACCCTAACCCTCTCCCCAAAGGGGAGAGGGGATGGTTTGCTCCCTCTCCCCTTTGGGGAGAGGGCAGGGGTGAGGGGGCAGTTACCCGCGCTGACTCAACACGTCTTCCTCATATGCCCGCACGTTGTCCAGCCACTGGCTGCCCGCAGGCGCATCGTGACGCTGGCAGTACATCTCCCATACCGCCTGCCACGGCAGGGATTTCTGCTCTTCCAGCAGCGCCAGGCGCGCGGTGTAGTCGCCGTTTCCTTCCAGCTGTTTCAGGGCGGCGACAGGCTCCAGCAGCGCGCGCAGCAGGGCTTTCTTCATGTTGCGGGTGCCGATAACCCACGCCGCGATGCGGTTGATGGAGGCGTCGAAGAAGTCGAGGCCAATGTGTACGCGGTCAAAGAGGTCGTGGCGGATGATTTCGCTGGCAATGGCCTGGGTTTCGTCATCCAGCAGCACCACGTGGTCGCTGTCCCAGCGAACCGGGCGGCTGACGTGCAGCAGCAGACGCGGCACGTAGAGCATGGCGGCGGAAATTTTGTCGGAGATCACCTCGGTTGGGTGGAAGTGGCCGGCATCCAGGCACAGCGCGGTCTGGCGGCTGGTGGCGTAACCCATGTAGAACTCGTTTGAGCCCACGGTGTAGCTCTCTGCGCCAATGCCGAACAGCTTGCTCTCGACGGCGTCGATGTGGTGCGCCGGGTCCAGTTTTTCGCTGATAGCTTCATCCAGCGCGGCCAGCAGACGCTGACGCGGGGCCAGTCGGTCTACGGTGATGTCCTTCATGCCGTCCGGGATCCAGATATTCATTACCGATGGCGTGCCAAGCTGCTCGCCGAAATACGCCGAGACGCGGCGGCTGGCTTTGACATGGTCGATCCAGAATTGGCGGATTTCGTCGTTGGCGTGCGCAAGGGTAAACCCGTCCGCGCTCAGCGGGTGCGAGAAGCAGGACGGGTTAAAATCCAGACCCAGCCGGTTGGCCTTCGCCCACTCCACCCAGTTCTTAAAGTGTTCCGGTTTGATTTCGTTACGCGCGACCGGCTCGTCGGATTCGAGATAAATGGCGTGCAGGTTCAGGCGCTTTGGCCCGGGGATCAGGCTCAGCGCCAGCTCCAGATCCGCACGCAGTTCGGTGGCGTTGCGCGCTTTGCCCGGGTAGTTACCCGTGGCCTGAATACCCCCCGTCAGGGAACCGCCCGGGTTCTCGAAACCGGCGACGTCATCACCCTGCCAGCAGTGCATGGAGACGGGCAGACGGTCGAGCTGGCGCAGCGCCTCTTCGACATCCACGCCGACGGCGGCGAAACGCTGTTTAGCCAGATCCCAGGCTTGTTCAAGTTGAGTGGTCATGCGCAAAGCTCCTTAGTCAGTCGTTTTTGCTGAAACTGCGCCCGGTAGCGGGCAATTTCATGGCAGGGATGGGGGGTGAAGGTGGTCAGGCTGTTATTCGCCGTCACCACCGAACGGAAATCGTCGACGTTTGAAAGTTCGTCCAGGGTCATCAGCTGAATGCCGATATTGCCGAGCGTGGAGGCTTCAATCGGACCTGCCACCACGGTAATGCCGCAGGCATCCGCGCAGAGCTGGTTCAGCAGCTGGTTCTGGCAGCCGCCGCCCACGATATGCAGTTGTGTGAACGGTTTGCCGCGAAGGTCAGCCAGCTCGCTCAGGATGTCGGCATACAGCAGGGCGAGGCTGTCAAAAATGCAGCGTGCCAGCTCGGCGGGGCGGGAAGGTACCGGCTGCCCCGCTTCAAAACAGGCGGCCTGGATTTCGGCGCTCATGTGCACCGGGTTGATAAAGCGATCGTCGTTCGGGTTGATCAGGAAGGTGCAGGCCTTCAGCGTTTCGGTTTCCGCGATAAGTGCGGGCAGGTCGGTGATGGCCTGCTCTTTCAGCACCCGCTGGAGCAGCCACAGCCCCATGATGTTCTTCAGCACCCGGTAGCGGCCTTCGGCACCGCCTTCGTTGGTGATGTTCGCCGCCATCGCGGCATCGCTGGTGTACGGGGTTTTGCTCTCGAAGCCCATCA
>NZ_JBMKHQ010000016.1:53902-55979 GCF_049237385.1 Enterobacter cloacae complex sp. IR5412 | reverse complement strand
TCCCCTGCGGGCAAAGCCAGTGACCGATCACATTGCCCGGATGGGTTGGCGCGCCGAACCAGGACGGCGAGGCGCCCGTCCAGGCCAGCAGATGTTCATCCCAGTTATCGGTGTTGATGTTGACCAGCTGCGTGGTGGTGGCGTTGGTGTATTCCCAGTTCATATTGCCGGTCAGACGGTAGCTTAAGTAGTCCGGGATCAGCAGCGCATGCGCCACTTTTTCGACCAGCTCAGGCTGTTGCTCAACCAGCGCACGTAGCTGATACAGCGTGTTAAACGGCAGGAACTGGATGCCACTGCGACCATAGATGTTCTCCTTGCCAAGCTGCGCGATGGCGTGCGCCATCAGCCCATCGGTGCGGCTGTCGCGGTAGGAGACCGGCAGGCCGACGCGTTCGCCGTGACTGTCCAGCAGCACGTAATCCACACCCCAGGTATCAATGCCGATACTGTCGATGCGAATACCGTCTTCGCAGACGTTGTGAAGTCCGGTGCGGATCTCTGCTTCCAGGGCGTCGATATCCCAGGTAACAAAACCGTCCTGTTTTTGCAGGCAATTGGCGAAACGGTGCATTTCGCGAAGCGTAAGGGTGTGCAGGTCGCAGTCCCAGGTGGCGAGCATTACACGGCCGCTGGATGCGCCTAAATCGACAGCCACACAATGGCGAAAAGTCATGGTCGGGTCCTTTCTTAAGTCATTAGCGAGGAGTGTAAGAAAGGGAAGAAATAGCCACCTTCTCGCCACTGACAGCCCAAATCTCGCGCTGGCAAGAAAGCAAAGATGAACGTGAGGGAGTTCACAGTTTCCAGTAATGGCGGGGTTTGCAGGCAGTGTGACGCTGACCGCATTTCCCGATCTTTCCGCCTGTTTCTTGAAAAACCGGCAGCTTTTGCGCGGTTTGCTGTCAAAAATTTAAGGTGAGCGGGGAAGGCCTTAATTACTATTTTGAGAACTTTTCTCATTGGTAGAGGCCGTTATGACCGTACTGCACAGCGTCGATTTTTTTCCTTCGGGGGCTTCGCCGGTTGCGATTGAGCCACGGCTGCCTCAGGCTGCGTTCCCGGAACATCATCATGATTTCCATGAAATTGTGATTGTTGAGCACGGAACGGGCATCCACGTGTTTAATGGTCAGCCGTATACCATCAGCGGCGGTACGGTGTGCTTCGTGCGCGATCACGACAGGCACCTGTATGAACATACCGATAACCTGTGCCTGACCAATGTGCTCTATCGTTCTCCGGATGCGTTCCAGTTTCTCTCCGGGCTGAATCAGCTGTTGCCGCAGGAGAAGGACGGCCACTACCCGTCGCACTGGCGGGTGAATCAGTCCACGTTGCAGCAGGTGCGTCAGCTGGTAAGCCAGATGGAGCAGAGCGAGGATGGACAGGAGACGCACGCCATTGCTACCCGCGAGATGCTGTTTATGCAGCTGCTGGTGCTGCTGCGGCGCAGCAGCCTGGTGAAAGGGCTGGAAAATAACGACGCGCGCCTGAATCAGCTGATGGCCTGGCTGGAAGATCATTTTGCCGAAGATGTCTGCTGGGAAACGCTGGCGGATGACTTTTCGCTCTCGCTGCGCACGCTGCATCGTCAGCTCAAGCAGCATACCGGGCTGACGCCGCAGCGCTACCTCAACCGTCTGCGCCTGATCAAAGCGCGTCACCTTTTAAGGCACACGGATGAAAGCGTCACGGATATCGCCTATCGCTGCGGTTTCGGCGACAGTAACCACTTTTCAACGCTGTTTCGTCGGGAATTTAGCTGGTCGCCGCGCGATATCCGTCAGGGGAAAGACGCGTTGCTTCAGTAACGCGAGGGCAGTCACCGTTTTTTTACCGCAGAAAGGCTAATAATGTCCGGTTATTCGCCGTCGAGGTTGTGGTGTGGCTGCTCAGTTAATTCTTCGTAAAGATGATTTTTTTGCCTCCGCGAGTCAGGCCGTCGCGGTGGCGGACCGCTATCCGCAAAACGTCTTTGCCGAGCATACCCACGAGTTCTGCGAGCTGGTGCTGGTGTGGCGGGGCAACGGCCTGCACGTCCTCAACGACCGTCCCTACCGCATCACGCGCGGAG
>NZ_JBMKHQ010000016.1:52815-53846 GCF_049237385.1 Enterobacter cloacae complex sp. IR5412 | reverse complement strand
GGGCGGGCAATATCCCCGGTTTACATGATGCCAGAGGCGAACCGCACTGGCGCTTAAGCAGCAACGGCATGGCTCAGGTGCGCCAGACGATTTCCCAGCTGGAGCAGGAGAGCCAGAAGAGCGATCCGGTGGCAAACCAGATGTCGGAGCTGCTTTTTGCCCAGCTGGTGATGACCCTGAAGCGCCATCGTTACGCTACGGATAATCCCTCTGCCACCACGCAGGAAGCGCTGCTGGATAAGCTCATCACCCGGCTTGCGGGCAGTCTTAACAAGAGTTTCGTGCTGGAAAAATTCTGCGAGCAGGAGCAGTGCAGCGAGCGCGCGCTGCGCCAGCAGTTCCGCACCCAGACGGGGATGACGGTAAACCACTATCTGCGCCAGCTGCGCATCTGCCACGCTCAGTATCTGTTACAGCATACGGAGCTGATGGTGAGTGAAGTGGCGATGCGCTGCGGCTTTGAGGACAGTAACTACTTTTCGGTGGTGTTTAACCGTGAGGTGGGGATGACGCCGGTTCAGTGGCGTCATCGCAGTCGAAAGGCAGCGTAATCAGTTCGCCATGCCGAGGCCGACGATATTGGCCGCAATAATTATCACCACGCAGCCCAGGCTCAGCACGCCAACCGGACGACGCCCGGCGTTGTTCCACTCTTTCAGCACCAGCCCAACCAGCCCGCCGCACAGCACGTAGAAGCTCATGTGCAGCATCCAGCTCATGTAGTCATACTGCGCCGGAATACTGGCGTGACCCCAGGCGTAAAAGAAGAATTGCAGATACCACATCAGACCGCCGAGGGCGGAAAGCAGGACGTTGGTGACGATCAGCGGTTTTGCCAGCGAGAAGTCGGCTTTTACCGACAGATTCTTCACTTTTGCCAGACGAATGAAGCAAAAGCCGAGGTTTACCAGCGCGCCGCCGCCCATGATCACCACGTAGCTTGGCAGGGCAACGTACAGCGGGTCGACGCCCAGCGCTGCAGCGGCGTCGTGCATCGGTTTGGCGGCGTTCATCGCGAACGACATGCCCGC
>NZ_JBMKHQ010000016.1:31053-52773 GCF_049237385.1 Enterobacter cloacae complex sp. IR5412 | reverse complement strand
TCCCACGCCGATCACCGCTACCAGCACGCCCAGCAGCGTCATTCGCCCACCCTGGGTGTTGATCAGCACATCGAAGTTGCCGTTGAGGATTGGCGTCATCAGGGTGCCAACAATCAGCGTAATGCCGATCGCGATGCCAATCCCCATCGACATGCCGAGGTAGCGCATGGTGAGGCCGTAGTTGATATTACCGATACCCCACATCGCGCCGAACAGGAATACCGGCAGCAGGGTGGAGGCGTTGAAGGAGGAGAAGTAGCCCCAGAAATCGGGCAGCAGCATGGCGCTGATTGTCCACGGCAAAATCAGCCAGGACACGGTACCGCCAACGGACCACATGGTTTCCCATGACCAGCCTTTCACCTTTTTAAACGGGGCATAGAAACAGGCTGCACTGGCCGCGCCTATCAAATGCCAGAAAATACCCATCGTAATCGCATGATTCATTTTTACATCCTCATCGTTTTTATAGCCGGAGGCTTCCCGCCGACTTGATGAGTGTAAAAATTAGGCGGTTTGGGAACCTTCAGAAGGTTGCCGCACTTTTGTTTTGAATGGCAATCAGCTCGTTAACCGCGTGAGCAGACTCACAATTCCTTCATTTCTCAAAAACCGAATAACCTTATAAAAACTACGGCATTGATAATCATTTTCAATATCATTTAATTAACTATAATGAACCAACTGCTTACGCGGCATTAACAGCTGTGCCGCCCGACAATAATGGAGAGGATTATGAGTTATACACTGCCATCCCTGCCGTATGCCTACGACGCACTGGAACCGCATTTCGACAAGCAGACGATGGAAATCCATCACACTAAACATCACCAGACCTACGTGAATAACGCGAATGCTGCGCTGGAAAGCCTGCCAGAGTTCGCTAATCTGCCTGTTGAAGAGCTGATCACCAAACTGGACCAGCTGCCAGCAGACAAGAAAACCGTGCTGCGCAACAACGCGGGCGGTCACGCTAACCACAGCCTGTTCTGGAAAGGCCTGAAAACCGGCACCACCCTTCAGGGCGACCTGAAAGCGGCTATCGAGCGTGACTTCGGTTCCGTTGACAACTTCAAAGCGGAATTCGAAAAAGCCGCTGCAACCCGTTTCGGTTCTGGCTGGGCGTGGCTGGTCCTGAAAGGTGACAAACTGGCGGTCGTTTCAACCGCAAACCAGGACTCCCCGCTGATGGGTGAAGCTATCTCTGGCGCATCCGGCTTCCCAATTCTGGGTCTGGACGTGTGGGAACACGCTTACTACCTGAAGTTCCAGAACCGTCGCCCTGACTACATCAAAGCCTTCTGGGATGTAGTGAACTGGGACGAAGCAGCAGCGCGTTTCGCCGCTAAAAAATAAGGTTGCATTGACGCCTGTGAGAAGCGAGTCTGATGACTCGCTTTTTTTGTATCTGAAGGAGTGGAGATGCATTACCCGGTGAATGTGTTTACAGGCAAGGTAAGGGAGTACGAAGGCAGTCGCCCGAGCGCTATCGCCAAAGTGCAGGTCGACGGTGAGCTGACGCTTACCGAGCTTGGTCTGGCGGGCGACCAGCAGGCCGAAAAGAAAATCCACGGCGGGCCCGATCGCGCGCTGTGCCACTATCCGCGCGAGCACTATCAGCACTGGAAAACCGAATTTCCTGAACAGGCGGACCTTTTCGTCGCCCCCGCGTTTGGCGAAAATCTCTCAACGGAAGGGCTGACGGAGAAGAACGTCTTTATTGGCGATATTTATCGCTGGGGCGATGCTCTGATTCAGGTCACCCAGCCGCGCTCGCCGTGCTTCAAACTTAACTACCATTTTGGCATTCAGGATATGTCGGCCCAGCTGCAAAACGCGGGTAAAACCGGCTGGCTGTATCGCGTTGTGCAGGCGGGACAGGTTTCGGCGGATGCGCCGATTGAGCTGGCTTCGCGCCTGAGTGAGGTGTCGGTATTCGAGGCCTGTGCCATTGCCTGGCATATGCCGTTCGACGATGAACAGTTTCACCGCCTGCTGTCAGCGGCAGGATTATCCACCAGCTGGACCAGAACGATGCAGAAGCGGCGGATAAGCGGCAAGATCGAGAGCAGTTCGCGGAGATTGTGGGGGAAATAATTGCCCCTCACCCCGGCCCTCTCCCCAAAGGGGCGAGGGTGAAAAGACCGCACCGAGCCGTCCCCTCTCCCCTATGGGGAGAGGGTTAGGGTGAGGGGATTACGAACGCTTATACAGAGGCAGCCACAGCGTTAGCCGCAGCCCGCCCAGCGGGCTGTCATCGGCTTTCACCCAGCCACGGTGCTGCTGCATGGCGGTTTCAACAATCGCCAGACCCAGCCCCGTACCGCCAGATTCACGGTCGCGCGCCTCGTCGGTACGGTAGAACGGACGGAAAATCTGCTCGCGATCTTCCGGGCTGACGCCTGGACCGTCGTCGTCCACGATGATAGTGATCCCGTCTTTATCCACCGAAAACGCCACTTCAATCTTCGTGTGCGAGTAGCGCAGGGCGTTACGCACGATATTCTCCAGCGCGCTTTCCAGCGTGTTGGGGTTACCGTACAGCGGCCACGGGCCCGGCGGGAAATTGACGGTGAAGGATTTGCCCATCTGTTCCGCTTCGAAGGCCGCGTTATCCAGCACCTCATGCCAGAGGTGATTGGCTTTCACCGTTTCGCTCACCAGCGCGTTTTTCTGCTGATTACGCGACATCACCAGCAGATCGTTGATCATGCTGTCCAGGCGATGCGCTTCCGTCTCAATACGCTCCAGCTCTTTGCTCTCACCGCTGCGACGGCGCAGCAGGGCGGTACCCAGCTGTAAACGCGTGAGCGGCGTACGCAGCTCGTGGGAGATATCCGACAGCAGACGTTGCTGGGCCGTCATCATTCGATCAAGCGCGCTCACCATCTGGTTAAAACTGGTTCCGGCGGCCAGGAACTCCTGCGGCCCGGATTCCAGCTCCGGATGCTGCCTCAGGTTGCCCTGCGCCACTTCGTCCGCCGCGTTTTTCAGCTTACGCGCCGGTTTCGCCAGGCTCCACGCCAGCCATAACAGCAGTGGGGAACTAACCAGCATGGTGACAATCAACAGCAACAGCGGACGGTCAAATAGCAGGTTGATGAAGTCGGACTGGGAACTGCTCGCGGGGCGAATCAGGTAGAGCTGGTAGTTATCTTCCCCATCCCGCACCGAGAAAGGGCCCACCATTTCTACCCGACCATATTTCTTTTTCTGTGGGTGATCGGCGTTATCCGCCTGGCCAATAAAGTTGCGGATAATCTGCATTTCATTGCGATCGGCCCCAATCACGCGGCCTTCACTGGTGACCAGTAAAAGACGTTGTCCGGGGGGCGCCCACTTGTCGATAGCGCGAAACAGCCTGCGCCACCACATTAAATCGTTCGGCGGATCGTTTGCCAGCTCCGCTTCCACGTGCTGCTCGATCATCACGCCCTGACGTTGCTCGCTGTCGAGCAGCTCCGTCATCTGGCGTGAGTCGAGTTTTGGCAACATCAAAACGAGCATTAAAACCAGTGCCAGCGTCAGCCAGAAGATGGCGAAGATGCGGGCGGTTAAGCTGCCTATCATGAAGCGGAAACCATCAGATAACCGCGACCACGCAGGGTTTTAAACCAGGGGTGACCGTCTTTACGTTCTGGCAGCTTACGGCGCAGGTTCGAGATATGCATATCGATGGCGCGGTCAAACGGGGTAAGGCGTTTGCCCAGCACTTCCTGGCTCAAGTGTTCACGCGACACCACCTGGCCGAGATGCTGCGCCAGCAGATACAGCAGGGTGAACTCGGTGCCGGTTAGCTCCAGCGTTTCACCGTCGAAGCTCGCTTCCTGGCGGCCCGGGTTCAGGCTCAGGGAGTCCACTTCCAGCGTAGGTGAGCTGTTGTCGGTATTCTGCTGCTGCTCGCTCCAGTGAGAGCGGCGCAGGATCGCGCGAATACGGGCCACCAGTTCACGGTCGTTGAACGGCTTAGGTAAATAGTCATCCGCACCCAGCTCAAGGCCGAGTACGCGGTCAAGCTCGCTGCCGCGCGCGGTCAGCATAATGACGGGGGTCTGGTGTGTCTGGCGAAGCTCTTTCAACGTATCAATACCGTTTTTCTTCGGCATCATGACGTCGAGCAAAAGTAAATCGATGCTGTCGTCAAGGAGACTCAGCGCCTGTTCCCCATCATGGGCAACCAGGACGTTGAAACCTTCCATGTCGAGCAACTCCTTTAAAAGAGATGTGAGCTCTCGGTCATCATCAACTAACAGGATTTTATTCATTGTTTAAATACCTCCGAGGCAGAAATTACGACATCAAGGCTATCTAATCCATGACTTTACGTTGTTTTACACCCCCTGACGCATGTTTGCAGCCTGAATCGTAGACTGTCTCTCGTTGAATCGCGACACGAAAGATTTTGGGAGCAAGTGATGCGCAAAGTTACCGCTGCCGTCATGGCCTCAACGCTGGCCTTCTGTGCGTTTAGCCAGGCTGCTGTAGCTATCAACAGCGATAACGGTTCCTCAGTAGAGGGCGCAACGCAGCACAGCAGCCAAAGCCATATGTTTGACGGCATAAGTTTAACCGAACATCAGCGTCAACAGATGCGAGATCTGATGCAGAGGGCACGACACGACCAGCCCCCTGTTAATGTTAGCGAAATGGAGACAATGCATCGCCTTGTCACCGCAGAAAATTTTGACGAAAGCGCTGTACGCGCTCAGGCAGAAAAAATGGCGCAGGAACAGGTTGCCCGCCAGGTAGAAATGGCGAAGGTTCGCAACCAGATGTTCCACCTGCTAACGCCCGAGCAGCAAGCGGTTTTGAATACCAAACATCAGCAACGTATGAACCAGTTACGTGAGGTTGCACGGATGCAGCGAAGCTCAGATATGACGCTTTTCAGTAGCAATAGCAGTACCCGTAGTAACCAGTAAACCCTGTTTTCCTTGCCATAGACACCATCCCTGTCTTCCCCCACATGATGTGGGGGTTTTTTTTGCCCATCGTTCCGGTTTGTTAACGCTTTATTCATCCATTCACTCCACCACCATCCGTTATACTAGCGCCATGGCATGACAGGAGTGTTTATGAATCAATCCTATGGACGGCTGGTAAGCCGGGCCGCAATAGCCGCGACGGTGACGGCGTCGTGTTTGCTGATCATTAAAATTTTCGCGTGGTGGTACACCGGGTCGGTTAGTATTCTGGCGGCGCTGGTGGATTCACTGGTGGATATTGCCGCCTCGCTGACCAACCTGCTGGTGGTGCGCTATTCGCTGCAACCGGCAGATGAAGAGCATACGTTTGGCCACGGCAAAGCGGAATCGCTGGCCGCGCTGGCACAAAGTATGTTTATTTCGGGCTCCGCGCTTTTCCTGTTTTTGACCGGCATTCAGCATCTTATTTCGCCTTCTCCGATGAACGATCCGGGCGTTGGTGTGGTCGTAACCGTAGTTGCACTTATAAGCACACTTGTTCTTGTAACGTTCCAGCGCTGGGTTGTACGCAAAACACAAAGCCAGGCTGTACGGGCCGATATGCTTCATTATCAGTCTGATGTTATGATGAATGGGGCTATTCTTATTGCGCTCGGTCTGGCCTGGTATGGCTGGCATCGTGCCGATGCGTTGTTTGCGTTAGGGATAGGGATCTATATTTTATACAGCGCGTTGCGGATGGGGTATGACGCGGTACAGTCGCTTCTTGACCGTGCGCTTCCGGATGCAGAACGTGATGAAATTTATGCCATCGTGACCCACTGGCCTGGCGTCAGTGGTGCTCACGATCTTCGTACGCGGCAGTCAGGGCCGACCCGCTTTATTCAGATTCATTTGGAAATGGAAGACAACCTGCCACTGGTTCAGGCGCATATGGTCGCTGAACAGGTGGAGCAGGCGATTTTGCAGCGTTTCCCTGGGTCAGACGTCATTATTCACCAGGATCCGTGCTCTGTCGTCCCCAGGGCGTTTTGAGCTTTCGTAATTCGTTGTAAAAAAGTGAGCCAGACCAGCATTTTGTGGATAAATTACCACCATATGGCCTGACCTGAATCAATTCAGCTGGAAGGGATTGATATACTATTTGCAGTATTCGACGGTTGAACAGTTTCTTCCGGCAGCAGATTTCAATTTTGCATTCCTAAGTTCAGAGGTAGTCATGATTAAGAAAATCGGTGTGTTGACAAGCGGCGGTGATGCGCCGGGCATGAACGCGGCAATCCGTGGGGTTGTCCGTGCAGCGCTGACGGAAGGTCTGGAAGTTTTTGGTATCTATGACGGTTACCTGGGTCTGTATGAAGACCGCATGGTTCAGCTCGACCGCTACAGCGTGTCTGACATGATCAACCGTGGCGGTACTTTCCTCGGTTCCGCGCGCTTCCCGGAATTCCGTGACGAACACATCCGTGAAGTGGCTATCGAAAACATGAAAAAACGGGGTCTGGATGCGCTGGTGGTTATCGGCGGCGACGGCTCGTACATGGGTGCAAAACGTCTGACTGAAATGGGCTTCCCGTGCATCGGCCTGCCTGGCACCATCGACAACGACATCAAAGGCACTGACTACACCATCGGTTACTTCACCGCGCTGGGTACCGTTGTGGAAGCGATTGACCGCCTGCGTGACACCTCTTCCTCTCACCAGCGTATTTCCATTGTTGAAGTGATGGGCCGTTACTGCGGTGACCTGACCCTGGCGGCGGCCATTGCCGGTGGCTGTGAGTTCGTGGTAGTTCCGGAAGTAGAGTTCAGCCGTGAAGATCTGGTCGCAGAGATCAAAGCCGGCATCGCGAAAGGTAAGAAACACGCCATCGTTGCTATCACCGAGCACATCTGTGACGTTGACGAGCTGGCGAAGTACATCGAAACCGAAACCAAACGCGAAACCCGCGCGACCGTTCTGGGTCACATTCAGCGTGGCGGTTCCCCAGGCCCGTACGACCGTATCCTGGCGTCCCGCATGGGTGCGTACGCGATCGAGCTGCTGCTACAGGGCCACGGCGGCCGCTGCGTCGGTATTCAGAACGAGAAACTGGTTCACCATGACATCATCGACGCCATTGAAAACATGAAGCGTCCGTTCAAAGGTGACTGGCTGGACTGCGCGAAAAAACTGTACTGATCGGCTCTGTTGCCCGGTGGCGCTGCGCTTACCGGGCCTACAAAAGCACGGATCGTAGGCCGGGTAAGGCGTAGCCGCCACCCGGCTTTTTTGTGCCCACGCACTTTTTATTCCTTCACGTTATAGCCAATCTTTTTTTATTCTTTAATCATCGGTTAGCTTTCTGGCACGCTGCATTCATCAAAACACTAAACAAGAGAGCCGGGCGATGAATAAATGGGGCGTGGGGTTAACATTATTGCTGGCATCGACCAGCGTTCTGGCAAAGGACATTCAGTTACTGAACGTGTCGTACGATCCGACGCGTGAACTGTACGACCAGTACAACAAAGCTTTTGCGGCGCACTGGAAACAGGAAACCGGCGATAACGTGGTGGTTCGCCAGTCTCACGGCGGTTCAGGTAAGCAGGCGACATCGGTGATCAACGGCATTGAAGCCGATGTGGTTACCCTGGCGCTGGCTTATGACGTAGACGCGATCGCGGAGCGTGGCCGTATCGACAAAAACTGGATCAAGCGCCTGCCGGACAACTCTGCGCCATACACCTCGACCATTGTCTTCCTGGTGCGCAAAGGCAACCCGAAACAGATTAAAGACTGGAACGACCTGATTAAGCCGGGCGTGTCTGTCATCACGCCGAACCCGAAAAGCTCCGGCGGCGCACGCTGGAACTACCTGGCGGCCTGGGGCTACGCCCTGCACCACAACAACGGTGACCAGGCTAAAGCGCAGGAATTCGTGAAAGCGCTGTTTAAAAATGTCGAAGTGCTGGACTCCGGCGCGCGCGGCGCAACTAACACCTTCGTCGAGCGCGGCATCGGCGACGTGCTGATTGCCTGGGAAAACGAAGCCCTGCTGGCGACCAACGAGCTGGGTAAAGACAAATTCGAGATCGTGACCCCGAGCGAATCCATCCTGGCTGAGCCGACCGTCTCCGTCGTCGATAAGGTTGTTGATAAGAAGGGCACCAAAGCGGTGGCGGAAGCCTACCTGAAGTATCTTTACTCGCCGGAAGGTCAGGAAATTGCGGCGAAAAACTTCTACCGCCCGCGCGATGAGGCTGTCGCGAAGAAATACGAGAACGCCTTCCCGAAACTGAAGCTGTTTACGATCGACGATGTTTTTGGCGGCTGGACCAAAGCGCAGAAAGAGCACTTCTCTAACGGCGGCACCTTCGACCAGATCAGCAAACGCTAGGCGTTTCATAAAGCACGACACGGTAACCCGGTGTGAGAAATCCGCCGGGTTTTTTATTTGGTCATCATTTTGCGTTACTCTTTTGCCTTTACTGAAAACAGGGAACGCGTTGTGAAAAAAATTATCTTACTGATTCTGATCGTTATCGCCCTTGCCGCAGGCGGCGTGTACTGGATGAAAGCGGGTAATCCGAATGCGTTGCGTCATATCGTTCTCGACCAGTGTGTGCCCAACCAGCTGCATAACCGTAACCCGGCACCGTGTGCGCAGGTGAAGCCAGATGCGGGCTACGTGGTGTTCAAGGACCGCAACGGACCGCTGCAATACCTCCTGATGCCCACGTACCGTATCAACGGCACCGAAAGCCCGCTGCTGACCGAGCCTCAGACACCGAATTTCTTCTGGCTGGCATGGCAGTCTCGTCATTTTATGAGCATGAAACGGGGAGCCGACGTGCCTGACAGCGCTATTTCGCTGACCATCAACTCCCCGACCGGGCGCACGCAAAACCATTTCCATATCCACATCTCCTGCCTGCGCCCGGACGTGCGCGAGAAGCTGAACGCGGCGCAGGGGCAAATCAGCACCCAGTGGCTACCGCTTCCGGGCGGGCTGGAAGGGCATGAGTACCTTGCCCGTCGGGTGACGGAGAACGAACTGGTGCAGCGCAGCCCGTTTATGATGCTGGCGGAAGAGCTGCCGGAAGCGCGCGACCATATGGGACGCTTCGCGCTGGCGATGGCGCAGCAGTCGGACGGCTCGTTTGTACTGCTGGCGACGGAGCGTAACCTGCTGACCTTTAACCGTGCGTCGGCTGAGGAATTGCAGGATCATCAATGCGATATCCTGAAGTGACCCCACCATAAATAGCATTTACTCGCCCTGCCTGTCGCCGTAGACTTGCTGAAAAATTCTACAGGAGACAGGTATGTCGCTCTGGTTAACGCATCCTCTGCTGCTTCCCTCGCTGATCGTCGGCGTCACCATCGTGCTGTGGGCGACGTCGCTGTTGCCGGAATTTATCACCGCGCTGCTGTTCTTTACGGCGGCGATGACCGCCAGAATCGCCCCGCCGGAAGTGATCTTTGGCGGCTTCGCCTCGTCAGCCTTCTGGCTGGTGTTCAGCGGCTTTGTGCTGGGCGTGGCGATTCGGAAAACCGGCCTGGCGGACAGGGCCGCCCGGGCGCTGTCGGCAAAGCTTACCGACTCCTGGGTGCTGATGGTGGCAAGCGTTGTGCTGCTGAGCTATGCCCTGGCATTCGTGATGCCGTCGAACATGGGACGTATTGCGCTGCTGATGCCGATTGTCGCCGCGATGGCGAAGCGGGCCGGCATTCCTGATGGCTCGCGGGCCTGGTTTGGCCTGGCGCTGGCGGTCGGGTTTGGCACCTTCCAGCTCTCGGCCACTATTTTGCCCGCTAACGTGCCAAACCTTGTGATGAGCGGCGCGGCGGAAGGCTCATACGGTATCCACCTCAACTATGTCCCGTATCTGCTGCTGCACACGCCGGTGCTGGGTATTCTCAAAGGCCTGATTCTGATTGGCCTGATCTGCTGGCTGTTTCCCGGCAACCCAAAACCGGCGAAGGATCTCGCGCCATCGGAACCGATGGGACGTGACGAAAAACGGCTCGCCTGGCTGCTGGCGGTGGTGTTGACGATGTGGGTAACGGAGAGCTGGCACGGCGTGGGCCCAGCGTGGACAGGGCTGGCGGCCTCGGTCATCGTTATGCTGCCGCGCATCGGATTTATCACCGGCGAGGAGTTCTCGGCGGGGGTGAATATGCGCACCTGTATTTACGTCGCGGGTATACTCGGGCTGGCCATTACGGTGACGCAGACCGGTATCGGTGCGGCCGTAGGCGAGGCGTTGCTCCATATCATGCCGCTGGATGCAGACCGCCCGTTTACCAGCTTCCTGGCGCTGACGGGGATCACCACGGCGCTCAACTTCATTATGACCGCCAACGGCGTTCCGGCGCTGTACACCACGCTGGCGCAGAGCTTCTCCGACGCGACCGGCTTCCCGCTGCTGTCGGTGATCATGATTCAGGTGCTGGGGTATTCCACGCCGCTGCTGCCGTATCAGGCGTCGCCGATTGTGGTGGCGATGGGCTTAGGGAAAGTGCCTGCGAAGGCGGGGATGCTGCTCTGCCTGGCGCTGGCGATTGCGACGTATCTGGTACTGCTGCCGCTGGATTATTTGTGGTTTAGCGTATTAGGACGTTTGTAGTGGTTTTGTAGGGCGGGTTAGCGAAGCGCCACCCGCCCCAAAGGCAATTACGCCTGCTTAGCCGCTTCTGCCGCTTTAACGATCACCGCGAAAGCATCTGCTTTCAGGGATGCGCCGCCAACCAGCGCGCCATCGATGTCTGGCTGGGTGAACAGCTCAGCTGCGTTTGATGCGTTAACGGAACCGCCGTACTGGATGATGACCTGCTCAGCCACTTTCGCGTCTGCTTTTGCAATGTGGTCACGGATGAACTTGTGCACCGCCTGTGCCTGCGCTGGAGTTGCAGATTTGCCGGTACCGATCGCCCAGACTGGCTCGTAAGCGATAACCGCGCCTTCGAACGCTGCCGCGCCCTGGGTTTTCAGCACAGCGTCGATCTGACGTGCGCACACTTCTTCGGTTTTACCCGCTTCGTTTTCTGCTTCGGTTTCACCGATGCACAGAACCGGGATCAGACCCTGCTCTTTCAGCACAGCGAATTTCTTCGCGATGAACTCGTCAGATTCTTTGTGGTAGGTGCGACGCTCAGAGTGGCCGATGATGATGTATTTCGCGCCGATGTCTTTCAGCATTTCAGCGGAGGTTTCACCGGTAAACGCGCCAGACAGGTTAACGTCAACGTTCTGCGCGCCCAGAATGATGTGGCTGCCGTCAGCGGCACGTTTAGCCAGATCCAGGTACATATCCGGCGGAGCGATAGCAACCGCGCAGCCGGTCACGCCAGCCAGCTCTTTACGCAGGTTAGCAACCAGTTCGTTTACCATGTGGCGGCTGCCGTTCAGTTTCCAGTTACCCATCACTAAAGGATGTCGCATTTCAATTCTCCACGCTCAATAAGCGAATTAAGGAATATGGCCGCCCTTAAGGGCAGCATGGTCTGTGAATCAGTATAGAGATTTTCCCTCGAAAGGCTTTGCTTTTTGTCATTAATTCGCCCCCTCGAGTGCGTCTGATAGGGCCAGCTTAATCGGTTCAACCGCGAAGGTCAGCCCCTTTTCGCCGTTATCTGCGACAACATAGCGAACGGCACCTTCCGTATCCGCGTAATAGCGTTTGTTTTTCCCGGCGGTAAGCAGTTTTTGCAGCTTTTGCTGGCTTTGCGCTTTCGTGAAGGTGGGGGTAAAGGCGCGCAGAATAGCGCTCATATACTCCAGCGCTTTCGCTTTCGCCGCTTTCTGCTCTGGGCCCTGAATCGGCAGCCAGGTGATCTGCATGCTTTTGATTTTTAACGTTCCGCGCTCAAGGGCAGTGGAAGCATATAGATTCTCGTTAATTTTGCTGGCAGCGCGGGTCAGGGTTGGCGTATCGCGGGCACCGTCAATCGCACGGAACTCCCCCAGCGCAAGCGAGGGGTTTTCTTTATTGAAGGCTTCGCGGAACTGGCTGATAGATTGATCGAAAGAGGGGGCGCCCGCCAGAAGGTAGGGAGCGGTGACCGGGGAAGCCGGTTCCGCGGCGTGCAGAGAAAAACTGGCGCTCAGCATCGCTAAACACAAATAAAGAGAGTGTGCCGAACTTTTCATCAACATTGCCCCTGGCCGTTATTGCCCATGATTAAAACGATATCTGGTCGGCTTGTCA
Organism: Enterobacter cloacae complex sp. IR5412; assembly: GCF_049237385.1. Classification (NCBI taxonomy): domain Bacteria; kingdom Pseudomonadati; phylum Pseudomonadota; class Gammaproteobacteria; order Enterobacterales; family Enterobacteriaceae; genus Enterobacter; species Enterobacter cloacae complex sp. IR5412. Next base: position 40,654 of record NZ_JBMKHQ010000016.1, on the reverse strand, counting down.
AAAGGTCACAACTCCAGGGTAAAATGCGGGCTAAACAATAATAAGGAACCTTACATGACCATACAGCAGTGGTTGTTTTCATTCAAAGGGCGTATTGGACGCCGTGACTTCTGGATCTGGATGGCAGCGTGGGTTGTCGCCATGCTGCTTCTGTTTTTTGTTGCCTATAACGCCTGGCTGAGCACGCAAACTGCGGCTTTTGCGCTGGTCTGTTTACTGTGGCCAACCGCTGCCGTGGTGGTGAAACGTCTGCACGATCGCGGTCGCTCCGGCGCTTGGGCTTTTCTGATTATTCTGGCGTGGATGCTGGTGGCGGGGAACTGGTCAATGCTGCCCTCCATCCTCCCGTGGGTGGTGGGCAGACTGCTGCCGACGGTTATCTTTGTGATGATGGTTGTCGAACTGGGCGCGTTTATTGGCACCCAGAGCGAGAACAAATACGGAAAAGATACCCTTGAGGTGAAGTACCGCTGATCACCAGTAGTGTTCGGCGGTCATATGGCCCGGTCGGCGGCGAAGGTGTTTCGTCATCTGCCGGGTATCCTTCAGCAGTTGCTGCGTATCGCGCACCATCTGCGGGTTACCGCACAGCATCACGTGGCTGGTTTCGGTATTCATCGGTAAACCCACTGCCTCTTCCAGCGCGCCGCTTTCAATCAACGCCGGAACGCGGCCGGTTAACGAGCCAGCTGCGGTTTCGCGGCTGACCACCGTCTGAATTTTTAACTTCCCGCCATATCGCTGTTCCAGCGCCTGCATCTGCGGCAAATAGCTCAGGTCTGCGGCGTAGCGCGCGGCGTGGACCAGCACGATATTCTTAAAGCGCTCCAGATCTTTGCCGTACTCCAGGATAGAGAGATACGGGCCGATGGCCGTGCCGGTCGCCAGCATCCAGAGCGTGTCACAGTCGGGGATTTCATCCAGCACGAAGAACCCCGCCGCGTCGGAGACAATCTGCACCTCATCGCCCGGTTTCAGCGCGGCGAGGCGCGGGCTGAGCTTACCGTCCGGAACGGTGACCAGGTAGAACTCGAGATCCGGGTTATCAGGCGCGTTAACGTAAGAGTAGGCGCGCTGTACGCGTTCACCGTCGATATCCAGCCCGAGCTTGGCAAACTGCCCGGCGGTAAACGGATGAACGGGCGCGTGCAGCGTGAGGCTAAATAGCGCATCGGTCCAGAACTGTACCTTTGTGACTTTACCTGTTACCCAGTCCGCCATGATCTTCTCCTGTGCTGTTTCTCTCTTCTATCTTCCGTACTTGTGGGAAACATTTCCAGCCCATTCGGGCCGGAAAGCTCTATCGATCAAACGGTTTTACAGAATGTGCGTCTGTACGTCCGGGTCTTTGCGGTCGAGATAATGAATGGACTGAATGCGGCGAATGGTGCGGGATTTGCCGCGGATCAGCAGGGTTTCAGTGGTGGCCATGTTTCCCTTGCGGGTGATGCCATCCAGCAGATCGCCTTTGGTGATGCCGGTTGCGGAGAAGACCACGTTATCGCTGCGAGCCATCTCGTTCAGCGCGAGCACTTTATTGGCCTCGATGCCCATCGCCGCACAGCGCGCCAGTTCGTCTTCACCAATGCGAAGGTTCTCGTCGCTGTCGCCTTTGACCTCATGGCGTGGCAGCAGACGCGCCTGCATATCGCCGTCCAGCGCGCGGATCACTGCCGCAGAGACCACACCTTCCGGCGCGCCGCCGATGCCGTAAAGCACGTCGACCTCGCTGTCCGGCATGCAGGTCAGAATAGAGGCGGCAACGTCGCCATCAGGAATGGCAAATACGCGCACGCCGAGTGCTTGCAGATAAGCGATGGTGGCGTCGTGGCGCGGTTTCGCCAGGATGGTCACGGTGAGTTCGTTGAGCGGTTTACCCAGCGCCGCTGCGATATTGCGCAGGTTGGCATCCAGCGGCAGGCTAAGGTCGATAGCACCTTTAGCACCAGGACCGACAATCAGCTTTTCCATGTACATATCTGGCGCGTTGAGGAAGCAGCCCTTATCGCCCACCGCCAGCACCGCCAGCGCGTTGGCCTGGCCCATCGCCGTCATGCGCGTGCCTTCGATCGGGTCGACCGCGATATCCACCGCATCGCCTTTGCCCGTCCCGACTTTTTCACCGATGTAGAGCATCGGGGCTTCGTCGATTTCGCCTTCGCCAATGACGATAGTGCCATCGATATTGACCTGATTAAGCACAATGCGCATGGCGTGGACGGCTGCGCCGTCTGCGGTATTTTTGTCGCCACGGCCCAGCCACTTGTAGCCTGCGAGGGCGGCAGCTTCGGTGACGCGGGAAAACTCGATAGCAAGTTCACGTTTCATGAGGTACTCGTACAATCATAAGGAATTGCACGAAGTTTATCACAGAGTGGGGAGGGGGAGGGGTGGTGCGGTCTGAGCCCCTCACCCCGGCCCTCTCCCCAAAGGGGAGAGGGTTAGGGTGAGGGGTGAGTCTGTCTTACTCGTCGTGCTCTTCCCATGCCAGGGCACGTTTCACCGCTTTCTTCCAGCCGCTGTAGCGGTAGTTGCGCTCGGTGGTTTCGATGCCTGGACGGAATTCGCGTTCGATCACCGCTTTTTCCTGAAGCTCGTCAAGGTTTTGCCAGAAGCCAACCGCCAGACCTGCCAGATACGCCGCGCCCAGCGCCGTTACTTCTCGCACCTCAGGACGTTCAACGCGGGTACCCAGAATGTCGGACTGGAACTGCATCAGGAAGTTATTGGCTACCGCACCGCCGTCCACGCGCAAGGCGTGCAGACGAATGCCGGAGTCCGCCTGCATCGCTTCCAGCACGTCGCGCGTCTGGTAGGCGATGGATTCCAGGGTCGCACGAATAATGTGGTTTGAGTTCACACCGCGCGTCAGGCCGAAAATCGCGCCGCGGGCGTACGGATCCCAGTACGGTGCGCCCAGACCGGTAAACGCTGGCACCACGTATACGCCGTTGGTGTCTTTCACTTTGGTCGCGAAGTATTCGGAGTCAAACGCATCGCTGATCAGCTTCATCTCGTCGCGCAGCCACTGAATGGAGGCACCCGCCATGAATACCGCCCCTTCCAGGGCATAGTTCACTTCACCGCGTGGGCCGCAGGCGATGGTGGTCAGCAGACCGTTTTCTGATTTCACCGCTTTCTCGCCGGTGTTCATGAGCATAAAGCAGCCGGTGCCGTAAGTGTTCTTCGCCATCCCTTCCTTGACGCACAGCTGGCCGAACAGCGCCGCCTGCTGGTCACCGGCAATACCGGCGATAGGAATACGGGTGCCGCCTTTACCGCCGATGTTGGTCTGGCCGTATACTTCTGAAGATTTGCGCACGTCTGGCAGCATCGCACGCGGAATGTCCAGCGCGTCCAGCATCTTGTCATCCCACTCCAGAGTGTTGATGTTGAACAGCATGGTGCGCGAGGCGTTGGTGTAGTCGGTGACGTGAACGCGTCCCTGAGTCATCTTCCAGATAAGCCAGGTATCGACGGTGCCAAACAGCAGCTCGCCGCGTCGTGCACGCTCGCGTGAACCTTCCACGTGGTCGAGGATCCACTTCACTTTGGTGCCGGAGAAATAGGGGTCAATGACCAGACCGGTTGTACTGCGCACGTACTCTTCCATTCCGTCGCGCTTCAGTTTTTCGCAGATCTCTGAGGTGCGGCGGCACTGCCAGACAATGGCGTTGTAGATGGGCTTACCGGTTTCGCGCTCCCAGACAACGGTGGTTTCACGCTGGTTGGTGATACCGATAGCGGCAATCTCGTCAGAACTGATGTCGGCTTTCGCCAGCACTTCCACCAGCGTGGAGCTTTGTGATGCCCAGATCTCCATCGGGTCGTGTTCAACCCAGCCTGGACGCGGATAGATTTGCTCAAATTCGCGTTGAGACACGCTGACAATGTTCGCGTCATGATCCATTACGACAGCGCGGGAGCTGGTAGTGCCCTGGTCGAGCGCAACGATATATTTTTTTTCGGTCATGGTATGTGTCCCGTAGTCAGATTACAGCGAAGCTTTTTGTTGTGTGGTGGAAGTCGACTCTTTTTCCTCTTCCACACAGGTGTCGCACGGTAAGTGGCGACCAATTAATTTGCGATAGCCGAATGCGCCCAGCGCTGCCCCTACGATTGGCCCGAACAGCGGTACCAGGAAGTAAGGAATGTCTTTGCCGCCGGTAAAGGCGACATCGCCCCATCCTGCAAAGAAGGCGAAGGTTTTTGGACCCAGGTCACGCGCCGGATTCATCGCAAAGCCGGTCAGCGGACCCATGGATGCGCCAATTACCGCAATCAGAAGGCCAATCAAAAGTGGTGCCAGCGGGCCGCGCGGAATGCCGTTTCCGTCGTCGCCCAGCGCCATAATGACGCCCATCAGAATAGCGGTAATCACCATTTCAACTGCGAACGCCTGCACAAAATTAATATGCGGATTCGGATACGTTGAGAAAATGCCTGCCAGATCCAGGCTTTCGACACTGCCACGCACCATATGATGCGTCTGTTCGAAGTCGGTGAAAAGATTGTAATAAAGCCCGTAAACTAACGCCGCTGCGCAAAAGGCGCCGGCAAATTGTGAAATGATGAAAGGGACAACTTTGCGTCCGTCAAAGCACGCGAATAGCCACAACGCGATGGTCACCGCCGGGTTAAGATGTGCGCCGGAAACCCCTGCGGTCAGGTAGATGGCCATCGCCACGCCCAAACCCCAGATAATACTGATTTCCCACTGACCAAAACTGGCACCCGCCACTTTCAGTGCAGCGACACAGCCTACTCCGAAGAATATCAACAACCCGGTACCCAGGAACTCGGCAATGCACTGGCCTTTTAAGGTTGATGTCTGACTCATAATCGGAATCCTGCAAAAGAGTAATGTTTATTGTTTGCGTGACCGCCCGTGACAGCCACGATGCCCTGTAGACATAGTGTTAATTTATCGTTAACGAGCACAAACGAGAAATATCGAAATCAAAATGTGTGGTCTGTGTCAATAAAATGAGCGTTTTCGCGCCATAAAGCGCGTTTTTGCATCAGCGGTATAATGTGAGCTGAATCATTTCATTAACTAAAGAGTTAACAATTTAGGGGTATATGCCGCGAACGCACCAGGACCAGACCTAAAAGTGTTGCAAACCGCGATCTGCGCGGTGTGTCGCTGGACACAGAGCGCCGCGCTCCATACAATCGACGGTATATGTCGTGCGCGTTTACGTTAAAGCGTCGCCTTGCAATTCAGGAGAGGTAGCATCATGTCTTTAGAAGTGTTTGAGAAACTGGAATCGAAAGTACAGCAGGCGATCGACACCATCACCCTGCTGCAGATGGAAATTGAAGAGCTGAAAGAGAAAAACAACTCCCTGTCCCAGGAAGTTCAGAATGCTCAGCACAGCCGTGAAGAACTGGAGCGCGAAAACAACCAGCTGCGCGAACAGCAGAACGGCTGGCAGGATCGCCTGCAGGCACTGCTGGGACGTATGGAAGAAGTTTAATTCCGGTGGGGTTAACTGATTAGGCCGGGTAAGGCGAAGCCGCCACCCGGCTTTTTTATGGTTTTCGCTAACCGATATCAAACCATAAAAAAGGCCGCCTGAGGCGGCCTTAACGCTACTTGTCCTGCGCTGTCGTAGCAAAAGCAACAAACCCAACAGGTTCATCGCTCTTTACAACGAGTACGCTGGCGACAATGAACGCGATACATAAATAGCGTTTCATTATGCGGTCCCTGCTGCTTACCGCTCCACCGTTCACCACCGGTGATAAGTCGGTGGACACAAGCCCGGTTAAAGGTTGCTTTACGGTTGTGAATACACCTTTCCCTGGACCGGCGCCCATTTGCGAGATGGCGGAAAGGGACACAGCATCATAATGAGCAACAGCTGCGGAGTTAAGGTTCCCACACATAATTAGGAATTCATAAAGGGTCGACAGGGGTTACCTGAGGAATGAATCAGGGTAAGATAAAAATCCTGGTTAAAGGTTGCAATATCACCCAACGGACCGCGAATCCCGAGGGACAAAAAAACCGCCACATTGCTGTTGGCGGTTTTTTTATGCATCTCGCTTATCGATTAACTACTCAATGTCCAGCGCATCCTCGGAAAGGATAATGCCGGTATTGTCAGCATAAAGGTGGTCGCCCGAGAAGAAGGTCACGCCGCCGAAATTGACGCGCACGTCGCTTTCGCCGATGCCGTCGCCCGCTGCGCCTACCGGTATGGCCGCGATGGCCTGAATCCCGATATCCATGTCTTCGAGATCGTCCACCTGACGCACGGAACCGTACACCACAATGCCTTCCCACTCGTTCTGGACGGCAATTCCGGCCAGTTCAGCATCAATCAATGCGCGGCGCACGGAACCGCCGCCGTCGACCACCAGAACGCGGCCACGGCCGTTCTCTTCGAGCAGATCGTACAGCAACCCGTTGTCCTCGAAACATTTCACCGTGATGATTTGTCCGCCAAACGACGACCGTCCGCCAAAGTTGGAGAACAGGGGTTCAACGACGTTGACATCTTCCTGGTAGATGTCACAAAGCTCGGAGGTATCGTATTTCATAGGTTTAACGCTCTGTTGCTGCGAATGTGTTCAGTATATCGTGCGAAATGCCTTGTTGGCAAAATCATCAATTGTTAATTGATATTTGTCAGCTAACTCAGCGTCTGGCTTAAGACAATCCCGATGACGAACAGCAGGTTAGTCAGCAACGCGCCTTTTACCGTGCGCTCCAGCATCGGCGGCATGGCAGCCGGGCTGAGTTCACGCATGACATAGCGGGCCTGCTTAACCAGCAGCGGTGCGGCGAGCACAAACAGCCAGCCCCACAGGCTGTGCAGAGAGATCAGATTGAACAGTGCCAGGCAGACCAGCGCGCCGATGAGCAGGCAGGCGTGATAGCGGCGGGCATTCACCGGGCCCAGACGCACGGCCAGCGTGTTCTTACCGTTCTCACGGTCGCTGTCGATGTCGCGCAGGTTATTGATATTCAGCACCGCCGTCGCCAGCAGACCGCAGGCGGTCGCGGGCAGGAACAGGGCGGGGATCACCGTATGCGCCTGCAAGTACCAGCTTCCCATGACGCTCAGCCAGCCGAAGAACACCAGTACGGAGATGTCGCCCAGACCAATATACCCGTAAGGACGCGTCCCGACGGTATAGGTAATTGCTGCAATAATGGCGAGCAAGCCCAGCACCAGGAAGCCAATGAAATCGCTGGTGGTTTTCGAGGCGACCGTCACCAGCGCCAGGCCGGACAGGCAAATCAACACCACGGTGATAATCAGCGCCCGCTTCATCTGTGCCTGGGTAATCACCCCTTTTTGCATCCCGCGCAGCGGCCCGATACGATCAGGTTTATCGCTGCCTTTTACCGCATCGCCGTAATCATTGGCGAGATTAGAGAGGATTTGCAGTAGCCCGGCGGTGACAAGCGCCAGACCAGCCACCAGGGGATCGAAATGCCCCTGCCACCAGGCAAGTGCGGTACCGACGATAATGGCGGCAAAAGCCAGAGGAAGCGTTTTTGGACGCAGACTTTCGAGCCACGCCTGCGTACGGCTGATATCAGTCATAGTTATTTAGCCAATAAAAATGGGGGCCATAGCCCCCATCAACAGTGATGAAAATGCATTGAACGCGATTATAGAATAAAACGGCTCAGATCTTCATCTGCCACTAACGCATCCAGGTGTTTGCCCACATACTCTGCGTCAATGGTAATGGTTTGACCGTTAAGGTCGCTCGCATCGTAAGAGATATCTTCCACCAGGCGTTCCAGCACGGTGTGCAGACGACGCGCACCGATGTTTTCGGTGGTTTCGTTGACCTGCCATGCGGCCTGAGCGATGCGTTTGATCCCATCGTCGGTGAACTCGATATTCACGCCTTCGGTCGCCATCAGCGCTTTGTACTGTACGGTCACAGAAGCGTTTGGCTCAGTCAGGATACGTTCGAAATCTTCAGTGGTCAGCGCCTGCAGCTCAACGCGGATTGGCAGACGACCCTGCAGTTCCGGAATGAGATCGGATGGGCTGGCAACCTGAAACGCACCTGACGCGATAAACAGAATGTGGTCAGTTTTCACCATGCCGTGCTTGGTAGAGACGGTGCAACCTTCCACCAGCGGCAGCAGGTCGCGCTGAACGCCTTCGCGGGAAACATCCGGGCCGGAGCTGTTGCCGCCGCGCTTACAGATTTTGTCGATTTCGTCGATAAACACGATACCGTGCTGCTCAACCGCGTCGATAGCGTCCTGTTTCAGCTCTTCCGGGTTAACCAGCTTCGCTGCTTCTTCTTCAATCAGCAGCTTCATCGCGTCTTTGATTTTCAGCTTACGCGCTTTCTGTTTCTGCCCGCCCAGGTTCTGGAACATGGACTGCAACTGGCTGGTCATCTCTTCCATGCCCGGAGGGGCCATGATTTCAACGCCCATTGGCGCGGCAGCGAGATCGATCTCAATCTCTTTGTCGTCCAGCTCGCCTTCGCGCAATTTTTTGCGGAATGCCTGACGCGCAGCAGAAGGTTCAGGCTGCTGTTCAGCCTGTCCCCAGTTATTTTTTGCCGGTGGGATCAGCACGTCGAGAATACGCTCTTCGGCCATCTCTTCGGCGCGATAGCGGTTTTTCTCAATCGCCTGGACACGCACCATCTTAATCGCTGAATCGGTCAGATCGCGGATGATGGAGTCCACTTCTTTACCCACATAGCCCACTTCGGTGAACTTGGTGGCTTCAACTTTGATGAACGGCGCGTTAGCCAGTTTGGCCAGACGACGGGCGATTTCGGTTTTACCCACCCCGGTCGGGCCGATCATCAGAATATTTTTTGGCGTCACTTCATGGCGGAGCTCTTCGTCGAGCTGCATGCGACGCCAGCGGTTACGTAGTGCGATAGCCACGGAGCGCTTGGCGTTGTCCTGGCCGATAATGTGTTTGTTCAGTTCGCTGACAATTTCGCGTGGGGTCATTTCAGACATGGGCGATCCTTACGCTTTGGAGGTCAATTCTTCGATGGTGTGATTGTGGTTGGTATAGATGCAGATATCACCTGCAATATCCAACGCTTTCACCGCGATATCGCGCGCGTTCATGTCGGTATTTTCCAACAGCGCACGGGCTGCGGCCTGGGCGTACGGGCCGCCAGAGCCGATGGCAATCAGGTCGTTTTCAGGCTGAACCACGTCGCCGTTACCGGTGATGATCAGCGAGGCGTTTTCGTCAGCCACGGCCAGCAGTGCTTCGAGCTTGCGCAGCATGCGGTCGGTACGCCAGTCTTTTGCCAGCTCAACGGCGGCTTTCACCAGATGACCCTGATGCATTTCCAGTTTGCGTTCAAACAGTTCAAACAGCGTGAAGGCATCAGCCGTGCCGCCTGCGAAACCGGCGATCACTTTGTCGTTATAAAGACGACGTACTTTCTTCACGTTGCCTTTCATGACGGTATTACCCAGCGTGGCCTGGCCATCACCGGCAATTACCACCTGGCCGTTACGGCGTACACTTACTATTGTTGTCACGAGCAGACCCCCTGGTTACAGATTCGGGAAACAGAAGCCCTGAGCCTGTGCTCAGGGCTGAATTAAATGATAGATGGGGGGGATTTTGGGGGTTTC
>NZ_JBMKHQ010000016.1:22140-30999 GCF_049237385.1 Enterobacter cloacae complex sp. IR5412 | reverse complement strand
TCCAGCCGTTATTGGTGGTAATGCGTGAGTCAAATCCTTCAAATGCCAGCTGAGCTCGCACCGTTTCTGCCTGCTCAGCGCCTTTAAACGAACCGCACTGAACCATCCAGCGGCGTTCATCTTTTTTCTCAGCCGTCTGCTTTGGTGCCTCGGTCTCTTTAGTGACCGGCGCAGCCTGCTGCGTTTTTGGCTGTTGCGCAGTGGTATGTGCAGGCGTCTGCAACAGATCCTGATACGGCTGTGCTGTTTGCTTCTGCGGCTGGGCTTTCGGCTGCTGCTGAACAGGCTGCGTTTGTACAGTACGCGTCTGCTGCTGCGGTTGTGTACGCGGCTGTTGTACCGGCTGCGTCTGCGTCCACTGCTGCTGTTGCGTTTGCTGCTGTGCCTGACGCTGGCGCTGCAACGTTTGCTGACGCTGCGCCGGGGTTTGTTCGTTCCACGGTACTTCGTTCAACTGCGTAGGCTGCTGGCGCATGTCCGCCTGCATCTGAGCGAGCAACTGGCGCTGTTCGTCCGTCAGCTGATCGGCATTCTTCACTTCACCCCCGGCAGAAGGCTCGGTAGGCGCACGTACGCCAGGCTGGCGGCTTTCCAGCTCTTTAATGTAGCGCCAGCGCTCTTCAGGCTTCGGAGGAAGGCCGTTGCCGACGACCTTGTTACCCTGAAGGGCTTCAGACTCTTCTTTTTTATGATGCGTAATGAAGTAGAGGCCGCCAATAAAGGCCACCAGCACAGCCGCAGCAATGGCGACCATGGCTGGGGAGACAGCAGACAGGCTACGTTGCTTGCTTTTTGAACTACTCTTTTTGCGTCGCGAAGGTGCCGGCTGGCCGCGACGTACATAATCTCGTTGTGCCACTATCGTTTCGCTGTATTTATTCGTTCGTCAGCCCGCCATGTTACTTAAGCGACGGGGCTTTGACCAGATAAGGGTGTCGAAAGGTATTTACTTTAAGTTAATGCCTGGGTAGAGCCGCGCACAATCAGCTCACAATCCAGTAGTCGTGACCCACTGCTAACTGTTTGACCGTGCAGCTGATCCAGCAAAAGCAGCATCGCTTCCCGGCCAATGTCATACCGCGGCTGCGAAACAGTCGAAAGCGGCGGATCGCAAAACTCCGAAAGCGAAATATTATCAAAACCGATTATCGACAGGTCCTTTGGCACGCGCAGGCCGTGACGTTTGGCGTAGGATAACGCCCCCAGCGCCATCACGTCGCTGTGGCAGAAGACCGCGGTAGGCGGTTCTGGCAAGGCAAGCAATTTTTCCAGCGCCTGCCCGCCCGCTTCAAAGGTGAAATCACCGCGCGCAATGTAGTGCGGATCGACAACAGCCCCGGTACGGCGAAGCGCCTGAACGTAGCCCTGCAACCGGTAATGACACAGCGGCATCTCTTCTGGTCCGGCAATACAACCGATACGCTTATGCCCCAGCTCCTGAAGATAGTTCACGGCGTTGAACGCGGCGGTGAGGTTATCGATATGAACGGTCGGCAGCTCCAGCTCCGGCGCGAATTCGTTCGCCATGACCATTGGCGGTAAATTGCGCTGTTCTTCAATGCTGGCATCAAACGGCAGGCGTGAGCCAAGCAGCAGCATGCCATCAATCTGCTTGGTGATGATCAGGTCGATGAACGTTTTTTCCTGCTGGTTCTGGTGGGCACAATCACCAATCAGCACCAGATAGCCCTGGGCGGCGGCCGTGACCTCAATGCCGCGGATGATTTCGCTGAAGAAGGGATCGCAGATGTCCGGCACGATCACCAGGATGGTGCGGGATTCGTTGCGTTTAACGTTGCGCCCCATGGCTTGCGGGAAATAACCGACCTCAAGCGCCGCCTTTTCAACCCGGTTTCGGGTCGCCTGGGAGACTTTGTCAGGGTTCATCAATGCGCGGGACACGGTTGCTGTTGAGACTTGTGCTTTCTCGGCAACGTCTTTCATGGTCGCCGAGGCAACCTCTTTCCTGGACTTCAACGTCTTCTCCTCGCCTGAACACCGAACTGCGGACCGCACCATTTTTACAGATAGTTAATGGAATCGGTTACAGAATTTTCATAAAAAGTGTGAGGCGCATTAAATTTTTCGATCCGTCTTCAGCCTTCAATCGGATCGACGTCCAGAACCCACTTCACTTTTCGCGCTTCCGGCAGGGTATTAATCAGCGCCAGCGTGCCGCTGACGATCTGCTGTAAACGGATACGCGAAGGGTGCTGAAGTAAGAGTTGCCAGCGGAAACGGCCGCCGCGTTTCGGGGCGAGCGCGGGTACCGGGCCTAAAATCCACAGCTGATTATCCACCAGTGGGCTGGCCTGCAGGAGATTTCTCAGCTGTTGCAGGAACAGCGGCGCCTGCTGATTGTTATGATCTTCCGCACGGATGATGACGTGGCTGGTCCACGGAGGAAGCTGCATCGTCTGACGTTCGGCCAGCGCCTGGTCCGCGAAGGCGTCATAGCCTTTGTGCAGCAGCGTTTGCAGCAGCGGGTGCTCAGGATGGTGCGTTTGCAGCACTACTTCGCCCTGCTTACCCGCTCGACCGGCGCGACCAGCAACCTGGGTATAAAGCTGTGCGAAACGCTCGGCGGAGCGAAAATCCGCGGAGAACAGCGCGCCGTCGACGTCCAGCAGGGCGACCAGCGTCACGTCCGGGAAGTGATGCCCTTTCGCCAGCATTTGAGTGCCAATCAGGATGCGCGCGCCGCCGCGATGCACTTCCGCCAGCTGCTGCTCCAGTGCCCCTTTGCGGCTGGTGGTGTCCCTGTCGATACGCGAAATGGGCACATCAGGGAAGAACGGTGCCAGCGCCTGTTCGAGCTGCTCCGTCCCCAGACCCACCGGCACGATGTGCGTTGAGCCGCAGGACGGGCACTGACGGGGTACCGGACGCTGGCTGTCGCAGTGGTGGCAGCGTAAATGGCGCTGAGCCTGGTGGAAGGTGTAGTAGTGATCGCAGCGCGGGCACTCGGCAATCCAGCCGCAGTCGTGGCACAGCAACGCAGGCGCGAAGCCGCGGCGGTTCAGAAACAGGATCACCTGGTTGCCCGCCTGCAAATGTTGGCGCATGCGGCTAATCAGCGCAGGCGCTAACCCGGCCTGCACCTGTTGGCCTTTCAGATCCAGCACATGCTGAATGGCCGGACGGGCATTCCCCGCGCGGCGCGTCAGGCGCAGCATGTGGTATTTACGCTGGCGAACGTTGTGCAGCGTTTCAAGCGCGGGGGTGGCGGACCCCAGAATAATGGGGATTTGCTCGCTGTGGGCGCGGTACACGGCTAAGTCGCGGGCGTGATAGCGCCAGCCTTCCTGCTGTTTATAGGAGCTGTCATGCTCTTCATCGATCACGATAACGCCGAGATTTTTAAACGGCGTAAAGAGTGAGGAACGGGTGCCAATCACAATCGCCGCTTCGCCGTTTTTCGCTTTCAGCCAGGCGCTGAGGCGCTCGCTGTCGTTCAGGCCGGAGTGCAGAACCTCAACGGGCGCATTAAAGCGTTCACGGAAACGGGCGATGGTTTGCGGCGTCAGGCCGATTTCCGGCACCATTACCAGCGCCTGTTTACCCTGCGCGAGCACATTTTCCAGTACGCTCAGATACACTTCGGTTTTACCGGAGCCGGTGACGCCCGCCAGCAGCCAGGCGGAGAAACGATCGGCGGCGCTGTGAATCGCGCCCACGGCGGTGGCCTGCTCGGTATTCAGACGCAGGCGATCGCCCGAGACGGAAAAGCCGTCGCGCCAGTCGTGAAGGGCAGGTGCTTCGCTGGCCAGCTCGCTCAGCCCTTTCTTCCTTAATGCCTGCAACGCGGTTTCGCTCACCTCGAGCTCGTCGACCTGATGGCGCCAGATTTTCCCCTGGCGTAGCGCGGCCAACGCCTGCTGTTGTTTTTGCGAGCGCTTCAGGCTGTTGATGTCGACGGCCTGGCCTTCCTCCGTGGCAAACCAGTACCACATTGGCGCATGGCTGGCGCGCTTACCCTGACGCAGCATAATCGGCAGGGCGTGGAACAATACGTCGCCAATAGGATGGTGATAATAATCTGCCGCCCACAGCAGCAGTCGCCAGGTGCTGTGAGAGTAAACAGGTTCATCATCCAGCACTTCAACGATCGATTTCAGCTCGGTAAGCGGCAGCTCGCTTTTATCGCTGACGGAGACGACGATCCCCACGCGCTGCTGTTTACCGAACGGCACGGTCACGCGACAGCCCGCTTTGGCGCTCATGCTGTCGGGCAGCAGGTAGTCAAAGGTGCGGGGAAGCGGAACGGGCAGGGCAACGTGAGCGACGGGCATCGAATCTTCCTGACTTGAAAAGTGGCGCGTTAGTATACACATTAGTGAAAGCGGCGTGCGGATCAGTTTGCATACGTTGGTTAAATTCTGTATGATTCGCCGCCTTTGGTGTACTTTACGCCAAAGAACTTACATTCAACATCGCGTGGTGTCTGGCGTTAGGGCTGGAAGAGCGACGCGGCCTTAACTGAGGTTCTCCCATGAAAAAAGATATTCACCCGAAATACGAAATGATTACTGCAAACTGCTCTTGCGGTAACTCTATCCAGATCCGCTCTACCGTGGGTCACGATCTGAACCTGGACGTGTGCGGCAAATGCCACCCGTTCTACACTGGTAAGCAGCGTGATGTTGCAACCGGTGGCCGTGTTGACCGCTTCAACAAGCGTTTCAGCATCCCGGGCGCTAAATAAGTTTCCCGAAAAAAAGGCACCGCAAGGTGCCTTTTTTGTATCCGCTTATCAGTATTCCCACGTATCCGGGTCGATACCCAATTCACGCATGATCACCTTCGCCTCTTCTGGAATTTCGTCACTGCGCTCTTTGCGCAGATCGTCATCGTTCGGCAACGGTTGGCCGGTAAACGCATGCAGGAACGCTTCGCACAGCAGTTCGCTGTTAGTGGCGTGACGCAGGTTGTTCACCTGACGACGCGTACGTTCATCGGTGAGGATCTTCAACACCTTCAGAGGAATGGACACCGTGATTTTCTTGACTTGCTCACTCTTCTTACCGTGCTCAGCGTATGGGCTGATATATTCGCCGCTCCATTCAGCCATGAGATACCTTTAATCCTCTCAGTCATTAATCTAAAGGTGCAAAACCGGTAACCATCAGTTTTGAACCGTAATCTTGCGTAGTTTACCGTAGAGACGATACCGAGGCACGGATATTGCCGCTGTAGCGTGTCCTAAAGCATATAATTTTAACGGCTATTTGCGCATTGCTCAATCTATACGCAAAGAAGTTTAGATGTCCAGATGTATTGACGTCTATACTTTCAATGTTTACTCTGGTGCCTGACTTTTCACCTCATTCGCCAGGAAGCCTCACCATGACGCGTAAACAGGCCACCATCGCAGTGCGTAGCGGATTGAATGATGACGAGCAGTACGGCTGCGTTGTCCCGCCAATTCATCTCTCCAGCACCTATAATTTCACCGGATTTAATGAACCCCGCGCGCATGACTACTCGCGTCGCGGCAATCCTACGCGTGACGTCACCCAGCGCGCGCTGGCGGAACTGGAAGGCGGCGCAGGTGCGGTATTAACCAATACCGGCATGTCTGCCATTCATCTGGTGACCACGGTGTTCCTGAAACCTGGCGATTTGCTGGTGGCGCCGCACGACTGCTACGGCGGCAGCTATCGTCTGTTTGATAGCCTGGCGAAACGTGGCTGCTACCGCGTGTTGTTTGTCGATCAAAACGACGAACAGGCGCTGAAACAGGCGTTAGCCGAACAGCCGAAGCTGGTTCTGGTGGAAAGTCCAAGCAATCCATTGTTGCGCGTAGTCGATATTGCGAAAATTTGTCAGCTCGCAAGGGATGCGGGAGCGATAAGTGTAGTGGATAATACGTTCCTCAGTCCGGCCCTTCAGAACCCACTGGCACTGGGTGCCGATCTGGTGTTGCATTCATGCACGAAATATCTGAACGGCCATTCTGACGTGGTAGCGGGTGTGGTGATTGCCAAAGATCCTGATGTTGTCACTGAACTGGCATGGTGGGCCAATAACATTGGCGTCACCGCGGGCGCGTTCGACAGCTATTTGCTGCTGCGTGGTATCCGCACCCTGTCACCGCGTATGGACGTGGCGCAGCGTAATGCCCAGGCGATCGTGGATTTCCTGAAAACCCAGCCGCTGGTGAAGAAGCTTTATCACCCGTCGCTGCCGGAAAACCAGGGGCACGAGATTGCCGCGCGCCAACAGAAAGGATTTGGCGCGATGTTAAGTTTTGAACTGGACGGTGACGAGCAAACGCTGCGTCGCTTCCTGAGCGGGTTGTCATTGTTTACGCTGGCGGAATCCTTAGGGGGAGTTGAAAGCTTGATCTCCCACGCCGCAACCATGACGCACGCAGGTATGGCACCCGAAGCACGTGCCGCCGCCGGGATTTCCGAGACGCTGCTGCGTATCTCGACCGGTATTGAAGATTCTGAAGATTTAATTGCCGATCTGGAAAATGGCTTCCGGGTCGCAGCCAAGGGGTAATCATGAGTGTGATAGCGCAGGCAGGGGCGAAGGGTCGTCAGCTGCACAAGTTTGGTGGTAGTAGTCTTGCTGATGTGAAATGTTATCTGCGTGTCGCAGGGATCATGACCGAGTATTCACAGCCGGGGGACATGATGGTTGTCTCTGCGGCGGGCAGCACCACCAACCAGCTGATTAGCTGGCTGAAACTGAGCCAGACCGATCGCCTCTCTGCGCATCAGGTGCAACAGTCCTTACGTCGTTACCAGAGTGAACTGATTGCCGGTTTGCTGCCTGCGGACGTGGCGGACGGGCTGATAAGCGCCTTTACTCACGACCTTGAGCGTCTGGCAGCTCTGCTGGACAGCGGCATTACCGATGCGGTGTATGCGGAAGTGGTTGGCCATGGTGAAGTGTGGTCTGCGCGCCTGATGGCCGCCGTGCTGCAACATCTTGGCGTGGAAGCCGCCTGGCTCGACGCGCGTGATTTCCTGCGTGCCGAACGCGCCGCACAGCCGCAGGTAGACGAAGGGTTGTCCTACCCGCTGCTGCAACAGCTGCTGGTGCAACATCCGGGTAAACGTATTGTAGTGACCGGCTTTATCAGTCGCAGCAACGCAGGTGAAACCGTACTGCTGGGCCGTAACGGCTCTGACTACTCGGCAACGCAGATTGGCGCCCTGGCGGGCGTGTCCCGCGTCACCATCTGGAGCGACGTGGCCGGTGTCTACAGCGCGGACCCGCGCAAAGTAAAAGATGCCTGCCTGCTGCCGCTGCTGCGTCTCGACGAAGCGAGCGAGCTGGCGCGTCTGGCGGCACCAGTGCTGCACGCGCGCACGCTACAGCCGGTTTCCGGCAGCGACATCGACCTGCAACTACGCTGTAGCTACACGCCGGATCAGGGTTCCACTCGCATCGAGCGCGTGCTGGCATCCGGTACGGGCGCGCGCATTGTCACCAGCCACGATGACATCTGCCTGATTGAGTTCCAGGTGCCTGCGGGCCAGGATTTCAAACTGGCGCACAAAGATATCGACACCATCCTGAAACGTGCCCAGGTGCGTCCGCTGGCCGTTGGCGTGCATAACGATCGCCAGCTGTTGCAGTTCTGCTATACCGCTGAAGTGGTGGACAGCGCCCTGAAGATTCTGGATGAAGCGGGACTGCCGGGCGAGCTTCGCCTGCGTCAGGGACTGGCGCTGGTGGCAATGGTGGGCGCGGGCGTCACCCGTAACCCGCTGCACTGCCACCGCTTCTGGCAGCAGCTGAAAGGGCAGCCGGTGGAGTTCACCTGGCAGTCGGAAGAGGGCATCAGCCTGGTTGCCGTTCTGCGCAAGGGGCCAACCGAAAGCCTGATTCAGGGCCTGCACACCTCCCTGTTCCGCGCGGAAAAACGCATCGGCCTGGTACTGTTCGGGAAAGGGAACATCGGTTCCCGCTGGCTGGAGCTGTTCGCCCGCGAGCAGGTGACGCTTTCGGCGCGTACCGGATTTGAGTTTATTCTGGCAGGCGTGGTGGACAGCCGCCGCAGCCTGTTGAACTACGAAGGGCTGGACGCCAGTCGGGCGCTGGCCTTCTTTAACGATGAAGCGGTTGAGCAGGACGAAGAGTCGCTGTTCCTGTGGATGCGCGCGCACCCGTACGACGATCTGGTGGTGCTGGACGTTACCGCCAGCGAGCAACTGGCCGATCAGTATCTGGATTTTGCCAGCCACGGGTTCCACGTCATCAGCGCCAACAAGCTGGCAGGCGCGAGCAGCACTGACAAATATCGCCAGATCCACGACGCGTTCGAAAAAACGGGTCGTCACTGGCTGTATAACGCCACC
Source organism: Enterobacter cloacae complex sp. IR5412 (assembly GCF_049237385.1). Taxonomy (NCBI): domain Bacteria; kingdom Pseudomonadati; phylum Pseudomonadota; class Gammaproteobacteria; order Enterobacterales; family Enterobacteriaceae; genus Enterobacter; species Enterobacter cloacae complex sp. IR5412. The sequence continues at coordinate 22,684 of NZ_JBMKHQ010000016.1, read as the reverse complement.
GTTGGCGCAGGTCTGCCGGTTAACCATACCGTGCGCGATCTGATTGATAGCGGCGACAGCATTCTGGCGCTGAGCGGGATCTTCTCCGGCACGCTCTCCTGGCTGTTCCTGCAATTTGACGGTACCGTGCCGTTCACCGACCTGGTGGATCAGGCGTGGCAGCAGGGCTTAACCGAGCCGGATCCGCGCGTTGACCTTGCCGGTAAAGACGTGATGCGCAAGCTGGTGATCCTGGCGCGTGAAGCAGGCTACGACATTGAGCCGGGTCAGGTACGCGTTGAGTCTCTGGTGCCTGCGGGCTGCGAGGAAGGATCTGTCGATCACTTCTTTGAGAACGGCGACGAGCTGAACGAGCAGATGGTGCAACGTCTCGAAGCGGCAAACGAGATGGGCCTGGTGCTGCGTTACGTGGCGCGCTTCGAGGCGAACGGTAAAGCGCGCGTGGGCGTGGAGGCGGTACGTCCTGAACATCCGCTGGCGGCGCTGCTGCCGTGCGATAACGTCTTCGCCATCGAAAGCCGCTGGTACCGCGATAACCCGCTGG
>NZ_JBMKHQ010000016.1:0-22091 GCF_049237385.1 Enterobacter cloacae complex sp. IR5412 | reverse complement strand
AGGGGAGAGGGGACTGCTCGGTGCGGTCTTTCCCCCCTCGCCCCTTTGGGGAGAGGGCTGGGGTGAGGGGCCTTCTCACCCCCATCATGAACGCCCTTCATCTTCCCTGAACAAACCTCACCGTTAATGTTGATTATTTCTGTTGACGTCATCCCGCTTTTCCGTCATTTTTACATCTGGACGTCTAAACGTATAGAAGTTCACAACACAACAAACAATGACACGCGAAAGATAGAGGTAAGGTATGAGCTTTTTTCACGCCAACCAGCGGGAAGCCCTGAATCAGAGCCTGGCCGAAGTGAACGGCCAGATTAACGTCTCTTTTGAATTTTTCCCGCCGCGCACCAGTGAAATGGAGCAAACCCTGTGGAGCTCTATCGATCGCCTGAGCAGCCTGAAGCCGAAGTTCGTCTCCGTAACCTACGGCGCCAACTCCGGTGAGCGTGACCGCACGCACAGCATCATTAAGGGCATTAAAGACAGAACCGGTCTGGAAGCGGCACCGCACCTCACCTGTATCGACGCCACCCCTGATGAACTGCGCGCGATTGCTCAGGACTACTGGAACAACGGCATTCGTTATATCGTTGCCCTGCGCGGCGACCTGCCGCCGGGGAGCGGTAAGCCGGACATGTACGCCACCGATCTGGTTGCCCTGCTGAAAGACGTTGCTGACTTTGATATTTCCGTTGCCGCTTACCCGGAAGTTCACCCGGAAGCGAAAAGCGCCCAGGCGGATCTGCTTAACCTGAAGCGTAAGGTGGACGCAGGTGCAAATCGCGCCATTACTCAGTTCTTCTTTGATGTGGAAAGCTATTTACGCTTTCGCGACCGCTGCGTCTCGGCGGGTATTGATGTCGAAATCATCCCTGGCATTCTGCCGGTCTCGAACTTCAAACAGGCGAAGAAATTCGCGGATATGACCAACGTGCGCATTCCGCTGTGGATGTCCAAAATGTACGAAGGTTTGGACGATGACCCGGAAACACGCAAGCTGGTGGGGGCCAATATCGCGATGGATATGGTGAAGATTTTAAGCCGTGAAGGGGTGAAGGATTTCCACTTCTATACGCTTAACCGCGCGGAGATGAGTTACGCCATTTGCCATACGCTGGGTGTCCGCCCGGCGTTATAAAGTAAAAAACCCTCATAAAGTGAGGGATTTTTACTCGAACAGAAAGTTAAAAGGTATTAGCTATCGAATCTGTGGATTAATTCAACTATCTCTTATCGCTAGTGGTGTATATCGTAACGGTAACACTGTAAAGGGAGCATAGCGATGAGCATGTCAGACGAGACTAATAACGCGGCATCCGCCGGCAAATGTCCGTTCCACCAGGGCGGCGTCGATCACAGCGCGGGTGCAGGTACCGGCAGCAAAGAGTGGTGGCCTAAACAACTCCGCATCGATTTACTTAATCAACACTCCAGCCGTTCAAACCCGCTGGGTGAAGACTTCGACTACCGCAAAGAATTCAGTAAGCTCGACTATTCCGCCCTAAAGGGCGATCTCAAAGCACTGTTAACCGACTCACAACCGTGGTGGCCTGCCGACTGGGGCAGCTATGCGGGCCTGTTTATCCGTATGGCCTGGCACGGTGCGGGTACCTATCGCTCCGTTGATGGTCGCGGCGGTGCCGGTCGCGGTCAGCAGCGTTTTGCGCCGCTGAACTCCTGGCCTGACAACGTCAGCCTGGATAAGGCTCGCCGTCTGCTGTGGCCAATTAAGCAAAAATACGGACAAAAAATCTCCTGGGCCGACCTGTTTATCCTCGCGGGTAACGTGGCGCTGGAGAACTCCGGCTTCCGCACCTTTGGTTTCGGTGCCGGGCGTGAAGACGTCTGGGAACCGGATCTGGACGTGAACTGGGGCGATGAAAAAGCCTGGCTGACTCACCGTGACCCGGAAGCGCTGGCGAAGCGCCCGCTGGCCGCCACAGAAATGGGCCTGATTTACGTTAACCCGGAAGGGCCAAACGCCAGTGGTGAACCGCTGTCTGCGGCGGCGGCGATCCGCGCTACCTTTGGCAACATGGGCATGAATGACGAAGAGACCGTTGCGCTTATTGCAGGCGGCCATACGCTCGGTAAAACGCACGGTGCAGGCGAAGCCACGCACGTGGGCACTGACCCTGAAGCGTCGCCTATTGAAGCGCAGGGCCTGGGCTGGGCCAGCACGCACGGCACCGGTATTGGCGCTGACGCCATCACCTCCGGGCTGGAAGTTATCTGGTCTCAAACCCCAACCCAGTGGAGCAACTATTTCTTCGAGAACCTGTTCAAATACGAATGGGTGCAGACGCGTAGCCCGGCGGGCGCAATTCAGTTTGAAGCCGTGGATGCGCCGGAAATTATGCCTGACCCGTTCGACCCGTCGAAAAAACGCAAGCCAACCATGCTGGTCACCGACCTGACGCTGCGTTTTGATCCGGAATTCGAGAAAATTTCCCATCGTTTCCTGAACGATCCGCAGGCCTTCAACGAAGCCTTTGCGCGCGCGTGGTTCAAGCTGACCCACCGCGATATGGGGCCAAAAGCGCGGTACATCGGCCCGGAAGTACCGAAAGAAGATCTGATTTGGCAGGATCCGCTGCCTCAGCCGGTGTTCCATCCGACGCAGGAAGATATTGAAAGCCTGAAAGCGGAAATCGCGGCCTCTGGTCTCTCCGTGAGCGAGCTGGTTTCCGTGGCCTGGGCGTCGGCATCGACCTTCCGCGGCGGCGACAAGCGTGGCGGCGCTAACGGCGCGCGTCTGGCGCTGGCACCTCAGCGCGACTGGGACGTTAACGCCGCGGCGGTGCGGGCATTACCGGCTCTGGAAGCGATCCAGCGCACCACCAACAAAGCGTCACTGGCCGATATCATTGTGCTGGCGGGTGTCGTGGGCGTTGAGCAGGCGGCGAAAGCGGCAGGCGTTTACGTCAACGTACCGTTCACTCCAGGTCGTGTGGATGCGCGTCAGGATCAGACGGATATCGAGATGTTTAACCTGCTCGAACCGATTGCCGACGGTTTCCGTAACTATCGCGCACAGGTGGATGTGTCCACCACGGAGTCGCTGCTGATCGACAAAGCCCAGCAGTTGACCCTGACCGCGCCGGAACTGACGGTATTGATCGGCGGTTTGCGCGTGCTGGGTGCAAACTTCGATGGCAGCAAGAATGGCGTGTTTACTAACCGCGAGGGCGTGCTGAGCAACGACTTCTTCGTCAATCTGCTGGATATGAACACCCAGTGGAAAGCGACCGACGACTCAAACGAGCTGTTTGCCGGTAGCGATCGCGCCAGCGGGGAAGTGAAATATACCGCCACCCGCGCCGATCTGGTCTTCGGTTCCAACGCTGTCCTCCGCGCGCTGGCCGAAGTTTACGCCAGCAGCGATGCACAAGAGAAGTTCATCCGCGACTTCGTTGCCGCATGGGCGCGAGTGATGGATTTGGATCGGTTTGACGTGAAGTAACCCTTGTGCCGGGTGGCGGCTACGCCTTACCCGGCCTACAAATTAAAGTGCCATGTAGGCCGGGTAAGCGCAGCGCCACCCGGCTTTTCTATTACTCCCACTCCTGCAAGAATCGCTGTCCATACTGGTCCGCCACCAGCAGCGCCGCATAGACCTGATCCGGCGTTACGCCGCCAGGCATGTTGTGAATGGTTTCCCCTTCGGCACAGGACGCCTCCGCGATCAGCCGCATTTTAGCCGGAATATCCTCTTTGATATTCAGCTGCGCCAGCGTAATTGGCAGCCCGACGCTATGGCACAGCGCCGCAACGGTTTCGATTTCTTCTACCGGCGCGTTCTCCAGTACCAGTTGCGTCAGCGTACCAAATGCCACTTTTTCACCGTGGTAGAAATGGTGCGCATCCGGCACCGCCGTCATGCCATTGTGAATGGCGTGTGCCGCCGCCAGCCCGCCACTTTCAAAGCCCACGCCGCTCAGATAGGTGTTGGCTTCAATAATGCGTTCCAGAGCAGGCGTCACCACGTGTTGTTCCGCCGCCAGCATCGCTTTCTCGCCCTCTTCAACCAGCGTGTTGTAGCACAGCTCAGCCAGCGCTAACGCTGCTTGCGTGCACTTGCCACCCGCCATGGTCGTGGCGCCGCTGCGCGAACAGGCGCGCGCTTCAAACCAGGTTGCCAGGGCATCGCCAATCCCGGCGGCCAGCAGGCGCGCAGGTGCGCCCGCCACCACCCTGGTATCGACAATCACCATGTTCGGGTTGTGCGGCAGCATCAGGTAGCGATCGAACTCGCCGCTGTCGGTATAAATCACGGAAAGGGCACTGCACGGCGCATCGGTGGAGGCAATGGTCGGGGCAATAGCCACCGGCACGTCCATAAAGTGCGCCAGCGCTTTGGCGGTATCCAGCGTTTTTCCGCCCCCGATACCCAGCACCGCCAGGCAGTCGGTACTGTCGGCCAGTTTTTTCAGGCGATCGATTTCATTTTGCGAACATTCGCCGCCAAACGGTGCAATTTCGGCATGGAGTCCGGCTTTTTTAAAACTCTGACGCAGGGTTTCTTCGGCAAAACCCAGCACAAATTTATCGCCTACCACCAGCCAGCGAGCCGCCAGCGGCTTCAGGTAGTCGCCGAGACGAGTGAGAACATCAGCGCCCTGGATGTACTTCCCCGGCGATTGAATGATACGGTCCATAACATTTCTCCCTTAGAGGTTGAGGTTACCAAACGCGTTTTTCCAGTCCTGCTCGAACTTCTCTATGGCTGACTCTACCGCTGGCGTGCCGAGCATTTGTTGCGCTACGTCTAAGGGAAGCGTGATTGCCTCACATCCTGCCAACAGGCAATCCAGCGCCTGGCGCGGCGTTTTAAAGCTGGCAGCCAGCACCATGCTCTCTGGCGCATGCTGTTCCAGCAGGGATTGCAGTTCCTGTACCGTGCGAATGCCGTCACCGCCCTGCGCATCGACGCGGTTTACATACGGTGCGACATATTTCGCTCCTGCCAGCGCGGCCAGTAACCCCTGAGCGGCGCTGTAAACGGCGGTTCCCAGCGTGGTAATTCCCTCTTTCTTCAGCGCTTTAATCGCGATGAGCCCCTGTGCAGTGACGGGAATTTTTACCACGATGTCCGGCAGGGCATTGTTCAGCCGTTTTGCTTCCGCCACCATTCCTTCGGCGTCGCGGCTCATGGTTTGGGCAAACAGCCTGCCCTCCGGGCCGATAGCATGCTGCAGGCGCGGCAACACCTCCCAGACAGATTCGCCGCTGGCGGCTACGATGCTTGGGTTGGTGGTCACGCCCGCAATGGGAAAAATGCGCGCCAGGCGTTCAACTTCTGCCACGTTGGCGGTATCCAGGTACAGTTCCATTATTTTTCCTTAAGTCAGAAAGGTTGAATAAAGGATACGGCGCACCCAGTCGCGGCGAATACAGGTCAATTTTGCCAAATACTGGATAAATGTAATGTCCCTGGCGAAGTGAGAGAGCGATCACAATGCTACTTTTTGGCGATCAGCTGGCTGTGATACTGGCGTCGATATTCGGAAGGGGAACGTTCAGTGTGCTTGCGAAAGAGACGGCAAAAGTAGTTACTGTCCGTAAATCCGCAGCTTGCAGCGATATCTTTGATTTTGAACTCGTAGCCTTTAAGAAGCTGACGCGCGTGCTCGAGGCGTGTTTGCGTAAGATATTCGTTGAACCCCACGCTGCCTGTTTTTTGAAAAAGATGAGAAAGGTAGTTCGGTGAAATATAAAACGCCTGCGCCACCGATTCACGGGTCAGTGCAGAGGCGTGATGTTCTTCGATGTAGTGACGAATCGCTTCAAATAATGCACGGCTGCGGCTGGCGGTATGGATATCGCTGCCCAGCAGATCGCGACAGTGGCTGAGCAAACTTAATACCACCAGTCTGGCCGTTTCCCGATCGTCTGGCTGCATTTGCAATTCAGCGAGCGTCTGCAAAAGGAATGCGCCCACTCGCGGCCCGCGTCTGGCAACCTGTTGCTGTTGCAAAAGCGTGTTGTCGCGCTCGAGCTGAAGAGTCAGTTGTTGCTTGCCGAAGCTGATGTTGAGCGAAAAGGCGGGTTGAAGCGGAATATTACCGGATGAAAAAAATAACGCTTCGCAGGCCGTATCAAAGCTAAGCACGAGGCAAGGTGACGTTCGGGGGAGCGGTTTAGCCGAAGGGGGGAAATGCACCTGACGCAGCGGCAAGGTGCCGTTGATCAGGTCATTCAGGATGTGGGGGATATCGTGGTGCATGGTGTGGATACCAGGGTATTGCCCGGCGACGCTGGCGCTTGCCGGGCCTACGAAAAGCCTATTGTAGGCCGGGTAAGCGTAAGCGCCACCCGGCAAAACCGATCAACCGGTGTTACGCATCCCCGCCGCAACGCCCGCAATCGTCACCATCAGCGCCTGTTCAACGCGCGGATCCGGCTCTTTACCTTCCTCTTCCGCCAGACGCGAACGGTGCAGCAGTTCAGCCTGTAAAACGTTCAGCGGGTCGGTGTAGATGTTACGCAGTTGGATAGACTCGGCAATCCACGGCAGGTCTTCCATCAGGTGGGAGTCGTTAGCGATATCCAGCACCACTTTGATGTCGCCTTCCAGCAGCTCGCGTAGCTCTTTACCCAGCGCCCACAGCTCGGGTTTCACCAGACGCTGATCGTAGTATTCCGCCAGCCACAGGTCGGCTTTCGAGAAGACCATCTCCAGCATGCCCAGACGGGTAGAGAAGAATGGCCAGTCGCGGCACATGGTTTCCAGTTCGCTCTGCTTACCGTCTTCCACCACTTTTTGCAGCGCCGCACCGGCACCCAGCCAGGCTGGCAGCATCAGACGGTTTTGCGTCCAGGCAAAGATCCACGGAATGGCGCGCAGGGATTCAACGCCGCCAGTAGGACGACGCTTGGCCGGGCGCGAGCCGAGCGGCAGTTTACCCAGCTCCTGCTCAGGCGTGGCTGAGCGGAAGTAAGGCACAAAGTCTTTGTTTTCACGCACGTAGCCGCGATACAGATCGCAGGAGATGTCAGACAGCTCGTCCATAATCCGGCACCAGGATTCTTTTGGCTCCGGCGGCGGCAGCAGGTTGGCTTCCAGGATCGCACTGGTATAGAGCGACAGGCTGCTGATGGTCACTTCCGGCAGGCCGTACTTGAAGCGGATCATCTCGCCCTGCTCGGTCACGCGCAGTCCGCCTTTCAGGCTTCCTGGTGGTTGGGAGAGCAGCGCCGCGTGTGCAGGCGCACCGCCACGACCAATTGAACCGCCGCGTCCGTGGAACAGGGTCAGTTCAATACCGGCTTTTTCGCAGGTTTTAATTAGCGCATCCTGCGCCTGATACTGCGCCCAGGAGGCTGCCATCACGCCCGCATCTTTCGCGGAGTCGGAATAGCCAATCATCACCATCTGCTTGCCCTGAATAAAGCCGCGATACCAGTCGATGTTCAGCAACTGGGTCATCACGTCGTTGGCGTTGTTCAGGTCGTCGAGAGTCTCAAACAGCGGTGCTACCGGCAGAGCGTAGTCGATGCCCGCTTCTTTCAGCAGAAGGTGAACGCCCAGCACGTCGGACGGGGTCTTCGCCATGGAGATCACATAGGCGGCCACCGATCCTTTCGGCGCATCCACGATCGCTTTACAGGTGTTGAGCACTTCGCGGGTGTCATTGCTTGGCTCCCAATTGCGCGGCAGCAGCGGGCGCTTGGAGTTCAGCTCGCGGATCAGGAACGCCTGTTTGTCGGCTTCGGACCAGCTTTCATAGTCGCCAATGCCGAGATAGCGGGTCAGCTCGCCCAGCGCTTCGGTATGACGGGTGCTTTCCTGACGGACGTCGATACGCACCAGCGGCACGCCGAAACACTTCACGCGGCGCAGGGTGTCGAGCAGCTCGCCATTGGCAATGATGCCCATCCCGCAGGCCTGAAGCGATTTATAACAGGCGTACAGAGGTTCCCAGAGCTGTTCGTTCTGGCTCAGCAGACCTTCCGGCTTCGGCAGGCGCTGGCCTTTCAGGCGCGCTTCCAGCCAGGCCTGCGTGGCCATCAGCTGACCGCGCAGTTTTTTCATCAGGAAACGGTACGGCTCACTGGCACCTTCTTCACCGGCCAGCGCGCGCAGTTCCGGCGTCGCTTCTACCATCGACAGCTCGGAGATCAGCACCTGAATATCTTTCAGGAACAGGTCGGTTGCTTTCCAGCGGCTCAACAACAGGACGTGACGGGTGATTTCCGCCGTCACGTTCGGGTTGCCGTCGCGGTCGCCGCCCATCCAGGAAGTGAAGCGAACCGGCACAAAGTCGACCGGCAGGCGATAGCCCAGATTTTCTTCCAGCTGTTCGTTCAGCTCGCGCAGGTAGTTTGGCACCCCTTCCCACAGGCTGTTTTCCACCACCGCAAAGCCCCATTTGGCTTCGTCGACCGGGCTTGGGCGATGCTTACGAATTTCATCGGTGTGCCAGGACTGAGCAATCAGCTGGCGCAGGCGGCGCATAAGCTGGTTACGTTCGTAGTCGGCAATGTCTTTGTTATCCAACTGCTTCAGACAGTTGTTCACTTCCACCATTTTGTGGATCAGCGTACGACGTGTGATTTCGGTTGGGTGTGCGGTCAGCACCAGCTCCAGCGAAAGGGATTCCACCGCTTTTTTGATGGTCGCTTCGTTGAGGTTGGGCTGGTCTTTGAGTTTACGAAGGGTGCGGGCAATGACTTCCGGGTTGCTGGCCGCTTCGCCTTTTGGCGAAATGCTGTGGTATTGCTCAGCGGTGTTTGCCAGGTTCAGAAACTGGCTGAAGGCGCGGGCAACGGGCAGTAGCTCATCATTAGAGAGGTTCTGCAAGGTGGTGAGCAGCTCCTGACGATTGGCCTCGTTACCGGCGCGGGAAGATTTGGACAGCTTGCGGATGGTTTCAACACGGTCGAGGATGTTCTCCCCCAACGCATCTTTGATGGTATCTCCAAGCACTTTGCCGAGCATACTGACATTACTACGCAACGCGGAATATTGTTCGTTCATAAAAACCCAGTCACCCCATCATTTTTGTTTATGCCCAGGCGAAAATTTTCTGGACATTATTTTGTCATCTCCCTTTATAAAGCCACGTAAAACCCCCGTCGTCAATTGCTGCGAAAACGGTTCAGCAGATGAATAAATGCGGGCAATTTACGAAATTTAATTCGTATTGCGTCAGATAAGAGATGCTTATGGGAATGTGACGGAGATCGCGGGATTTACTCCCCTCACCCTAACCCTCTCCCCTTTGGGGAGAGGGCAGGGTGAGGGGGCCGTTTTAATGCCAGCAGAAGTGATGCACAACCTGGGTAATGAGTTCGCGGGTGGGCTTGATGAAGCGGGTTTCGAGATATTCGTCCGGCTGGTGGGCCTGGTTGATGGAGCCAGGGCCCAGAACCAGCGTCGGGCACAGGGTCTGAATAAACGGCGCTTCGGTACAGTAGTTCACCACGTCGGTTTTCTCTCCGAGCAGTTTTTCCACCACCTGAACCAGCTGGTGGTCAGGCGGGCATTCGTAGCCTGGAATCGGCGGATGCAGTTCGGAGACCGTCAGACGTCCCGGCCAGCGCTCGCTGACCGGTGCCAGCGCTTCGTTCAGTAAGCCATCCAGATCGCTCAGCGTCATGCCCGGCAGAGGACGGATATCCATATGCAGTTCGCAGCAGGCGCAGATACGGTTGGACGCATCACCGCCGTGCAGGCTGCCGAGGTTCAGCGTCGGATACGGCACGGTGAACGCCTCGTAGTGATAGCGCTCTTTCAGATCGTCGCGCAGGGTCATGATGCGGCCAATCGCGTCATGCATCAGCTCAATGGCGTTCACGCCGCGCGCCGGATCGCTGGAGTGACCAGACTGGCCCAGCACGCGCACTGCGGTAGAAATATGGCCTTTGTGCGCCCGAATCGGTTGCAGAGAGGTAGGTTCACCGATGATCGCGCAGTCCGGGCGAATCGATGTGTTTTCAGAGAAATACCGTGCGCCCGCCATGCTGGTCTCTTCATCGGCGGTCGCCAGAATGTAGAGCGGCTTTTTCAGCGTTGTCACGTCCACGTCACGCAGCGCGTCGAGGATAAAAGCAAAGAAGCCTTTCATGTCCGCCGTGCCGAGACCGTAGAGCTTGTTGTCGTGCTCTGTCAGGGTGAACGGATCGCGGGTCCAGCGGCCATCGTCAAACGGCACGGTGTCAGTGTGACCAGCCAGCAGCAGGCCGCCAGCGCCATGTCCGGTGCTGGCGAGCAGGTTAAATTTGTAACGTGTTCCGGGGACGGGCTGAACCTCAACGTTAAACCCAAGATCGCTAAACCAACCCGCCAGCAGATTGATTAAAGTCTCATTGCTCTGATCCAGCGCTTCTTCCGTTGCGCTGATGGACGGTGTGGCAATCAGGGCGCGGTAAATCTCGATAAATGGCGGTAAGTTCATTTTCATTGTTGACACACCTTAGGTCGTGATAGTATCAATATTCATGCAATAAATGTGAATAAAAATACATTAACGTTGAGCATAAAGGAACCCGATGTTGAATACGCTGATTGTAGGCGCTAGCGGTTATGCGGGCGCAGAGCTTGTAAGCTACGTGAATCGCCACCCACATATGACCATAACCGCTTTGACCGTGTCAGCGCAAAGCAATGATGCCGGAAAGTTAATTTCCGATTTGCATCCACAACTTAAGGGCGTGGTTGATTTGCCTTTGCAGGCTATGTCTGACATCAGCGAGTTTACCGACGGCGTTGACGTGGTGTTTTTAGCCACCGCACACGAGGTCAGTCACGACCTGGCGCCGCAGTTTCTGGCAGCCGGTTGCGTGGTCTTCGATCTCTCCGGCGCGTTTCGCGTTAACGACAGCGCGTTCTACGAAAAATATTACGGCTTCACCCATCAGCACCCGGATCTGCTCGAAAAAGCGGTGTACGGCCTGGCGGAGTGGAGCGCAGATAAACTGAAAGAAGCGAATCTGATTGCCGTGCCTGGCTGTTACCCGACGGCGGCGCAGCTCTCCCTTAAGCCGCTGATCGACGCGGGTCTGCTGGATCTTGACCAGTGGCCGGTGATCAACGCCACCAGCGGCGTGAGCGGCGCCGGGCGCAAGGCCGCGATCTCCAACAGCTTCTGCGAAGTGAGCCTTCAGCCGTATGGCGTGTTTAATCACCGTCATCACCCTGAAATCACCACCCATCTGGGCGCGGAGGTGATCTTCACCCCGCACCTCGGTAGCTTCCCGCGCGGGATCCTTGAAACCATTACCTGTCGCCTGAAGCCGGGCGTGACCAAAGACCAGGTGAGCGAAGTCTTCACGCAGGCGTATGCGGATAAACCACTGGTGCGTCTGTATGACAAAGGCGTACCAGCGCTGAAAAACGTGGTCGGCCTGCCGTTCTGCGACATCGGCTTTGCCGTGCAGGGCGAGCACCTGATTGTGGTCGCCGCGGAAGATAACTTACTCAAAGGCGCTGCCGCACAGGCAATGCAGTGTGCAAATATTCGTTTCGGCTTCCCTGAAACGCAGGCTCTTATTTAAGGTGTGATGATGAACCCATTAATTATCAAACTCGGTGGTGTACTGCTGGACAGCGAAGAAGCGCTGGAGCGCCTGTTTACCGCGCTGGTGAACTATCGTGAATCACATCAACGTCCGCTGGTGATTGTCCACGGCGGCGGCTGTGTGGTGGACGAGCTGATGAAAGGGCTCAACCTGCCGGTGATTAAGAAAAATGGCCTGCGCGTCACGCCTGCCGACCAGATTGACATTATTACTGGTGCGCTGGCGGGGACGGCGAACAAAACGCTGCTGGCGTGGGCGAAGAAGCACCACATCGCGTCCGTTGGTCTCTGTCTGGGCGATGGCGATAGCGTGAAAGTGACCCAGCTCGACGAAGCGCTTGGCCATGTTGGACTGGCGCAGCCAGGTTCGCCTAAGCTGATTAACACCCTGCTGGAAGGTGGTTTTCTGCCGGTGGTGAGCTCAATCGGCGTGACCGAAGAGGGCGAGCTGATGAACGTCAATGCGGACCAGGCGGCAACCGCGCTGGCTGCTACGCTGGGCGCAGACCTGATCCTGCTCTCCGACGTGAGCGGCATTCTGGACGGCAAAGGCCAGCGCATTGCGGAAATGACCGCCGCAAAAGCCGAACAGCTGATCGATCAGGGCATTATCACCGACGGCATGATCGTTAAGGTGAACGCGGCGCTGGATGCCGCGCGCACGCTGGGTCGTCCGGTGGATATCGCCTCCTGGCGTCACGCGGAGCAACTCCCGGCGCTGTTTAACGGTACGCCGATTGGTACGCGTATTCTGGCTTAAGATTCTGTGCCGGATGGCGCTTCGCTTATCCGGCCTACGTGAATTTTGTAGGCCCGGTAAGCGCAGCGCCACCGGGCAAAAATATCATCATTAAGGAAATTCGTTATGGCACTTTGGGGTGGGCGTTTTACACAGGCAGCGGATCAGCGGTTCAAACAGTTCAACGACTCTTTGCGCTTCGACTACCGCCTGGCCGAACAGGATATTGTCGGCTCTGTGGCCTGGTCCAAAGCGCTGGTGACCGTGGGCGTGCTGACCGCAGAGGAACAGCAGCAGCTGGAAGAGGCGCTGAATAATCTGCTGGAAGAGGTGCGTCTGGATCCGCAGCAAATCCTCCAGAGCGATGCCGAAGATATTCACAGTTGGGTGGAAGGCAAACTTATCGACAAAGTCGGCCAGCTGGGTAAAAAGCTCCATACCGGGCGTAGCCGTAATGACCAGGTGGCGACCGACCTGAAGCTGTGGTGTAAAGAGACCGTCGGCGAACTGCTGGCGGCGAATCGTCAGCTGCAGAGCGCGCTGGTGGACACTGCGCAGAACAATCAGGATGCGGTGATGCCGGGTTATACCCACCTGCAACGCGCACAGCCGGTGACCTTTGCGCACTGGTGTCTGGCCTACGTTGAGATGCTGGCGCGTGATGAGAGCCGTTTACAGGATACCTTAACGCGTCTGGACGTCAGCCCGCTGGGCAGCGGCGCGCTGGCCGGTACGGCTTATGAAATCGACCGTGAGCAACTGGCAGGCTGGCTGGGCTTTGCTTCCGCCACCCGCAACAGCCTGGACAGCGTCTCTGACCGTGACCACGTGCTGGAGCTGCTGTCGAATGCCTCTATCGGGATGGTGCACCTGTCGCGCTTTGCCGAAGACCTGATCTTCTTTAACTCTGGCGAAGCGGGCTTCGTCGAGCTGTCCGACCGCGTGACGTCCGGCTCCTCCCTGATGCCGCAAAAGAAAAACCCGGATGCGCTGGAGCTGATCCGCGGCAAATGTGGCCGCGTGCAGGGCGCGCTGACCGGCATGATGATGACCCTGAAAGGGCTGCCGCTGGCATACAACAAAGACATGCAGGAAGACAAAGAGGGGCTGTTCGACGCGCTCGACACCTGGCTGGACTGTCTGCATATGGGCGCGCTGGTGCTGGACGGCATTCAGGTGAAACGTCCTCGCTGCCAGGAAGCGGCGCAGCAGGGATATGCTAACTCAACTGAGCTGGCGGACTACCTGGTGGCGAAAGGCGTACCGTTCCGCGAGGCGCACCATATTGTGGGTGAAGCTGTAGTGGAAGCGATTCGTCAGGGTAAAGCCCTTGAAGAGCTGGCGCTTGCCGACCTGCAGAAATTCAGTGCGGTTATTGGGGAGGATGTCTACCCGATTCTGGCCCTGCAATCCTGCCTGGATAAGCGTGCAGCGAAAGGCGGAGTCTCGCCGAAGCAGGTAGCGCAGGCGATTGCGGACGCGAAAAACCGGTTGGTTTGATTTGTGCGGGCTGGTGCCATCACCCCGGCCCTCTTCCACAGGGAGAGGGAGAAAAACGGAGCCTGGCTTAGTGCCGGGCTTTTTTATACGCAAAAAAAAGCGGACCACGGGGTCCGCAAAAGTTCACGTTGGCTTTAGTTTTTCGAGTTTTGAGAGAAACTCGCTGACGGTGCGGGGTCGTTTTGGGTCAAACACGTGCCGCCTCGTCTATGTGATGTATTATTCAACAGAATGCTTGATAGGGATAATCGTTCGTTGCTATGCTATCTATCGCCATGAACTATCGTGGCGACGGAGGATGAATAATGAATATTCGTGATCTTGAATACCTGGTAGCGTTAGCTGAGCATCGCCATTTTCGCCGCGCGGCAGACTCCTGCCACGTCAGCCAGCCAACGCTGAGCGGTCAGATCCGCAAGCTGGAAGATGAGCTGGGCGTGATGCTGCTAGAGCGCACCAGTCGTAAGGTACTGTTCACGCAGGCAGGTCTGCTGCTGGTGGATCAGGCGCGCACCGTACTGCGCGAGGTCAAAGTGCTCAAGGAAATGGCAAGCCAGCAGGGGGAGGCGATGTCCGGCCCGCTGCATATTGGCCTGATCCCAACCGTTGGCCCGTATCTGTTGCCGCAAATCATTCCGCTGCTGCACCAGACGTTCCCGAAACTCGAAATGTACCTGCATGAAGCGCAAACCCATCAGCTGCTGGCGCAGTTAGACAGCGGCAAGCTCGACTGCGCGATCCTGGCGCTGGTCAAAGAGAGTGAAGCGTTTATTGAAGTACCGCTGTTCGATGAGCCGATGATGCTGGCGATCTATGAAGATCACCCGTGGGCGAACCGCGATCGCGTGCCGATGGCCGATCTGGCCGGAGAAAAGCTGCTGATGCTGGAAGACGGCCACTGTCTGCGCGATCAGGCGATGGGCTTCTGCTTCGAAGCGGGTGCAGATGAAGATACCCATTTCCGCGCAACCAGCCTGGAAACGCTGCGTAACATGGTCGCGGCGGGAAGTGGCATTACGCTGCTGCCTGCGCTGGCCGTGCCGCGCGAGCGTAAGCGTGATGGCGTGGTCTATCTGCCGTGTATTAAGCCAGAGCCGCGTCGCACGATCGGCCTGGTTTATCGTCCGGGTTCACCGCTGCGCAGCCGCTATGAGCAGCTGGCAGAGGCCATCCGTGGTGCAATGGATGGCCATTTCGACAACGCGTTAAAACAGGCGGTTTAAGCCGTTCAGCGCAGCTACCCGATAGGCTTCCGCCATGGTCGGGTAGTTAAAGGTGGTGTTAACGAAGTACTCGATGGTGTTGCCACCACCTTTTTGCTCCATGATCGCTTGGCCGATATGAATGATTTCCGCGGCACGTTCACCAAAGCAGTGAATACCGAGGATCTCTTTCGTCTCGCGATGGAACAGGATCTTCAGCGTACCCACGCTCATCCCCACAATTTGTGCGCGCGCCAGGTGTTTAAACTGGGCACGACCCACCTCGTAAGGCACCTTCATGGCCGTCAACTGCTGCTCGGTTTTGCCGACAGAACTGATTTCCGGGATGGTGTAGATGCCCGTCGGGATGTCCTCGATAAGATGCGCCGTCGCTTCACCTTTCACCAGCGCCTGTGCGGCGATGCGACCCTGATCGTAAGCAGCGGAGGCCAGACTTGGGTAACCAATAACGTCGCCGACCGCGTAAACGTGCGGCAGCGCAGTCTGGTACATGCTGTTGACCTTGAGCTGACCGCGGCTGTCGGTTTCAAGCCCGATATTCTCCAGCTGCAATGAATCCGTGTTGCCGGTACGGCCGTTGGCATACAGCAGGCAGTCCGCCTTCAGCTTCTTACCAGATTTCAGGTGCATGATCACACCGTCGTCGCAGCCTTCGATTTTCTCGTACTCTTCGTTGTGGCGAATCACCACGCCACTATTCCAGAAGTGGTAGGAGAGGGAATCTGACATCTCCTGATCGAGGAACGCCAGCAGCCGGTCGCGGGTGTTGATCAAATCAACTTTGACCTCCATTCCCCGGAAAATCGACGCATATTCACAGCCAATCACGCCCGCGCCATAGATGATCACATGGCGTGGCTCGTGGTGCAGGCTGAGGATGGAGTCGCTGTCGTAAATACGTGGATGAGAGAAGTCCACGTCTGCCGGATGATATGGGCGCGATCCGCAGGCAATCACAAATTTTTCAGCGGTGAGCGTCTCAACCGAACCGTCGTGGCACTCCAGCGCCAGGGTGTGTTCATCCACAAAATGCGCGTTACCCTGCAGAATTTCACAGTGGTTGCGCTCATAGAAACCCTGACGCATGCGCGTCTGCTGGTTAATGACCGTGTCTGCGTGATTCAGGATATCGGCAAAAGAAGAACGAAGAAGTCGGGAGTGGTCGCTGTAAAGAGGGTTCTGGTTAAATTCGATAATGCGGCTAACGGCGTGGCGGAGGGCTTTCGAAGGGATGGTGCCCCAGTGGGTGCAACCGCCGCCGACATTATGGTAGCGCTCAATAACCGCTACTCTGGCTCCCTGTTTTACCAGACCCATAGCAGCACCTTCGCCGCCGGGGCCGGAACCAATAACTATTGCGTCGTAATCGTAGGAATGTGGCATGGCAAGGCTTACCTGTTCTTATACATAAAAGCAACAGAATCATAACATCATTGCCTGGGTAACCCAATTATCGTTGTGCTTTTTTCGGGCAGTGGAGCACAAACCGCGCGTAAACAATCATTCACAAAGCCAGGTAAACAGATTAATTTTATTCTCTGGTATAGTGCCAACGGGCCTTTGGAAGGATTCAACTATCGTGATGGGCGTAAGAGCACAACAAAAAGAGAAAACCCGGCGTTCGCTGGTGGAAGCCGCATTCAGTCAACTGAGTGCTGAGCGGAGTTTTGCCAGTTTAAGCCTGCGCGAAGTGGCGCGCGAGGCCGGGATTGCGCCAACGTCCTTCTATCGTCATTTCCGTGATGTGGATGAACTGGGCCTGACCATGGTCGACGAGAGCGGTTTGATGCTGCGCCAGCTTATGCGTCAGGCGCGTCAGCGTATTGCCAAAGGCGGCAGCGTGATCCGCACCTCCGTGTCGACATTTATGGAATTTATCGGCAATAACCCTAACGCGTTTCGCCTTTTGCTGCGCGAGCGCTCTGGCACGTCGGCGGCGTTTCGTGCCGCCGTCGCGCGTGAAATTCAGCATTTCATCGCGGAACTTGCCGACTATCTTGAACTCGAAAACCATATGCCGCGTGCGTTTACTGAAGCACAGGCCGAGGCGATGGTGACCATTGTTTTCAGCGCGGGTGCCGAAGCGCTGGATGTCAGCATTGAGCAACGTAAGCAACTCGAAGAGCGACTGGTATTGCAGCTGCGGATGATTTCTAAAGGTGCGTACTACTGGTATCGCCGTGAACAAGAGAAGTTGGCACATCAAAACGATGAGTGAAGGTGAGTAATGAAACAGTCAGGTCAGGATAAAGGAACGCTGTTGCTGGCATTGATCGCTGGCTTATCCATTAACGGTACGTTTGCGGCGGTTTTCAGCTCAATTGTACCGTTCTCGATTTTCCCGATTATCGCGCTGGTGCTGACGGTGTATTGCCTGCATCAACGTTATCTGAACCGCACCATGCCGGTTGGGTTACCGGGGCTGGCCGCAGCCTGTTTTATTCTGGGTGTATTGTTGTACAGCACCGTGGTGCGTGCAGAGTATCCGGATATCGGTTCTAACTTCCTGCCTGCGGTGCTGTCTGTGGCGCTGGTGTTCTGGATTGGCTCGCGCATGCGTAGCCGCAAGAGCCAGTTACCAGAGTAAAGGGTTTTGTCATTGTAGGCCGGATAAGCGAAGCGCCATCCGGCTTTTTTGGCAGGTGGCGCTTCGCTTACCTGCCCTACAAGGCCCACATTACTTCGCCGTGAGCAGTACGCCGCACTCCATATGGTGCGTATATGGGAACTGATCGAACAGCGCCAGACGTTCAACCTTGTGCGTCTGGCTTAATGTTTCCAGATTCTTGCACAGCGTCTCCGGGTTACAGGAGATGTACAAAATACGCGGGTACGCCTGCACCATCTTCTCGGTTTCGCTGTCCAGGCCACTGCGCGGCGGATCGACAAAAATTGTCTCACACTGGTAGCTCTTCAAATCAATCCCTTGCAGGCGGTTAAACTCACGTACGCCGTTCATCGCCTGGGTAAACTCTTCTGCCGCCATACGAATGATCTGCACATTATCAATATGGTTAGCGGCGATGTTGTACTGCGCGGCGGCCACCGACGGTTTGGCGATTTCCGTCGCCAGCACGCGCTCGAAGTTACGCGCCAGCGCCAGCGAGAAGTTGCCGTTACCGCAGTAGAGCTCCAGCAGATCGCCCGTCGACCCTTCCGTCGCATTCAGCGCCCACTCCAGCATCTGCACGTTCATTGCCGCATTCGGCTGGGTGAAGCTGTTCTCCACCTGACGGTAAACCATCTCTTTTCCTGCCACCGGCAAACGCTCGTCGATGTAATCCTGGTCCAGCATGATTTTGGTTTTGGTCGCGCGGCCAATCAGGTGCACGTTGATGTTCTGCGCGCGCAGCGCATCGCGCAGGGCTACTGCCTGCTCGCGCCACTCGTCGGTCAGCGCTTTGTGATAGAGCAGAGAGACAATGGCCTGATTGCTTTGGGTGGTCAGGTAGTCAATCTGGAACAGCTTGTTGCGCAGCACCGGATTAGTGCGCACACCGTCGATCATCAGCGTCATTAGCTGGTTGATAAGCTCACTCGCCGCCGGGAAACTGTCTACGCGAATCCGGGATTTCGTCTGCTGATCGAAAATGATGTGGTACAGGTCATCGCCATCGTGCCAGATGCGAAACTCAGCGCGCATACGGTAGTGGCTGACCGGAGAGCGAAACACCTCGGGAACGGGCGCGTTGAAAGGCGTCATCATACTTTGCAGGCGGACAACTTTTTCTGCCAGCTGTGCGTCGTACTGTTCTGTCGGGAGGTGTTCGGGGGTCATGATGCGTCCTGAGTGATAAAGAATTACGCGGGGATTGTAGGGATTGTGCAGTGGATGTCCAGATTTAATGGCTAATAGCTATCTGGACATCTATACGTGTCTAATTGTAGCATTCTGTTTCCGGTCTCCTGAGAGTGAAAAGGGAATCCAGTGCAAATCTGGAGCTGACGCGCAGCGGTAAAGACTGGCGGGATGAGAGTTGTAGACACTGTGAAAACGGGAAGTCTTCATCCGTATAACGCCACCCAGCCCGAAGACCTGCCGGGATCACGTCGCATTTGGTTTCATCATCGCGTGCTATCGATGAGGCCTGCGGCATCCTTCTTATATTGTGGATGCTTTAACAATGATTAAAAAAGTATCGCTGTTGACGGCGTTTTCCGTCACGGCATTTTCGGGCTGGGCGCAGGAAAGCGCCGACTCGTTGGTGGTGACAGCAAACCGTTTCGAACAACCTGAAAAATCTGTCCTGGCTGCGACTTCTGTCGTGACGCGGGCCGATATCGACCGCTGGCAATCCACCACTGTTCTGGATGTCATGCGTCGCCTGCCTGGCGTAGATACGGCACAAAATGGCGGGATGGGGCAGCTCTCTTCTCTCTTTATACGCGGTACGAACTCCAGCCATGTCCTGATTCTCGTCGATGGGATCCGCCTTAACCAGGCGGGCGTCACGGGGTCGTCCGATCTCAGCCAGTTTCCGATCTCCCTGGTGCAGCGCATCGAATATCTTCGTGGACCGCGTTCGGCGGTGTACGGCTCGGATGCGATCGGTGGTGTAGTCAACATTATCACTACGCGTGCGAAGGATGGCACAACGCTGAATGCTGGCGTTGGGACACACGGCTTCCAGAATTATGGTGGCAGCACCCAGCAAACATTGGGTGAAAGTACGCGCGTTACGCTGGCGGGGGATTACACCTACACAAAAGGCTTTGACGTCGTTGCTGACGGTAATAACGGCGGCCTTGCCCAGACCGATCGCGACGGCTTTATGAATAAAACGCTCTACGGCGCACTGGAGCATGCTTTCTCTGAGCAATGGAGTGGTTTCGTTCGCGGCTATGGTTACAGCAACCGTACCGCCTATGACGGCTATTACAGTTCATTCACCCCTGATGTGCTGGTTGATACCCGCCAACTCTATAGCCAGACCTGGGATGCCGGATTGCGGTTTAACCGGGATGTTTTCCATTCACAGTTGCTCTCCAGCTACAGTCACAGCAAAGACTACAATTACGATCCGCACCTTGGACGCTATGACTCCACAGCAACCCTGGATGAAATCAAACAGTACAATGTTCAGTGGACCAACTCAGTTGACGTGGGACATGGCAACATCGGCGCGGGCGTTGACTGGCAGAAACAGAGCACCGAGCCGGGTACCAACTACGTAACCAACGCCTATGACCTGCGTAACACTGGCGTCTACCTGACTGGGTTGCAGCAGTTTGGAGATTTCACTCTGGAGGCGGCGGCCCGCAGCGATGACAACTCTCAGTTTGGTCGCCATGGTACCTGGCAAAGTAGCGCAGCCTGGGAGTTCGTTGACGGTTACCGCTTCATAGCCTCTTATGGCACGGCCTATAAAGCGCCGAATCTGGGTCAGCTCTATGGCTTCTACGGCAATACCCATCTTGATCCTGAAGAGAGCAAGCAGTGGGAAGGGGCGTTTGAAGGCCTGACGGCAGGCGTAAGCTGGCGCGTATCCGGCTATCGTAATGACGTTGATAATCTCATCGACTTCAACAATAACCTGCAGCAATATTACAACGTCGGCAAAGCACGCATTAAAGGTGTAGAAGCGACAGCGTCGTTTGATACGGGTCCGTTGACGCATACTGTGGGCTACGACTATGTGGATGCCCGCAATGCGGCAACCAATCAACTTCTGGACCGTCGTGCTAAACAGCAGGTGAAATATCAGCTTGATACGCAGATCTATGATGTTGACTGGAGCCTGACGTATCACTATCTCGGCACGCGCTACGACACCGACTTTGGAACCTATCCGTCAGAGAAAGTTAAAATGGGCGGCGTCAGCCTGTGGGACGTCGCGGTTTCATATCCTGTCACCTCACATCTCACAGTTCGTGGTAAAATAGCCAACCTGTTCGATAAAGATTACGAGACAGTTTATGGCTACCAAACTGCAGGACGGGAATACACCTTGTCTGGCAGCTACACCTTCTGATCCGCGTCCCACCGTGCTGGTGTTTGATTCCGGCGTCGGTGGGCTTTCGGTCTATGATGAGATTCGGCAGCTCCTGCCGGATCTCCATTACATCTACGCCTTCGATAACGTCGCGTTCCCGTATGGGGAAAAGAGTGAAGACTTTATCGTTGAGCGTGTGATTGAAATCGTCACTGCGGTACAAAAGCGCTATCCCCTGGCGCTGGCGGTTATTGCCTGTAATACGGCAAGCACGGTCTCTCTTCCTGCCCTGCGCGAAAAATTCCCGTTCCCGGTTGTGGGCGTTGTCCCGGCAATCAAACCTGCGGCGCGTCTGACGGCGAACGGTATCGTGGGGTTGCTGGCGACACGCGGTACGGTAAAACGTCCTTATACGCGTGAGCTTATTGAGCGCTTTGCCAATGAATGCCAGATCGCCATGCTCGGCTCCGCGGAGCTGGTGGAAATGGCGGAAGCGAAACTGCACGGCGAGACGGTATCGCTTGAAGAGCTGCGTCGCATTCTGCGTCCATGGCTGCGGATGCAGGAACCACCGGATACGGTTGTTCTCGGCTGCACCCATTTCCCGCTATTACAGGAAGAGCTGTTAAAGGTTTTGCCTGAAGGGACCCGGCTGGTGGATTCCGGTGCTGCGATTGCGCGTCGGACGGCCTGGCTACTGGAGCACGAGGCGCCGGATGCGAAATCAGCGGATGCGAACATCGCTTTCTGTATGGCGATAACAAAAGAAACCGAACAACTTTTGCCCGTTTTACGTCGTTATGGCTTCGAAACGCTCGAAAAACTGGCGCTGTAGCACGGTTTTGAGCAAAAAAGAGACGGTTGAACGTTTTTTTTCAAAGAGGGGTTGTCAACGTCTGAGAACTCCCTATAATGCGCCTCCACTGACACGGAACAACGGCTTACAAGCCGCCGGGACAGCGGGGTTCAGAGATGAACGCCAACAGAGAAAAGTGAAAATAATTGCTTGACTCTGAATGAGGAAAACGTAATATACGGGACCTCGCAACGGTGAGCGAAAGCCGCGTTGCACTGCTCTTTAACAATTTATCAGACAATCTGTGTGGGCACTCAAAGTGACATGGATTCTTAATGTCCTCGGACACTAAATGAATACCAAGTCTCAACGAGTGAACAC
>NZ_JBMKHQ010000015.1:8533-115039 GCF_049237385.1 Enterobacter cloacae complex sp. IR5412 | reverse complement strand
AAGTGAACGGAATGACCACCACCGCCGTATGTTCCCCTCACCCTAACCCTCTCCCCGGAGGGGCGAGGGGATTGCTCAGTGCTCGCATTAATTTGTGGGGAACCCTCTCCCACGGGGAGAGGGGAAAAGAATGTTATTGTGCTTCCGCCAGCTGACGATCGCGGCGACATTTAAACATCCAGCCCACCAGCAGCAGGACGATCCACGCGAAGCCCACGTACAGGGAAATACGGGTATCCGGGTGATAACCAATCAGGCCAATGATGAAGACCAGGAAGATGAGACCGACAATGGTCGTTGGCACGCCGCCCGGCACTTTAAACTTCAGCGCTTTGGCCTCTTCTGGCGACAGGCGGCGACGGAACGCAATCTGCGACAGCAGGATCATGATCCACACCCACACCGTCGCAAAGGTCGCCAGCGACGCAATCACCAGGAAGACGTTCTCCGGCATAATGTAGTTCAGGTAGACCGAGAACAGCAGCGCCACGGTCATGACCAGCACCGTTACCCACGGGGTACCGCGACGCGACGTTTTGGCAAACACCTTCGGCGCACTGCCCTGCTCCGCCATGCCGTGCAGCATACGGCCCACGCCGAACACGTCACTGTTGATGGCCGACAGCGAGGCGGTCAGCACCACAAAGTTGAGAATGCTGGCGGCAAACGCAATGCCCATATGCTGGAAAGTCAGGACAAACGGGCTGCCGTTGGTGCCCACCTGGTTCCACGGGTAGATGGACATAATCACAAACAGCGTGCCCACGTAGAACACCAGGATGCGCATCGGCACCGAGTTGATGGCGCGCGGAATAGACTTCTCCGGATCTTTCGCTTC
This sequence comes from Enterobacter cloacae complex sp. IR5412, assembly GCF_049237385.1. NCBI lineage: Bacteria > Pseudomonadati > Pseudomonadota > Gammaproteobacteria > Enterobacterales > Enterobacteriaceae > Enterobacter > Enterobacter cloacae complex sp. IR5412. The sequence continues at coordinate 114,201 of NZ_JBMKHQ010000015.1, read as the reverse complement.
CCCGGCGGTGATGCCGATAATCTCGATTCCGCCATAGGCGAACATGACCATCTGGAGCGACATGACCATCCCGAGCCAGCCGTTGCTAAAGAAGCCGCCGTTGCTCCACAGGTTGTGAATGCCGGTTGGCTGTCCACCGTTGCCGATACCCCAGATGATAATGCCGAAACCGGCGAGGATCATGATGATAATGGTCGCGACCTTGAAGAAGGAGAACCAGAACTCCAGCTCGCCAAACACCTTCACGCTCATCAGGTTAACGGCGCAGATAATCAGCACCACGCTCAGCACCCAGATCCAGTGCGGCACGGCGGGGAACCAGACCCCCATATAGATACCAAACGCCGTCACATCGGCAATGGCAACAATCAGGATTTCGAAGCAGTAGGTCCAGCCGGTGATAAACCCGGCCAGCGGGCCTAAATTTTCCTGCGCGTAGCGGGAGAAGGAACTGGCAGAAGGGTTGTGAACCGACATTTCGCCAAGGGCGCGCATGATGATATACGCCGCCACGCCGCCGATGATGTAGGCCAGCAGAACGCTTGGACCGGCCATTTTGATGGCATCTGCCGAGCCATAAAAAAGACCGGTACCGATAGCCGAGCCCAGCGCCATAAAGCGGATGTGGCGGGTGCTCAATCCACGTTTAAGTTTGTTAGTGCTTTCCATTAAAATCTTGCCATTCAACACGAAAAAAACAAAAAACCACGGGGCCTTAAGCCCCGTGGTTAAACAATTTGTTGCCGTTGATTAATGGGCGTTGGATGTCACCTGACGCCCTGCCGCACGGTCCCAGATAATCGCCAGAACCAGCGCTACAACGGAAGGCATCAGCCAGGCCAGGCCCTGCTCGGACAGCGGCAGACGCTGTGTCCAGGCTGGCAGGATTTCTGCAAATGCTGATGCTTTGATCCCGTCAAGGATACCAAAAATCAGGCTGATAAACATGGCTGGCGCAATAATTCGCGTGGAGTTATGCCACCACGGACGGGTGAAGCTCAGCACTACCAGCACGATACATGGCGGATAGATCGCCGTCAGCACCGGAATTGAGACCTGAATCAGGTGGCTCAGACCGAGGTTTGACACCGCCATGGAGAAGATGCCGAGGATAAACACCAGCGTGCGGTAAGAAAGCGGCAGATACTGAGCGAAGAACTCCGCGCAGGCGCAGGTCAGACCCACCGCCGTCACCAGACAGGCCAGGAAAATCAGCGCCGCCAGCAGCATGCTGCCTGCACCACCAAAGGTGTGCTGCACGTAAGCATGCAGGATCGCCGCGCCGTTTGCGCTCTGATCGACCAGCGTTGCGCTATCTGAACCCAGGCGGAACAGCGCCAGATACAGCAGCGTCAGGCCGACACCGGCCATCAGGCCAGCCCAGATGGTGTAGCGAGTCAGCAGACGCGCTTCGGTCACCCCGCGGGAACGCGCGGCGTTAACGATAACGATACCAAACACCATCGCGCCAAGCGTATCCATCGTCAGATAGCCGTTCACGAAACCGTTTGAGAACGCCGCGTTCTGGTAGGCGTCCATTGCGGAGCTGATGGGCCCCGCAGGCCAGACGATGGCCGCAACCGCCAGCACAATCAGCGCCACAATTTTCAGCGGTGCCAGGAAGTTACCCACAGTATCCAGCAGTTTGCCCGGATAGAGAGAAACCAGAATCACGATGGCGAAGTAAATGAGGCTGTAAATAAACAGCGGCATCGCGCCGTCACCGGTCAGCGGGGCAATACCCACTTCAAAGGAGACGGTCGCCGTACGCGGGGTTGCGAACAGCGGGCCAACGGCCAGATAGCAGACGGTTGCCAGCAGAACGCCAGCCACTTTGCCAATCGGGGTGCTGAGGCTGTCCACACCGCCACCGACTTTCGCCAGCGCGATAACGGTCAGTACCGGCAGGCCCACGGCAGTAAGCAGGAAGCCAAACGCAGCCGTCCAGACGTGTTCACCCGCCTGTAAGCCAACCATTGGAGGAAAAATGATGTTACCTGCGCCAACGAACAGCGCAAATGTCATAAAGCCCAGCGCGATAATGTCACGCGATTTCAAGTGATGGGTCATAAAACCTTACTGCCTGTGGATGTGGTGTTGAATACGTTGAGATTTTCGCCATCCCTGACGGGACGATACAGCGGAAAATTTGCTCAATTTCAGCGGGATATGCTCCCGTCCAGGCGTGGCGAAGAATAGTTTTTCGATTTACCACGCAAATACAGTCGGTCTGACAGTATATGGGGGGCAATTTAAACGCTTATAACGTTTAAAGGCAAGAAGGGATCGTAAAACCAGAACAATATGCCAGCATGAAAATTCAGACCAAAATAATATGCCATGTATAAGAAAAACTCATGGCTAATCATGCGAACAAAAAAGCACCAGCCGTATAATATTCACTCGCGTTTCGCTTGACTGCAAAGCAAACGGGCCAGCAATCGCTGGCCCGTGGAAAGGTAGCCTGACACACACGCTGTCAGGCACTTTTTTTGGCAATTAATCGTTCCGGGATCACGAAGCTAAAGCGCGTGCCCTTACCCAGGGTGCTTTCGATATTGAGCCGGCTTTCGTGGTGGCTGACGGCATGCTTCACAATTGCCAGCCCCAGTCCGCTCCCGCCGGTCTGCCGCGAGCGCGCCTTATCCACCCGGTAGAACCGTTCGGTGAGACGCGGGAGGTGTTCAGGCCCAATCCCCGGCCCGTTGTCCTCGACGCTAAATTCAGCCCCTGCCGGAGTATGCTGCCACCGCACCGCGATATGCGTCCCTGTCGGGGTATGATTCACGGCGTTATAGACCAGGTTTGAGATAGCGCTTCGCAGCTCATCTTCACTGCCGAGCACTTTCAGCGTGTTATCAACATCAAAACTCAGGGTGTGTTGATTATGGCTCAGCGTTTGGGCTTCGCGCTCCACCACTCGCAGCATCATCGGCACATCAATGATGTCGTTTAGCGCCAGCGACGGGGCAGCCTCAATTTTTGAAAGCGTTAGTAGCTGTTTGACCAGCCCTTCCATGCGGAACGTCTGTTCCCGCATGGTATGCAGCGCTTTCTCACGCGGCGCCCCCTCAAGCGTTTGCTCCTGCATCATCTCCAGATAGCCCTGAAGCACCGTCAACGGCGTACGCAGCTCGTGGCTGACGTTGGCAAAGAAGTTACGTCTCGCGCCCTCAAGCTGATGCATCTGGGTGACATCCCGCGCCACCATCAGCCACTGCCGATCGCTGTAGGGCATCACGCGAATTTCAAGATGGCGACCGTTATTGAGCTTCAGATTGTGCGGACGACTAAAATCACGCGTTTTCAGATACAGCGTGAACTCGGGATAGCGCAGAAGGTTGAGGATGTTCTGACCGTTATCATCCGGCCAGCGCAGGCCCAACAGCTGCTGTGCGAGGCCATTACACCAGAAGATGGTCCCTTCTTCCGTCGTCAGGATCACTGCGTCCGGCAGCGACTCCGCGCCGCTGCGAAAGCGTTTTATCAGGCTTCCCAGCTCACGACGGCGCTTTTTATTACGCATCTGCATCTGGTGCAGGCCGTAGAGTAGCGGTTCCCAGCTCCCGCTTCCCGGCGGGGGTGTCATACTTCTGTCGACCCACAGCCACCAGGAAAGACGCAGTAAATTCCAGAAATGCCAGACGAGCAACCCCGTCACGGCCACCAGTAAAAACCACGGCAGATAGCCAAAAATAGCCCCCAGAATGAGGGCCGGAATACAGCATAAGATCAGTTCAAAGACGAGCCTTTTCCATGACAGACGTTCCAGCACGCGTCACACTCCTGTCATTGTTCAGAAACGGGTCGAGAAGCGATAACCCGTGCCGCGGACCGTCTGTACCATGCGATCGTGGCCGCTCAGTTCCAGTGCTTTACGCAGGCGGCGAATATGGACGTCAACCGTTCGGTCTTCGACATAGACGTTAGTTCCCCAGACGTTATTCAGCAACTGTTCGCGGCTGTAAACGCGCTCCGGGTGTGTCATAAAGAAGTGCAGGAGTTTAAATTCGGTGGGGCCCATATCGAGGGGATTTTCACCGGTCATGACCCGGTGTGAGGTAGGATCCAGGCTCAGGCCCTGCATCTCAATCACCTCTTCCACCGCCATCGGTGAAATACGGCGCATCACGGCTTTGATACGCGCCACCAGCTCTTTCGGGGAGAACGGTTTGGTGATGTAATCGTCCGCGCCGGTTTCCAGACCGCGCACGCGATCCTCTTCCTCACCGCGCGCCGTCAGCATCACCACCGGGATATCGCGGGTCATCGCCTCGCGTTTGATATGCTTGATAAACTGCAATCCGGAACCGCCAGGCAGCATCCAGTCCAGCAGGATCAGATCGGGCCAGGGTTCATTCAGCTGGTTCACCGCGCTGTCATAATCTTCCGCTTCAACCGGCTGGAAGCCATTTTGTTCAAGCACGAAGCACACCATTTCACGGATCGGAGCTTCATCTTCTACGACCAGAATACGTCTCGCCATACTTTGCCCTGTCTTATCGTATTTAAGTTACAAGTCTGTAATGCGGCGTCATTATGCGTCAGATTTATGACAGATTTATGAAAAACATTACCACGATAAATAGCAAACTGTTGTTTTATTACAGCGGTTATTTTCCGTTCCCCGAACGTTTATAATCCTGCTTTCTTATTATTGCCACGGATCTCTTATGCGCATACTTCACACCTCAGACTGGCACCTGGGTCAAAATTTTTACAGCAAAAGCCGCGCCGCGGAACATGAAGCGTTCCTGAACTGGCTGCTGGAGACGGCTCAGGCTCACGAGGTGGACGCAATTATTGTGGCGGGCGACATTTTTGATACCGGATCGCCGCCGAGCTATGCGCGTGAGCTGTACAACCGTTTTGTGGTCAACCTCCAGCAAACCGGTTGTCACCTGGTGATTGTCGCCGGAAACCATGACTCGGTGGCGACGCTGAATGAATCCCGCGATATTCTGGCGTTCCTCAATACCACCGTGGTGGCCAGCGCCGGACACGCGCCGCAGATCCTGAAAAAACGTGACGGCACACCGGGCGCGGTGCTATGCCCAATTCCGTTTTTACGCCCGCGCGATATCGTGCAAAGCCAGGCAGGCCTGTCCGGGAGCGAAAAACAGCAGCATCTGTTGCAGGCCATCACCCGCTATTATCACCAGCAGCATACGGAAGCCTGCGCCCTGCGCGGCGAACAGGCCATTCCTATCGTTGCCACCGGGCACCTCACCACAGTCGGGGCCAGTAAGAGTGACGCGGTGCGCGAGATTTATATCGGTACGCTGGACGCGTTTCCAGCGCAAAACTTTCCTCCCGCCGACTATATTGCCCTCGGGCATATTCACCGGGCCCAGATCGTCGGGGGATGCGAGCATATTCGCTACTGCGGCTCGCCCATTTCCCTCAGTTTTGACGAAACGGGCAAAGCCAAATCCGTGCATCTGGTGAGCTTCACCGAAGGCAAACTTAGCGCCGTTGAGACGCTTGAGGTGCCGGTCACCCAGCCGCTGGCAGTGCTGAAAGGCGATCTGGCCGCCATTACCGCTCAGCTTGAGCAGTGGCGCGGCGCAGTGCTTAATCCCCCCGTCTGGCTCGATATCGAAATCGCCACCGATGACTACCTGTACGATATGCAGCGTAAAATTCAGACGCTGACGGAAGACCTTCCTGTGGAGGTGCTGCTGGTACGTCGCAGCCGCGAGCAGCGCGAGAAAATTCTGCTGAACGCCCAGCGTGAAACGCTTAGCGAACTTCGGGTTGAAGAGGTGTTCGCGCGGCGGCTTGCGCATGAAGAAGTGGACGAGGCCAGGCGCACCAGGCTTAACGAGCTGTTTGCCCATACCCTGCATTCCCTCAATGACGAGGACGAAAACGCATGAAAATTCTGAGCCTGCGTCTGAAAAATCTGAATTCGCTAAAGGGTGAGTGGAAAATCGATTTCACCGCGGAGCCTTTCGCCAGCAATGGGCTATTTGCCATCACCGGCGCAACCGGCGCGGGTAAAACCACGCTGCTGGATGCCATCTGCCTGGCGCTTTACCACGAAACACCGCGTCTTAATAAGGTCTCTCAGGCACAAAACGACCTGATGACGCGCGATACCGCCGAATGCCTGGCTGAAGTGGAATTTGAGGTCAAAGGCGTTGCTTATCGCGCTTTCTGGAGCCAGAACCGCGCCCGCAACCAGCCAGACGGGAACTTACAGGCACCGCGCGTTGAGCTGGCCCGCTGCGAAGACGGGAAAATTCTGGCCGATAAAGTCACGGATAAGCTGGAACAAACCGCCGCACTCACCGGGCTGGACTATGGTCGCTTTACCCGCTCGATGTTGCTCTCTCAGGGGCAGTTTGCCGCCTTCCTGAACGCTAAACCGAGCGATCGGGCAGAGCTGCTGGAGGAACTGACCGGCACGGAAATTTACGGCCACATTTCCGCCATGGTTTTTGAAAAACACAAAGCGGCACGCAACGCGCTGGAGATGTGCGAAGCGCAGGCCGCAGGCGTTGTGCTGCTGAGCGAGGAACAGCAGCAGCACTTGCAGCAAAGTTTGCAGGCACTTACTGACGAAGAAAAAATCCTGCTGGCACAGCAGCAGAGCCAACAGAAAGATTTTCAGTGGCTTACGCGTAACGACGAGCTGATACGTGAGCAGCAACGCGCAGCCGCTTCGCAGCAGCAGGCGCAACAGGCTCTGACGGACGCCGCCCCCCAACTGGCGAAGCTCCAGCTGGCACAGCCCGCCGCCCAGCTACGTCCGCTGTGGGAGTATCAGCAGGAGCAGAACACCCGCCTGGCGCAGACAACAGCGCGAATTGTTGAAGTAAATACTCGCTTACTCGACAGAGCGGCGCAGCGCTCGCGTATTCGCAACGGTGCGCTGCGCAACCGTGAACAGTTGCAGAAAGAGCACACGGTACTGACGCAGTGGCTAACCGAACACGATCGTTTCCGTCAGTGGGGGCAGGAAATTGCCGGCTGGCGGGCGCATTTTACACAACTGAGTCGCGATAAAAATCAGCTTGTGGCCCAGTCAGCGCGTATGGCTGAGCTTCGTCAGAAACTGGCTGAGATGCCGGAGAGTACGCTGACGCTGACGGCTGAGGATCTCGCGACGGCAATGGAGCAACAGGCACAATCGCGGGCGCTCCGCCAGCGTCTGACTGCGCTTCACGCTCGCTATCAGCCGCTGCAAAAACGGCTGCGCCATAATGCGGAAAGCGTGCAGAAAGCGCAGGCTGAGCAGGCTAAGCTCAATGAAACGCTGATCCTGCGGCGTCAGCAGTTCAAAGAGAAAAATCAGCACTATGCCGACCTGAAAGCGCTCTGTGAGCGTGAGGCAACAATCAAGGATCTTGAGAACTATCGTGCACAGCTCGAAGCGGGTAAACCTTGCCCGCTCTGCGGTTCAAGCGAACATCCGGCAGTTGTGCAGTATCAGGCGCTTGAACTGACCGACAATCAGCGCCGCCGCGACGCGCTGGAGAAAGAGGTTGCCGCGCTAAAAGAGGAAGGATTGCTGGTGCTCGGGCAGGTGAATGCGCTCACCCAACAGATCCAGCGCGAGACAGAGGAAGTACAGGCCCTCTCTCAGGAAGAGCAAGCACTCACTAAAGAGTGGCTGGAGGTCTGCACCTCCCTGAACATAGCGCTGAATATTCAGGATGATATTGCACCCTGGATGAGCGAACAGGAGCAGTATGAACGCCAGCTGTATCAGCTTAGCCAGCGTCTGACGCTGCAAAACCAGCTCAATGAACAGGAAGATCAGGCGCGCCAGTACCAGCAGCAGCTGACGGCGACGCGTCAGGCGCTGGCGGCCTCGCTAGAGTCGCTGTCGCTTAGCGTGCCCGATGAAGGGGCCGAAAGCGCCTGGCTGAGCGCACGCGAAGCTGAATATACCCGCTGGCAGGAAAAACAGGCCCAGCACGGTACGATTCAGGAACGTATTAACGCCCTGATGCCCATCCTGGAGACGCTGCCGGATTCTGATGACGCAGAAGCCGACGCGGTTATCCCTGAGAACTGGCGCGGCATCCATGACGAATGCGTGTCGCTACAAAGCCAGTTCACCACCCTACAACAGCAGGAGACGCTTGAGCGTGAACGGCTTCAGCAGTCGCAGGCTCAGTTCAGCGCCGCGCTGACCGCAAGCTGCTTTGCCAGTCAGGAGGCTTTTCTCTCCGCCCTGCTGGATGAAGCGTCGATCCGCCAGCTTGAACAACAAAAGCAGACGCTGGAGAACCAGCTCCAGCAGGCCACGGCGCTCTCCGTACAGGCAAACCAGCAGCTTCAGGCGCATCAGGCACAGCGCCCCGAGGGGCTGGAAACCGACGCCGCAACCCTTCAGGCGCAGTTACACCAGCTGGCGCAACTGCTTCGTGAAAACACCACGCATCAGGGGGAGATCCGCCAGCAGCTCAAGCAGGACGGTGATAACCGTCTGCACCAGCAGGCGCTTATGCAGCAGATTGAGGAGGCGGCGCGTCAGGCTGACGACTGGGGCTATCTCAATGCGCTGATAGGCTCCAGCACCGGCGATAAATTCCGTAAATTCGCCCAGGGGCTGACGCTGGATAATCTGGTGTGGCTTGCCAACCAGCAGCTCAACCGTCTGCATGGCCGCTATCTGCTTCAGCGTAAAGCCAGCGACGCGCTGGAGCTGGAGGTGGTTGATACCTGGCAGGCCGATGCGGTACGCGATACCCGTACCCTGTCCGGCGGGGAAAGTTTCCTCGTCAGTCTGGCGCTGGCTTTAGCGCTTTCCGATCTGGTCAGTCACAAAACGCGCATTGACTCGCTTTTCCTGGATGAAGGGTTCGGCACGCTCGACAGCGAAACGCTGGACACCGCGCTGGATGCGCTCGACGCGCTGAACGCCACCGGGAAAACCATTGGCGTGATCAGCCACGTAGAGGCAATGAAAGAACGTATTCCGGTGCAGATCAAAGTGAAGAAGATAAACGGGCTAGGGTATAGCAGGCTGGACAGGGAGTTTGCGGTGCAGTAAATGGGGGGATGGTACCCTCACCCTGGCCCTCTCTCTGTGGGAGAGGGTACAAACATCAAAAACGGCAACGCAAGTTGCCGTTTTGCGTTTATTCCGGCCAGAGCCACGCCGCGCCGCGCACGCCGCTGGAATCTCCATGGACGGCTTTGCGGATCGGCGTTTCGCACTCGCCGCCAAATACCCACTGTTTCACCAGCGTTGGCACCGTCGCGTACAGCCGGTCAACGTTGCTCATGCCGCCGCCCAGCACAATCACGTCCGGATCGAGGATATTGATCACATGCGCCAGTGATTTAGCCAACCGCATTTCGTAGCGGCTGAGCGCCAGTTCAGCCACCGGATCCTGTTCCTCAACCAGACGCATAATCTCGTTGCCTTTCAGCGGCTGGCCGCTCAGACGATGATAATCGGTGGCAAACCCCGTGCCGGAAATAAAAGTCTCAATACAGCCCTGCTTGCCACAGTAGCACGGCACCTCGGCACGGTATTTGAGTTCATCTTCGTCCATCCACGGTAACGGGTTGTGCCCCCACTCACCTGCGGTGCCGTTGCCGCCAATATGCGAGCGCCCACCGAAGGCCACGCCCGCCCCGCAGCCGGTACCGATAATGACCGCAAATACGGTCTGCGCGCCAGCCGCTGCGCCATCTACGGCCTCAGAGACCGCCAGGCAGTTAGCGTCATTTGCCAGACGCACTTCCCGGTTCAGACGCTGGCTTAAGTCTTTATCAAACGGCTGACCGTTGAGCCAGGTGGAGTTGGCATTTTTCACCACGCCGGTATACGGCGAAATGGAGCCGGGGATCCCCATCCCGACCGTGCCCATCTCGCCCGTTGCCTGCTCTGCCATATCGACCAGGCGGGCAATCGTCTCTATGGTCTGGTGATAATCATCGCGCGGCGTAGGCAGACGGTGGCGAAACAGTTGCTCCCCCTGCTCGCTCAACGCAATAACTTCTGTTTTGGTGCCGCCCAAATCAATCCCAATACGCACAAGACACTCCTCATTATTTTGATTATCAACAGAGTAGAAGCCCACTTCCCGATTAGCAATGCAAGCGATGCGACAATTCGTTATCATGCCCGCTGATTTAACGACAAGGCCGTGGAAATTATCATGCTGTGGTTCAAAAATTTGATGGTTTACCGTCTCAGCCGCGACGTTTCGCTGCGTGCAGAAGAGATGGAAAAACAGTTAGCCGCTTACTCCTTTACCCCTTGCGGTAGCCAGGATATGGCAAAAACCGGCTGGGTTCCGCCAATGGGTTCTCAAAGCGATGCGCTGACCCACGCCAGCAGCACGGGGCAAATCATCGTTTGCGCCCGCAAAGAAGAGAAGATCCTGCCGACGCCTGTGGTGAAGCAGGCGCTCGAAGCGAAGATCTTCAAGCTGGAAGCTGAACAGGGCCGTAAGCTTAAAAAAACCGAAAAAGATTCACTGAAGGATGAAGTGCTGCACTCGCTGCTGCCGCGCGCCTTTAGCCGCTTTAGCCAGACCATGATGTGGATCGACACCGTGAACGGGCTGATCATGGTCGACTGCGCCAGCGCCAAAAAAGCGGAAGATACGCTGGCGCTGCTGCGTAAGAGCCTTGGCTCATTACCGGTGGTACCGCTGGCACTGGAGACGCCGATTGAGCTGACCCTGACTGAGTGGGTGCGCAGCGGGACTGCCGCGCAGGGCTTCCAGATCCTTGATGAAGCAGAGCTGAAAGCGCTGCTGGAAGATGGCGGCGTGATCCGCGCGAAGAAACAGGATCTGGTGAGCGACGAGATCGCCGTGCACATTGAAGCGGGCAAAGTGGTGACTAAACTGGCACTCGACTGGCAGCAGCGCATTCAGTTTGTGATGTGTGATGACGGCTCCGTGAAGCGCCTTAAATTCTGCGATGAACTGCGCGATCAGAACGAAGATATCGACCGCGAAGATTATGCTCAGCGCTTTGACGCAGACTTTATCCTGATGACCGGCGAGCTGGCGGCGCTGATCCAGAACCTGGTGGAAGGTCTCGGCGGCGAAGCGCAGCGTTGACAGGCAAAACGTAGGCCGGGTAAGCGAATGCGCCACCCGGCATGCTTTTATTTCAGATAGCGGCACAGATAAGAGGTTGGCTCTGCAACCTGCAAATGGAACTCGCTGTGGCCCGGCACGTTGAACACCTGCCCGGCACTATAGACTTTCCACTCCGTTTCACCCGGCAGCAGGACGTTCAGCGCACCACTGACCACCGTCATCTCTTCCGCTTCTGCGGTGCCAAAGGTGTATTCCCCTTCCGCCATGACGCCGACACTGGCGCGGCCAGTGCTGCTGCTGGTAAAACCAATGGATTTCACTTTACCGGAAAAGTATTCGTTACTTTGAAGCATGAACTGGCCCTTATATTTATAGAGAAAAATCCACTATAGGGGCCATGCTCATGACCTGTCACGCAAAATCATTACACCAGTAATTCTGACGCCAGGCGCGCCATCAGGACGTTAGAGAGCAGCACCGGAACATCCAGCGCCTTTTGCAGTAAATCACGATGCCGTTGATGGAAGCCCAGGCAGTCCAGCATCAGGACATCCGCCCCTCTGTCGATCAACTCCTGCCCGGCCGCAATCAGCTTCGCTTCGCTGTCCCAGAACGGGTTTGCCAGGGCGTACAACGGGGTGTGCTCCAGCGCGGCCCACTTCACCGTCTGGTTATCCAGCAGTTCTTCTACGGGAACGATCACGCCCACCTGATGACCATCAACAATTGACGCCACCAGCGGGGGGATAATCCGCATCGGTTCGAGCAGAATGGCATTACGCGCGCTGAGTCCTTTAACGGGTGCTGTGCTCATCAGCAAAATGACGTCATAGTCCTGATTGTCGAGCACTTCGATCACACCCTGTAGCGCGCGCTCGATTTTCTGGCGCGACACATGCGCCAGTTTACCGTCACTGAGTAACGTTGCCAGGGGATCTTCCCCCTCTCCGACCGCGTAGTCTTCCATGACCTCTTCCCGACTGAGCTTCCCTAACAGACTGAGATGCGTAATTTGTTGTTCAGAGACATGCTCGGTTAAGAGCGGTAATACTTCGCTTACAGGCACCACACCAATCGTGAGGATCGCCAACGTCGCCTTCATTTTGATCGCCTTCCGTTACTACCACAACTGCCACACAAGTACAGGCTCACTACGCTGCACTGTTCATTTTTTCAACAAAACAGCACCAAGGGTAGCAGGGGATCTCTACACCGTAATGTAAAGATCGACTGGCCTTTCCGAATCCACCTGTAATAACTAAATATTAACTGCTGCTTAACATCAGCGATATGTTAAAAGTGTGATTCAGGCACGGTTGTAACGAATTCGGATTCCTGTCAGGACTTCTCAGGATCCTCATAGCGCCGTTTCGCATCCAGCGCTTCCTGTTCGGTTTCATGTTCGCTGATCAGCGAATCAGGTTTAGGGTGATCGGCACGCAGCTGGTACCAGGTTACGGTCTGATCGCTATTACCTTTTTCAACGGTAACGATGCGGGCTTCACGTGGATAGGGAGGTCTGGTTGGCATAGCTCATCCTTTTTTTATGTCTGAGCTATGAGTATAGACGGCTGTTAGCTGGCGCAAGCCAAACGCAGGGCGGTAATAATCTGAATCGCAACTTTCTCGGGTGACGCTGACGCATCCACAACGTGGTGTGCCGCCTCGCGGTACAGTGCATCGCGTTCGGCGAGGACGTCGCTGACCTCTTCACTCAGCGGTTTCGCGGTCAGCGCCGGGCGCTGTCCCTCTTCCGGAAACGCCTCCAGCCGCCCCACCAGCGTAGAAACCGGGGCACAAAGGTAGATTACGACACCCTTTTCGCGCATAAACTGGCGGTTATACGGCGCCAGAATAATGCCTCCACCGGTCGCAATCACGGTCGACGGTGCGGTCACCGCTTCCAGCGTGGCCGTTTCGCGCGCACGAAAGCTCTCCCACCCCTCATTCTCCACGATATCGGCGATGGTCTTACCGGCATTCTCCTGGAGCCAGTGGTCAGTATCGACAAACTGACTCTGGCACAGACGCGCCAGCTCCAGACCAACGGTGGTTTTCCCACAGCCGCGAGGGCCAACTAAAAAGATGGGTGGGTTCATAACCAGGTGTTCCCCTTGCTGCCGGATAACTGAAGGCTGTAAAGAAATGATTGCAGAAGATGTTGCGCTAACTTTACTGCAAAGCGGTACGGAATGACAAGCCTGTGGAAGTCACACTGTACCACAAAACAGCCCGGAGGTGGGCTACGCCGGGCGGCGCTTCACTTCCAGCAGCCATTTATCCAGCTCGGCGGCAAACTGCTGGCGATCGCGCTGCGACAGGCTGTCCGGCCCACCGGTTTGCACGCCGCTGGAACGCAGGGTATCCATAAAATCACGCATGGTGAGCTTCTCCCGGATCGTTGCCGGAGAGTAGCGCTCGCCGCGCGGGTTAAGCGCCGCGGCCCCCTTCGCCAGCACGTCGGCAGCCAGCGGGATATCCGCGGTGATCACCAGATCTCCTGCGTCACACAGGCGTACTATCTCATTATCTGCCACGTCGAACCCGGCCGGCACGCGCAGAGAACGAATGAACCTGGAGGGCGGCACGCGGATATTCTGGTTCGCCACCAGCGTCATCGGCATCTGCACCCGCTCGGCGGCGCGGAATAGAATCTCTTTAATCACATTCGGACACGCGTCCGCATCAACCCAAATCGCCATAGTGTCTCCCCATTATGATTCTGGCGACTATTGTCGCCTGCATTTCGTTGTTAAGCTATCAATGAGAGATAACAACGCATAATAACGGAGAGACGTGATGGATAAGAAAATCGGGTTTATCGGCTGCGGAAACATGGGTAAAGCTATCCTCGGTGGACTGATAGCCAGCGGCCAGGTGCTGCCGGGGCAGATTTGGGTCTATACCCCATCCCCGGATAAAGTCGCGGCGCTGCGTGATGAGTATGGTATCAACGCCGCCGAAAGCGCGCAGGAAGTGGCTCAGGTGGCGGACATTGTCTTTGGCGCCGTTAAGCCGAATATCATGATTAAAGTCCTGAGCGAGATCACCTCCAGCCTGAACAAAGAGAGCCTGGTGGTGTCGATTGCCGCAGGCGTGACCCTCGACCAGCTCGCCCGCGCGCTGGGGCACGACCGTAAGATTGTTCGCGCCATGCCAAACACCCCGTCGCTGGTAAATGCCGGTATGACCTCCGTTACCCCGAACGCGCTGGTTACTTCTGAAGAGGTGGCGGATGTATTGAACATTTTCCGCTGCTTCGGCGAAGCGGAAGTGATTGCCGAACCGATGATCCACCCGGTTGTCGGCGTGAGTGGTTCTGCCCCGGCGTATGTCTTTATGTTTATCGAAGCCATGGCCGATGCCGCCGTACTTGGCGGTATGCCGCGCGCGCAGGCCTACAAATTTGCAGCGCAGGCGGTGATGGGCTCGGCCAAAATGGTGCTGGAAACGGGTAAACATCCGGGCGAACTGAAAGATATGGTGTGCTCGCCGGGTGGCACAACCATTGAAGCCGTGCGCGTGCTGGAAGAGCGCGGGTTCCGCTCCGCCGTGATCGAGGCGATGGAAAAATGCATGGAAAAATCAGAGAAGCTGAGTAAGTCCTGATGCGTTACGCCGGGCGTCAGGCGGCCACTTCGGTGCGACCCCGTCCGGCATTTTTGGCTTTATAGAGGGCCACGTCCGCGGCCTTTAGCCATTCACGATAGTGCGTGAACTGCGCCCCCCAGGGGGCAACCCCAACGCTGATACACAACCTCGCCATAGGTGCTCCGTGCAGCGGCATGTTGACCAGCCTTTCATGGACGCGCGCCATCGCCGCAATCGCATTGTCGGCAGGCGTGCCGGACATGATCACCGCGAACTCATCTCCCCCGAAGCGGCCAATATAATCGCCTGCGCGCAGGGTCAGCTGAAGCTGGCGCGTGATGGCAACAATCGCTTCATCCCCCACGTCATGCCCCCAGGTGTCGTTGATCGTCTTGAAGTGATCGATATCGATGAGCAGTATCGTCGCCTGTCGATGGCTGCGACGGCAGGCCTCAAATTCGTTCCGCAGCAGCGTTTCCCAGTGGCGGCGATTGAACACGCCGGTCATTCCGTCGCGGGTACTCATCAGCTCAAGCCGACGCTTATGCTCTGCCAGCCGGATCGCCGTGCGGTGGCTGAGCCAGGCAAACAGCATGGGGTAGACCACCAGCACGGGGAGCGTCAGCCACAACGCCAGCGGTTCAGAGGTCAATAGCACAGGAGTACCCGTGGATTGCACGGTGAGCAGGGCAGACAGAGCAAGCAGCGCAAGTCCTGTCAGAAATAAGCGGCATCCCCCCGATCCCATCATGTTCATGCCGATCATCACGATCAGCGCCGCCGTTGGCAGCGCATTGAACCCTATTAAGCCCATCCAGACGCCAGCAATGATGGCATCGATTTTCAGATTAACGATTTCACCGCTGTGGGGGCAGGTCGAACGAAAAGCCAGCTGCCAGGCGAGATGGGGCCAGACAAAGACCCAGCCCACCAATAACAACCACCAGACGCCAGAAAGAAGCTGACTCACCAGAACGCTGGCAAGCGGAACAAACAGCGCCGCCAGACCAACGATGCGTGCCAGCCGTATTCGCCGGGCAAATCGCAGACCGGAACGGTATGAGTCATCCTGAGAAAGCTGCTGATACCACGCTTCCCGAATGTTCTCGTGATTGTCGTAAAACTCATCATTCATCATTTTTGGGAATATTCTGAAACATTTTCCCAAATTATAGAGAGGGGGATAGCGGGGAAAGTATGAAATTTTGGGTGAGCCACAGCCGTGGCTCACCCGTTAGCACTACGCCTGTTTTTTCAGGCACGCGCTCATAAACTTGCTGCGATCGTCGCCTTTCAGCATCTGCTGTGTCGCCTGGGCATTGCACTCGCGCATTTTTTGCTGCTGCGGGGTCAGGCTTTTTTCACCCGGTTTGGTCGTACCATTTTTAAGGCAGTCGCTCATATACGTTTTACGGGCATCCCCTTTCAGACTTTGCGAGGTCGCCTGTTGGTTACAGGTCGTCATGCGCTGCTGCTGGGGCGTTAACGTTTTCTCTTCCGCATGTGCTGAGGCGATCAGACACAGGCCAGAGAGCAGGGTAACCAGTATTGTTGTTTTCATTGCACCATCCTTTATGTGAAGTTCCACGTTAAGTCTGGTTCGTTACGGGAAAAAAACCACCCTGTGCCATGATTTTCACCGTGATTCAGGGTTATTTCAGTCCCGTCGCAGCGCGATTATTATTAACCGGTTTCGCAGGAACGGAGGAGGTAATTACGAGCGAGTTTAATGCGGTGAAAAGTGTGCTCTGCTTCATTTTAATTTCCCTATGGTAACAGGGTAAAAATAAAAACAGAGCGACGCCAGGCATCCTGCATGACAATTCTGTGACACGTCATTTCACCTCTGGCCGGTTAACTGCGAGGATGCCTTAAAAGCTTCTTTACGTATTGCTGAAGCAGCTCCGCGTCCTCTGCAGGCACCTGTGAATCAGGGCGAGCTTTTTCCAGCGCGCCTTCAACGTTGTCGATCAACGCCTCCTGCTCTGGTTTTGCCATCTGTCGCAGCAGCGCCGTCACAACGATCTCCAGCGCCTCGACCTGGGCAACCAGCTCTTTCGACTCTTCTTCCTTTTGGGCAAGCTTAACCAACAACTCAGCAATGAGATTTTTCATGGTGCTATGTCCTTATGTGATTTCCCCTGAAATTAACACCCTCACTGAATAATGAAAAGCATGGATTGGTTTTATCTTATGCAAAAGTGACATTGCTGCCAAAAAAGATATTTCGGAGCGCAAGCGAAACGTTTTTCTAAAAGACAGGAGCCGCATTTCGTTATATAAAAATGCGGCCATCATAAGAATTAATAATATATTATCGTGTTTGCCGGGCTGACTTTGCCTCAGCGATTCGCCGGCGACGGCGCAAGGCAAAGGCCAGTTGAATAATATTAAGAAGCACCACCACCGCCGTCGCGGCAAATACCCAGCGGAAACCCGCCATCGCCGAGACCGAGGCGCCAATAAGCGGGCCCGCTACGTTGCCTAAATACATGAACGACTGGTTGTAGCCAAAAATGCGGCCGGTTACCTGGTCACTGGAATATTTCACCAGCAGCGTCTGTACAGCGGGCAGCATAGCACCATCCGCGAAGCCAAGCAGGAAGCGCAACACCCCGAGCTGAAGCGGTGTCGTGACGAACGACATGGCAAAGAAAAGGATCACCGCAATGATGAGCGTTGCCATCAGAATGCGTGCCGTACCGATCCTGTCGCCCAGTTTCCCCAGACGCGGAGCGGACATCAGCGCCGACACGCCCGGCACGGCGGCAATCATCCCGCTCAGAAAAGCAATGTTGCTGCTGTCCGGTGCCATCGACTTGATAAACAGCGCCAGAATCGGTCCCACCGAGCCGTTACAGAGCTGGATCACCATCGTTGTCACAAAAAGGCTAATCATCAGGCCAGGATAAGGTAGCGAGGCGAAAACCGCCTTTCCGCTCAGGCGTTCTGATTTGCTGACGACAGGCCGACCGCCCTCTTTAATCAGAAAAAGGGTGACCAGAAAGCTGACCGTTAGCAGGATGGCGGTAATGATAAAGACCGCGCGCAGCCCAACATGGTCAGCCAGGAAGCCGCCGAGCAGGGGGCCGCCAATTACACCGCTAATCTGGGCCGTGGAAAGCGTGCTGAGTGCCCAGCCGCTCCGCTCGCGCGGTACCTGTGAGGCCACCAGCGCCATGGCATTCGGAATGTACCCGGAGGTCAGCCCCATTATCGCCCGCAGAATAAACAGCTGCCAGACGTTGGTGGCGAAGGCCTGGAGCAAAATGGCTATCGCCATCCCCAGCGAGGCGCGGAGCAGCATCAACTTGCGCCCCTTGCGATCCGCAAGGCTGCCCCACATCGGTGACACAATGGCGGACACCAGAAACGTCACGCTGAACGTCAGGCCGGACCACATAGAGAGCGCTTCATGGGAAGTGACCCCCAGCTGCGACACGTAAAGCGGCAGGAAGGGCAATATCTGGCTGATAGCCAGTCCGGTGAAGAAGCAGCCGAACCAGACTGAAATGAGGTTAACTTTCCAGGATTCCATAACAGAAATAGTCTTCATTTTTAGGCGAATTCGCCGACAGATTAGCAAGTTACGCGCAATGACATAGCGCCAGAGATGCGGCCTTGCAGACTTTGGTGTTTTATCTTCCCAGTCATCATATTTGTGAGATAAGTCACAATCTATCCAATTTTCGGCGGAAGATTATGCTTCATCGACATAAGCCATAGCCGCGCATTCCCAGATGGAAATGGTTGGCATGGGCGGCATTGTAGTCCGGCCCCAGACCGTTACCGTAATAGCCGCAGCTTGCCGACAGCAGCGCCTGTAGCCAGGGCTGCGTCTTTTCCGCTTTCCAGCCTTTGAGGACGGTAACACGCTGTCCGTTTGCCAGCCTGAAAGCGCTGATATCCAGCGCATCCGCCGTGGCATGTTCGCTGCGCCGCGCATCCGGGCGGCTGTAGATATTGCGGCAGGCGAAGCTGCCCAGATGTTCAATACGCGTAAGCTCGCTTCCGGTCCAGGTTTTGGTGAGCGGCCGGGCCTGCTGGCTGACAAACAGCGCCGAGCTTAACGCCAGCGGGCAACTGGCAATAAAGCTGCCGTTCAGGCTGACCGGGCCAAAATCGCGCACGCGCACCACGTTACTCAGCGGACACTCCCCGGCGCTGTCAGCGACCGCCTGGGTACGGATAAGCTGGCGTTGATTCGCCTGCGCTAACAGGTTTTCGCACGCCTGCGGCGTTAAGTGCCGGAGTTTAAACTGGGTTATTTTTCCAGGCGGATCGTCAAGCGTAAGCGGCACGAAAGGGTTGTAATGCGGCGGCAACCAGCGGTAGCCCACCGTGGCGATCCCGGCAATAACAATAAGAATAAGCAGACCTTTTCCTTTCACGCGCCCCCCTTCAACATCCCTCATAACATTATGGCAGAAGGCCGCGAAACCCGCCGGGCATCGTGGTATGTTATTGGCTTTTCGTCAGACTGGAAGAGAGTGAGATGGCAAAGCAGCGCGTAGGTATTGTCTTTGGGGGAAAATCATCAGAGCACGAGGTGTCATTGCAATCGGCTAAAAATATCGTTGATGCGATTGATAAAAGCCGTTTTGACGTGGTGCTGCTGGGCATTGATAAACAGGGCCAGTGGCATGTTAACGATGCCAGCCAGTATCTGTTGCACGCTGACGATCCGGCGCACATCGCCCTTAATCCTTCTGATATCAGCGTCGCAACGGTTCCAGGCGTGGCACAGGGACAGCTTATCGATGCCGGTAACGCGCAGGCGCTGGCACAGATTGACGTGGTGTTCCCTATCGTTCACGGCACGCTGGGCGAAGACGGCTCCCTGCAAGGCATGTTGCGGATGGCGAACCTGCCGTTTGTCGGCTCCGATGTGCTGGGTTCTGCCGCCTGCATGGATAAAGACGTCACTAAACGTCTGCTGCGCGACGCCGGTCTGAATATTGCACCGTTCGTCACGCTCACTCGCGCCAACCGCGATAAACACAGCTTCGCGCAGATCCAGGCGCAACTCGGCCTGCCGCTGTTCGTGAAACCGGCGAATCAGGGCTCGTCCGTCGGCGTCAGCAAAGTCACCAGCGAAGCACAGTTTAACGATGCCGTTCGTCTGGCCTTTGAGTTTGACCACAAGGTGGTGGTTGAGCAGGGAATTAACGGGCGCGAAATTGAGTGCGCCGTACTGGGTAACGACTTCCCGCAGGCGAGTACCTGTGGTGAAGTGGTGCTGAATAGCGGCTTCTACTCCTACGACACCAAATATATTGACGACAAAGGTGCCCAGGTTGTGGTTCCCGCCGCGCTCGATCCTGACGTTAACGACAAGATCCGGGCGATCGCCGTTGAAGCCTATCAGGCGCTGGGATGCAGTGGGATGGCGCGCGTCGATGTGTTTCTGACGGCGGATAACGAGGTAGTGATTAACGAAATCAACACCCTGCCGGGCTTTACCAATATCAGCATGTACCCGAAATTGTGGCAGGCCAGCGGAATAAGCTATCCGGAACTGATCACCCGCCTGATTGAACTGGCGCTGGAGCGTCACGCCGCTGACAGCGCCCTGAAAAGCTCTGTTAACTGACGGTTAGTCGGCTTTCTCTGCCGTCGTCTCATCGGGACGACGGCGGATAATGAATCCCGCCAGCCAGAAACTGATTACCCAGGTCACCAGCCCAACCGCATAGGTTTGCCAGCCCTTCGCTTCAAATCCCAGCAGCCCGACAACACCGTTGAGTATAAAGATCAGCCCGATCGCAAAGGCGTAGTAATGCCAGTCACGGCGTAGTTTGGAAGTGAGCTTCATGACAACTCCGGCAGAAAAAAAACTATCCTCTCACAGTTTGATAAAGCCGTCTGTGGCGGATACGTAAATTCTGAAAAGCAGCGTAGTTTCACTTATGTTATCAATTTGTGACGTGATGCAGAAATCGACAATCCAGGAGAAATCCTGAGCCGAATTTCCCACGATTCTGATATTGACAAATGCTATGACCTGTCACACTCACCCTGTACGACGCGTATTAAAACAGAGTGATATTTTCGGGAGGTCTTATGGCAGACTTTACATTGTCGAAACCGATTTTTGGCGGAAAACAACCAAAAACCTCCACGACGGGGAATATTGCCTATGCCCTGTTTGTTCTGTTTTGTTTCTGGGCAGGAACCCAACTGCTGAATATGCTGGTGCATGCCCCTGGCGTGTATGAGCATCTGATGCAGGTGCAGGATACCGGCCGCCCGCGCGTTGAAATCGGTTTAGGCGTGAGCACCGTATTCGGGCTCATTCCCTTCCTCGCGGGCAGCATGGTTCTGGGCGTGATTGCGCTCGTGCTGCGCTGGCGCAACCGCCACTGATTACAGTCCCATACAGCGAGCCCGACGATCGTCCACGCGTTTTGCGAACCATGCGGTCGTCAGGTTACGCGTGATCTTCGGGCTTTCAAGCTGAATGCCTGGCAGAATGGCTCTGGGTAGCGCCTTTCCACTTTTCTTCTCTGCAAGCGCGAAAACCTGCTTATACAGATCCGTTTTCTCAAACGCCAGGCTGTCACCCTTCTCCAGCTGTCGGCGAATGTCACTGTTGCTCATCTCCAGTTTCGTCGAAAGTTTTCGCACTGCCCGTTCGGTGGACCCTGCCTCGCTGCTGCCGTATGCAATGAGATCGCCATCCAAAGCGAGCTTCACACCGCTGGCGCGGCTTACCGCATTCTGGAAGGCTGCATTTCGGCTGGCATACCAGCCCGCGTTAAAGTCGGCAAAACGATACAGCGGTTTATCGTAGCTGGCCGGATAATTCAGCAGGTGATACGTCCCAAACCATAGCCCACCGCGCAGGGAGAAGACTTCCTGACGCACCGTACCGTCGATATCCCACGGATAGCCGTCGGTATGCTTTTCCGCAAATGCGATGCTTACCTGCATCGGACCGCCGGTATGTACCGGATTCAGCGAGCCAAACAGCTTCTGCCCCATCGGAACCATATTGATGAAATCATCGAAAATGGCGCTGAGCTGCCTCTCGGTTTTCACCGTATCCAGCCGTTCGCTGTAGCTTTTCCCGTTTGGCGAGGTGATTTTAAGGGCGGTATGTACCAGGAAAACCGGGATATGCATCGATTCGGCCCGGCGGTCGATCTCCTTCCAGGCGATTTTGTTCAGGCCAGGCACAACAGGATCTGACTGATACATCGATTCCTGCTGCGCCACCGCCAGCACCGAGCAGATGTTCTCCTCGGTAGGCGCGATCTTCTGACTTTTGAAGGTCGTTGCCAGCGCATCAGCCCACTCACTGCGATCCTTCACGCTGACGGGCATTTTTTGCCGCACCACGCTCGCCACATCAACGGGCTTCTCCCCTTCTTTGAGCGGGGCGGCCCCTTTCTCGGCACAGCCCGCCAGCACGACGGCGGCGAGTAACGTCAGCGGTAATGCACGTGGTACGGCAAATGGCATAGCAATTCCTTTTTAACCTAATGTATGGGTGACTTCCTGCAAATCCTTATCGTCCAGCTCACGCTCGAAACTGCGTAAACGTTTGTAGATGGACATCAGCTCCACCAGCGTAGTCCAGGAGCTAATCAGGTACTGGAACGAACCGCGAACCTGACCAAAAACGTTGGTGATCTGGGTCATCAGACCGAGCGTAATCGTACCCGCAACGATGGACGGGAACAGCAGGAACAACCCGAAAACGTTATCAACCTGAAGATAAAGGATGCGCGCGATATTGAAATACATGTAATGGAAATAGAGGCGGAAGTAATTACGACGTACGGCGCCAAACAGCTCACGCACGGTAGGCGGTGACGCACGGTTGGGATCGTCTTCACCATACACCAGCTCTTTACGGTAGGCCGCTTCCACGCGCTGGTTTTTAAATTCCAGCCCCGGCAGCTTGATCCCCACCACTGCCAGCAGTCCCGTTCCCATCAGCGACCAGACAATCGCGGCAATGACCAGGCCGTACGGCAGATGGCCGACAATCGGCAGTTCCGGAACGTGGGATGAGAGCGTCACCAGCACCGGCAGGAAGGCGATCAGCGTCATGATGGCATTAATAAAGCTCACGCCCATATCTTCGAGTGTAGAGGCAAAACGCATGGTGTCTTCCTGCACACGCTGTGCGGCACCTTCGATATGACGCAGGTGCTGCCAGTGCGCCATATAGTGTTCGTTCATCGCGGTACGCCAGCGGAACACATAGTGACTGACGAAAAAGTTATTCATCACGCCGATCACCACGGCGATGAGGGCGATGCCGAGGAAGATCCCCACCTCATGGTAGAACTGGTTAATGGTCACTTTATGCGGCGAACTCAGCGCCGTCTGGATCAGATCGTAAAACGGCGCATACCAGGCGTTGACCGCCACGCCCACTTCCACCAGGAACCAGGTGACAAAGATGATTAACGACGTGCCGAGAATCGACCAGTATTGCCAGCGGTGAGGCGAATAGATAAACCAGAACATGCCAAAAAGCCCCACGCAGAGCATGTAATAGGCGTAGAAAAGCAGATAGCTCATGGACCAGAAGCGCGCAGCGCTAATGGGAATGTCGCCCGTTGCCCCCGTAAGACGGGTCAGCCACGCGCCGCCACCGGCCTGCCAGAAAATGACAGCCAGCAGTGCCCAAATAAATGCCGACAGGAAAAAGGGCCCCGGCTTTGGGAAAAAAGACTTAAACATTGTGCTTCCTTCTTGTTGTTATGGCTGTTGCTGTGTTTAACATATCGCCACACGAAACCTTGCCTGGGCCAGCCTCTCGGCTCAGGCAAAAAAGTCAGACCTGCGGGTGAATTATTAGTTCGCTTTCCAGTTTTCAAGAATTGTTTCGGTGCGTTTCACCGAAGGCGGGTTGGCAGGAGCGATGAAGTTACGCCAGACATCGTTATAGTGCGCGATCAGAACCTGGGCATCGGCCGCTGGACGATTGGCCGTGGTGTGGGCATCCTCCGCAACCGTGATGTGGTAGCCCCGGCTGACACCGTTTTTAAAGGTGGCATCGACACAATAATCCGTCGCGCAGCCGCAGATAACAAATTCATCGATCCCCTGTTCGCGCAACAGTGCCTCGAGCGAAGTGTTATAGAAGGCATCGCAAGCGGTCTTCGTGACGTAAAACGCCCCTGCCGGCTGGTTGAGATCGGGCAGCAATGCAAACCCTTCGCTCCCCTCCTCTAGCCCGCCAGCTTCAGTATGCTGTATGAAAATAACGGCCTCAGCAGCCTGGGTAAGCTGATTGATCAGTGAGACACATTTCTCACTCTGATGGCGCGGCGTCTTAAACACCCCATTCTGCATATCAACCACCAAAACCACACGCTTTTCAGACATACCGTTCTCCGCAATAATGAATGTAACTGGTGACTATCATAAGCCCGATGTCACAAAATGGGAGTCTGGCCGTAAGTAAATTGTGCAAATTTACCCACGGTTACGTTTTTCTCGCTATCGTTATGCAAATCGGACGATTGCCCGACGCCGATTAGTAGTATAACTACCCGTAACTCTCCTTATTCACTGGATGGATGCTTTTCGTTGAAACGTTGTCTGCTCTCTTTCGCCGCGCTGTGTGCGGTGAGCCTGTCCACCGCCCAGGCAGCACAGCCTCTGACGGCACCGGTTCTGGCCTCTGACATTGCCGATCGCTATGCGAACCTTATTTATTACGGCAGTGGTGCGACGGGAATGGCGCTGGTCGTGATCGACGGTAACCAGCGGGTGTTTCGCAGCTTCGGTGAAACACGACCGGGAAATAACGTTCGCCCGCAGCTGGATTCCGTTATCCGTGTCGCGTCGATAACTAAGCTGATGACCAGCGAAATGCTGGTGAAATCGCTCGATCAGGGCGTGGTAAAACTCGACGATCCGCTCAGCAAATATGCGCCACCCGGCGCTCGCGTTCCGACATATCAGGGAACGCCGATCAGGCTGGTGAACCTGGCGACCCATACCAGCGCCCTGCCGCGAGAACAGCCCGGTGGCGCTGCGCATCGCCCTGTCTTTGTCTGGCCAACTCGCGAACAACGCTGGAATTACCTGAGCACCGCAACGCTGAAATCGGCTCCGGGTTCTCAGGCTGGCTATTCTAACCTGGCGTTTGATCTGCTGGCCGACGCGTTAGCAACGGCATCAGGTAAGCCTTACCCTCAGCTGTTTGAAGAGCAAATCACGCGTCCGCTCGGGATGAAAGATACTACTTACACCCCCTCCCCGGACCAGTGCAAGCGTCTGATGGTGGCGGAAAAAGGGGCCAGCCCGTGTAATAACACGCTGGCAGCCATTGGCAGCGGTGGGGTTTACTCTACGCCTGGCGACATGATGCGCTGGATGCAACAGTTCCTCTCATCGGATTTTTACGCGCGCAGTAATCAGGCCGACCGAATGCAGACGCTCATCTACCAGCGTGCTCAGTTACGTCGCGTCATTGGTATGGATGTTCCCGGTAAAGCCGATGCCCTCGGCATGGGCTGGGTATATATGGCGCCAAAAGATGGTCGCCCGGGTATTATTCAAAAAACCGGTGGGGGTGGCGGATTCATCACCTACATGGCGATGATTCCGCAATCAAACGTGGGCGCTTTTGTGGTGGTCACCCGGTCACCGAACACCCGCTTCGTGAATATGAGTGATGGCGTAAATAACCTTGTAGCCGAGCTGAGCGCCAATAAAGCGCAGGTACTTACGGCCGCTAACTGAGCTTAATAGTCCGTGGGCAAACGGTTGATACTGATCAGTTTGCCCCGGCTCATATTGATGTAGTTCCCCTGACGTAGCGCCGCCAGAACCTCCGCAACCACCGAACGTGATATACGCGTGCTACGCTGAATATGATTCATCACACCAATTTTTGAGCGTAGCGTGTCATCCCACTCGGCCATATTGATTAGCATCGCCCGAATTTGGCTATACGAATTATTTCCGACCAGCTGGATATCACGTTTTCCCAGTAAATGATTTAGCCATGAAAGCCAGCAGAACGCTTCTTGCCAGAGTTGTGCTTCTTGAATAATTTCGCATGCAGTAGAGGCTGGCAAATAAAATCCGGTACAAGGTGTTTGTGCCATCAGGGAATATTCAAGATAGCTGTCATTAATCCATGCACTTAATCCATGAATATAGGGTGCCCGTGCAATACCCACGAGTAATTCATCTGATTTACGGTGAACGACTGTCAGGCCGGATTGTATTACAAATGTCAATGGTTCATCATCATTATTGCCGGTAGTTATAAATTGTTGTGGTTCCGTTTTAAATGGGGTACCGGCGACTTCCAGACACTTTATGAGCCGGCTTAATTCAGAAAGTGGTTTCGCATTAACGTTCATGCATACCTCAAGTCATCTGTATATGTCGGTTCTTTATTATTTTTAAAGCACATAAAAAAGCGGGGGCAAAATCCCCCGCGTTTTTTCTTACCAGGTATATTTCACACCCAGGTTTGCTCCCCAGTTCTGGTCAACGTCGCCGCCGCCCAGATAAGTCGCATCAGTGTAAGCACTGAAGTTTTTCGTGAAGCTGAACTGAGTGCCCAGTCCCACGCGAACCGCAGAGCCTTCCACGCCGTTGTCAATGCTGTCATTGTTGATATCAGCATTGTTGTCGGCATCGTCATACACGTAAGCCAGCTTGAAGTAAGGGGTTAATGCCTGCTCGCCACCGTAGTTGAAGGTATAACCTGCATCCACGCCGAGCTCATAACGCATACTGTCGTAAGACTGGCCATCGATACGCATGTCGTTGCTTAACTGATAGTCATCACCGGACTGGAACAGGCCAGAGATCGCCGCGTAAGGCGTGACGTAGCCAGACAGGTTTGGTTTCCAGTCATAGCCCAGTTTCATCCCGAAACCAACGGCGTCAGTCGTGGTATTACCGTCAACATACTGACCGTTGCTCATGGTAGCAGAGAGGTCGTTGTTGAAGCGGGTGTAGCTCATGGAGCTGTCGAGGAAGATGTCGTTCATGAACTTCGCCGACGCGTAGATCATCGCAGTCTGGCTGTCCTGATCGACCTGACCAGTACGATCGCTGATATCACCCTTCGCGAAACCAGCCGCACCACCGACAATCCACTTCGCGTTATTACCGTCGATCTGAGTATCCAGACCCACCATAATGCCGCTTACGTCCTGATCGTAGCTAACGGTGCCATTATCCGCGTCAAAGTTGCCGCCAAAATAGCTCACCCATGCGCCGCCGTTATCTGCCAGGCCATGACGGCTGTTGGTCAGACGGGTACCCACGGTATCCTGTTGCAGATTCCAGATGTTGGTATTAGCAGAAGGAATGCTCAGCGCCATGTTGGCGTAGTCAGTCAGCTCTTCCTGCTGGAGAACAACGGTGTCACCCTTCTGCTGCGCTTGATAGGTGTATGCACCTAAATCAGCTTTGTTTGCCGCAGTAAAGCTGGCAGCGGTATCCGCGTTATTGTCATAGACGCGAATGATCTCTTTGTTTTTGTAGTCAGCTACGGAGCCTGCACCGGTCGCATCGTCGATGCGCACTTTATAGTTACCGGCAACGTCACCGTTCACCGCCAGATGGCCGTCAGAGTTCAGCGCGACAACACCATAGTCGTAGTCCGCTTTATGGCTATCGTTGGTGATATAGCGTGCGTTGTTCAGGTCGCTGTTCAGCACATAATCGCGGCTGGCAACGTTGAGCACACCGCCATCGGTCAGCACCATATTGTGCGTATCAACCTGACCCAGACCCAGCGCCAGCTCTGCACCGTTGTCTACAGTAATGTTGTTGGCATACAGTTCTGCCGTCTCTTCAGTCAGTGCCGCACGGCTGTAGCTATCCAGATACAGACTGTCGGTTGCCACGGCACCGCTGTCGCCAATATTCAAGGTTGAAGCATTGGTCAGGGTGATGGAATCTGCCAGCAGGCCGGAGTTTTCAACATTGACCTGAGACTGGTTGTTCACCGTCAGTGCATCGATGTTGGAGATCTTGCGGGTATCCCACTCGGAACCGTTATCCAGCGCCACGTTGAACAGGCCGCTCTGATACACCTCTTCACCGGCAACGTGACCGTTGCTGTCAAAGGTAGAATCAGGCCAGATGCTATTCGGGGACAATGCGTGCCAGTCTACGTTGCTGTAGCCCTGGCCATACATCTGCGCAGTGCCGATAGCTTCAACGCTGGACTGCGCTGCACCCACCCACTTACTGCCGTTGGTCAGCGTGACATCCAGTTTATCGGTACCATCCCAGCCGTTGGTGGTTGGGTTATAGACGCCATCTTCTGTGGTATCCGTTGCCGGATCGCCATTCTCGTAGAAGTTGTTATCAAAGGTGCTGGAGAAAAGAATGTCACCCGTAACGGTAGAGTGATCGAAGGTAGCGGTGGTCTGCATGGCGTTATCAGACGCACTGGCAGCAACGATCAGCGCCGCATCATCCGCAGCCGTGGCGTTGGTTTCACCGTAGTCGCTCGGCTTCGCCGTTTGACCGTAGAAGCCGCTGGTGCCCAGATCGCTGTATGCGCCAGAGGTCAGCACAGAGTCTTTCACCACCAGCGTATCGGTAAAGATATTGCTGCTGTTAGCAACGCCTTCAACACCGTCGTATGGCGTGTTATCAAGCTCCTGATAACCCTGCGTCAGCGTGATGCCCGCGATGTGGGAATTGTTCTGAATAACGATATCAGACTCAACATCCAGGGTGATGGCGTTACCCAGACCATAGGTGTCCAGATAATGCGTTTCAGTGGTATCGCCATTAACGACATCATACGCATAATGCTCGTAGGTATCGTTGATGGTGGAGTTATCAACAGTCAGGCTAAAACGATCGTACTGGGTATGCGTAGTGCCGTCAGTATCCACGCCTTCTGCACACGTCGTGGTCATACACTCTGACGTGATCATGCCGTTAATGGTGCTGTTAGAAATACTCAACGCGTTCGCACGGCCATTGACACCATCATCCAGATAGTATGTCGAAATAACTCCGTTTACGGTTGATTTATTGATGACTGGATAAATGTCACCATCATGTGTGGCATCTGAATAATCCCAGTCAGCATAACCATAATACCAGGGCGTGGACGCAGTATTGTCATATCCAAAAGTATTATATGTCGTGCCGGATATATCTTTCGCATTGGCCTGAGAAGCGATAGCCAGTGTGCAGGCTAATGCAAGTTGTGATACAACCAGTTTCTTTTTCCATGTTTGCATTGGGTCATCCCTCCTCAGGGACGTAAGCAAGTTTGTCCATCAAATCATTTGGCAACGTTTAATTGCGGAAGGAATTATGCAGTTTCACTTCGAAAAGGTTCAATGAATGATTCCATTAAGTCCGTATTCAGACAAATAAGCTTATAAACCCAGGGCAATATCAATCATTATGAATAAATATTATAAATTCAACTGATTGCAAACTACTTTAGTTGCTTCGACACATATAATGAAAAGCAATAAATCATTTATATTTATAATCCCAAACCAATATAGAAGCCTCACCAATATCACATACCACTCTGGACACCATAATAAGATTTATAATATATACAAAATACATGTAGCGTATATTAATCGATTTCGAAAATCTAAAAGACAACTTTAGTAAAACACCACTCTCCGCTTTCAGGTACACTAAGCCTCTTTGTTCCACAAACATCAGGCATACCATGACCGATTTAATTGCTCGTCCCCGTCGCCTGCGCAAGTCACCCGCACTGCGCGCCATGTTTGAAGAGACAACACTGACCTTAAACGATCTGGTGTTGCCGATTTTTGTTGAAGAAGAGATCGATGACTACAAAGCCATCGACGCGATGCCGGGCGTGATGCGCATTCCTGAAAAGCATCTGGCCCGCGAGATCGAACGCATTGCGAATGCGGGCATCCGCTCGGTGATGACGTTCGGTATCTCCCACCACACTGACGCAACCGGCAGTGATGCATGGAAAGAAGACGGCCTCGTGGCACGCATGTCGCGCATCTGCAAAGAGAGTGTGCCGGAGATGATCGTCATGTCCGATACCTGCTTCTGCGAATACACCTCTCATGGCCACTGCGGTGTGCTGTGCGATCACGGCGTGGACAACGATGCGACCCTGCTGAATCTGGGCAAACAGGCGGTGGTTGCCGCCGCCGCGGGTGCGGATTTTATTGCACCTTCTGCGGCAATGGATGGTCAGGTTCAGGCTATTCGTCATGCGCTGGATGCGGCAGGCTTTACCGACACCGCCATCATGTCCTACTCCACCAAATTCGCCTCCTCCTTCTACGGCCCGTTCCGTGAAGCAGCGGGCACGGCGCTGAAAGGCGATCGTAAAACCTATCAGATGAACCCGCTGAACCGCCGCGAAGCGATTCGTGAATCTCTGCTCGATGAAGCACAGGGCGCAGACTGTCTGATGGTGAAACCGGCCGGCGCGTATCTGGATATCCTGCGCGACATTCGCGAACGCACCGAACTGCCTCTGGGCGCATACCAGGTGAGCGGCGAGTACGCGATGATCAAATTCGCCGCGCAGGCGGGTGCCATCGACGAAGAGAAAGTGATCCTCGAAAGCCTGGGGGCGATCAAACGCGCGGGCGCGGATCTGATCTTCAGCTACTTCGCGCTGGATCTGGCTGAGAAGAAAATTCTGCGTTAATCCGCTTTAGCGCCGGGTGGCTTCGCCATACCCGGCCTACTTTCTGCGCGAATCTTCACCAAACTGCAATACAACCGACATCTCCTCCTTCTACTGTCTGGGCAAGACGGCAGGAGGAGTGATCAATGTTTAGTCTCGACAGCGTTCTTGATGACCTTTGGCCTCAGGCGAGGCCCGCACCCTGGCAAAAAAGTCTGTTAAAAAGACTGCTCCACGAAGACGAATTTCAGCAGTTTGCCGCCAGCCACCGTCACCTGAAAGGGCTGGATATGGTAGAGCAGGTTCTGGAACACCTTGATATTCTCTGCACCATTTCCGCCCGAGACCTCGAACAAATCCCCGAACACGGCCCACTCATTGTGATAGCGAACCACCCGACGGGCACCCTGGATGGGCTGGCGCTACTGTACGCCGTTTCGCGCGTGCGCCGGGACGTCAAGGTTGTCACCAACCGGATGCTGTCTCACCTTGAGCCCCTCAGCTCGTTGTTTATCCCCGTGGACAATATGGGCGGCAGAACCGCAAAAGCATCTCTGGTGCAGATGGAGCAGCACCTGCAAAACGCCGGCGTGCTGATCTTCTTCCCGGCGGGCGAAGTCTCCCGCCCAACGCGTAAAGGCATCCGCGATAAAAAGTGGCATCCGGGCTTTATCAAGCTGGCCAGCAAACTACGGGTACCGCTGCTACCGGTACATATTCAGGCCCACAACAGCCTGCTGTTTTATGCCAGCACCCTGGTATCGCCGACGGTATCCCTGCTGCTGCTGATGCAACAGATGTTTCGCCGCCGTCACAGCCAGCTGCCGATTAAAATCGGCCAGCAGATTGCCTGGAATGATCGGTTTAGCTCTACCCTTTCATCGCGTGAGATGGCCGAGCAGTGCCGTCAGCACGTGATACGACTTGGCAAGGGATTGCCTGGCGTCTTTAAAACCCAGTGCGCCATTGCCCGCCCGGAAGACAGGGCCACGCTGAAGCGGGAGCTGGCGCAGGCCGAATGTCTGGGCAAAACCAGCGATGGTAAAACCATCTATTTGTGGCAGCGCAACGGGCAGGAAGAGGCGCCTCTGCTGCGCGAGCTGGGGCGACTGCGCGAGATTGCCTTTCGCGCCGTGGAGGAAGGCAGCGGAAAACGCCGGGATACCGACAGCTACGATGATGACTATCTGCACCTTATTCTGTGGGATGATGATGACCTCGAGATTGTCGGCGCGTACCGCTTTATGCCAACGGCCATGCAGGTGGAAAAGTGCGGCGTCGAGGGATTGTACAGTTACAGCCTGTTCCACTACGACGAAAAAATGCAGGACATACTGGAGCACGGCATTGAGCTGGGGCGCAGCTTTATACAGCCGCGCTACTGGGGACGTCGCGGTCTGGACTACCTGTGGTCAGGCATTGGCGCCTATCTGGCGCGCTATCCACATTACCGTTACCTGTTTGGTCCGGTGTCCATCTCCGGCGGCTTACCGCCTGCCGCCCGGGATCTGCTGGTCGCGTTTTATCGTCTCTGGTTTCCGGCCAGCCACCCGTTAGCCGCCTCGCGTCAACCCTACCCGGCGTCACTCCCGGACGTGCTGGCGCAATTTAGCGGGGTGGATTACGTGGATGACCTGACAAAGCTCAAATCCCTGCTCGGCAATCTGGGCTGCGGTATTCCGCCGCTTTATAAACAATATTCCGAGCTATGCGAGCCAGGCGGCGTGCAGTTTATCGATTTCGGCAGCGATCCGGCGTTCAATAACTGTATCGACGGGCTGGTGCTGGTGGATCTGTGTTATCTGAAGGCGAACCGCTATCAGCGGTATATAGAGGCGCACTTAATACCCTCACCCCTGCCCTCTCCCTAAAAGGGAGAGGGTGAAAACCCCACCGGTCAGTCCCCTCGCCCCTTTGGGGAGAGGGTTAGGGTGAGGGGGCTCAAACCGCACGGTAGAACGGCTTATCCCCCAAAATCGTCGCCCGCTGCATAATCCTTCGCTGCGGCAGGTAATCCGCATTGGCGTAATGCTGCGTGACGCGGTTATCCCAGATCGCCAGATCGTTCTCCTGCCAGCGCCAGCGCACCTGAAACTCCGGTTTCGTGATATGCGCAAACAGGAAGCTGAGCAGCGCCTCGCTCTCTTTTTCCGTTACGTCCACAATGCGCGAGGTAAACCCTTCGTTCACAAACAGCGCCTGCTTGCCGGTCACCGGATGGGTACGCACCACCGGGTGCAACAGCGGCGGATGTTTTGCGACCGCATCCAGCCAGCGCTGGTGCTCCTCTTCCGTTTTACGGTACTTATACTCCTGGAACGATTTTTTAAAATCATGCTCCGCCCGCAGGCCACTTAGCAAGGTCTGGAACGGCGCGGAGAGCGCCTCAAACGCCGCAATGCCGCTCGCCCACAGCGTATCGCCGCCGGTCTCTGGCAGTAGTTTTGCTGCCAGAATCGCCCCGGCTGGCGGTGTGTCGATAAAGGTAACATCCGTATGCCAGTTGTCATTATCGGGCGGGTTATCGTTATGAGTGTCCAGCACGATAATTTCCTCCACCCCTTCCGCATGCGGGTAGACCGGGTGGATATGCAGGTCGCCAAAACGCAGGGCCAGCGCGCGCTGCTGTTGCGGGGTGATGGCCTGATCGCGCAGGAACACCACCTGATGGCGCAGCACCGCGTGGTACAGCTGCTCAAACTGGTTATCGCTCAGCGGACGGGTTACGTCCAGGCCCGACACCTGCGCGCCAATGTACGGCCCCAGCGGGATAATCGTCAGACGTTCACTCATTGTATTTCTCCATGCCAGGGCGTCAGGCGACGCTGTAGCGTGCGCAGTCCCAGTTCTAATCCAAAGGCGATCGCGGCGATGACCCCGATCCCTGCCAGTACCACGTCAGTCGCCAGGAACTCTCCCGCCGACTGCACCATAAACCCAAGGCCGCGCGTGGCGGCAATCAGCTCTGCCGCCACCAGCGTTGACCAGCCCACCCCAAGGCCGATGCGCAACCCGGTCAATATCTCCGGCAGCGCACCTGGTAAAATGACGAACAGCAGTACCTGCGCGCGGCTGGCGCCGAGCGACTGCGCCGCACGTATGCGTACCTGCTGCGCACTCTTTACGCCAGCCAGGGCCGACATTGCTACCGGCGCAAAAATAGCCAGATATATCAGTAAGATCTTTGACGTCTCGCCGATGCCAAACCAGATCACCATCAGGGGCAGATAAGCCAGCGGCGGTACGGGACGGTAAAGCTCTATCAGCGGGTCGAGAATGCCGCGCACCGTCGGGCTCAGTCCCATCGCAATCCCCACCGGAACGCCAATAATGACCGCCGCCAGCAGCGCCACCAGAATACGCGTCAGACTGGCGCCTAAATGCTGCCAGAGGGTGGCATCCATAAAGCCCTGCGGTCCGGCGATGGCGATCAGTTTTTCCAGAACCTGGCCTGGCGGGGGCAGAAACAGCGGGCTGATCCACTGCTGCGCGGCAACCGCCCACCATACCGCCAGCAACACCACCAGCGTGCTGACGCTTAAGGTGAGCTGGCGAGAGAACGGCCAGCGTAAGGCACGGCGCGTCCGCCGCGTTTTTTCACTGAAGACAATGCTCATGAGAACGCCTCCCGCTGT
The DNA here is from genome assembly GCF_049237385.1 of Enterobacter cloacae complex sp. IR5412. Lineage (NCBI taxonomy): Bacteria > Pseudomonadati > Pseudomonadota > Gammaproteobacteria > Enterobacterales > Enterobacteriaceae > Enterobacter > Enterobacter cloacae complex sp. IR5412. The sequence continues at coordinate 80,347 of NZ_JBMKHQ010000015.1, read as the reverse complement.
TCAAACACACGGCTCAGGATGTATTCCCGTTTTTCGATAAATAGCGGGTCTGATTTGATGCTGCGTACTGGCTCTCCCGCCACATAGCGCCGGGCAAACTCAAGCGGCAGACGCTCCAGCACGCGTCCCGGTCCCGGTGAGAGCAGCACCAGCTCCGTCGCCATAAACACGGCCTCTTCGATATCGTGGGTGATTAACAGCACCTGCTTGCCGGTTTCGTGCCACAGGCGCAGCAGCAGGGTTTGCATCTGCTCACGGGTAAAGGCATCCAGCGCCCCGAAAGGTTCGTCCAGCAACAGCAGCTGAGGGTTAGCCGCCAGCGCACGGGCAATCCCGACGCGCTGACGCTGCCCGCCTGAAAGCTGCCAGATAAAGCGTTTTTCAGCCCCCTCCAGCCCGACCTTTTTCAACATGTCGCGCGCCGTATTCAGACGCTGTTCACGCGCTACGCCGGCCAGTTGCAGACCAAACGCAACGTTTTCCTGCACGTTTCGCCACGGAAGTAGCCCTTCGTTCTGGAAGACCACGCCGCGCTCTGCGCCCGGCCCCGTTACCCGTTTTCCTTCGAGTTGGATCGTGCCGTGCTGATACGGTACAAACCCGGCGATCAGGTTCAGCAGCGTCGTTTTCCCGCAGCCGGACGGCCCCAGTACGACCAGCAGTTCACCGCTGTCCAGCGTCAGGTTGATCTCTTTCAGGGCGGGTTTGCCGCCGTAATCGGCAGACAGGTTTGTAATGTTCAGCATCGCAGCCCCCTTATTTCACAAAGCGGTCGGTCACGAACCGGCTGTAATCCGCTGCCACCGCAGGCACTTTGCCCTGCTCTTTCAGGAACGTCGCAGTGTCGACAATCGCTTTGCTCACCGGCCCGTTCAGCTGCTGGACCTGCTGCGCAGGTGTCAGATAGGTGTTGCCTTTCACCAGCCCCGGCACGTCAGCTTCCGGCACACCGCTCAGACGTGAGAGCTTCTCCAGGTTGGCGGGCTGTTTCAGCCATTCATCCGGGTTGCTGATGTAAGGCTGCTGGGCGTCGATGGCGCTTTTGGCGAAGGCTTTCACCACTTCAGGGTGTTTTTCGGCAAAGTCCTTACGAACGACCCAGACATCAAGTGTTGGCGCCCCCCATTGCCCCACTTTTTCGGAGTCGGTCAGCACGGTGCCGTCTTTTTCCAGCTCGTTGACGGCGGGCGCCCAGACGTATGCTCCGTCAATGTCGCCACGCTGCCAGGCGGCAATAATCGCTGGAGGTTGCAGGTTGATGATCTGCACCTGGCCCGGCTTAATGCCCCAGTGTTTCAGCGCTGCCAGCAGGCTGTAATGCGTGGTGGAGATAAACGGCACCGCGATGCGTTTGCCAATCAAATCTTCGGGTTTCGTGATGCTTTTCTTCACCACCAGCGCTTCGGAATTTCCGAGCTGCGATGCCAGCAGGAAGACTTCAATCGGCACCTGCTGGCTGGCGGCAACGGCCAGCGGGCTGGAACCCAGGTTGCCAATCTGCACGTCGCCCGAGGCTAACGCCCGCACAATTGCCGCGCCGCTGTCGAACTTGCGCCAGTCGACGTTCGCCCCGCTCGCTTTGGCGAAGGTGTTATCCGCCTGCGCGACTTTCGCCGGTTCCGCGGAAGTCTGATACGCCACGGTGACGTCCACCGCCTGCGCCTGAAATGCCCACAGCGCCAGTGCACCAAGTAACGTGATTCGCGATGAAATTGCCATACCGTCTGCTCCCCTTGTTGTTATAAGGGCAGTATTTCCGGCGTGGGATTTTTGATAAAGGAATAAAAAAGAATCGCTAATGACGATTCGTTTTTAGAAAAAAAGCGGGAAAGGATAGTGAATTTTGTGCGGTTGTTTCGCAGGGTGGCGCTGCGCTTACCCGGCCTACGGTTCGTGCAATTTGTAGGCCGGTTAAGGCGCAACCGCCGCCCGGCAAAGGCCTCAGCGCTGAACCGTCAGCGCAGCAATATCCTGCGGCGTGGTCCGACAGCAGCCGCCAATCAGCTTCGCGCCTGCTTCCAGCCACTGCGGTAAATACCCCGCCAGCGTCACGCACGTTTCACCGTGGTGATGCCAGGTTTTACTCACCGCATCGTAATGCTCGCCGGAGTTCGGATAGACCACCAGGGGCAGCGACGTCAGGCTGTGCAGATGCGTCAGCGCCGCCGTGGTGTTTTCCAGCGCGATACAGTTAATCCCCAGCGCGACAACCTGCGGGTAGCTTTCCAGCGCAGAAACAACATCCCGCAGCGGCGTTCCGTCGCTCAGGTGCTCACTGTCACGCAGGGTAAATGAGAACCATGCCCGGGCGCGCGGATATGCCGTCAGCAACGCCGCCAGCGCCTTAATCTCAGTGAACGAAGGCAGCGTTTCACAGGCCAGGAGGTCCGCGCCCGCATCCAACAGCGCCTCTACACGCGGGCTGTGGAAGGCGGTAAATTCTTCAGCGCTACGCACATAATCGCCGCGATACTCGGAACCATCGGCCAGATACGCGCCGTAAGGGCCCACAGATCCCGCCACCAGCAGCGTGCCCGCCTGCGCATTCTCTGCCAGGTACGCTTCGCGCGCTTTGCGTGCCAGCTCTACGCTTTTGCCGATCAGCGTCCGGGATTGCGACTCGTCCAGCCCGCGAGCGGCAAAGCCTGCGGGTGTCGCCTGATAGCTGGCGGTGATCGCCACCTGTGCACCCGCGCGGTAGTAGTCGAGGTGTACGTCGCGGATCAGCTCCGGATTTTCCATCAGCACTTTGGCCGACCAGAGACTGTCGGCAAGGTTACAACCGCGCGCTTCCAGCTCCGTTGCCATCGCCCCATCCAGCACGACAAACGGCTGGTTTTCAAGGAGGGCGGTAAGCGGATTATTCTGCGACATGTTCAGGCTCCTGCGTGGTCAGGTTTCGGGTCAGGTAGTACGCACCATAACACAGGGCGACAAACGGAAGCCCGCAATAAAGGGCAATACGCTGGCTGGGGTCAAACCACAGGCCGACGCAGGCCACCAGACAGAGGATAAAGCCAAGCACGGGCACCAGCGGATACCATGGCGCGCGATACTGCAACGCCGAAAGTGGCTGCCCGGACTGCACGTGACGGCGACGAAACACGAAGTGTGACGCGCAGATGCTGATCCACACCGCCACCACCGCAAAACCGGAAATGGCTGACAGGGCCACAAACACCGTATCCGGCGCGACCACGCTGGAGAACAGCGCCAGCACGCCACCCAGCATGGAAACGGAGAGCGCCGTCAGCGGCACACCGTTTTTGTTGACGCGGGCAAAGCAGCGCGGCAGCGTTTTCTCGTTAGACAGAGACCACAGCATACGGCCAGAGGCGTACAGGCCCGAGTTCGCCGCCGAGAGGATCGCCGTCAGGATCACGAAGTTAAAGATATCCGCCGCATACGGAATGCCGACCTTTTCAAACACCAGCACAAACGGACTTTTCTCCACGCCAGCCTGCTGCATGGGGATCAGCGCCGCCAGCACAAACACGGTGCCAATAAAGAAGATGATGAGCCGGGCGATGGTGGTGCGAATAGCAACCGGAATAACCTTGTGTGGGTTTTCCGTTTCCCCTGCCGCGATGCCGATAAGCTCCGTTCCTGAGAAGGCAAAGTTGACCGCCACCATGGTCATCAGGATCGGCAGGCCACCGTGCGGGAACCAGCCTTCGGCGGTAATGTTGCTTAGTCCCGGCGCGGCAGAGCCGTCCGCCATCGGGATAAAGCCAAAGATGGCCGCGCCGCCGAGAATAATAAAGGCGACGATGGTGATAACCTTGACCAGCGAGAACCAGAATTCCCCTTCCGCGAAAAAGCGCGTGGAAATCACGTTAAGACCAAAAATCACAGCGCAAAAGACAACGCACCACGTCCAGACGGGAACCTGTGGGAACCAGTACTGCATGCAGAACCCGGCCGCGGTAAAGCTCGATCCCAGCGCCACTGTCCACGTAAGCCAGTAGAGCCACGCCACGGTATACCCCGTCGCCGGGCCGAGATAGCGGGCGGCATAGACGTGAAACGCGCCGGTTTCCGGCATCGCCACGGAAAGTTCGCCCAGACATTGCATGACCAGCCAGACCACCAGCGCACCGATAAGATATGCCAGCAGCGTGCCCGCCGCGCCGGTTGTCGAGATGATATATCCGGTATTGAAGAATAACCCTGTGCCGATAACGCCACCCAGCGAGAGCATAATCAGGTGGCGGGTTTTCATGGTGCGCTTAAGTTGCCCGTTTTCTTGTTGTGTTTGCATGTTACCTTCTAAACGTATGGACATCTAAACATCCAAAGAAGGAGTGTTATACCGCGATTGTTAACAAAAAGCCACCCGGCGCGACTTCAGCGCAATTATTGGTAAATCCTTAAATCAGTTCTATAGTCGACACAGTTTCTTCTTCACCAGGACTCACTATGCGATTTAACGGACTGACCAAAGGTTTCTTTATTCTCATCCTGGCCCTTGTAACCTGGGCCTTCTTTGACGTGCTGTCTCCCTATTTCTCGGCGATTCTGTGGGCCGCGATCCTGACCATCATTTTCAACCCGGTGAAAAACAAACTGCGTACCGCGCTGGGCGATCGCAACGGGCTGGCTTCACTCCTCACACTCGGCATTATCTGCCTGATCGTGTTTATTCCGTTGATGGTGATCCTTTCCTCGCTCGCGGTGGAACTGAACATGGTTTATACCAGGCTGCAACAGAACAACACGCAGTTCCCGAAAGTGATCGCCGGTATCTTCAACCGCCTGCCGGACTGGGCCAGCGGCTTCCTGGCGGATCACAACCTGACCAACGCCGCGCAGATCCAGAAAAAACTCTCCGATGTCGCGTTACAGGGCGGGCAGTATCTGGCGGGCAGCGCGTTCCTGATTGGGAAAGGGACGTTCGGCTTTGCCATCAGCTTTGGCATTATGCTGTATCTGCTGTTTTTCTTGCTGAAAGACGGGCCGTATCTGGTGCGCCAGATCCTCGACTCGCTACCGCTGTCTGACTTCGTCAAACAGCACCTGTTCGCTAAGTTTGTCGGCGTGTCGCGCGCCACGGTAAAAGGCACGGCGGTCGTGGCGGTGGTTCAGGGCACGCTCGGTGGTATCGCCTTTGCTATTGTCGGTATTGACGGCAGCGTATTGTGGGGCGCACTGATGGCATTTCTCTCCCTGGTGCCTGCCGTTGGGTCGGCCATCGTCTGGGTTCCCGCCGCCATCTTCCTGTTTGCCACTCACCAGCTGTGGCAGGGTCTGTTCATTGTGGGCTTCTTCGTCATTATCGTCGGGCTGGTGGACAACCTGTTGCGTCCGCTGCTGGTGGGCAAAGACACCAAAATGCCGGACTACCTGATACTGATCACCACGCTCGGCAGTATGGAGCTGTATGGCATTAACGGCTTTGTGATTGGGCCGCTGATTGCCGCTCTGTTCATCGCCTGCTGGAACCTCTTCTCCGGCCGCGATCACGCAGGCAACGCCGAGGAGCTGGACGCAGACTTTATCGAAGAGGGGAGAAATTCTCCGGATCTATAAAGAAAGGCGTTCTGTGAGGCGGCCCTGTGCCGCCTTTTTTTTCACGATAAATCAGAGGTTTTCTATAATCTGAAATGAACGCTCTTCCACATTTGTCGTAGAAGGATCCAACAGGTGCGAATCGCCACGATCACGAACTGGGCTTATGGTGTCACGGTGTGCCTGACCATTGCCTCCGGCATCGTCATGCTGATGGCTTCCCACGCCGATAACATCGAACGTGAAGCCGTTAAACAACGCCAGGTCTTCGATCAGCTGACGGAGGAGATCGAGACAGACACCTGGATGCTCTCCGATCTGGCGCGGCTTTACGTCATCCAAAAAGAGCCCGAGGTGCTTGAGAAATATCAGGCGAAAGAAGCCGAGCTGAAGAATATCGAACACACGCTGCGACAGCTCAAAAATACGGGGGCATCGGGCGAAGAGCTGGCGCTGCTGTACGACGGACTGAAAATTGTAGACGATCTCCAGGATGAACAGCAGGCAGCCATTGACGGCATCGCCCGTGGCGAGGAACAGCAGGCCGTTTCGCTGCTGTTTGGTAAGAGCTATGAGCTGGAACTCGAACGGGCACACAACACTATCGAACGCTTTCGCATGCTGCTGGACAAGCGCATTATTGCCGACGTGCAGGCCGCAACCAAAACGTCCAAAACGCTTCGAACGGCCTCTGAGGTGATGGTCGGCCTGACCGCCCTGCTCTTCCTGTTTGTGATGGTTTTCATCCTCAAGCGCCGCGTACTCCGCCCGGTGGTGCGTCTGAGTGATGTTGTTCATCGTCTTGCATCGCAGGATTACGCCGTCGAAACGCCGAACTTTACCCAGGTTGATGAAATCGGTGATATGGCGCAGGCCATCCGCATCTTCCGTGAGAACGGGCTGGCAAGGCAGCGGCTGGAAAAAGAGCGCGATGCTGACTGGGCCATCCGCGAACTGCTGGCGCGAATGACCCAGCGGTTGCAGGGCTGTGAAAACTTTGCCGACGTGATGAATGTGGCGGAGCTGTTTGCACCCAATATTGCGCCGGGGGTTTCAGGGCGCCTGTATATTCTGGAACGCGAGCCGTGGCAGATGCGCTGTACGGCCGAATGGCTATCGCCAGAAGGGGATAAAAAGCCGTTCCATCCTGACGAATGCTGGGCCGTCCGGCGTGGTCAAAGCCATCCGCCAGTGAACGGCGAGCCGGATATCGGCTGTTATCATCTGCCCGAATCACAGGCGCAGCAATCGCTGTGCGTTCCCCTGATTGCTCAGGGCGAGGCGATTGGATTGCTCTCATTCCAGAACATCACGCCTGAAACCGCGCCGTCCCGCGCCTATCTGGAACTGATGGCCGAGGCGCTGGGACTGGCGCTGGCCAACCAGCGGCTGCGCGATGCGCTGCTGGAAAAAGCCCTGTTCGATCCCTTGACGGGGCTGCGTAACCGCCACCATCTGGAAGATACGTTACGTACTCAAATGAAGCAGGCCGTGCGTAACGAGGAGCCGGTAAGCTGCCTGATGATCGATATCGATCACTTCAAGAGCATTAATGACCGCTTTGGTCATGAGGCCGGCGATCTGGTGATCAAAAGCGTGGCAGCCATTATTCAACGGGCGGTACACGATAGCGGGCTGGCCTTCCGCTATGGGGGGGAAGAGTTTTTGGTGCTTCTTACCGGTGCAGATGAGGAAGCAGCGCACGCCGCTGCAACGGAGATCTACAACGGCGTGCATGCGCTTTCGCTGCGCTACGGGCTTTCGGAGATTGGCCCGGTGGATGTGTCGATCGGGATCGCCAGCTATCCGCAGCACGCCCAGAGCGATAATCTGCTGCGCGCGGCGGACGTCGCGTTGTACCGGGCGAAAGAGCTGGGCCGCTCGCGGATTGTCAGCTTTGGGATGCTGGAGGCGGGCTAAAGGGGTTATTCGAGCCTGAGGTTCAGGATCGCGCGATCGCCCAAAGCACCACCATACCCAGCGAATTACTCCGCTTTTCCACGTACAGGGTGCCATCGATTAAATAATATCCCTGAGGATAACAGATGCGGATCTCTCTCTTGAGTTCCGGCTCATAGACTTCCGCCCCCGAACAGCTATTTCTGCTGCCGGATTCATACCGGTAATGTTGGCTCCAGGCAGAGTATTCTCCGTTCAGTAGCCAGGCCGCGGTAAAGATGACGAAAATGGCAACCGGCAGGCTGAAGATGATGAGGCCGAGGTAAAGTTTGACAACGTCAACAAGGGTTTTGTCTTTAAACGCCCTCTTCGCGGCGAACATCACTATCGCCACCAGCGGCAGCAGCAATGTGACAGCCGCAAGATACTGTTCCCCCAGGGCCGTAAGAAATGTCACGCGATAAATCTCGATTGACCAGACAACAAAGCCAAATATCAACGCTAACCCGCCAACGATGAGTGGAATTAAAAAGGCATAGCTATCTTTTTTCATGATGGACGGTTCCTTGTCATGCGTCTGCGGTAAGAAGGTTAAGCATCGCTCGGGTGGCTGCCGACTGACGGCGTTTTTACATCCTGATTATGATGGATAACGTGGGGAGAGATAAAATATATAAACTAGTAGGATAACTAAATTATAATTCTTATACTTATGTTAAAACGTGGAGGCTGAAATGCGATTAATCCTAATGCTGTGCTGCTTTTTAGTGCAAAGCGTCACCCTGGCTGGTGAGTTGCCAAAACCTGCTGGTAAACCCATTTTAACGATTTACGGTAATATCGAGAACACGAATGAAAGTGGAAAAGCCGTGTTTGATATCGCCAGCCTTGAAAAACTCGGTATGGTGAGCTTCCAGACATCATCCCCCTGGTATAATGGCCGCACAAAGTTTGAGGGTGTTCCAATGAGCAAACTCATGGATTATATTGGCGCAAAGGGTAACGTGGTCAATGTTATAGCGCTTAATGATTACGCGACAGCCATTCCGCTCAGCGACTTTAAAAAATATAATGCCATACTCGCTTTGAAGGTTAATGGTGAATATATGCGCATCCGAGATAAAGGTCCGGCATTCATTGTATATCCCTACGACAGTCTTCCTGAATTAAATAATCAGATATATTATTCGCGATCGGCATGGCAGGTCAGCAAAATGAAGATTGAATAGCAGTTCAGGAGAACATAATGAACAGGATACTGGTTGGTATCATTTTTTCTCTTTTTATCACGACTGGATATATTGCTTTTCTTGTTTACGATCGACAGCAGGAGCTCCAAAAACTGACTCATTACACGGAGTCATGGTCTGTCGCCCAACTGGTATCCGAATATTACCGCTTTGAATCATGGCTTGGTCTGTACGCAACCGATTCCGATGACGTTACGATAGACCAGGTCCGGATGCGGCTGGAAATTATGCTAAGCCAGAATGATCTGTTTAAGGAGGGGGATTTAGGACATTACATTAAAAACGTTCAGGCACATCATGACCTCGCGTTAAGCCTTGATAAAATCCTTACGTATCTGGATGCTAACCTCGAAAAAATGAGCCATTCGGATGTAAAAACATACCTTCATACCATGCATTTGCTGGATGCTCCACTCAGTCAGCTTTCATCAAGCGCGTTAACGAAAGACATTAGCACGATTAACAGTAGCAACCATAAAATACAGATCCTGTATTATATTTACTCAGCCCTCTCTTTACTGCTGATCATTCTGAGTATTATCCTGGGTTTTTTAACGATCTATCAAAATAAAAACATCCTTAAAGCGCACAGGCAGGTTGAAAGTCTTGCAGAAGAACTCCAGTTATCCAAGGAGACCCTACAGATTCAGAATTCAAAACTAGAGTATGACGTTTACCATGATTCCCTCACTGGCATGAAAAACCGTCTGTACTTCTGGGATGAGCTCAGCAAACTCAATCTTGAGGCCGAAGAAAATCATGTTCCCGTTACGGTAATGTTATTTGATTTAGACCGATTCAAAGAGGTCAACGATACCTATGGTCATGATGCTGGCGATTTACTGTTACGTCAGGTATCCAGGCGATTGACCGCCATGAGCAATATTTCAGACAGATTTTACCGTTTAGGCGGAGACGAGTTTGCTTTTTTAGCCAGCGGGTTAAACGAAAGCGAAGCCGTTTTGCGCGCTAGAGAGATCAGCGAGAATATCAGTAAACCCTATACGATTAATAACCAGCTCATAAAAATTGCCACCTGCGTGGGTATTGTTTTATCAGATAATGAACGACGTGCTGATTATCTTTATAAGTTCGCCGATCTGGCGCTCTATGAAGCCAAAAAGGCAGGCTCACAGCAGATTAAAGTTTTCCGTCAGCGAATGCTTCAGAAGTTACAGGAGAGCAGAACGCTTGAAAATGATATGGCAAGGGCGATTGAAAACAATGAGTTTATTGTTTATTACCAGCCTATTGTGAATTCCGTCAGCAAGGAAATTTACGGCTATGAAGCGCTTATTCGCTGGATGCATCCTGTAAAGGGAATGCTTTCCCCGGATAGCTTTATTTTCGCCGCTGAAAAAACAGGCATGATCAACGAGATAGGTAAAACCGTACTTAAACTGGCCTGTAGGGAAGCGGTCTCCTGGGCTGTTCCGGCCAGGATCTCCGTAAACGTCTCGCCTGTTCAATTAGGCAGCAAATCATTTATTAATACGGTGCAGACCGTTCTGGCTGAGACCGGGCTCCCGGCTAACCGTCTTGAGTTAGAGGTCACAGAGTCATCCCTCTTTAGTGACAGAAATAACCCCATTGCGATTCTGAAAAAACTCCGCGCACTGGGCGTAAGAATTTCCATTGATGATTTTGGCACGGGTTATTCGTCGCTCTCCAGACTCAGCGAACTGAATTTTGATAAAATCAAGATCGATAAATCTTTTGTCAATCCGATATCTACACAAGAAGATGCGCTTAATATTGTGAAGCTTATTACCGGTATGGCTAAGAGCCTTAATATGGGCGTTATAGCCGAGGGCGTTGAGACCGAAGAGCAGCTTGAGCGGCTTCAGGCTCTGGGTTGTGAGCTTGTGCAGGGATATCTTTTCAGCAAACCACAGCCTCAGGTCGACAGCAAAATTAAGAGCGGCCTGGAATGATTCCCTCTCCTCAACCCGATGCCAATCGGGATCACGTTTTTCACCCCTGGGTATTCACTTATAAAAATCAGGTGTTATCATTCACCCCGTAAATACCTTTCAACTCAACCCGAGGCTTTGATGCTGGAGAATGTAATCATCCGATAATCAGCTTACCGACCTTTCCAGGCCGGACTGATTATCAATGCGCCGAAATCGAATGCGGACACCGCTGTGTGTTTGCACGTTTTGCACATGATGATTAAACAGGTTCTTCAGTATGAATTTATCCCGTCAGGAACAACGTACCTTACACGTTCTCGCCAAAGGTGGCCGTATTGTGCACGTCCGCGATGCGTCTGGCCGCGTCACCGCCGTTGAATGCTATAGCCGCGAAGGGCTACTGCTGGCTGACTGCACGCTCGCCGTTTTCAAAAAGCTCAAAACCAAAAAGCTGATCAAATCCGTTAACGGTCAGCCCTACCGCATTAACACTACCGGGCTGAACAACGTTCGCGCGCAGCCTGATAATCGTTAAGGAGAGGATGATGGATATCCCACGTATTTTTACTGTTAGCGAAAGCGAACACCGCATTCACAACCCCTTTACACCAGAGAAGTACGCGACGCTGGGCCGCGTGTTACGCATGAAGCGAGGCACACGCATTCTCGATCTTGGCAGCGGCTCGGGAGAGATGCTTTGCACCTGGGCACGTGATTACGGTATCACCGGTACCGGCATCGACATGAGCCCGCTCTTCACCGCGCAGGCCACGCGGCGCGCAGAGGAACTCGGCGTCAGCGAACGCGTCCATTTCATTCATAACGACGCGGCTGGCTATGTCGCGAATGAAAAATGTGACGTGGCGGCCTGCGTTGGCGCAACCTGGATTGCGGGTGGCGTAGCCGGGACGATGGATCTGCTGGCAAAAAGCCTCAAGCCCGGGGGAATAATGCTCATTGGCGAACCGTACTGGCGTCAGGTACCCGCGACGGAGGAGACAGCCCAGGCGTGCGGCGTCTCGTCGATTGCAGACTTTCTCACTCTGCCCGGTCTGGTTGCGTCTTTCGATCAACAGGGCTATGACCTGGTTGAAATGGTGCTGGCAGACCAGGAAGGCTGGGACAGGTACGAAGCCGCAAAATGGATGACCATGCGTCGCTGGCTGGAGGAAAACCCAGAAGATGACTTCGCGCAGGAGGTTCGGGCGGAGCTGACGATAGCGCCTGAACGTCATGTGACGTACTCGCGGGAGTACTTTGGCTGGGGGGTGTTTGCGTTAATGGCGCGATAATATGGCGCTGGCGGTATAGCCTTGGGGGTATACCGCCATTCGGCGTTTACGATCATGCTTTTTCTCAATCAGTCTAAAGATACAGCGCAGCATTCCCCCGATAAGAGACAGATATATACAAGTAATGTGTTAACATACAGCTATACGGGTTACGTCATATTAGATAACGATGATCAATAAAATACTGGTAAGTGCATGCCTGACGGGACTAAAAGTACGTTATGACGGAAGCGAGAAAGCACAGATGTCAGATCAGTTGCAGCGCTGGCAGAAAGAAGGACGCCTTGTGATCTTCTGTCCAGAACTGGCCGCCGGTTTATCAGTGCCCCGTCCTCCGGCTGAAATTATTTCTGCTGAAATTAAAGATACATTGCTGGCGCAGGTCAGAATAATTGAAATTAATGGGCAGGATGTCACTGAACAATATCAGCTCGCCGCCAGATTAGCGCTTCGTACCGCTCAGGAGTCAGATTGTACCGCGGCGCTATTAACCGACGACAGCCCAACATGCGGTAGTCAATTTATCTATGACGGTTCATTCAGCGGCCAGCGTAAGTCAGGAATGGGTGTCGCTGCATCGCTACTCTCCAAACATGGTATAGCCGTATTTTCTGAGAAGAGGCTCGCCGATCTGATTGCCTGGATTGATGAAAAAGAAAAGTGAGTTCTTTTTAAATAGCTACGGACAAAACTCACTTAATCCGTTTATGTCATTTTTTGAGAAAAACACGCTTCACAAAACCTTTCTGAATCTCATTAATTTTAAGCAGCAATCGATTTGGTGAAACGTTAGCGCGGAAATGTCGATGAGATCAGGGATAGACACATGAAAATTGCTAAAAATATGATCATCTCAGCCATCCTGTTACCTTTCTAGTGATTATCTGCGGATGGCCAATAACGTCATAAAATTTAACGTGCATGGAGCATTCAGCCCACCTGACGACGAAAAGGTTACTCTTCTTCCAGCCGTCAGGTTTGACATAACATAACGTCACGCAGGCGCTGTGCTACCTGCCACGCCCGCATTTTATTTCACAAATTTCCACACTTCCGGAGGTACCTTGTCGTAAAGTTTCCCCATTGTCAGTTCGGCCAGTCGATGATCAACCGCTGAATTAAATGTTTCCAGCTCATCACTGGAAAGAGAATATGTGTTTTTATCTATCACTTTTTCTAACGTATCTTTTGAAGTACATCGTCTTAGTTGCAAAAGCCATTCCTGCCTGGTCATATCGACTCTTTAATTTCAATGGATGAGAGAAAAATTATTATTTATCATACTAATAATAATTTATTGTGAACGTTAGCGCTGACTCCGCCAAACCAGGAGTCACCTGCCCGCCTGACTGTATATATCTGGCCTGCAGAGGGATGCGTAATTGCTTAACGCCTGTATTTCCGGTGACGGGGCCCAGGGGGTCAAAACCTGTTCCCATTGTTATCATGCTGGTATCATTTTGCTTTCTGACCTGCATATCTATCCCCGTTGCGCTGCCAGTACCTGATTTGAGACTGAATGAATCAGGGGTCGGATTGCCATAAACGGGATTAATCAATAAACTCATTTGGTTTTTAGCCTGATAATATCCTGGATAATTCCCCGGGCAGTTATCTAATTCAATATTGAAATCCACCCACTGACTGGTACTTCCCACGCCGGTAAAATCTGTCGTCTTGTATTTTCCCATTGGCACGACAACATCAGGTGTCTGGCATGTAAACGGAATAATATTTACTGAACCGCTAAAAGATAAAGACCCCATCAATATTTTCTTTCCGTCATAGACTGTTCCATCATTCTTAAAAATCATGCCGTATATGCCGAAGGTGGGCAGGTCACTCCCCGATAAAACTCCTGGCTGTAACAGAGAGCCATTAACTAATGATATATAATAAATACCACCAAATAAGCCAGTATCAATACTACCGCTTTTGTTAAAAAATACTGTACGAACCGTAGTCATCCCCATACCAGGTCGGGAAAATGGACCTGGAGTGAATCCGATCCCAAATGCTGGAGCATTTATTGCAACGACACTACTGTAAATCCCTGACACCCCAAAATTTAAATAATAAGAACTACCATATGAACTCAATGGCTCAAGAAAAATCTCTAAAAGATAATCTTCATTGTCTCCACTGGTTGTGTGACATTGATAATTGGTAGGAGGTGGACCTGCAATATCATCCGGGCCAAAACCACCACCTGATACTATGGTGATAGATGACAAGTCCACACCAGGCGAAATACTACTTCCACGCAATACTAGCTCCTTGTGCCCAATATTGGCATTATCGCAAACAGGGGCTGCCAATGCTGCCAATGGGAAATTCACCATGATGAAAAATAAAATAGCAAGTAGCATTCTCATGCTACTGCGTGACAGAAACCCTACCGCATTCAGTAACATTCCAGGACCTCTTTCTTCATATTAATTGCTGAATCTTCTTCGGAAACGATGACTTTCATTTTACATTCACCCTGATGACCGGCCTTCAGTTTGAGAATATGAGTGCCTGGCTCAAGGCGAACAAATATCTGCCCGGCCTGGCCGACGGTCGCAATATAATTACCTTTCTCATTGTTGATATCCGCGCCGAAGGGGGCTGGTTCTCCTTTCCATCGGGCAGAAATCAGTACGGGGACCCCTGTCTGCGTATGATATTGAACCTTTACAATGGCACCGGCGTAGGGGGCTACCTTACGTGACGTGCTCTCAAAACCGACATTGTTTGTCGCATCCTTTGGATCGATGGCCACTTCATTCAGTTCATACGCATTCAGATAAGGCACTGCGGCATAACCGGCATTATCAATGCGGATACCAGGGTAAGAGGAAACCCGGGCACCTTCGGCTCCTCTGGCTTCAATCAACGCCCAGGTATCTGAGGTGTAAGGGCTGAGCGTTGCGCCACCGGAATGCAGGATCACGGACCCATTCGCACCAAATGACTGGCTCTGGTAATGATTACCAACGCTGCTGCTGCCATTAAGGTACGTATATGGTGTCCGCCACTGCCCGTTAACATACAAGCTGCTGCCGGTTGCGCCGCTGGTATTGCGGGCTGTTACCCCATAGTTGTACTGGTTGTCTTCGCCGGCAGTTCCGGACAGGGAGGCCGCCTCAGACCATGAACCATCATTGTTGCGCCCTGTTTCCAGACGCGCGGATGGAACGTGTGTATCTCCGGCAGTACCGAGAGGGAAGCTGAGGGACAGAAGCCAGCTGGTATCGCTTTTGCCGTACCAGGTGTATGTCCGGTTGACATTCAATCCGTAAGTGACTGAATTCCAGCTATTACTGTAACCGACCTGGAATTGTTTATCGGTATCCTTACTGTTCCAGTAATTCTGTAATGACGCACTTGAATAGAACTGTCCCAGACCTGCTGGAAGAGACTGACTGGCAGTCAGGGTATAGCGGCTTTTGGAACGTTTCAGACGCTGTTCAGCGTAACCACGCGCCAGCAGATCTTTTGTCATCATGGCTGTTGCCAGATCGTAATAGCCCTGAGTTGAAAAACGATAGGTTGCCAGCGTCAGATTGGTACCCGTCCGGGGGATTAATTTTGAATAGCTGAGTCTGTAGCTCTGTCCGGATGACGTTTTATGGCTATACTCCTGACCGTTCGGGTTGCCCGCGAAAGAAGCGTGCGACTGGGTGATATCCAGAGAAATCGCCCCGGCCTGCGTTCCTAATGCCATACCTGCCTGAGCAGCATAATAACCGTCGCTTTGTTGCCAGCCAGTATAGCCCGTCAGGTAATTTGTCAGGCCGTGCTGCCAGGTTGCCTCATAAAACTCTGGTTTATCTCTAAGGTTGAGCTGGCGTAATTTACCCGCCGTAAAGGAATAGCGGTACGACCCCGGTCTAATGAGCTGGGGCATCGCGGTATATGGGACCAGAAAAAAGTTTTCATTGCCATCTGCCTCCCGGACGGTCACTGTCAGGTCACCACCAAATCCTGTCGGATAAAGATCGTTAATGACGAATTCACCCGGGGACACGGTAGTTTCGTAAATAATGGCGCTGTTCTGGCGTACAGTGACTTTCGCATTCGTTCTGGCCATCCCCCTGATTTCAGGTGCATAACCCCGCAGCGAAGCCGGATACATGCGCTCATCACTGGCAATTTGCATACCGGAAAAGGGCAGTGAGTCAAAAACCCTGCCTGTAGTATTAGACTGGCCGACAAGTAAGCGGCCTTTAATGAACGGAATATCCCGCTGCGCATACGAGTTCAGAGACTGATAATCCTTTTTCCCGTCATCTGACCAGGAATAAGAGCCATTATGACGGAAATACCATGCACCAAGATTAAATCCGGTATTTAGCGAGGCAAACAACGATTTATAATCGTAATGACTGGACTGACTTGTCCAGGCGTTGAGGCCATAGCTGAGAAATGCTGCTGGTATACCGCTATCCCAGAGTTCCGGGTTCACGAAACCACGCGCAGAGCGATGGACATATTTTTGCGGCAACGTAATATCCAGTACCTGCTCACCGGCATCGAATTCGACCCTGGCATTCGGGATGCCAGATAAGATCTCGGTGCAGCCATCAGAATTTGGCTGTCGCACTGTGTCGGTCTCATTGATTCTTTCCCAGGCCAGAGGGATCGCTTTCAGTAATTCCGGCGTTATACAGACATAACCAGAGTTATCCGCCCGGGTTTTAATCTCGATATTTTCATTCCCTACTTCACTCCCATTTACCCGAATAGAGGCATAATATTTCCCGGGTAAAAGAAAACCGCGCTTTGAAAAGCGGCTGATATCGACGGGTTGATTGTTTTGTAACATCAGTACATCACTGATAAATTCAACGTCCCCGGTCCCGGGGTCAGGTATCACTTCTGACAGAGGATTCTCAGGCTGCGCTCCTGTGTATTCCATTGCTTCAGTTGAATGCGATATACTGCAAAAACCCGCAACAGCTGCTGCAAGAAAGCTCTTGCGGAAATATTTATTATGGTTTTTCACGTTATATTCCCTGTCAAACAGACGTTATTGAACAGCAGCAGATTTCGCAGTGACTGCGCCATAATCATTGACGGCGTCAAAGTGAATCGTTTGTCCATGCCTTACCTGCAACGGAAACGACTCAGCATCAAAAGGTGCTATCATTTTCCCTTCGGTCTTTTTTCCATTCGCTTTTACGCCAGAAATAGATACATTCCAGGGCGTTTTATTGATGGCCTGTAATTTCCCGTCTACGGTTTTCCATTCGAGCTTATCCGGAGCTTCAATGGATTTCCCCTGAAGCGCCTGCGGCCGATAAAAAAGTTTTATCCGGGTACGAAAAGCGATTTGTAAAAAATTATCATCTTTCTTTGCACTGTTACGTGCTGGCACTTCAAGCACGTTAAGCCAGAATACTGACTCTTTATCAGAAGGAAGCTGTTTTCCGGTAAAACTGATCTGTAGTGTCTGACCTTTGCCGGGATCAACACGGTTTATCGGTGGCGTCACAATAAAGGGGGCAGTGCTGGTATCTGGTGATTTGCCCATAACGCCATCATCAACCCAGCTCTGGATAAGTACGGGGGATTTACCATTATTATTAAGTTTCACACTGACAGAGCGCTCGCCCTGAGAGTAAATCACCCGGGTACCGGTAATAACAATACTGGCTTTCACGGGCGCGCTAAGCAGCACCAGAAAAAGTATGCATAGTGAACTCAGTGTCTGAATAAAAAAAAAGGTATGCTTCCGCTGCATAGGCATAATTCCACTCTCTCTGAAAGGGGGCCGAAGCCCCCCTGATTAATAAAGTACGTTGAATTACATGTACTGAATGGAGTAAACCACCTGGCTGATAACTGTCCCGGCAGTGGTTGCAGCATCAGCAAAATACTCAACTGAATAAGGCAGATTTGCACTGCCGGATGAAACATCAACATAAGTTGTGTTGGCAGCCTGATTGCCGTTACCCGCCACAATGACATCTCCAGTAGCAGAGGACTCATCACGCAGCTGCAGGCTGACATTCGTTGCCGACCCGCCCTTATTCAGAAGATGTCCGCTGGCTAAATCCACGGTCGGACCCGCTTCAAAGAACGCAGACGCGGTTTTAAGAGTACCCTGGCAGTTAGTCAGCGCGATATTAAAGCCCGTACGCCCCGCAGTCTCACCCAGATTTACCAACTGGTTGGTTCCTACTGTTGGCAGGACAACCGTTGCATTCGCAGCCTGGTTATCAACAACGGCATCACAGGTAGTGGCAGTCAGTTCACCATTAAAAGTAATGGTTCCTGTCGATGCAGCGTTCGCAGAGCTTACAGTTGCACCCAGAACAGCAAACAGCGTTAATGCAATAGCACTTTTTTTCATGTCTATATCCTTAGATCATATTTATACACGATAGAGTTGTAATAAGGAGATGTGAAAATATCCTTATCAAACCACTTACTTAGAATGGTGAAAATCACCAGGCACTACAAAAAAACATAAAGCGTTGAGTTATTAACTTTCAGTATTAAGCACTTCATCTGTTCAAACAAATGAATTTTGGCAATAAACAAACAGAGGTAAACCATGGGACAGCGGTTATAGCATCCCTGTTCTAATTTCACTTAATGCTTTCACTACAAAATGAGCTTCCCCATCACCATTAACCAACATTTTCTGATAAGCAGAACGTTTATAATGACTAATTTTCTTAACCCCAGTTTTATACTTAAAGGAACTAAACTGGGCACCGGTTAAGTTAAAATAGTTGAAAATCACCTGTTCCTCTTTTTGGGTAAGAGATATGCCAGGCATAAAACTTACCCTCCCGTACTTCTTAATTACATCTAACATCCGCCATGATGAAAGGCATCTGTTAATTACCAGAAAACCTTTATAACAAAGCGCCATTTCTCTTTTGCCGAGGGTTCTCAGAGAAAAGACAATATTAGTTCTAAAACGCGCAGCGAAATTCCTGATGAGGTTCAAGTCATCCACTGCCAGTATAATGATGCTTTTTTCATTATAGTTTTCAAAAGGAATACCATCAGAAAAACATTCCTGCTGGTTTTGATCTACATAATGACAAAAAACATTTAGATTATTTTCATTCTTTAATAAAAACCCCAACCCATTAAGGTAAAAATAATCATCGGAGATGATAAAAACTGTTTTTTTTACTGTCATGGTATCCGTCCTGTCAGCGGTAGTGTTTTATAAAATCACAAAAAGCAGCTACGGATAAAGGTCGTGAAAAAAAATACCCTTGCATATGTATGATGCCAGCCTTTTCCAGAGCTTCTTTTTGATGTTGATTTTCCACTCCTTCCGCAACAATATGCACCCCGCACAGCGAAGATACCTTTACGATGCCATCAATTAACTTCCGGTAAATTAGTTCAAAGTTCTCTTTTATCTGCGTAACCGAGCGATCCAGTTTTAGAATTGAAACATTACTTACGCCAAAAAATTTCATTGCAGCAGTGTTTATCCCAGCATCATCAATAGCGAACTTCACTCCGATAGAATTATAGAATGTGATTGCATTCAGAATATCACTGGTCGCATCATTAATATTTCTTTCCACTATCTCAAGCAGGATCACCACGTCTGTTTTGAAATAACTCTTAAACCTCACCACCGCATTTCTGATAGTTTGAGAACTTATCTGACCACAGGTGATATTCAGAGAAAAAACAAAGCCCGATGGAATTTCACCTGCGCCGTCATTTTTCCTTAACAGTTCTGCCGTTTTCAATAAAAGCTCTCTTGCATAAAAATCTGCACGCTCAGGAACCTCAAGCTCTTCGATATGCAGCTGATTCAGTATGTATCCTTTTTTTGTTTTTACTCTACAGAGGATTTCTGCTCCCACGATACAGTTATCATAAGTATTAATAACAGGCTGAAGGAAAGGCGTAACATCCATTTCACAATTGTAAGAACATTTCTTTTCAAGTGTATCATTCATTATCAGCATGTTTCATACCCTTCTTTTATCTGTATCGCAGTGTTTATCCTTACTTTCGTTTGCTTCAGCGTGTCCGTCTGCAATGAAACAATCATAACTCTGACTTCTAATTTTTTATATAATATATTGCAAAATATATAAATATCAGATGATTCATCTGAGTATATGTGCAATATTAATTTTTTTATTCTTTTATATAGAAATAAGGCTCATCATTGAGAGAGTTTTACGAACTATCAGAATGTATATAAAACATTCATGTCGGAAGGACAATTCTAAATTTTGATATGATAGTTATTGTAAATAACAAAACACTATCATATTCGCGTGACAGATATGTTTAATATGCTAAACTCAGCGCCAAAATCAGTTTCACTATTTCATACAGGTAAAAGTGCCGCAGGTAAGACCTGAAGGATAAGGACGGGTTATGCTCTATATTTTCAATGAGAATATTGTTTATGATGACGCTCAGTGTTCTTTAACTAACTGTAAGAGTTATGACTCGATCCTTCTTCCAGCAACGGCCTCAAGGTTGCTGTCTTTGTTTATCAGATATCAGGGGTCAACTTTAACCCGTGAAGAAATCCTCAATTGCGTATGGGATGAGTACGGTTATAAAGCGTCCAACAATACACTTACACAATATGTATCGTTGATTAGAAAAAATTTTCAGTTACTTGGTGAAACAGCCGATATCATCATCACTATTCCACGTACCGGTTTTGTGATGAACAAAGATGTAGAAGTGAAAATGATCGAACCCGGAGCAGAAAAACAAGACCTGTTGCTTCCGGATACCCGTTCATTCAGTGATGATTTTCTAGCTGACACGGTCGAACAGGGGATGTCTCTTACAGAGACTAATACAGATACAGGCACTGAAGAGGACAGTACGACTTCCATTACAAAAAACAGTAAAAGATTAGTATGGTTTCATGGCCTTAATGCATTGTCATTAATCATGTTCTTACTTATTTGTTATCATATTCAGCTTAAAACTAATGAGATGAAAGTATCCAGGGTATACCAGGTCGGTACGATTGACAGCTGCCCTGTATATATGTTTTTCAGAAGTGCGCATGAACTGCTCCCCGTGAGACTCACCTTAACTGAAAAGATAGCCAGAGAATCAATACCTTGCCTCCCAGGAAGCTTTTATATCTCTCAGCAGGAAGACAGCCTGATTTTTGATGAAGCAGGACGTTTATTCATCAGCAGATGCAGTTATCAGGCTGGCAACAAGAAAAAGTTATCCAGTTGCAAGAGCGTATATAGCCATGAATAAAAAATATAAATTATTAACAATTACTTTATTTGTGTTTTTCTCAGGCATCCTTGTCACTATCAGTAACATGACTAAAAGTGGCAACATTAACTGTTCTGGAACCTTACAAATGAACTCACCGGGCGATCAAGAGTATCTCTTTAATGGAACCATCAGTGTGGTGATACGACCGGGTACTGAAAGTATTATCAGTATCTTTGGTACTTCGGTATCAGCAAGACAGCCTTCCCCCATCAATACGCATCTCGTTAATCGGGATATAACATTCACGGTCCTGAGCAGAAACAAAAGCGATTTTTACCTGAGTGATATGAAGACAACAGCTCACCCCGGGGACAGCATGACCGAGACAGAGGCCTCTGGGCTGCTTTTCGATATGTTTGATCTGGAAAACAACAGGCTTACCGTTCGAAGATATCTCAATACCTTTGTTTTTGGCGATGTTCCTCTTCCTTTATTTATTTGTGTGAAAAAAAGATAAAATTTTATATCCCTTTAATCGGTTCAAAATGTAATAAGGTGATTTTCGGACGACCATCTTAACGTTGGTGATATGCACATCTCACGGCAGAGTTCAAACCAGAATCCGGTCAACTGGTCCTGCTCCATAACTTTGCGGTACGACGTAACGTATGTCTGAGATGAATACACTGTGCATATCTTACCGTTATTCTCGACCTGTTCACAACAGAACGGATGGCAAACCAGGCGGGGAGACAAACCAAAGTGATTAGGCGTTTAAATAGAACTTCAGATTGCAGCCAAACGAATCCTAAAAGAGATGGCGGGAGAATTTGAAATGGTGTCGATAATAGGAGTAAAACACAGCAAATAACCACATGTATTTAATGTGTTTAGTTTTTAATAAATCCCTAGATACCCGAATTGATACCCGTTTTGATTTCGCTCCCGATTGAGGAACAAAACGGGCTATTCCGTAGCCCTGTACCAAGCTTGCCAACGATATTTATCCAGCCGTAACTGGCGCAGGCATTCCGCTATTTCGATGTCCGCCTGCAGGTCTTCGTCGCTGTCTGTTCCAGCTTTACTCGCTCCCCTGCACGGTTCCTGCATCAAATCAGCTGATGGAGTTGGCCGCATCGAGGGCTCGCTGGCGCAGCTGCACAGCGTGATCGTCAAAATCGCACTTAGTATGATTCGGGTCGTTAACATATTTCACCACGTCTCGGTAAATGGTCCGGTAAATCACTTTTCCTTCTGCGCTGGCCGCTGCCGCTTTCTGCTCACTAGTGGCGACGGCTTTCTCCGCTTTTTTGTTTTTCGCTGCATGCTCGCTGTTTACCTTGTCGCTGTGCGCATACCAGCCTTTCAGATAACCCGCGTAAAAGGTAACAGCGAAAAGCGCCAGCAGAACGCCCAGCGCTAACAGCTTTGCTTTAATGGTCACTGGTCTATCCCCCAGCACGTCAGTGCGCTTTCCTGATCCCGGCGATCGACCTGACCATAGCAACCGTTCTTCTGGCCTTTGGTCAATCTGCAATCGCGGCCGCCGTCTTTAATCCACCAGCGGATCGCTTCGCATGCACCTTTGCGGTCACCGGAATTGATGCGCTTATAGAACGTTGAGGGGAAACAATTACCGGGCCCGATGTTATAAGGGCAGAACGAAGCAATACCTGCTTTCTGCGGCTCGGTCAGTGGTACCTTGATATTGCGCTCCACCCACGCAAGAACCTTATCCCGTTCGATGGCGTTCACCTGATCGCATTTCGCCTGCGTCAGCTTCATGCCCTGCACTACCGGTTTACCATCCACCATTGTGGCGCCACGGCAAATTGTCCAGATCCCGCCGCCGTCTTTGTACGCTGTGAGGCTGTTGCCCTCTTTCTCATTCAGGAACTGGTCGAGAATTTGCGGGGCAGAAGCGCCAGCAAATATCAACCCCAGAACAGCGGCGCTGAGCTTAGCCTTACTGGTAGCCATTGTCCCGAGCCTCTTTGCGACGATCGTCTTTAATTTTGAAATAAAGGTTTGTCAGATAAGTCAGCAGACCAAAGAGAATACTGGCGAGAACGCCAATTGCAGCCCACTGGCTGGGACTGACTTTATCGAGCAGTTGCAAAAGCCAGTAGCCAAAACTGCCAATAGATGTGCCGTAGGAAAGCCCCGCCGCCACGTCTGAAACGTTATTCATCCTCATGCCTCACCCCCGGTGGGGAAAATCGTATCGTGGCATGAGGGTAAGCGCGCAGGTCGGTCGGAATCCCGACCATATAGAGGAGGTCGATAAGGTTAACAACAAGTGCTAAACTTCTTGGCTTTCAGAATTGACTGATTTTTATAATGTTAAAGCTATTTAGTAGATACGTTTCCGTTGGCGTGCTCAACACAGCCTTACACTGGCTGTGTTTTGGCGCTCTGCTTTATTTCTTTGGGATCAGCCAGGCGATTGCAAATGTTCTGGCATTCTGCATTGCAGTAACGTTTAGTTTTTTCGCGAACGCGAAATGGACGTTCAAATCGCAGGCCACTTCCGGGCGCTATCTCGCGTTCGTATTATTCATGGGGACCATGGCAGGCCTGACGGGTTACCTCGCTGATACTGTTGGCGCTCCTCCCGTTGTTACCCTGTTAGCATTTTCCGGCTTTAGCCTGGTTGCCGGGTTCATCTACTCAAAATTCATTGTCTTTAGGGATGCGAAATGAAAATTTCTCTGGTCGTTCCGGTGTTTAATGAAGAGGAAGCGATTCCAATCTTCTATAAAACTGTGCGGGAATTTGAAGAGCTAAGACAGCATGAAGTCGAGATTGTCTTTATTAATGACGGCAGTAAAGATGCAACAGAATCAATCATAAACGCGCTTGCTGTGGCCGATCCGCTTGTCGTTCCTCTTTCCTTCACCCGCAATTTCGGTAAAGAGCCTGCGCTGTTCGCCGGTCTTGACCACGCTACAGGTGAAGCAGTTATCCCGATTGACGTTGATCTGCAGGACCCGATCGAAGTCATTCCTCATCTCATCGGGAAATGGCAGGCTGGCGCCGACATGGTCCTCGCTAAACGTTCCGATCGCTCTACTGATGGACGACTAAAACGAAAAACTGCAGAGTGGTTCTATAAGCTACACAACAAAATCAGCAATCCGAAGATTGAGGAAAACGTCGGCGACTTCCGCCTGATGTCTCGCGAGGTTGTTGAAAACATCAAACTTATGCCAGAACGCAACCTTTTCATGAAAGGCGTTTTGAGCTGGGTTGGCGGCCGCACTGATGTTGTTGAATATGCCCGCGCAGAACGTGTTGCCGGGGATTCTAAGTTTAATGGATGGAAGCTGTGGAATCTTGCATTAGAGGGCATTACCAGTTTCTCAACTTTTCCACTGCGCATGTGGACGTATATCGGTTTGTTCGTTGCAGGCATGGCCTTTATCTATGGCGCATGGATGATCGTCGACACGTTAGCATTCGGCAACCCGGTTCGCGGCTATCCATCAATGCTTGTCTCAATACTTTTCCTTGGCGGAGTTCAGTTGATAGGTATAGGTGTGCTTGGGGAGTATATCGGCAGGATTTATGTTGAAGTTAAGGGAAGACCTCGTTATATCATCAAAAACGATCTCAAGGATAATCGGAAGGAAGAGAAATGATTAGTCAGGCTTTGGAAAAAGAAACTCATTTAAAGTGGGTGTTATTCACTTTTGTTTTTGCTGTAGTGGCTGTGTTTTTTACTGCTATCCATCCGGTGACAATTATCTCTGGTGATGAATGGATCAATCTTTCTTCCGGAAGGCAGGCATATCCACAGTGGGGAGGTTTTAATCCAATTAAGGTTGTGCCTGAGGTTGCTTTCCCACTCTTTGGTAACATTGCCTCATCGGTCGTAATGCCACTTGGATTTACTTTCCTTGAAGCTATCGCCTATTTGACAGCGGTTTTAGTTGCGATTCTTGTTGTGGTGTTTCTTTATCAATTCTATGTTTTGATGAGAGAAACCGCAGGGTTGTCAACATACACTAGCTCAGTCATGGTTATCTTATACCTACTGTGCATGTTTGGCCTGTTCAGAACTCTCAATAATGACAACAGTCCATACCTGTTATGGGAGCAAAATCTTACTTGTTATTATCACTATATTGTTCCAGCCCTCATAAACGGCACGCTGGCACTTTACGTTTTAAGAATGTCGGCAACATTAAAACCCTTCTTTTACGAAAGAGCGATCTTTTCTGGCGTGCTGATATTCGCCATTTACCTATGTGTATTTTCGAACATTTTTGCCAGTGTTGTGCTTGCAGTAATGTGTGGTGTGGTACTTCTTCTGAACCTCATTAGCAACAGATTTAAAATTGTTGAAACGATTAAGGCTTACCCTTTCCACTGCATTACTCTGGCGATGTGGGTTATTTCTGCTCTCTTTGAAATGAACGGAGGAAGAGCGGACCGAATGGCAAAAGATCATCTGGATATTTCAGGTACAGTCAATGCATTTTACTCACTGCTTAAATTAACAGATCGCACCTTCTTCGTTGTGCTGGCTGTTGGATTGGTTTGCGGCGTGGTGTTCTTGCTAAGAAGAAAATCAGATGAGACAACTGAAGGGAAAAGATACGCTTTCTGGGTATCAGTGATTTCTGGAGCCATTACCACATTAGCCCTTATTCTGGTATGCGCAAAGGCTAGCGCTAACTATGCGACTCGACCTGTAGCAATGTGGGGTTCGTTCATGTACCTGATAGTAGCAGCTAGCATAGGACTTGGTTACTTCATTGAGCGCTTTAAGACCGTTCAATATATTGCCCCAATAGTTTTACTTTGCTTGATTAACAAAGCTACAGACCAATCAAATTCTTTGCGTGAGTCTCACAACGGAAACGTTCCTTTCTCCGTTGCGAATGCTATCGGACAAGATATGATTGTTCAGGTTCAGAGAGCTGTTGAAAGCAATCAGAGGACGATGACACTGCATGTCCCTAAGGGGGACAACAATGACAACTGGCCATTCCCGGTAACAAGAGGAAAGGCCATATCAGAAACTCTCAAATCAAATGGATTAATACCTCGTAACATTGAGATAAAAATCCAGCCGGACAGAGAAATGAATGCGAAGTATGGTATGCCAATCTGAATAGTTGCGCCCCATTAGGGGCGCATTAATTATGACTTAATATTCAATGATTCTACGTTCCCAGTACCACCGGATATACTAACGGCCGCTGTACCAGTTGTTGACCTTGCATGGTTTGTATAAGCCATATTATATCCACCAGCACCAAGTACCAAGTACCAAGTACCAAGTACCAAGTACCAAGTACCAAGTACCACAGCATAAATCATTGTCGCCCCGACTACATAGTTATCTGATGCATTGCAACGGTAACAATTACTTAGATTGATTCCGTTATATGTAGCAGTCGTGGCATACCCGGCATCTAAGATGCTATTACCCAGAACTCGCAGCCCCTCACAAGATATTAAGTCAATACCATGACCTCTAACTCTTCGTACCTGGTTCTGGCTAACACTGCCAAATGTCACGGTATCCATAACAATACCAAGACCTGCTGAGCCGTTCCCATCAACTATATTACCGTTGACATTAGTCATAAAGTTGGCGCTAGTGGTTCCTGCCATCGTTACATGAATTGCACGAAGCGTAGAGGTGTAGATAACATTATTTGTGATTTGTACATCTGCAAATGTTTGGTTCTGATAATCGGGAGCTGAGTTTACTGGGTTGTAATATCTCACACCAGTAACACATGCCTCAATATTATTATTAGAGATAATAATGCGCCCACAAGAACGGTCACCTATAAACACGCCATCATTACACTGGTGGATTTGATTCCCAGTGATAATCATACCAAAACAGTTTTGATGATCTATCGCATTATTTGGAAATCCACGCACAACGTTATCGGTGGTGCTTAAATGGAGCTGCGCAGATGCAGATATCCCTTGACAGGAAGAATCTGTGCCAGAGGCGGAAACAACAATGTTGTTACGCATGGTATTAAAGTAACCTTGAGATGTTCCAATCTGGTTCCTCATCAAAATACCCCATGCGCAATGGGTGCAAATATTACCCTCCATAACGGCATGTTCGTTCTCGTTGAACCAGATGCTACAGCGGTAATTACCTATGCCGAGCAGCCCGCAACTATCTATGACATTGTTTCGTGCAACAACACGAGAAGCGGTGCTGTAGATAGCTGTGCGTCCGGTATTCACAATTCTACAACTCTCAACAACTGTGCCGAGTGCTGTAGATTCCACATTAATTCCAAGAACTGTTGCGCCGTTGCTTCCTTCAATACGTATACGCCGAACAATATGGTCCGCATTTCTCACCCTCAAAACTGCATCATTGAAACTTTCTGGATTAGTAACAACAATTCCAAAGTTTTGTAAGATCACTGATGAGGTGTTATTTACGAAGCATCCAGCATTAATGTTAAATGTTGCGCCTAATCCATCAATAATTGTATTTTGTGAAATGGCAGCTGCTATTGCTGCGTTAATTGCTGTATGCGCCGTAGGAGTAGTAGCATCAACTCTTGGGAGCGCACCGAACATATACGGAGAAATGTACCCAACATTCATCCGGAGCCAGGCAGCCCCACCTGATGTTTTGATAACCGTACCGTTATTGTCGGTGTAGCCTGAACCAGCAAGTACCGCTCTGAACTGTCCACCACCGTATCCCGTACCGGCAGTATGCCCTTTAACCGTAATACGCTGCTTGTCGAAAGATGGCTCGATTGTCCGTAGCGTAGCAATGTCTGGACACTCCCCGATGTACTTTTCGCCATCGGGTTTAGCCAGTTCTATCATTACATCGGACGCCGAACCAGAAGCTGGCAGAACGACGATTGGTTGCCCTGCAGCGTTAAACGCCAGAAGCTTGTTTGCGCGCTGATCAGCAGGCGGCAGAATGGAGACTGAAGACTCAGGAACACGCAGCGTACGCACCAGGCTGACATTATCGACATAGTTCCTGGTCGCTGCATCCTGCGCATTTATCGGGTCACCGAGATTCGCGATCCTATAACCTTCTGCGTTGAACGGACCACCAAATAGCGGACGTCGCAGCGCTAGCCCGAGATAAATAAAGGCACGCTGTATTGCCATCCAGAGGCGGTCGAAATCCTTATTCACTGTGTCGGCCAACAGATCGCCGTTGTCCTGGTAATCCGTTAACCGGTAGGTAGGAACAACACGTTCCAGCATGACCACTGCACCGCTTGCAGGTGGAGTAACGAAAACCACGTCACCCCCGCCGACGTTACCGACTCCTGATACGGAATATCCGCTGGTAACGACAGTACCGTTGATTGATACCTGAATATCACCGGCATTGATGATATAGAACTCGAAGGGGAAAACAGTCGTCAGACCGTTGGCGTTATAAATAATATAGGGAGTCTGGTTGGGTACCGACATGATGCGAAACCTCTGGCAGGTTAGTAATCGACGTCGACCAGATGATCTCCGTCACTTAACTGCCAATCTTCGCGCGCATGCCCGGTCGGAATCCCGACCACTTTCCCGATACGTACTGGTGTCTGACTGATTGCGCCGGCACCAGAATCGATAAAGTCATCCGGCTGGTTGGTCAGAGCCGGATTAAAATCACGCATCTGGTCATAGACAGGGCCGTCCAGTACATCGGTATGCGCCCATAAGAACCGCGACGACAGAGGCGCTTCGAATGCATCGAGGATGCGTTTCTGCTTGTTGGTAATGCTGAATTCTTCGCGCACGCCGCACCCGGTACCCTTGAGCGCCTGACGCAGCAATTTACCCGCGAAACTGCCGGGGCCGTTCACCTCAACGCACACAACCGGGATCTGATATTTGAGTACAAGCTCTTTGATCTGTGCGACCTGCCCGCCAGTGATTTTGTCGTTATCGTCAAATTCCGCGAGTTCCCCCGTAAGTTCCTTGCAGATGTGCCAGTACAGGTGCCCTCTGGCATCAGTCAGCATCAGCGAGAACGCCGAAGCATCGGCTTTAACTTTACCTGTGGCCACATCCCACCAGGCGACAGCGCCAACGATTTGCACGTTACCCAGCCAGAGCGAGGCCGTACGGTTCGCATAGCGGATCTGCGGATGGATGTTGTACTCACGGATACGGTCAGGATCGAGACGAACGTCGCCAACGGGTTTACTGTGCAGCTGATACTGGCTATCCCACTCGTTAACCGTGCGAGTTTCTTTACGTCGATTCTCCATTTCCTCGCGAGTGAATCGCTCAGGCCAAGCGCAATCCGCGTAGAAGTCGATAACGGTATCGGGCGCGGTGGCAAACTCAACACCGCCGGCCGTAATTTTATAATCGACATCCTCGACCAAGAGCCGCGCCGCTTTATGGATGCCCGCGAAAACGTACTCTGGCCTGAAAGATAATTCGTAGCGCAGCTGCGTGGCGTCTTTCGCTTCAACGCGTTTTTCTTTCTCAAACAGCCGGATGGTAAGACAGTCTGCGCCCATAGACTCGACCTCATCATAAAGGCTGTCATGCGTGTGCGGTGTACCGATGTAGAGCTTTCGGCCGCCTGGGATAAGAATGTGTGTCTGCTCGCCTAGGCGATAGCGCAGTTTTTCGCGTGCCTCAGGCGTCTGGATATTACGGGGGACCTCAACGTCATCGTTCTGACATTCGTTAGCTCGGGCCGAGGTTACGTTAGACAAGATGCCTTTGGCGTACATGCTGCCGTTACGTAAATCCAGCGCGCCGTTGACCCACCACTGCTCAACTGTCCCCTGCCCGTCCGGCAGCATGCCTTTGGTCAACGGATGGTTGCGCAGAACGTTCTGCGTATCGCGGCTGGTTTTATACGCGGTGCCGTCTGATTCCGACTGGTGAAGAATGCGGTACTGACGCTCGCAGTAGTATCGCCAGGCGTTGTAGACCGCAAGGATCGTTGATTTACCGAAACCACGGAAACAGCGAAGCACCGCGAGGTTTCCGCGATGCTCCAGCCAGTGGCAGGCCTGATAGTGGCAGTCCGGAACGTCCCAGTTCATTCGCTCCGCCCACATTAAAAAGAAGGCGAGGAACGAAATCATTTTTTCCCTTTCTGCAGGCGCTCAATAATTGCGGCCGCCTCTCGCTCTGCTTTTGAAACCTGCTGGCCCAGTTCAAAGGCTTCGTCATCCTTTCCGGGATTATCCGACGGTGTACCGCCTCGCGTCTGCATGCCGATAAGTGAATGCACCTTAATCAAGAGCGTCAGCGATGCAGCTGCATTCTTCTTATCCCAGTCGCGGTCGCCGCGTTCGTCTTTGGTCAGTTCACTCGGTTTTTTACCTGCCCCCGGCCAGTTATCCGGATCGGCTTCTTCAAGCACCACATCGGTGAGTTTATCGGTTAGCGCGGTAAGGCGTGTTTTGTAATCCTGATGCATAAAAAAGCCCCGTAGTGAATACAGGGCTATGATGACGCGGGTTTAAGGTCGGAATCCCGACCGATTATCGCATGCCGGGATCAACCTGATTTATCAGCGGCGCTATCCAGAACAGATTGTTACCCGGCAGAAGCGTACGCACATTGTGCAGTACCCGGTCGCCTGCATCGCCATTGAGCACGCCAGCCGTAACATCTGTGATGGTATCGAGCAGGCCAAACGTTGGGCCCAGCGCAGAGCCGATAAAACCGCGACTTGCATAACGTGACTGTGTGCCGGTACCGAGCAAAGCACCCAGCCCCACCATACCGCCGGATGCTTTTTCCGCCATATTGTTATACTCCATCAGCGGGCCGAGAATACCGGATCGGTCAACACCTTCCAGCACCAGCTTATTCGGAGACCAGTCTACCTCCTTACCGTTTGCAGACTGTTTAAGCGCGTACGTCAGCGCGCCGAGCCCAATCTGAAAAGCGGTACCGTAATAAAACTGCCCCGTCCCCTCCTGCAGACCGCCCAGGGTGGCGCGGTTATAGGATGCGGTAGCGAACGATTTAAACTGGAAGATGGTTTTTCCCAGCGGCGTACTGGCCCACAGTGGTGTATCGCCGATCCCAGGGGTTATAACGGTATTGTTCACATCTTTCAGCACCGCCGACTGGAAGACACCAGCAACGTGCTGATCGTCCCATTTTTCAAAATTACCGATGTGCCAGCCGTTGATTACCTCACCGTGTTTTTCGAACTCGCTGCGGATACGCGCGGCCATATTGTCGTTAATGCCGAGCTTAGCCAGGCGGCGGCCGGCGAACGAGCCTGAGAGAATGCCGTCGGACGTGATCATACCGTTCACCGATTTGTTCATGTCGTCGAAGTGGCCCATCAGTGTGAGCTTGCCGAACGCATCGGTAACACGCTCCCTACCCGCTTCCACTGCCGTTGTACGGGCGGAACTGTCCACAAGGTCACCCATCGTACGCGCACGGGTATGCAGGATTGTTTCCAGCCCGACGGCCATTTTTAACTGCTCTGCGCGACTGGCCTTAAATGCAGGAGAGCGGGTGATCAGCGCTGAGTAACCGCGCATTGTGTTGCCAAAGCCGTTAACCATCACACCGCGCGCGAGATCAGGAATAGCGGAAACGGTCATTCCGCCCAGTTTGGTAACAAAGTTAGCGCTGCGCAGGAACGCACCGGCACGTACGAAAAATGATGAGGGATCGTCCGGCATGCCGTAGGTGCCCGCCAGGCTGTCGCGTAGCGCGGTAATATCGCGGATATCGTTATCGCGGGCTTTCGCTAGCTTCGCCTGGTCTTTGGGATTCTGACGCATCAGCGCGTCGTATTCGTCCTGAATATCCTTGAGCTGTTTTTCCAGCGATTTGTTACCAAATGCGCGCGTCAGCTCCACCTCTGCCGACGCCTCGCGGATGTGACGCTGCAGCACATAATTGGCGTCGCTCTCCAGATAATCTTTCATCAGGCGATCGGGAACGCTGAGCGTACGCGACCGGGTGCTGCCTGCCGCTTTCACCATAAAGACGTTTGCGAAATCCTGCGGGATTTTTGCGCCGACGATTTTATTGATCGTGGCGTCAGCAGTAATTTCAGCCTCTTCGCGGGACATGGTTTTCTCACCGCGCGACCACCAGTCGACCAGCATGTCGCGAAATTTATCGCGCTCGTTAACGATCTTGCCGACTTTGTAGACGCGCGGGAAATAACTCTCCTGCCCGATGGCTTTTAGCTTCTCGTCAGGTGGCAGCAGGCCAAGCTTTTGCTGCGCCACTTTAACCCGGTTAACAACGGTGCGCATTGCCTGCGCCGCTTCCTGCACCACCGGGTTAGCATGCACATCGCCGCTGCGCATAGCGTTACCAACTTCCTCGCGGAACTGGGAAAAGCTCAGGTCGCCCCGGCGGCTTTATACTGGCTGTAGGCCTGCTTGTTGGTCACCACGACAGCGGCTTCTTCACGACGCCACCCGCGAACACGGGTTTCCGCCGCAATAGGTGTCTCAATTCCGCGGGCATTGCCCTGCAGTGTGTAGTTATTCTCTGCCAGCTCCAGCGCCGTACGGCGGGAGGTTTTCGACGGAGACTCCATCAGCCGGGTAAACGGTGTCAGATAGCTCCCTGCCTTACGTGCCAGTTTACCGACCGGTCCGCCAGCTGCCGGGGTGAGATCCTCGAGCGTGGCTTCACTGATTCGCGCCGCGCCGACGCTGCCCCCTTCCGGGAGTGAGGCGGCAGCCGTGTCCGTCGCTGACGTGATACTCATATTATCGAGCGCGTCAGCCACTTCACGCGTGGCCGCTGTGCGAACAGAGGGCGAAAGCGCAGCACCGGCAGCCGCAAATACACCGCTCATCAACGCACCGGCGGCGACGTGGGAAGCGCTTTCCCCCCACGTACGGGTAATCTGCTGGTTATTCAGCGCAACCTCGCTCGCTGCTGTTGCAGCTGCACCGATTGCAGCCTGTGACGCAATACGGGCCACAGCGCCCCCCTGAGCGCCGGGGATAAACATCGAAGCCACTGTAACCGGGTCTACAACCCCGGCGGCAATGCTGGCGAGAACCCCCTCCCCGCCAGCCTCGGAAAGTACCCGACGGTCCTCGTTTTCGTCGTCGATCTGCTGTTTCAGCCAGGCAGTTTCTTCCGGCGAGCGGGAGTCGGCAAAAGTGGATCCCCATTGTTCATAACCGTGCAGCTCGTTTTTATCAACATACGGATTGTACCCGTCTACCGGCTCAAACTGCTTCGCAGGGCGGAACATCTGACCCAGCAGGTTATTCTGGCGAAATGCTGCGCCCCACACAGACGGCTCATCCTGCTGAGGTGCTGGGTTGGTACCTTCAGGCAGAGGGACATCAAACCCGAAGGGTGCCGCCAGGACGTTACCCGCCGGAGTGAATCCGTTATTCAGTTCTTCAGGAGTGGCGTATAAGCGTGTGCCACTGCTGACCGCCGAACAGCTGGCAGAGGTATACAGCCAGGCCGATTTTATTGAATCGTGGCTAAAGGCTGTGCGCGACCGGGTGAACAGTGAGCTGAACGCCGGGCATCCGGTACCGGGCTTTAAGCTGGTTACTGGCAAACAGGGTAATCGTGCCTGGTGTGATGAAGAAGCCGCCCGCGCGCTGCTGAAAGACCAGTTCCGTTATAAAACTGAGGAGGTTTTCGACCTTAAGCTGATTAGCCCGACCAAAGCCGAGAAGCTCATCAAAAAGGCCAGCCCTCGCCGCTGGACGAAAGTCGAAGCGCTGATCACCCGCGCTGACGGTAAGCCCACCGTCGCCCCCGAATCCGACCCGCGCCCGGCGCTCAATCTCAACCCTGTTAACGATTTCGACGACGTGTCCGACGATGCGCTCGCCGCTGACCTCATCTGATTAAGGAAATACCCATGAAAATTAAACTGAACAACGTCCGCCTGGCCTTCCCTGCTCTGTTCGAAGCAAAAACCGTGAACGGCGAAGGCGACCCGCGCTTCTCTGCTGTTTTCCTGATGGTTCCGAAACATCCACAACTGGAAGAAATCCGCAAAGCGCTGAAACAGGTAGCGAAGGAAAAATGGGGCGAGAAGTGGGAAACCATTTACGGCCAGCTGGAGAAAAAGCTCAACCTCTGTCTGCACGACGGTGACGAAAAAGCCGAATACGAAGGCTTCCCGGGCAACTTCTTCCTGAACGCTCCCAACAAAGCACGTCCGGCGGTCATTGATCGCGACCGTTCTCCACTCATCCAGGCTGATGGCCGTCCTTACGCCGGTTGCTATGTCAACGCGGTGATCGACATCTGGGCGCAGGACAACAACTTCGGCAAACGCGTTAACGCATCGCTGGGTGGCGTCCAGTTCCTGCGAGACGGTGACGCGTTCGCTGGCGGCGGTGTGGCCGCGCCGGATGACTTCGACGATATCAGCGAAGGCGCAGACGCGGCGAGCTGATTTGAATACTAACACAGCCCTAAAATCTAGTTTCGGGGCTGTGTTTAGTTTGGATTTACGTCTGAATAAATAACATCTTTCTTTTTGTTTTTAATATCGGAAACGGTCAAATCATAAACATGTTTGACATAGTCATCTACAACATCTACAAATTTAGCTTCCATTTTGAAATGCTTACTTATCCATTTCATTAAATTAGTTTTAGCTAATGCCTTAGGTTCTTTTTTGGCAATTTTATCAACATAATTCTTTTGGTTACTTAAAAAATCGCTGAAAGTTTTCAAACTAACTTCTACATCGTCAATAAAATAAGTTCTTTTCTCCTCAATATGCTCAAAACCTTCAGGCGCCCTAACTTCATATTTTTTAGTATATATCACATTATAATACGCCTTTTCTATAGTTAGCTCATGTATGAAAGCCCAAAATTTAGGCGTAAGAATACATTTTTCTATATAAATTATTATTAATTGATCTCTAACAATCAAAGCTATAGGCATAATTATGTACACACCTAAAAAACCTAATGCTGCGGTTAATATCGTTGAAATTGGGATTGTTAATTCCATTGTGTAACTCCGAAGGATACTTATGCATAATATACTATGGGGTGACCTGGAAACCTATTGCGAAAAACCAATCACGAACGGCACGCACGCTTATGCGGAAGGTGTCGAGGTGATGCTGTTTGCCTGGGCCATCGGCGACGAGCCGGTTAGCGTCTGGGATCTGACTGCTGGCGAACCTGTCCCCGGCAGGCTTCAGAAGGCTATCGCCGACCCCGACACCCTGCTTTATTTCCATAATTCGCACTTTGACCGCACGGTGGTGCGCCATGCAATACCGCGGCTGGTCCCTGATGTAACACGCTGGCGCGACACGATGGTGCAGGCACTGGCGCACGGCCTCCCCGGCGCGCTGGGTGCGCTCTGCGAGGTTCTGGGCGTCCCGCAGGACAAGGCGAAGGACAAAGAAGGTAAAGCGCTTATCCAGCTGTTCTGTAAGCCACGCCCGAAGAACAGCAAACTGCGCCGGGCCACCAGCAAAACCCACCCGGAAGAATGGCGGCGCTTTGTTGCTTACGCCGGGCTGGATATTGAGGCCATGCGTGAAGTACATAAGCGCCTGCCGAAGTGGAATTATCGGGGCGCAGAGCTGGCGCTCTGGCATCGTGACCAGCAAATCAACGACCGCGGCGTCTGCATGGATGTGCAGCTGGCGCAGGCGGCGATCGAGGCGGTAGACCTCGAGCAAAAACGCCTGGCGAAACGCACGCAGGTGATGACCGACGGCGAAGTGCAGGCGGCCACGCAGCGCGATGCGCTGATTAAGCACATTGTTGAATCCTACGGCGTAGAGCTGCCCGACATGCAGCGCAGCACGCTGGGGCGCCGTATGGCGGATCCTGATTTGCCGTCGGCGGTGAAAGAGCTGCTGGCTATTCGCCTGCAGGCCAGCACCACCAGCACCAGCAAGTACAAATCGCTGATGAAGGGTGTAAGCAGCGACGGGCGTCTGCGCGGCACGCTGCAGTTCTGCGGCGCATCGCGAACAGGACGCTGGGCCGGGCGGTTGTTCCAGCCCCAGAATCTGCCCCGCCCTTCACTTGAGCAGGACCAGATAGACGAGGGTATCGAGGCGCTGAAAGCCGGATGCGCCGATCTGCTTTTCGATAACATCATGGAGCTGACCAGCTCGGCGCTGCGCGGCTGCATCATGGCCCCCGCGGGCAAAAAGCTGGTGGTTAGCGACCTGTCGAATATCGAGGGGCGAAAACTGGCCTGGCTTGCCGGCGAGCAGTGGAAGCTGGACGCATTCCGGGAGTATGACGAGGGGACCGGACCGGACCTGTATAAACTGGCCTACGCCCGCGCCTTCAATATCTCGCCGGACGATGTTGATAAATACCAGCGCCAAATCGGCAAGGTGATGGAGCTGGGCCTCGGCTTCGGCGGGGGTGTTGCGGCATTTCTTACCTTCGCCCTGGTCTACGGTCTCGACCTCGACGAGCTTGCGAACGCCGCGCTGCCGAATATCCCCCGTGATGTCATCCGCGAGGCGAAAAGCTGGTACGACGAATCGGTTAAACGTAAATCGACCTTTGGCCTGTCAGAGCGTGTATTCATCGCATGTGACTCGCTCAAACGTCTCTGGCGCCGGGCGCATCCCGCGACCTGCGATTTCTGGTACGAGCTTGAGCGCACCGTCCGCACCGCCATCGCTACACCGAAAAAGACGCTGTACTGCGGCTATCTGAAAGTCCGCCGTGATGGTGCATGGCTGCGCATACAGCTGCCATCCGGGCGCGCACTGTGCTACCCGTCTCCGTCCATCGAGAAAGGGAATATCACCTACCAGGGCGTTAACTCCTACTCGCGCAAATGGCAGCGGCTCAAAACCTACGGCGGAAAGCTGGTGGAAAACGTCACTCAGGCGGCCGCCCGCGACGTTTTGGCCGGAAACATGCCGCTGATCGAGGATGCCGGTTACAGCATTGTGCTGACGGTACACGATGAGGTGATCACCGAAGCGCCGGACACTGACGATTTCAACGATAAAGCGCTCTCCGCGCTGCTCTCCACTAACCCCGAATGGGCGCCCGACATCCCGCTGAACGCTGGCGGCTTCGAGGCGTATCACTACCGTAAGGATTAACCCTATGTCATTTAAATATCGGGACAGTCCGCTTTATTACCGGACTGCGCGGGAGGCTTTGCGCCTTGAGCAGTCCGGCGAATATGACCGGGCGGCAAAGGTCTGGTCCAAAGCCAACCGCGAATCACGTAACGAACTTAATCAGGACTGGAGCGAACGCCGGTCTGATTTTTGCCTGATGCAGAACATGCGCGAAAAGCGTAAGGCGGTGGACGATGCCTAACATTGACAATAAGGGGTGGGGTTTTCCCGCTCTGTCGAAAAAAGCGCATTTCTTTAATTCGGGGGAAGCCATATCACTATGTGGTAAATGGATGTTCACTGGCATCAGGATTGATGAATGGCATGAACACCCTGAGAACTGCGCTACCTGCATGAAGAAACGCAAAAAGCAGGAAGGTGAAAAATAATGGCCTATGAACGTGAAAGCCTTATCGAAAAGCACCTCGTCGCCGAAGTGAGAAAGGCTGGCGGGGTAGCCTTTAAGTTCGTGTCACCCGGTCGCCGCTCGGTACCAGATCGTATTGTCCTGCTCCCCGGCGGCCGTCTCGTCTTTGTCGAATGCAAAGCACCAGGCAAACCACCGCGCTCCGACCAGCTGCGCGAACACGAAAGGCTGCGCGCGCTGGGCTTTACCGTGGTAGTACTGGATAGCAAAAATCTGGAGGGAATTATTTGAAATCGCGATTGAAAAAACAATCACGAATTTTATTTAACTGTTCTTTTGATTTAATAGAAGTCAACTCACCTACTGACGAAACGTCTTTAAGTAAAAAACTAACGCCAGAGGAATCGCAAGAACCAAAGATCATACGCCCGCCATTTGAGCTTAATAACACGTATTTTTCATCTTGTTTTAATTGAAAGTACTGTGATTTAGCGTACGACGAAAAGGAACCTATAAGGTTAGGTCCTGTATTAAGAAGAAAAGCAGAAACAACCAATACAAAAACACCAGACTTGGGATGCTTAATATCATCGAAGTAGGAAAGAATAATATAAAAAGACAATATGGGTACTGTTGCGTAACCAAATATGGTACTCATGCCGATTGCTTTTTTATCATTGAAGAAAGAAAAGGGGTTAACGGCAGAAAAAACCCTTAGATACAATGATATTAAAATAATCCCAAATATTAATACCAACCACCCTTTACTCATAGATGAAGGGTATAGCAGCATAGGTGCAAAGATAATAAGCGCAAGAGCAAAGAAATAAGCAAAAGTTCGCAATAAAACATCGAGATCGAACGCTATATACTCCTCTGGGTATCCATAGTAGTTAGCTATCGACAACTGATAAAAATAAGATACCAAATACCCTACCGATGTCAAAATAGCTACTAATGGGAAATTACCTTTTAATGCTTTCTTTAATTCTTCCATGGCAAATACAATCTAATGGGGAATGGTAATTTGCATAATAACACAAGGAGGCTATGTGATCTTATCAAGCAAGACTTTCACCCCCCGCCTTTATCAAAACCTCATCATCAACCACGAAATCGATACTCTGCGCTGCAACATCTGGGCGGGCATGGGCATGGGTAAAACCGTGGCGACGCTCACCACGCTGGAAGATCTCTTCATGGCAGGAGCGGAGACGCAGCCCGCGCTAGTCCTCGCACCGCTGCGAGTGGCAGCCAGCACATGGCCGGATGAAGCGGTGAAATGGGGGCACCTGCGCAATATCGAGGTGCAGCCGATTGTTGGTAACGCTAAGGCGCGCGCCGCGGCGCTGGCGAACAGCAACGCGAGCGTGTTTACCATCAACTACGACAATCTGATATGGCTGGTGGAAGAGCTGGGCGGCCGCTGGCCGTTCGGTACCGTCATCCCCGACGAAAGCACCCGGCTGAAATCTTTCCGGCTACGAGGTGGAGGTAAGCGCGCGGCGGCGCTAGGCAAGGTGGCACATAAGCACGTCCGGCGGTGGATGAATCTCACCGGTACGCCAGCGCCGAACGGTCTGGTAGATTTGTGGGGGCAAGCGTGGTTTGT
The DNA here is from genome assembly GCF_049237385.1 of Enterobacter cloacae complex sp. IR5412. Lineage (NCBI taxonomy): Bacteria > Pseudomonadati > Pseudomonadota > Gammaproteobacteria > Enterobacterales > Enterobacteriaceae > Enterobacter > Enterobacter cloacae complex sp. IR5412. The sequence continues at coordinate 41,290 of NZ_JBMKHQ010000015.1, read as the reverse complement.
GGATCAGGGGCAGCGTCTCGGGCGCACCTACGGCGCGTTTACTTCCCGCTGGTTCAACTCAATACAGTTTCCGGGGCAGAGCTGTACGAAACTGGAGCCGTTCGCCCATTCGCAGAGCGAAATACAGCGGGCGCTGGCCGACGTGACTATCTCCCTCGATGCCGCCGACTGGTTCGACATCAAAGAGCCCATCCATAACGTGATCCGCGTAGATATGCCGCCGAAAGCCCGCCAGCAGTATCGCGAAATGGAAAAGGAAATGTTCCTCGAGCTGAACGGCGAAGGCATCGAAGCACCGAACGCCGCGGCAAAGACGATGAAGTGTCTGCAAATTGCCAGCGGTGCGGTGTACACCGACGACGCCGGAAGCTGGTCAGAACTGCACGACGCGAAGCTCCAGGCGCTGGACAGCATTCTCACCGAAGCGGCTGGCGCACCGGTGTTGGTGGCCTACCACTGGAAACACGACCTCGAGCGTTTGCTTAAAGCATTTCCTCGCGGTCGCCACCTCGACCAAGATCCACAGACGCTACGCGACTGGAATGCCGGGAAAATCCCTGTCCTGTTCGCACACCCGGCCAGCGCAGGCCACGGCCTGAATATGCAGGACGGCGGGAACATACTGGTGTTTTTCTCGCACTGGTGGGATCTGGAGCAGTACCAGCAAATTATCGAACGCATCGGGCCCACCCGGCAGATTCAAGCCGGACACAACCGCCTGGTGTTTATTCACCACATTATCGCTGCCGACACTATGGACGAAATGGTGATGGAGCGGCGCAACTCAAAACGAACAGTGCAGGACATCCTGCTCGATGCCATGAAAAAGAGAGGTATAGCATGACACCGGTTATCTCTGACACTGACCTGATTAACATCAAAGAGGTTGAGCGCTCTGTTGGCCTGAAAAAATCCAGTATTTATGAGCGCATCAGTAATAACGAGTTTCCGAAGCCTAAGAAGCTCGGGAGCCGAACCTCCCGCTGGGTACGCGGCGAGGTCGAAGAGTGGAAAAAACAGTTTCTTTAAATCAAACGCAGCTGGTCAATATAATCCGCATACCACTGCATCATCTCCCGACGCCCTTCCATATACAGGGCATGGTTATAAACCCCGCGTATAATGTTCTTATCCACGTGAGCGATCTGGAGTTCAACCCAGTCAGAGTTGAATCCTTTATCGTTAAGGATAGTGCTGAATGTATGCCGGAAGCCATGCCCTACTACCCTCCCCTTATAACCCAGCGTGTGGATCATCCTGTTTATTGTGTTCTCGCTCATGACCTTTGACGGATCATTCCTGCCCGGAAACATATTCACGTATCGACCTGTCAGACCGTGCAGCTCTTTCAGCAAGACAACAAGCTGATCGGAGAGCGGTACCAGGTGCGGGCGATCCATCTTCATAAATTCGGCGGGTATCTCCCACAGCCGATTATCGAAATCTATCCATTCCCATTTTGAATGCCGCAGTTCGTAAGTACGCAGCCCTGCCAGCATCATGATCTGCAACCCCAGCCGGGGGAGCGGGCTCCCCTTGTAACTCTCAAGCGCCGCGAGAAAATCGGGCAGTTCTTCAGCCGTCAGGAACGGGAAGGACTCTCCTTTATGCCCGGTCATTGCGCTGTTCAGTTCGCTGACGGGGTTATACTTCGCGCGCCCGGTCGCAACTGCATAGCTGAACACCTCACCACACCACCGACGTGTTTTGGCTGCTTTCTCGGTTGCGCCGCGATTCTCAATTTTACGCAGCGCCGTCAACATCTGGACCGGTTCGATCTCAGCAACAGGCAATCGTCCAACTGCTGGAAAGATATCTTTATTGAACGCTTCGAGAATGTCAGAGGCATAGCCAGGCGACCAGCGCGGCTTCTTGAATTCGTGCCATTCTGTGGCAATCTCTTTAAACGTGATCGTCTTTGCTGCCGCAGCTGCGGCATGGCTTTTGACCTTCACCGGGTCAACACCTGCTGCAACGTTCCGCCTGGCCTCGTCTCGTTTTTCGCGAGCGGCCGCTAGCGAAACAACCGGATACACACCGAGCGCCAGCATCTTTTCTTTACCGGCGAAGGTATAACGATAGCGCCAGTATTTCGCCCCGCTGGTTTTCACCAGCAGGATAAGCCCGTTACCGTCCGGCAGCTTATAGTCTTTCTCGGCAGGCTTTGCCGTCTCGACCTGTCGCGCGTTTAGTTTCATAGGTACCCGCCTCAAACTCAGATACCCGTTTATGTACCCGTTTTAAATTTGGATTGCAACGGTAAAAGGTGGATAACGGCGGACAGATAGAACATCCAACACCGCGAAAAACAAGGAAAAATGGACATTTGAGGATGATGCTGGATGAAATGATGGTGCCGATAATAGGAGTCGAACCTACGACCTTCGCATTACGAATGCGCTGCTCTACCAACTGAGCTATATCGGCCCTGAGAGGCCGGTTACGAGCGTAACCACGGGGCAAAAGAGTAGATCTAACCGGGTGATGCGTCAATGCCCTTTTGAATCAAACGGCTATTTTTGCATCACCCGCGATTATTTACGCACGAATGGTATCATCACCGAAGCCGATCCACTTGTAGGTGGTCAGTGCTTCCAGCCCCATCGGACCGCGGGCATGCAGCTTCTGAGTGCTCACAGCCACCTCCGCGCCCAGACCAAACTGGCCGCCATCGGTGAAGCGCGTCGAGGCATTCACGTAAACCGCAGACGAAACCACTTCATTCACAAAACGATCGGCATTGCGCAGGGTGCGCGTCAGGATCGCATCAGAATGCTGGGTTCCGTGTTCACGAATGTGCGCAATAGCGTCATCGAGATCCGCAACTACCTTCACGTTCAGATCCAGCGACAAATACTCATCGTCGTACTGCTCCGCGTTAACCGGAACGACCTTTGCCGGACCGTCTTTCAGCAGGGCGAGAGCCTTCTCGTCCGCATGCAGCGTAACGCCACTTTCCGCCATCTGCATGCTCAGCGCTGGCAGGAAGGTACTGGCGATGCCCTGATGCACCAGCAGCGTTTCCACCGTATTACAGGTGCTTGGACGCTGAGTTTTAGCGTTGACGATAATCTTCAGTGCAGGTTCGATCTCCGCGGTGTCATCCACCACGATATGGCATACGCCGATACCGCCGGTAATGACCGGAATGGTGGAATGCTCACGGCACAGCTTGTGCAGGCCCGCGCCGCCGCGTGGGATCAGCATGTCGATGTATTTGTCCATGCGCAGCATCTCGTTGACCAGCGCGCGGTCAGGGCTTTCAATCGCCTGCACGGCAGCCGCCGGTAAGCCGCACTCTTCCAGCGCCTGCTGAATGACGTTTACCGTCGCGGCGTTGGTGCGCCAGGTCTCTTTCCCGCCACGCAGGATAGCGGCGTTACCGGTTTTCAGGCACAGGGAGGCGACATCCACCGTCACGTTTGGACGCGCTTCGTAAATCACACCGATGACGCCGAGTGGCACACGACGACGCTCAAGGCGTAAACCGCTGTCGAGCACCCCACCGTCAATCACCTGCCCTACCGGGTCGGCGAGGTTGCACACCTGACGGACGTCATCGGCGATACCTTTCAGACGCGCCGGGGTCAATGCCAGACGGTCGAGCATCGCTTCGCTCAAGCCGTTGCGACGCGCTTCCAGCAGATCCTGCTCGTTGGCGAGCAAAATTTCCTGCGACTGGGATTCCAGATAATCAGCGATTTTTTCCAGCACGCGGTTTTTCTCGCGGCTGGAAAGGAGCGCCAGTTTATACGAGGCGGCTTTCGCGGCTGCGCCCATTTGTTCCAGCATGTTCTGGCTCCTTAACGAATAATCATGTCGTCGCGATGCACGGCAACCGGGCCATATTCATAGCCCAGGATGGCGTCGATCTGCTGGGAATGGTGGCCAGCAATCCGACGCAGCGCGTCGCTGTTATAACGGCTTACGCCATGAGCGATGTCGCGACCTTCAAGGTTACGGATTCGGATCACTTCACCACGCGAGAAGTTGCCTGTCACGCTTTTAATTCCTTTTGGAAGCAATGAGCTTCCTCTTTCCAGAATAGCGGCGGTCGCGCCTTCATCCACGGTCAATTCACCAGCCGGGGGCGCGCCAAAGATCCAGCGTTTGCGGTTTTCCAGCGGGGACGCCTGGGCGTGGAAGCGTGTGCCCACAGAGATGCCTTCCATCACATCACCTATCACGCCCGGACGGCTGCCCGCGGCAATGATGGTGTCGATACCGGCCCGGCACGCCACGTCCGCGGCCTGGAGCTTGGTGCCCATACCGCCTGTCCCAAGACCAGAAACGCTGTCTCCCGCAATGGCACGCAGCGCATCGTCAATGCCGTGAACGTCTTTGATCAGTTCTGCCTGTGGATTGGAACGCGGGTCAGCGGTAAATAGCCCCTGCTGATCGGTCAGAAGCAGCAGCTTATCGGCCCCTGCCAGGATCGCCGCCAGCGCAGAGAGGTTATCGTTGTCGCCTACTTTGATTTCAGCGGTGGCAACAGCGTCGTTTTCGTTGATGACCGGAACGATATGGTTATCCAGCAGCGCGCGCAGCGTATCGCGGGCGTTCAGGAAACGTTCTCTGTCTTCCATATCCGCACGCGTCAGCAGCATCTGCCCGACGTGAATGCCATAAATGGAGAACAGTTGTTCCCAGAGCTGTATGAGTCGGCTTTGTCCTACGGCGGCCAGCAGCTGTTTGGAGGCGATCGTCGCGGGGAGTTCGGGGTAGCCCAGGTGTTCACGCCCGGCGGCAATCGCCCCGGAGGTCACAATCACAATACGATGCCCTGCGGCATGCAACTGAGCGCACTGACGTACAAGCTCAACGATATGGGCACGATTAAGGCGGCGCGATCCGCCTGTTAACACACTGGTACCGAGTTTTACCACCAGCGTCTGGCTGTCACTCATGATTCTCTGCCGTTCAACAATAAGGGAAAATGATGTCAGTCAGACGTTTTAACAGGTGTCAGCCCCGTTGCCAACTGCCTTAGCACATCACCCGTCACTTTGTTGCGCGGGATCAGGAAGCGTAGCGGCAGATTTTGACAATTTTATTACCGAAAAATTAAAACATACTTTTTTAGACATATTCTTACTTTGTCATAAAACGTTCACCCACTAACGATAAAACCCTTCCTGTTTTTCACGGGGTAATAAGTTGAATCTTATTGCTCAGCGAATATTAGCGCGTTTTTATAAAATCAGGATTGAAAATGAAAAAGAGCACTCTGGCATTAGTGGTAATGGGCGTAGTTGCATCCACATCTGTTCACGCAGCAGAAGTTTATAATAAAAACGGTAATAAACTGGACGTGTACGGCAAAGTAAAAGCAATGCACTACCTCAGTGATGATGACGCGAAGGATGGTGACCAGACTTACGTTCGTTTTGGCTTTAAGGGTGAAACGCAGATTAACGATCAGCTGACGGGCTACGGACGTTGGGAAGCAGAGTTCGCGGGTAACAAAGCAGAAAGCGACTCTTCTCAAAAAACGCGCCTGGCATTTGCGGGTATTAAACTGAAAGATTTTGGTTCTTTTGATTACGGTCGTAACCTGGGTGCGCTGTATGACGTCGCCGCATACACCGATATGTTCCCGGAGTTCGGCGGTGACGGCCTGGCGCAGACCGATAATTTCATGACGAAACGCGCTTCCGGTCTGGCTACATACCGTAATACCGATTTCTTTGGCATGGTTGACGGTCTTAATATGACCCTGCAATACCAGGGTAAAAATGAAAACCGCGACGTGAAGAAGCAAAACGGTGACGGCTTCGGTACCTCCCTGAGCTATGACTTCGGCGGCAGCGATTTCTCTGTGATTGGTGCGTATGCCAGCTCCGATCGCACCAATGAGCAAAACCTTCAGGCACGCGGCGAAGGTAAAAAAGCAGAAGGCTGGGCGACCGGTCTGAAATATGATGCCAACGATATATATCTGGCCACTCTCTATTCTGAAACCCGCAATATGGCCCCTATTTCCGGTGGCTTTGCAAATAAAGCGCAAAACTTCGAAGTGGTTGCGCAATATCAGTTTGACTTTGGTCTGCGCCCATCTCTGGGTTACGTGCAGTCTAAAGGCAAAGATATCGAAGGCATCGGCGATGAAGATATCGTGAAATACATCGATGTAGGTGCGACCTATTATTTCAACAAAAACATGTCTGCGTTTGTTGATTATAAAATCAACCAGATCGATGACGATAATAAACTGGGCGTAAGCAGCGATGATATCGTTGCGCTGGGCATGACCTACCAGTTCTGATGTTGTGGTAATAAAAAAACCGGCGCTGAGCCGGTTTTTTTGTGCCCGGTGACGCTGTGCTTACCGGACCTGGGGAGTAATACGTTTTTAGGCCGGGTAAGGCGTAGCCGCCACCCGGCGCTGTGACATCATCAGGCTCTCAGTTTCACCGCTTCGCTGGAAAAATCGTCCGCAGGCTCCAGCTTCAGATCCAGCGTTGCCAGCAGGTCGCGAGCTCTGCCGTGAAATTCTTTTAGCGTATGCTCCAGGCGATCGATCACTTCCTGATCTTTGATGCTCGTCGCCTGCCAGTGCCCGTCTTTATTAAACAGGCCAAACTGATAGCTATAGGTAAAACGGTTTTCCTGTGCTTCCATTTCCATCCACCAGCCCCAGAACTCACGTTTTTCGGGTGCAGGCTTCACGTTGACGCAAACAGCCAGGCAGTCGAAAAAAAAGCGATTCTCTTCACACTGCTCTTCTCGAATATACGGGCCAAGAGCCATGAACTTCTTAATCAGTCTACTTTTCGGGTGTCCACTCGGTAACGTCATTGCGATCTCCTTTTGTGAAGCACTGTTTTACCAAACCAACGAAATTTAGCAAACTATTAACACAATCTCTGCGTGATCCAGCGTGTGATCTCTTTAAGCGCTTTGTCAAAATTTTGGTACACCGGGCTGAAGGGTACCTCCAGCAATTTGCCATCCGAAGATGACGAGGTGATTAAGCGTGACTCCTCTTCCGGGCTAAATGGATCGTTCTTCCAGAAACCGGACATCATCGGGGTTGGGCAACGGCGGCCCAGCAAGCCCTGCGTTTTTAATGAATACCGATTAAGTTCAATGCGCAACGCTTCATCTGAAGCATCATGCATGCCAAGTCGGCTCGCCAGCACGTCCAGATACATTTCAGGAACGCTACCCTGACGCGCAGGCTCGCTTAGCAGTGCATGCACTACCGGACCAAGACAGGCGACGGCCTTCAGGCGGGAAGATTCAAGGTAGGCCAGCCGTACCGCGACGTTAGCGCCAAAGCGGAAGCCAAACGCACCTACCCGGGTATGGTCAACCCAGGGGATATTCTCCAGCGCTTTTAATGCATGCTGGTGCAGCAGGCTGGAGTCTTGCGTAAGTTTCCATTTGGATGAAAAACCAATTGATGGCATATCGAGCGTCAGCATGGCGATCCCGTTTGGGGCAAAGTAGCGCTCATACAGGCTGTAATAATCAATTTGTAACGAATCCAGGCCGCCGCACATCAGAACCGTCGGGAACGGGCCTTCCCCCTCCGGCATATGCAGGAATCCAGTCACCGGGCTACCGCCGGGAATGGCGAACTCAATTTCACGCATCCGGCCAGGCAGCCGCTGGGCGGCCTCTTCATAAGCCCGGTTTGCCAGCGCCTGGGCCTGCTCCGCCAGTTCGTCTCCTTTCAGATGCGGGTATGCAGCGATGCTGTAAAGGTTTGCCGCATGCAGCCAGTGTTTGCCGCTGAGAGTGGCATCTTCTTCCTGGCTCGCTTTTTGCTGCCAGAGCATGGCCTGCTTTGACCATTCGTAGATCCAGTTCCCGCCACGGTAGCCCACCACCGTGTCGTAGAGATCGCTGTCGGTGCGCTCAGACTCGCTCATCACGATACGCGCCTGCACGTCGAGGATTTCGCGCGGGTCGATACCGCGCCAGATCCACATCAGGCGATTAATCATGCGGTACCAGTGGGGCACGTTTTTACCATCTAACGCTGACTGTACAGCAGGCATGGTCCCCGGATTAAACCGACGCACCAGCGTCGAGGTTTCAGGGTGCTTGAAACGGGGTTTGAAAAGAGTTTCGGTGAGATTCGCCTGCGCCATTGCGTTGCCTCCATGGATACATCACTTGGAGACCATTGTAACGCGTGGCAGGCCAAAAAGAACAACGCCCGGCATAACCGGGCGTGTAAAGTTACGTACTGAAATTAACGGCCAGAGATAGGCGGTACGAAGACCACGCCCATATCCCATGGCTGTTCAATCCAGGTATCCTGAGGGATATCAATGACGTAATCATCAACCAGGGGACGACCCGCTGGTTTCGCGAAGATAGTGACGAAGTGCGCTTTTGGATACATTTCGCGGATAGCCACAGCGGTACCGCCGGTGTCCACCAGATCGTCGATAACGATAAAGCCTTCACCGTCGCCTTCCGCGCGCTTCAGCACTTTCAGCTCACGCTGGTTATCGTGGTCATAGCTGGAGATACATACGGTATCGACATGACGAATACCCAGCTCACGTGCCAGCAGCGCCCCCGGTACCAGACCGCCACGGCTGACGGCAATAATGCCTTTCCACTGTTCGGAAGGCATCAGACGCGCAGCCAGTTTGCGTGCGTGAATCTGCAACATGTCCCAGGTGACGACGTATTTTTCGCTCATGTGAAGTGTCCCAGCCTGTTTATATACGGCTTAAAAAAATGAGGGTGAACCAGGTTGCGCGAGATTATAGAGATCTGACGCACTAAAAACCAGTGTTACGCGCCATGAGCCTGAGTTTTTACATGCTTAATGCTACCAGCCACGGGAGAAAGTGGTATTCTCAGATGCATCTCGCAAGCCCGTCTTGTGGTAACGATTAACCTGCTAACCCAGTGACCTGCAACATTGTTTTGCAGCGCAACGACAAGGAGACCTATCGTGTCTGAACTGTCTCAATTATCTCCACAGCCGCTGTGGGATATTTTTGCCAAAATCTGCTCCATTCCGCACCCTTCCTATCACGAAGAACAGCTTGCCGAACATATTATGGGCTGGGCAAAGGAAAAAGGTCTGCACGCTGAGCGCGACCAGGTTGGCAATATTCTCATCCGCAAACCTGCCACCGCAGGTATGGAAAACCGTAAGCCAGTGGTATTGCAGGCGCACCTGGACATGGTTCCGCAGAAAAACAACGACACCGTTCACGACTTCACAAAAGACCCGATTCAGCCGTACATCGACGGTGAGTGGGTGAAGGCGCGCGGCACGACCCTGGGCGCAGATAACGGTATTGGTATGGCTTCCGCGCTGGCCGTGCTGGCTGACGACAGCGTTGAACACGGTCCGCTGGAAGTGCTGCTGACCATGACTGAAGAAGCGGGCATGGATGGCGCGTTCGGTCTCCAGGCAAACTGGCTGCAAGCGGACATTCTGATCAACACCGATTCCGAAGAAGAAGGTGAGATCTACATGGGCTGCGCGGGCGGGATCGATTTCATCTCTACCCTGCCGCTGTCCCGCGAAGCGATTCCTGCCGGTTTCGAGACCTTTAAGCTGACGCTGAAAGGGCTGAAAGGCGGTCACTCCGGCGGTGATATTCACCTGGGCCTGGGCAACGCCAACAAACTGCTGGCGCGTTTCCTGGCGGGCCATGCCGCTGAACTGGATCTGCGTCTGGTGGACTTCAACGGCGGCACTCTGCGTAACGCGATCCCTCGCGAAGCCTTCGCGACCGTGGCGGTGCCTGCGGCGAAAGCGGATGAGCTGAAAAACCTCTCCAGCCTGTATCTGGATATCCTGAAAAACGAGCTGTCTGAGAAAGAGAAAAACCTGACGGTGGTACTGGAGTCCGTTACAACGGATAAAGCCGCGCTGACCACTCAGTCTCGTGACACGTTCGTCCAGTTGCTGAACGCAACGCCAAACGGCGTGATCCGCAATTCTGACGTCGCAAAAGGCGTGGTTGAAACCTCCCTGAACGTGGGCGTAGTGACCATGGGCGACGACAGCGCAGAGATCATTTGCCTGATCCGTTCCCTGATCGACAGCGGTAAAGAGTACGTTGTGAGCATGCTGGAATCTCTGGGTACCCTGGCGGGCGCGAAAACGTCTGCAAAAGGCAGCTACCCTGGCTGGCAGCCGGATGCAAGTTCTCCGGTCATGGCACTGGTGCGTGAAACTTATCAGAGACTGTTCAACAGCACCCCGAACATTCAGGTTATTCACGCGGGTCTGGAATGTGGTCTGTTCAAGAAACCGTATCCGGATATGGACATGGTCTCCATCGGGCCGACCATCACGGGGCCACACTCCCCGGATGAGCAGGTTCACATTGAAAGCGTCGGTCACTACTGGACGCTGCTGACTGAGCTGCTGAAAGCAATCCCTGTTAAGTAATAAGCCGTTTGATGCCCGGTGGCGCTTCGCTTACCGGGCCTACGATTAGCCTAATCTACAGTCCCAGCACCAGCTGACGCTCCAGCTGAGGATCCAGCAATGTGACGTGCAGCCCCACCAGCCTTACCCCTCGTCCGCCCCGCCGCTCTTCCCATGCCTTTTTTGCCGTCGCAATAAGATCCTCTTTGTTGAGGCGTGGCCAGACGTGTTCCTGCGTCGTCTGCTGAAAATCGTTAAATTTCAGTTTGATGCCCTGCCGGGCAATAAGCAGATCTGGTTTGACCTTCAGTAAGCGTCGTTCAAGCTCAGGATAGAGTTGTTCCGTAATAATGGTTTCACACTCTGTCCAGTCATGGATATCTTCGCTCAGCGTGCGTTCAACGCCGACCGATTTACGCAGCCGTTCGTTGTTCACATCCCGGTCATCAATGCCCTGACTGCGTTCCCACAGTACGCGGCCAAACTTACCAAAACGCTTAAGCAGCAGCGCCAGATCGCTGCGCTGAATGTCTTCACAGGTGCGTAGCCCCATACTTTCCAGCTTTGCGGCGGAGACTTTACCCACACCGGGGATTTTGCTGAGCGGCAGCGTCTTTAAAAACGCCGGAACCTCTTCCGGGGTGATGACGTACTGGCCGTTGGGCTTATTTAAATCGGAGGCGATTTTGGCGAGAAATTTTATCGGCGCGACGCCTGCCGATGCCGTCAGGTTCAGCTCGTTAAAAATAGTCTGGCGGATCTCCTGCGCCATCAGGGTGGCAGAGCCGTGGCAGTGCACGCTGTGGGTGACATCCAGATAGGCTTCATCCAGCGATAACGGTTCAATCAGAGAGGTGTAGCGGGAGAAGATCTCCCGAATGTGGCTCGATGCTTCTTTATAGGCATCAAAACGTCCGGGCAAAAGAGTGAGATGCGGGCACAGTTTTAGCGCCATCGCTGTCGGCATGGCGCTGCGCACACCGTATTTGCGAGCAGGATAGTTGGCGGTGCTGATGACACCGCGCTGAACCCGGCTGCCGCCAATGGCGATGGGAATATCCCGCAGCGCCGGGTTGTCACGCATCTCCACTGCGGCAAAAAAGCAGTCCATATCGACATGGATTATTTTGCGCATAGTAAGCCCTCACTCATTACTGGATAAGTATACAGTAAACAAATGAGGGTTGAGAAGTATGCGTGGGAATTGTCGGGTGGCGGCGTTGCCTTACCCGACATACAAGACTAAATAATGCGTTGCTGCTCGCGAGCCATCCGTTTTTTTCGCGCATCGCACGGTTCCGGACAATCGCACACTTTTTCCATTCCGATGGAAGATATACCTCCACAGCTGCCCTGGATGCTTTTACGCTTGATGATCCAGCCTAAGGACATCCCGAATATCACCAGTACAAACACCGCAAAGGTCGCCAGAAAGGTCAGCATAATCAACCTCCGAAATCATCGAGCATGATGTTCTCATCTTCCACGCCAAGATCTTTTAGCATCTTAATCACGGCAGCGTTCATCATTGGCGGGCCACACATATAAAACTCGCAATCTTCCGGTGCCGGGTGCTGTTTGAGGTAATTTTCATACAGCACGTTGTGGATGAAGCCCGTATAACCTGTCCAGTTATCTTCCGGCTGCGGATCGGATAACGCCACATGGAAGGTAAAGTTAGGGTTATCACGTGCCAGTTGTTCAAACTCATCGTCATAGAACATTTCGCGCAGTGAACGCGCCCCGTACCAGAAGCTGATCTTGCGCTTGCTGCCAAGGCGTTTGAGCTGGTCAAAGATATGTGAACGCATCGGCGCCATACCCGCACCGCCGCCGATAAAGACCATTTCCGCGTCGGTGTCTTTGGCAAAGAATTCGCCGAACGGGCCGGAAATCGTCACTTTGTCACCAGGCTTGAGGGACCAGATATAGGACGACATGACGCCAGGGGGGGCATCAGGCACATTCGGCGGCGGCGTGGCGATACGCACGTTGAGCATAATAATGCCCTTCTCTTCCGGATAGTTAGCCATGGAATAAGCGCGAAGCGCGGGCTCTTTTACTTCGGAAACAAAGCGGAAGAGGTTAAATTTATCCCAGTCGGCCCGGTACTCCTCGGGCACGTCGAAGTCAGCATACGCCACGGTATGTGCCGGACAATCAATCTGGATATACCCACCCGCACGGAACGGGACGCTCTCCCCTTCAGGAACGCGCAGCTTGAGCTCTTTAATGAACGTGGCTTTATTATCGTTAGAGATAACTTCGCACTCCCATTTTTTCACGCCGAAGATCTCCTCCGGCAGCTCAATCTTCATGTTCTGGCGCACAGCGACCTGACACGCCAGACGGCAGCCCTCTTTAGCTTCACGCTTCGTGATATGCGACAGTTCTGTTGGCAGAATATCCCCGCCACCCTCTTTCACCGTCACACGGCATTGTCCACAGGAGCCACCGCCGCCACAGGCAGACGAGACAAAAATCCCGTTGCCGGAGAGCGTGTTAAGCAGCTTATCCCCTGCCGGGGTACGGATCTGATTCTGCGGATCGTCATTGATATCAATGATCACATCCCCGGAATTCACCAGCTTCGCACGCGCTGCCAGGATCAGCCCTGACAGCACCAGTACTATCAGCGTGAACATCACCACGCCAAGAATAATTTCCATCTTTTAGCCCTTATAGCTGCACACCGGAGAAGGACATAAAGCCCAACGCCATCAGGCCGGTGGTGATAAAGGTGATCCCTAAGCCACGAAGCCCCGCAGGTACGTTGGCATATTTCATTTTTTCACGGATCCCCGCCATGGTGACAATCGCCAGCATCCAGCCGATACCGGAACCGAAACCATACACAACCGATTCACTGAAGTTGTAATCGCGCTGAACCATAAATGAGACGCCGCCGAAAATGGCGCAGTTCACCGCGATTAGCGGCAGGAAGATCCCCAGTGCGTTGTACAGCGACGGGAAGTATTTATCGAGGATCATCTCCAGGATCTGAACAAGCGCCGCAATCACCCCGATAAAGGTGATGAAGTTCAGGAAGCTAAGATCAACGCCCTCCACCAGCGCGCCATCGCGAAGCACGAAGTTGAACACCAGGTTGTTAATCGGAACGGAAAGCCCCAGCACAACAGTGACCGCCACACCCAGACCGAATGCCGTCGATACCTTCTTAGAAACAGCAAGGAACGTACACATGCCCAGGAAGAAAGCGAGCGCCATGTTTTCAACAAACACCGCGCGCACAAATAAACTCAGGTAATGAGCCATCGTCGGTTACTCCTTTTCCTGCTGTTCAGGCTTCAGCGTACGAATCAGCCAGATCAGCAAACCGATAATGAAAAATGCGCTTGGTGCCAGCAGGAACAAACCGTTCGGCAGATACCAGCCGCCGTTCTGTACCGTATCCAGCACCGGAATGCCAAACAGTTTGCCGCTGCCAATAAGTTCGCGCAGGAAACCAACCGTCAACAGGATCACGCCATAACCCAGCCCGTTGCCGATACCGTCCATAAAGCTCGCCAGTGGCGGCATTTTCATCGCATAGGCTTCAGCGCGCCCCATCACGATACAGTTGGTGATAATCAGGCCGACAAACACCGAAAGCTGCTTCGAGGTTTCATAAGCGAAGGCGCGCAGAAGCTGATCAACCACGATCACCAGCGAGGCGATGATCGCCATCTGGACAATGATCCTCACGCTGTTGGGTATGTGGTGGCGGATCATTGAGATAAACATGCTGGAAAACGCTGTCACCAGCGTTACCGCCAGCGTCATGACCACCGCCGTTTCCAGCTTGGTGGTTACCGCCAGAGCCGAGCATACGCCCAGCACCTGAAGCGTTATCGGGTTATTGGCTAAAAGTGGGCCAATCAGCACCTTTTTAACTTCTTTCAGTTCACCCGTATCAGCCATTGTTCAGCGCTCCTTCACGTACATTCTTCAGGAAGGGACCAAAGCCCAGTTCACCCATCCAGAAATCAAAGCTGTGCTGCACCCCATTAGAGGTGAGCGTAGCGCCGGAAAGGCCATCAACGGCAAATTCATCACCGGGACGCGCTCCTCCTTTCACCACCTTCAGCGCAGGCTGGCCGTTGTCATCGAGCACTTTTTTACCGACAAACTGTGCCCGCCAGTTAGGGTTCTCAACTTCGCCCCCCAGCCCTGGTGTTTCGCCCTGATCGTAATATGTAATGCCTTTGACCGTACGGCCATCGGTATCCAGCGCCACAAAGGCGTACATCATTGACCATAAACCGTTGCCATAGATGGGCAACACGATTTCCTGGATGCGCTTTTGCTCGTCGCGGACGAGGTAAATCTCCGCGACATTGCTGCGGCGCTTAATGCCTGCCGGATCCTGCGAGGCGTCAAGCATGGTGCTCATCTGCGGATCTTTTAGCGCCAGCGCCTGGTTATATTTCGCCGGGTCTTTATCCATTAACTCCCCGGTTTTTAAATCCACCAGCCGTGCGGTAATGCGTTCGGCAAACACCGCTGCGACGTCATCCTTCGTCATGCCTTCCTGCATCAGCCCGGCAACGGCCAGGATGTTACGCTGTTTATCCAGCGCACGTTGCTCCTGCTGTAGCGGTTTCAACCCAACGGCAGAACCGGCCACGACAATGGAACAGACCAGACACAGTACCAGCACCACCAGCAGCGTTTTGCTGATACTGTCGTTATTTTTGATCTCAGCCACGCGCCTTCCTCCGCTTAATGTTGGCGCGCACGACCAGGTAGTCGAACAGCGGCGCAAACAGATTGGCAAACAGAATGGCCAACATCATCCCTTCCGGATAGGCCGGGTTGACCACGCGAATCAGTACACACATCACCCCAATGAGCGCGCCGTAGCACCATTTACCTCTGTCGGTAAACGAAGCCGAGACGGGATCGGTGGCCATGAACATCATGCCAAACGCAAAGCCTCCCAGCACGAGGTGCCAGTACCACGGCATGGAGAACATCGGGTTAGTGTCTGAACCAATGAAATTGAAAAGCGTGGCGGTGAGGACCATCCCAAGCATGACGCCAGCGACAATGCGCCAGGACGCCACGCGGCCAAAGAGGATGATGGCTCCGCCGATCAAAATCATCAGGGTAGACACTTCACCGATGGAGCCTGGAATATTGCCAACAAACGCATCAAACCAGGTGACAGGCTGTCCGGTTGCATTGTTAACCAGCGTTTCGCCGCCGCCAGCCGCCCACTGTGAAAGTGGCGTCGCGCCGGAGAATCCGTCTGCTGCCGTCCACACCAGGTCGCCCGAGATTTGCGCCGGATAAGCAAAGAACAGGAACGCGCGCCCTGCCAGTGCCGGGTTGAGGAAGTTGCGTCCGGTCCCGCCGAAGATCTCCTTGGCAATCACCACGCCAAAGCTGATCCCCATCGCCGCCTGCCAGAGCGGCAGCGTTGGCGGAACAATCAGCGCAAACAGAATAGAGGTAACAAAGAAGCCTTCGTTTATCTCATGTTTGCGAATAATAGCGAACAGAACCTCCCAGAAACCGCCCACAATAAAGACAGTCATATAGATGGGGAGGAAGAAGACAGCGCCCAGCGTCATCATGCTGATCCAGCCTGCATCTGCCGCAAAGCTCACCCCCAGCGACTGCGCCAGACGATAGTGCCAGTCAGACTGAATCACCTGCGCCAGCTGCTCTGCATCGTACATATGGTGCAGCGCCGGAATAGTCTGCAACCCAACGTTATACATCCCCCAGAACATGGCCGGGAAGACCGCAAACCAGACCAGAATCATCATTCGCTTGAGGTCGATGGCGTCGCGAACGTGCGCCGCGCCTTTCGTCACCAGACCCGGCGTGTAGAAAATGGTCGTTGTCGCTTCATACAGCGGGTAGTACTTTTTGAGCTTCCCTTCGGTAAAGTGCGGCTCAATTTTTTCAAAGAGGTGTTTTAAGCCCATGGTTATCCTTCCTGCTCAATGCGGGTTAACACCTCGCGCAATACGGGTCCATATTCGTATTTACCTGGACACACATAGGTACACAGCGCCAGATCTTCCTCGTCCAGCTCCAGACAGCCCAGCGCCTGGGCACCGTCGGTATCGCCGGCCAGCAGATCGCGCAGCAGCACAGTGGGCAGAATATCCAGCGGCATCACGCGTTCGTAGTTGCCAATCGGGACCATGGCGCGCTCACCGCCGTTGGTGCTGGTGGAGAAGTTAAACAGCTTACGACGCAAAAAGTGGCCGAGCGTGGTACGGGTTACCGAGTATTTTTCTGCGCCAGGCAGCACCCAGCCGAACAGCTCTTTCTCGCGCCCTTCAAGCACCACGCTCACCTGAAGATGGAAACGACCCAGCCAGGCCATCGGGCCTGTCGCGTGTCTGCCGCTCAGCACCGAACCGGAAATAATGCGGTTTTCACCTTCTTTCGTTTCGCCAGCCAACAGCGCCGTCAGGTCTGCCCCAAGCAGCGTGCGAACCAGACGCGGTTGGGTTGCCTGAGGGCCGCCGATGGCAATAATGCGTTCTGCGCACAGCTCACCCGTGGTGAAGAGCTTACCGATAGCGATCACGTCCTGATAATTAAGATGCCAGACCTGTTTCGTCAGGCTTACCGGCTCCAGGAAATGAATATGCGTTCCCACCAGCCCGGCCGGATGCGGGCCGGCAAATTCATTAAAGGCGACCTGCCCTTGCGGATGCCCGCCCAGCTTACCGCCGCTGGCCTGGCAGACATGCACTTTGCCCGGCGTCAGGCGCGTTAACACGGTGAGGCCGGCATCGAAAGCTTTGCGTTCCGCCAGGATAAGAGGCTGCGGATCCGCGCTGAGCGGGTTGGTGTCGATGGCCGTAACGAAGATAGCGGCTGGCACAGTGCCAGGTACGGGCGTTTTGCTATAGGGACGCGTGCGAAGCGCCGTCCACAGTCCTGACTCCAGCAGTTGCGTCTGCACCGCGTCGTGGCTGAGGGTAGCGAGATCGGCGGCGTCAAAACGCGCAAACTCGCGTTTTTCGTCACCTTCAATTTGAATAACTACCGATTGCAGAACGCGACGCTCACCACGATGGATGGCGACGACGGTACCGCTGGCAGGGGCTGTAAACATAACGCCAGGATTTTTTTTATCCTCGAAGAGTGCCTGGCCTTTTATTACACGATCGCCTTCCTGTACCAGCATCGCGGGGCGCATGCCCACGTAATCATCACCCACAATAGCGACATGATGAATACTGGCGCCGGTCGTTACGTGCTGTTCAGGCACGCCAGAGATTGGCAGATCGAGTCCTTTTCTGATTCTAAACATGTGGTTAGCAGGTATCCATGAACAACAATCCAGAGAGGCCGGAGTGTACCATTTTCGGCCCTGCCAAGGGCAGTAAATCCGCCGTCTGGCGCGCCGAAATGCGAGCTATTGCGCAAAGTTCCTGGAGTCAGGACAATATGAATGGGTTATAAAGTAAAACTAATTTGTAAACGCAAAGGTTGGCTCTTGCGAAAATCTCCATCGGTGCTAATGTGAGCGCTCCTGTCCAGATTAGTCTGATTTCGGGTGTCTTTTGCCGTTCTGGCAAGTTGGTCATTGTTTTATCAAGGAACCAGTAGTATGCGTAAAATCGCATTGTTCATTGCGATGCTTCTGATACCGTGCATGTCGTTTGCCGGGCTGCTTGGCAGTAATAGTTCAACGACGCCGGTCAGCAAAGAGTATAAACAGCAGTTGATGGGTTCCCCGGTTTATATTCAAATCTTCAAGGAAGAGCGCACACTCGATCTGTTTGTCAAAATGGGCGAGACGTATCAACTGCTCGATAGCTACAAAATCTGTAACTATTCTGGCGGACTGGGGCCGAAACAGCGCCAGGGTGACTTCAAAAGTCCGGAAGGGTTTTACAACGTTCAGCGTAACCAGCTAAAACCGGACAGCCGCTTCTATAAAGCGATTAACATCGGTTTCCCTAACGCCTTTGACCGTGCGCACGGTTACGAAGGGAAATACCTGATGATCCACGGCGCCTGCGTGTCTGTCGGCTGTTATGCGATGACGGATTCCGGCATTGATGAAATCTTCCAGTTTGTCACGGGCGCACTGGTCTTCGGCCAGCCGAATGTTCAGGTCAGCATCTATCCGTTCCGTATGACGGATGCCAACATGGCGCGCCATAAGTACTCTGTTTACACAGATTTCTGGAAACAGCTAAAACCGGGTTATGACTACTTCGAGCAGACCCATAAGCCGCCGGTGGTGTCCATCGTCAATGGCCGTTACGTGGTGAGTAAACCGCTCAGCCATGAAGTGGTTCACCCTCAGCTGGCGTCAAATTACGCGGTCCCCGAGACAAAATAGCGCCCACTCGCCTGGCATGATCTTTTGCCAGGTTTCGTTGCCCGTCAGCGGCTGCGTTGCAATGACAGTGACCACATCGTTCGGTGTGGTCTCCTTCTGAAAATCAATTTCCACATCCTGATCGAGCAGCGTGGCGACGCCAAACGGCGCACGTCGGGTGATCCAGAACAGATTCGTCGAGCAGAATGCCATCACGTAGCGTCCGTCAGACAGCAGCATATTAAACACGCCCTTCTCGCGTAACTCAGACGCCAGTGACGCTATGTACTTAAATACTGCGGTCATGTTGCCGGGCGTACGGGGGTAGCGCTCGGTCAGCTTGTGCAGCAGCCAGCAAAATGCTTTTTCGCTGTCCGTTTCACCGACAGGACGAAAATTGCCGGTTTCCAGTGATTTATAGCCCGAGAGCTGCCCGTTGTGCGCATAGGTCCAGTTACGTCCCCACAGTTCACGGGTAAACGGATGGGTATTTTCCAGCGCCACTTCGCCGCGATTGGCCTGGCGGATATGGGCGATCACCGAACAGGATTTAATAGGATAGTCCTGCACCAGTCTGGCAATGGGTGAGTTAAAGCTGGGCTGTGGATCTTTAAACGTGCGGCATCCTTTGCCTTCGTAGAAGGTAATGCCCCAGCCGTCTTTATGCGGCCCGGTTCCTCCACCGCGCTGAACCAGCCCGGTGAAACTAAAGCAGATATCGGTTGGCACATTGGCGCTCATCCCGAGCAGTTCGCACATAGAACACCTCCACAACAGCGGGGGGCACCGGCGCCCCCCAGCGAAGTCTTACTTAACCATCTCTTTTTCGATCAGTTGGATCAGGATGTGGATCACTTTGATGTGAATTTCCTGAACGCGATCCGCATAACCGAAGTGTGGTACACGGATTTCAATGTCCGCTGTACCGTCCATCTTACCGCCATCTTTCCCGGTCAGGGTGATCACTTTCATGCCCTTCTCACGCGCGGCGGCGATCGCTTTGATCACGTTAGCGGAGTTACCGGACGTGGAGATCCCCAGCAGCACGTCGCCTTCACGGCCTACGGCTTCAACGTAGCGGGAAAAGATATGGTCGTAACCAAAGTCGTTGCCTACACAGGAGATGTGGCTCACGTCGGAAATCGCAATCGCCGGGTAGCCCGGACGGTTTTCGCGATAGCGTCCGGTCAGCTCTTCGGCGAAGTGCATGGCGTCACAGTGGGAACCGCCGTTACCGCAGGAGAGCACTTTACCGCCGGCTTTGAAACTGTCGGCAAGCAGGACCGCCGCGCGCTGAATAGCGTGAATATTGGCATCATCTTTCAGAAAATTCGCCAGCGTTTCCGCCGCTTCGTTCAGTTCGTTACGAATAAGATCCTGGTACATGAGGATAATCCTTCAGTATTGATGAAATAACACAGTGGAGTGTACCGGATAGCAGTAAAAGCGAGAAGCTAAAGCCATGCGAATCGTCCGGCGTTTTGATTTTTTGTGCCGGCTAAAACGCGAACAATGTGAACCAGGTTGTAATTATTTTGTAAACACATTGCTAAAGGAAATGACATCAACTACAACCATATCATCACAAGTGGTCAGACCTCCTACAAGCAAGGGAGCTTTTCTTTATGATGATTTTGAGCATTTTCGCAACCGTTGTGCTGCTCGGGGTGTTGTTCTATCACCGTGTCAGTTTATTCCTGAGTAGCCTGATTCTTCTGGCCTGGACGGCTGCACTTGGCGTTGTTGGCCTGTGGAATATCTGGGTACTTGTTCCCCTGGCAATCATTTTGCTGCCGTTTAACCTGACGCCGATGCGTAAGTCGATGATCTCCGCGCCGGTGTTCAAGGGATTCCGTAAAGTGATGCCGCCGATGTCGCGCACGGAGAAAGAAGCGATTGATGCGGGCACGACCTGGTGGGAAGGCGATCTGTTCCAGGGCAACCCGGACTGGAAAAAGCTGCACAACTACCCGCAGCCGCGTCTGACCGCCGAAGAACAAGCCTTTATTGACGGCCCGGTGGAAGAAGCCTGCCGCATGGCGAACGATTTTGCCATCACTCACGAAATGGCCGACCTGCCGCCTGAGCTGTGGGCATATCTGAAAGAGCATCGCTTCTTCGCTATGATCATTAAGAAAGAGTACGGCGGTCTGGAATTCTCCGCTTACGCTCAGGCTCGCGTCCTGCAAAAACTGGCGGGTGTTTCCGGGATCCTGGCGATCACCGTTGGCGTGCCAAACTCCTTAGGCCCGGGCGAGCTGTTACAGCATTACGGTACGGAAGAGCAGAAAGATCACTATCTGCCGCGTCTGGCGCGTGGTCAGGAAATTCCGTGCTTCGCGCTGACCAGCCCGGAAGCCGGTTCTGATGCCGGTGCGATCCCGGATACTGGCGTGGTCTGCATGGGCGAATGGCAGGGCGAACAGGTGCTGGGCATGCGCCTGACCTGGAACAAACGTTATATCACCCTGGCGCCTATCGCCACCGTACTCGGTCTGGCGTTCAAACTTTCTGACCCGGAAAAACTGCTGGGCGGTGAAGAAGATCTGGGCATTACCTGTGCGCTGATCCCAACCTCGACCCCGGGGGTTGAAATTGGTCGTCGTCATTTCCCGCTGAACGTACCGTTCCAGAACGGCCCGACTCGCGGTCAGGATATCTTTGTGCCGATTGACTACATCATCGGTGGTCCGAAAATGGCCGGTCAGGGCTGGCGTATGCTGGTGGAATGTCTGTCGGTGGGCCGCGGCATTACACTGCCATCGAACTCTACCGGCGGTCTGAAATCGGTGGCGATGGGGATTGGGGCTTACGCGCATATCCGCCGTCAGTTCAAAATCTCCATCGGCAAGATGGAAGGTATCGAAGAGCCGCTGGCGCGTATTGCGGGCAATGCCTACGTGATGGACGCCGCAGCCTCGCTGATTACCTACGGTATTATGCTGGGCGAAAAACCTGCCGTGCTGTCGGCGATTGTGAAGTACCACTGTACCCACCGCGCACAGCAGTCAATTATTGATGCAATGGATATCGCAGGCGGTAAAGGC
The DNA here is from genome assembly GCF_049237385.1 of Enterobacter cloacae complex sp. IR5412. Classification (NCBI taxonomy): domain Bacteria; kingdom Pseudomonadati; phylum Pseudomonadota; class Gammaproteobacteria; order Enterobacterales; family Enterobacteriaceae; genus Enterobacter; species Enterobacter cloacae complex sp. IR5412. The sequence continues at coordinate 19,584 of NZ_JBMKHQ010000015.1, read as the reverse complement.
ATTATGCTTGGCGAAGGCAACTTCCTGGCGCGCGGCTATCAGGGCGCACCGATTGCCATCACCGTGGAAGGGGCAAACATCCTGACCCGCAGCATGATGATCTTCGGCCAGGGTGCGATTCGTTGCCATCCGTACGTGCTGGAAGAGATGGCCGCCGCGCAGAATAACGACGTGGATGCCTTCGACAAGCTGCTGTTCAAACATATCGGTCACGTTGGCAGCAATGAAGTTCGCAGCTTCTGGCTCGGCCTGACGCGGGGGCTGACCAGCGCGACGCCGACCCGCGATGCAACCAAACGTTACTACCAACACCTGAACCGTCTGAGCGCTAACCTGGCGCTGCTGTCTGACGTCTCCATGGCCGTTCTGGGCGGAAGCCTGAAGCGTCGCGAACGCATCTCCGCCCGTCTGGGTGATGTGCTGAGCCAGATCTTCCTGGCCTCTGCGGTGCTGAAACGCTACGACGATGAAGGCCGTCAGGAAGCGGATCTGCCGCTGGTGCACTGGGGCGTGCAGGATGCGATGTATCAGGCGGAACAGGCGATTGACGACCTGCTGGCAAACTTCCCGAACCGCTTCGTGGCGGGCGCCCTGCGCGCGGTGATCTTCCCGACCGGTCGTCACCATCTGGCACCGTCTGACAAGCTGGATCATAAAGTGGCGAAGATCCTCCAGGTACCAAGCGCAACCCGTTCCCGTATTGGCCGTGGTCAATACCTGGAACCTACCCCGCATAACCCGGTAGGTTTGCTGGAAGAAGCGCTGCTTGACGTGATGGCCGCCGACCCGATTCACCAGAAGATCTGCAAACAGCTGGGCAAAAACCTGCCGTTTACACGACTGGATGAGCTGGCAAAACAGGCGCTGGCGGGTGGCATCATCGACAACAGCGAAGCTGCGATTCTGGTGAAAGCCGAAGAGAGCCGTCTGCGCAGTATTAACGTGGATGATTTCGAACCAGAAGAGCTGGCGACTCAGCCGGTAAAGCTGCCAGAGAAGCACCGTAAACCTGAAGCGGCATAAGGTATTTTGCTCTCACAAACCCCGCCCCCCGCGGGGTTTTTTATTGCCACATTTTCTGGTAATGACGTGCTACAGTGTCAAAAAGTGTTTATTAAGGAGCCTGTATCGTGCCTGGTTTAAAGATTTCTGTTTTGCAGCAACCTTTAGTGTGGATGGACGGCCCCGCCAACCTTCGCCATTTTGATCGCCAGCTGGAAGAGATTACCGGACGCGATGTGATTGTCCTGCCGGAGATGTTCACCACAGGTTTCGCGATGGAGGCAGCAAAACAGTCCATGCCGCAGGACGAGGTGGTGGCCTGGATGCACGCCAGGGCGCAGGAAACAAACGCGCTGATTGCCGGCAGCGTCGCACTCCAGACCGGGCGCGGACCGGTCAATCGCTTCCTGCTGGTCGAGCCGGAAGGAAACGTCCATTTCTACGATAAGCGCCACCTGTTCCGCATGGCGGATGAACATCAACATTATGAAGCCGGAAACGAACGCGTGGTATTTGAATGGCGCGGCTGGCGTATTCTGCCGCTGGTCTGCTATGACCTGCGCTTCCCGGTGTGGTCGCGCAACCGCAACGATTATGACCTGGCGTTGTACGTCGCCAACTGGCCCGCCCCACGCTCCCTGCACTGGCAGGCTTTACTGACCGCGCGCGCGATTGAAAATCAGGCTTATGTCGTTGGCTGTAACCGTGTAGGAACGGACGGCAACGGGCATCACTATCGCGGTGACAGCCGGGTGATCAGTCCGCAGGGTGAGATTATTGCCACCGCCGAGCCGCATCAGGCGACACGAATTGACGCTGAGATCTCGTTAACGGCGTTAAAGGAGTATCGGGAGAAGTTTCCGGCCTGGCAGGATGCAGATCCATTTAGCATTGGATAAGAAAAAGCCGGGTGGCGGCTGCGCCTTACCCGGCCTATAAATCAGCTCACCAACGCCTGCCCGTCTTTGCGGCTCTCCGTCGCAGCCACGTAGTGCCCTTCCGGCATACGGTAAATCACCTGCGCGCCGCCAAAATTGTAATCCTGAAGCGGATCTTCCACCACTATCTGGTGTCCGCGCTCGCGCAGCGCCGCGATGGTATTGCGATCGAAGGTCGATTCAACAACCACTTCCCTGCCCTGCACCACGCGCCAGCGCGGGGCGTCAATCGCCGCTTGCGGGTTTTGCCCGTGCAGCATAATGCGAAGCGCCATCTGCATGTGCCCCTGCGCCTGCATCGGGCCGCCCATCACGCCGAAGGACATCAGCGGTTTGCCGTTACCGTCCATCGCAAAGCCCGGAATGATGGTGTGGAAAGGACGCTTGCTGCCCGCCAGCGCGTTCGGGTGTTTGGGATCGAGCACAAAGCCGCAGCCGCGGTTTTGCAGGCTGATCCCCGTATCCGGCACCACGATCCCTGAACCGAAGCCCATAAAATTGGACTGGATAAAGGAGATCATCATCCCGCTGGAATCCGCTGCGCTGAGGTAAACCGTCCCACTTTGCGTCGGCGATCCGTACACAAAATCAGAGGCTTTATCGTGGTTGATAAGCGCGGCGCGCGACTTCAGATAATGGTCGCTCAGCAGCGCTTTGGCGGCAAACTCCATATGCTCTTCATCCGCAACGTAGCGATCGAGATCCGCCAGCGCCAGCTTCATTGCCTCTATAGAGAGGTGCAGCCCCTGCACGGAATCCGGGTGATGTTTCTCGATGCCGCACTGCTCCAGAATGCCGAGCGCAATCAGGGTGGCGATCCCCTGACCGTTTGGCGGCAATTCCTGCACCGAACCGCCCGCGAAGTCGCGCGATAGCAGTTCCACCCAGTCCACACGGTGATTCGCCAGGTCTGCTTCGGTCAGGTGTGCACCATGTGCTTTGGCGAAGGCGGCAATTTTCTGCGCCAGTTCGCCACGGTAAAACGCGTCGCCGTTGGTTTTGGCGATCAGCTCCAGTGAGTTCGCCTGCGCCGGGTTACGGAAGATCTCCCCCACGCGCGGCGCGCAGCCTTCCGGCGCAAAGCAGGCACTAAACCCGGGCTGATCTTTCAGCTTGTTGTAGCCGCGCAGCCAGAGATGGCCGATCAGCGGCGAGACCGGGAAACCGTTGCGCGCGTAATCAATGGCTGGCTGCGCGAGCGTGGTCAGCGGCAGCGTGCCAAAACGTTCAGCCAGCGCCACCCAGCCTGACACCGCACCCGGCACGGTCACCGCGTCCCAGCCGATTTCCGGTACGGCGGTTTTTCCGGCAAACAGATCCGCATGCCAGCTGGCTGGCGAACGACCGGACGCATTCAGACCGTGAAGTTTTTCACCGTCCCAGACAATGGCAAAAGCATCGCTGCCGATGCCGTTGCCGGTCGGCTCGACAACGGTCAGCGCCATGGCGGTCGCAACCGCCGCATCAACGGCATTTCCGCCCAGCTGTAGCATCTTCATTCCCGCCTGTGCCGCCAGCGGCTGCGAGGTGGCAACGGCGTTATGGCCCATCATCGGCGGGCGTCGTGAATCGTAACCGGTTGTAAAATCGAGCGCTTTGGTCATCATGACTCCTTAGTCGTGGCGCGGATCGAGCGCATCGCGCAGCCCGTCGCCGAGTAAATTAAAGCCCTGAACGGCAAGGAAAATCGCCACGCCGGGGAAAACCGACATCCACGGCGCCTGTTCGAGAAACCCTTTTGCGGTGTTGAGCATGGAGCCCCAGGATGGGTTCGGCGGCTGTTGGCCTAACCCTAAAAACGAAAGGCTGGCTTCGGCGATAATCGCCGAGGCAATGGCCAGCGTGGCCTGCACCAGGATAGGTGACATCACGTTGGGCAGAACGTATTTAATGATGATCCAGCGGTCCGGCAGGCCAATCGCCCGCGCGCCGTCGATGTACTCTTCGTTGCGAATGGCGATCACCTGGCCGCGCGTCAGGCGGGCGAAGATCGGCATTGCCGAGAGTCCAATAGCGATCATGGCATTCGTCAGGCTTGGGCCTAAGAATGCCCCCAGCGCGATCGCCATGATCAGGAATGGACAGGCCAGCAGTGCCTCAATAAAGCGGGAGATCACCCCGTCCCACATCTTCTGGAAATAACCCGCCACCAGCCCCAGCGGCACGCCGATGACAACCGCGATCGCCACCGACATACAGCCCGCCATCAGCGAGGTTCTCGCCCCCCAGATAATGCGGGACAAGATATCGCGCCCCAGCTCGTCGGTGCCGAACCAGTACATCGCCGATGGCGCTTTGCGCACCGCGAGGAAGTTAGCTTTGACCGGGTCAAATGGCGCGATCCACGGCGCCAGCAGCGCCACCAGCACAAAAAAGCCCACCACAAGCGCGCCAATCACCGCACTTTTATTAGCGAGGAATTTTTTCAGCACCCGGTTTTGCGCGCGCGGCAGCGCGGGCGCCACGGTTTGCGTCGTCAGTTCCGCCATGATTAACCTCGCATTTTCGGGTTGATAAGGACGTAGAGCACGTCAGCCAGCAGGTTGAGCATCAGGAAACCGATCGCCACGATCAGCACTACGCCCTGCACCACCGCGTAGTCGCGGTTGAACACCGAGTCGACGATCATTTTGCCGAAGCCCGGAATGGTGAACACCTGCTCGGTCAGCACCGCCCCGCCCAGCAGCTCGCCGAACAGCAACGTGGTGAGGGTGATCACCGGCACCAGCGCATTGCGAAAGGCGTGCTTCAGGATCACCGCTTTCGGCAGCAGCCCCTTAGCGCGCGCGGTGCGGATGTAATCCGCTTTCAGCACCGCAATCATCGACGCGCGGGTATGGCGCATCAGCGTCGCCGCCAGGCCGGTTCCGAGCACGGACGCGGGCAGCAGCAATGTCCGCAGGTTCTGGATCGGATCTTCACTGAACGGCACATAACCGGACGCAGGCAACCATTGCAGGTTTACTGAAAAGACCAGAATCAGCAGGATCCCCAGCCAGAAGTGCGGTATTGAGATCCCCGAGATCGCCACAAAGTTCGCCCCGTGATCGACCCAGCTGTTTTTGTTCACCGCCGCGAGGATCCCCATGCTGATACCAAACACCAGCGCGATAATCATCGCCAGCAGCGACAGTTCCAGCGTGACCGGCAGCTTGCTGGCAATCAGTTGCGTGACCGGCTCATGAGTGCGTAAGGAGACACCCAGATCGCCTTGCAGCGCCCGCGTCAGCCAGTTGAAATACTGCACGGGGATCGGCGCGTCCAGATTCAGCTCAGCACGCAGCTGGGCGATCACCGCCGGATCGCGCTCCTCCCCGGCCATGGCAATCAGCGGATCGCCAGGCAGCAGCTTTTGCAGGCCGAACACCATCATGCTCACCAGCAGCAGAGTGGGTATAGCCAGCAGCAGACGTTTGCAAATCAGTTCCAGCATGGGTTCTCCTCAGGAGGTTTATTTCGCCAGCGTTAAGCCAGCCAGACGCACAATGCCGTCCGGGTACGCTTTAAAGCCCTGCACGCGCTTGTTCAGGCCAAAAATGCGCGGTTCGAAGTAAAGGTATGCAATCGGCATATCGGTCTGAAGCTGCTTCACAACCTTGTCATACAGCGGCTGGCGGGCGGCCTGATCGGTGCTCTGACGCGCCTGCGTTAGCCATTCATCCACCTGAGCATTGCTGTAGCGGCCGTCGTTGAGGGTGCCTTTGCTGTTGATAAAGCCGTAGATGCTGCCATCTGGATCCGGGCGACCCGACCAGCCGGAGAAGCTCAACTGGTAGTCACCGCTCTGCTGGCGATCCAGCAGCGTGGCGAACTCGGTCATTTGCAGGTTCAGGTTAAAGCCCGCCTCTGCCACCATCGCCTGCAATACCTGGCCCACCTGCTGCGAGGTTGGGTTGTTCGGCACCAGCAGATTGACGGTCAGCGGCGCGGTGACGCCTGCGGCTTTCAGCAGCGCTTTGGCTTTGTCGACGTCACGCGGGGGAACCGGAAGATTGACGTGATACGGGCTTACCGGCGAAAACGCCTGGTTTGCCGGAGTGTAAAGCCCTTCGAACACTACCTGGTTTAAAGCATCGCGATCGATGGCCTGGGAAAATGCTTCACGCACGCGGGCATCTTTGAAGGGATCGTTCGCCGGGACTTTGCCATTGTTAATATTGAAGGTGATGCCCTGGTATCCGAGGCCCGTCACCTTCGCCAGCGCCAGCTTGCTGTCGGCTTCGACGGTTTTGACGTCGCTGGCGGCAATGCCTTCGGTCAGGTCGAGATCGCCCGCGCGCAGGTTCGCCAGGCGCACGGAGGCATCCGGGATCGGCAGATAGATAACTTTATCGAAGTGGTAGGCGTCTTTGTTCCAGTAGTTGTCGAAGCGGGTCAGCACAATGCGGTCCTGCGACACGCGGCTGTCGAATTTATACGGGCCGGAGCAGACCGGATGGGCGGCAAAATCGGCTTTTTTCGCGGCTTCCGGCGCCATCATTGCGCCTGCGCGATCGGTGAGCTGCATCAGAAGTGCGGCATCCGGCGTTTTCAGGTGCAGGGCTATCTGCATCGGGCCGGTGACCTCCACCGACTCAACAGAAGAGAGTTCACTTTTACGCAGAGAGCCTTTTAGCGTCAGGGCCCGGTCGAGGTTGTATTTCGCGGCGGCGGCATCAAATTTTTCACCGTCGTGGAAGGCCACGCCTTCACGGAGATCCAGGGTCAGCGTTTTGCCGTCATCGCTCCACGCCCAGGATTTCGCCAGTCCCGGCACCACCTTGAGGTGCTCGTCCACGTCCACCAGCCGGTCACACAGGGAGGCAAAGACGAAGCGGCCATAATAGGTACGCGCCAGATGCGGGTCCAGCATGTCCGGATCTGCACCCAGGCCGATTCGCAGCACGCTTTCAGAATGGGCGGGCAGCGCCGCACCAAGCAACATAACACTTCCCAGTACGGTCAAAAGAGAATTACGCATTGTCATTATCATGAGTTCCTTGAAGGAAGGGAGGAGTGAGTAGCCGCGTGTTCAAACAGTGCGCGGCGGCGCAAAAATGCGGCGGATGGCGGTGCGATCTGTATAACGCTGCGATCGCGATTAATCTCCTGCCAGCGGTGGCAGGCGACCTGACGTCCGCCGTCGATTACCTGATGAATCGGCTCAACCAGACGACATTCATCGCTAACATAGGGGCAACGGGTGTGGAAACGGCAGCCGGAGGGCGGATTAGCCGGGTTCGGTAAATCACCCTGCAACAGCGGCGCATCCCGCGCTACGCCTGGCTGCATTTGCGGCGCAGAGGCAATTAATGCCTGGGTATAAGGATGCAGCGGCGCGTCGAAGATATCGTCGACGGTGGCCAGCTCGACGATTTGCCCAAGATACATCACCGCCACGCGGTCGCTCATATGACGGATAACCGCCAGACCGTGAGCGACGATCACCATCGTTAGCCCCAACTGGTGCTTCAGGCTTTCCAGTAAATTGACCACCTGTGCCTGGACGGAAACATCCAGTGCGGAAACCGGTTCATCGCCCAGCAGCAGCTTTGGGCCTGACGCCAGCGCGCGCGCAATGCCGATACGCTGACGCTGCCCGCCGGAAAATTCGTGCGGATAACGTCCGGCCCAGGCCGCGGGCAAGCCGACCGTCCTGAGCAGCTCGGCGACGTGGTACTGGCGATCCGCTTTTTTCATGTTCTGGTGCAGCCACAGCGGCTCACCGACAATCTGTTCTACCGTCATGCGCGGGTTCAGCGAGGCGAAGGGATCCTGAAAGATGATCTGTAGCTCACGCCGGAGCTGGTTCAGACGTGCGCCTGAGGCGTGGGTGATCTCCTCACCCTGATAAAATACGCGCCCTTCGCTGGCGCCCAGCAGGCGCAGCAGCAGACGGCCGAGGGTGGATTTCCCGGAACCTGATTCGCCGACAATAGCCAGCGTTTCGCCTGGCAGCACCGACAGTGAAACGCGGTCAACAGCCGTGACAAAGCGGGCCGGCGTAAACAGTTTTTTCGGGCCGGGGAAAAGCTTGCTCAGATCCCGGGCTTCAAGAATGGGCGTGGTCATGCAATTTCTCCCAGGGCAATGTGGTGTTCCAGCGGCACGCGGAAGCAGGCAACCTGATGACCCATGCCGAGCATAGTGAGCGGTGGTTTTTCAGCATGACAGCGCGTCTGCGCGAAGGGACACCGGGTGGCGAAGCGGCAGCCCTGAGGCATAGATTCCGGCAGCGGGACCGATCCGGGAATGGTGGAAAGCTGGCCCTTGCGTACGCCAAGGGAGGGGATCGAGCCCATCAGGCCAATTGTGTACGGGTGCTGCGGGTCGGCAAATATCGCCTCGACGCTTCCCTGCTCTACTACCTGGCCGGCATACATCACCGCCACCTGCTGTGCCACTTCGGCCACCACGCCTAAATCGTGGGTGATCATCAGCACCGCCGTGCCCGTTTCTTCTTTTAAGGTATTGAGCAGAGCGAGAATTTGCGCCTGAATGGTCACGTCCAGAGCGGTAGTGGGTTCGTCAGCGATCAGTAATTTGGGATGGTTTATCAGCGCCATCGCAATCATCACGCGCTGGCGCATACCGCCGGAAAGCTGATGCGGGTAAGCCTTGAGGCGCATCTCTGCGGCCGGGATCTGCACCTTCTCCAGGATCTGTAGCGCAACCGTCATCGCCTCAGCCCGGGAGATCGTTTGATGGCGCATCACCGCTTCACTGAGCTGATCGCCAAGCGTGAAAGCCGGGTTGAGCGAGGTCATGGGCTCCTGGAATATCATCGCCAGCTCGCTGCCGCGCAGATTGGCATACTCGCGCGGCGAGAGCTTGCGCAGATCGTGGCGGCGGAAGTGCATCTCCCCGCTGACGATCCTGGCGCTGGCAGGCAATAACCCCATCAGCGCCAGGGAAGTGATGCTTTTACCGCAGCCGGACTCGCCCACCAGCGCCAGCGTTTCGCCCGCCCTTACCGTCAGCGAGATGTCTTCGAGCACGCTTACCGGCGAGCCCGCGAATTTAACGTTGAGGTTTTGCAGCCGCAGTACGGGCATGGAGTCCTTAAAGGGTATCGTCGTCATAGCGTGGAATCGTCCTCAAGGTGGATGGCCTGAATCAGGGCGGTTTGCAGGCTGAGCAGGTGTTCGCGCATGGCGGCCGCAGCTTCATTAGGCTGGCGATGAATAATCGCTGACATGATTTTGTGATGGTGGTCGTTATAGTTGTCGACACGTTCGGGGGTGCGGGCAAGCTCGCGTAAATACTGCCAGCCGGGCTCCCGGCGGACGGCATCTATCGCATCGAAAAGCCCTAGCATCAGGCGGTTGCCGGCTGCTTCCGCAATGGCGCGGTGAAAGGCGCTATCCCACAGTTCGTTAAGATCGCGGTCATCCGGGCTGACCTTGTCAATGCGTTCCAGCATGCGCTGCATGAGCGCGAGGTTTTCCCTGGTGGCACGCAGTGCCGCAAGTCGGGCTAAGCCGGGTTCGAGCTGTAGTCGAGCTTCCATGACTTCCAGCAGGTTGGTTTGCTGAACCAATCCCTGAAGCGCCAACGGCTCAACAGGGGCAGCCGGACCAATGAAGGTACCTTTGCCCTGCTTGCGCCAGATCCGCCCTTCTTCTTCCAGCACGTCCAGCGCGCGACGCACTTCGCGTCGTCCTACGCCGAGTGTTTCCGATAGCTCACGTTCAGTGGGCAGCGGAGTGCCTGGTGTTGACTCGTGCTGGTTGATAAGCCCACGCAACTGGTCAAGCGCGGTGCTGGAATTTGCTAAAACCCGTGAAGGTTTTTCCATATTGGTTCGCTCGCTTTCATCATGACTTTATTTTTATTAACGATAAGTTATTGATATGACGGACTACTTATCGTGCTAATGATTAAGCAATAAGCGAACCAATAGCGTATTGGTTCAGATCTTTTCTGAAAAATGATCGGTAACCGAATGATTTCTTATGAATTATTTTTACATAATTATTACATAACTAAGTGAGGTTCGGAGAGGGGATGGGCAAACAATGCACAAAAGCAGTGCAAATAACGCACTAAAACCGTGCAAATGTTAATTAATTGCACTGATTATATTAACTTTTTGTTAACGAAAATAAGAAGAGAGATAAGCGAGTGTAGGGAGTATAAAACGACGAAAGCCTGAATCATTTCTGATTCAGGCTTTCTGAATAGTGGCGGAACGGACGGGACTCGAACCCGCGACCCCCTGCGTGACAGGCAGGTATTCTAACCGACTGAACTACCGCTCCACTGTTCCCGCTTGGGGAACGAGGCGAATATTACGGTCTGCCTCGTATCTCGTCAACGCTTTTTCTCAGGTTTTGAATCGTTTGCTGCAAAAATCACCCAAACGGTGATTTAACAAACGTTTCCGCCTTTTTTCACCCACGCCACAGACAGCTTCCGCCCTTCTTCTGAACTAAATCGAGGCGAGATTCGTGGTTCATCAGCTCTTCATCACTGGCTAAAACAACCCGCAGGCGATTAGCCTGACGCACGACCCGCTGAATACCGCCTTCGTCCCGCGTCTGCTGGGATTCATTTTCCATACTGAATTTTATCGACGTTTGCCCGCCGGTCATGGTCAGGTAAACATCGGCCAGGATCTGGGCATCGAGCAATGCGCCGTGCAGGGTTCGCTTGGTGTTGTCTATCTCATAGCGAGAGCACAGGGCATCAAGGCTGTTACGCTTGCCGGGGAACATCTTCCTTGCCAGCGCCAGGCTATCCGTGACTTTACAGAACGTATTGGTCTTTGGAATATCGCGGTTGAGCTTGCTGAACTCATAGTCCATGAAGCCGATATCGAACGACGCGTTATGAATGACAAGTTCTGCACCTCTGATGTAGTCGAGAAATTCATCCGCGACATCGGCGAAGGTGGGCTTATCCAGCAAAAACTCATCGGCAATCCCGTGAACGCCGAACGCTTCCGGATCCACCAGCCGATCGGGTTTGAGGTAAACGTGGAAGTTGTTGCCCGTAAGACGACGGTTCACCACTTCAACGGCACCAATCTCAATGATTTTGTGCCCTTCGTAGTGGGCGCCAATCTGGTTCATACCGGTGGTTTCGGTATCAAGAACAATCTGGCGAGTAATTGCAGTGCTCATAGCGGTC
>NZ_JBMKHQ010000015.1:0-8478 GCF_049237385.1 Enterobacter cloacae complex sp. IR5412 | reverse complement strand
GGGCCCGGCGGCTATGGCGCCATTATGCGCTATCGCCAGCATGAAAAAACATTTAGTGAAGGCTATTTCCTGACCACAAACAACCGCATGGAGTTGATGGCGGCCATCGTGGCGCTGGAAGCCTTAAAAGAACATTGTGACGTGGTGCTGAGTACCGACAGCCAGTATGTTCGCCATGGCATTACCCAATGGATCCACAACTGGAAAAAGCGCGGCTGGAAAACGGCAGAGAAAAAGCCGGTCAAGAATGTCGATCTCTGGAAGCGTCTTGATGCCGCCCTCGGTCAGCACGAAATCAAATGGGAGTGGGTAAAGGGGCACGCCGGTCACCCTGAAAACGAACGCTGTGACGAGCTGGCTCGCGCGGCGGCATCAAACCCAACCCATGAGGATGCAGGTTATCAACCTGAATCCTGATCACGGTTTTTTGTACTGCCGCGTGGCACCCACGGTCTGGCGGATCCGCGTTTTTGATTTGCTTTGCTTCATTGGGTTGAGCGTAAGTGGGATCGTCCTCTTACGCGCGACAATAAATTGCATGCAGCCCAGCGCGGGTAAATGGGTACTTAATAAGACCCCGCCTTTACGCGTCCAGGGGATGACCTGAAAACCCCCGTAGCTCAGCACTTCGAAATTTAACAGTGAAAGCCAGTCCAGCTGGCGCATCATGGTAAACATCCGGCTGTTATATGGCGCCGTGCGGCGCAGAACGGGCGTCAGTTTACGTAGCCCGATCAGACTCAGCGGATTAAAACCGCTCAGGATCAGCCAGCCGTCATCAATCAAAACGCGGTCGGCTTCCCGCAGCAGACGATGGGGATCGCTGCACCAGGGCAGCGTATGGGCGAGCAGACAGGCATCAATGGATTTTTCCGCAAAAGGCAAATGCAGCGGATCAGCCTTCACCTGAACCGGGGAGCCATTAAGCGATACGCTAACCTGATGCGAGATAGCGCAGCTTTCGGTATTGATTTCTGCGCTCAGATTGCCAATCTTAAGCAGGTGAAAACCATACATTTTCGCGAGCCAGGGTTTAAGCTGAAGTTCTAAGGCCTCGCGATAATATTCACCCCAGGGCAACTCTGCCCAACGTTCCGGTGGTGCGACAGTCTGAGGTATCCTTGCCGGTTTCATCAAAACACCCGCCACGCTATAAGAGGTAATGCATGAATCTTATCAGTATTTCCGCCTTTCAGGACAATTACATCTGGGTTTTAGTCGATGACGATCGCAGATGCATCATTGTTGATCCCGGCGAATCCGTACCGATCCTGCACGCGATAGAAGAAAACGACTGGCAGCCTGAAGCGATCCTCCTTACCCATCACCATCACGATCATGTCGGCGGTGTTCCCGATCTCCTTGCGCGCTATCCCCATATTCCCGTCTACGGACCAGCAGAGACACAGGATAAGGGTACGACGCAAGTTGTCGAAGAAGGCGAAAGTATCCTCATCCTCGGGTGCGAGTTTTCCGTATTTGCTACGCCAGGTCACACTTCCGGTCATCTCTGTTTCTACAGCAAACCTTATCTTTTTTGTGGCGACACGCTGTTTTCCGGCGGCTGTGGAAGGCTGTTTGAAGGCACGCCAGAACAGATGTATCAATCTTTACAAAAAATTAATGCGCTGCCAGCCGACACCGTAATTTGTTGCGCACATGAGTATACATTAGGGAATATGAAGTTTGCTGCAAGCGTACTACCAGAGGATCGGGCGATTCAGGATTATTACCAGAAAGTGAAGGAGTTACGTGCAAAAAACCAAAAAACACTCCCCGTAATTCTGAAAAATGAGCGACAAATAAATTTATTTTTAAGAACGAATGACGTTGATTTAATTAATAAAATTAATCAAGAAACAAATTTGTTACAACCTGAAGCGCGATTTGCATGGTTAAGGTCAAAGAAAGATAACTTCAGATAATTGCGGGTTGCCTTTTCAAAATTTCGCCGTTATCATCGCTCGTCTTTTAAGCAACTATTGACACACACATGAAGGCAAAAGCGATATTACTCGCCTCTGTCCTGCTTGTAGGTTGCCAGTCACAAAACGGCAGCAACGTACAACAGCACGCACAGAGCCTTTCTGCGGCTGGTCAAGGGGAAGCAGGGAAGTTTACGAGTCAGGCGCGATGGTTGGACGATGGGACATCCTTCGCGCAGGAACAAGACTTGTGGGCCTCTATTGGCGACGAGCTAAAGATGGGAATTCCGGAAAACAGCCGGATTCGCGAACAGAAACAGAAGTATTTGAGAAATAAGAGCTATCTCCACGATGTAACATTACGGGCAGAGCCGTATATGTACTGGATAGCAGGGCAAGTTAAGAAACGTAACATGCCTATGGAACTGGTACTACTACCCATAGTGGAGAGCGCTTTTGACCCGCACGCGACGTCTGGCGCCAATGCAGCAGGCATCTGGCAGATCATTCCGAGCACAGGGCGAAATTATGGTTTAAAGCAGACCCGCAACTACGATGCGCGTCGTGATGTTGTCGCTTCAACGACAGCCGCTCTCGACATGATGCAACGTCTGAACAAGATGTTTGACGGCGACTGGTTATTGACTGTCGCGGCGTATAACAGTGGTGAAGGTCGTGTACTGAAGGCAATGAAAGCGAATAAAGCGCGTGGAAAATCCACAGACTTCTGGTCGCTCTCACTGCCACAGGAAACAAAGATTTACGTACCGAAAATGCTGGCACTGAGTGACATTCTCAAGAACAGCAAACGTTACGGTGTACAACTGCCAACACCAGACGAAAGTCGTGCACTGGCGCGTGTCCGCCTCAGCAGCCCTGTTGATATTCAACAGGTTGCTGATATGACGGGTATGTCGGTAAGTAAGCTTAAAACCTTTAATGCAGGTGTTAAAGGCTCCACGCTGGGTGCAAGCGGCCCGCGCTATGTGATGGTTCCGCAGAAACACGCGGAGCAGTTACGTGAGTCTTTAGCTTCGGGTGAAATTGCAGCCGTTCAGTCTACGCTGATTGCTGATACGTCGCCTGTAAGCAGCCGCAGCTATAAGGTGCGTTCAGGTGATACGCTTTCAGGTATTGCATCACGTCTTGGCGTGAATACGAAAGATCTCCAGCAGTGGAATAATCTGCGCGGATCCGGTCTGAAAGTGGGTCAAACGCTGACCGTAGGTGCAGGTAGCAGCGCACAGCGTCTCGCTAAAAACAGCGATAGCATTACCTATCGCGTACGTAAAGGCGACTCGCTGTCCAGTATTGCTAAGCGTCACGGCGTAAACATCAAAGATGTGATGCGCTGGAACAACGATACTGACAACCTGCAACCTGGCGACCAGCTGACGTTGTTTGTGAAAAACAGCGCTACGCCAGATTCCTGATAGTACGATCGCTTATTAAAAAGGCACCGATTCCCCTCGGTGCCTTTTTTGTTTATCCCGCTTTTTGCGCTTCAGCCATAATGGTGTCGCTGGTAAACGAACCATCGTCATGCAATTCAAAGTACGCCTTGACATCAGCAGAGGCACTCTCCTGATACAATCGGATCGCCTGAGTTAATGCCTCCGGTGTGCGCATCCGTGCAATCCATGACGTGAACTCCAGCGGCAAACGGTCGGTTATCAATGAGCGTGAAATCAAGCCAGCTTCGGTGATAAACGTAAGCCACTCTCCACTGGAGTAGTTTTGCACGTGCGAGGTATCACGCAGCGCTTCAACCGTCTGGAGCCAGATATTCCGTACCGGATGCCCGGGAGACATCACGTCCATGATGATGAATATTCCGCCCGGTTTGAGCACGCGTTTCACTTCCCGTAATGCCTGCCCCACATCATGCCAGTGGTGTGCAGAGTAACGGCTAATCACAGCCTCAAAGGATGCATCCTCAAAGGGTAAAGATTCAGCGTAGCCCTGGCGCGTCGTGACGTTATTCAGCCCTTTCGCTTTCGCCGCTTCAGCAACCACATCCAGCATCTGGCTCGATAAGTCATATGCCGTCACCTGAGCAACCTGCTGTGCGGCGGTAAAACTGGCGTGCCCCGCCCCACAGCCTAAGTCCAGCACGTGCGCGTCAGGAAACGCGGCGAGCCGTTCGCCGAGACGTACCAGATCGCGGCCAGAGGCATGTACGGCACTGCTCAGGTAGGCACTTGCCTGAGAACCAAACTGTTTTTCGACGTTGTCATGATGGGAGTGTGTTGTTGTCATGTTGCTGTCCTTTTATGGGTTAAAATATAAAGGGCAGCACCCGCACAGGCCTGCCCCACGGCAGACCTGACGCACCATTATTTATCAGGTTTGCCGGGACTGAATTCAACTAGTAGAGGATTATGATCGGAGGCGCGCGTCACCAGAACGGAGGCGTCGTGCACGCTTAAACCCCGATAGAAGACAAAATCGAGAGGACGACCAAACGCTTTCTTGCGCTGGTCATCGTTAAAACGAACTTCACGCAGCGACATTTCACGCGCGAAGCGGTACAACGCGTTCATACGCGGACGGCTCCAGGCATTGAAGTCCCCGGCCATAATGATCGGCCCACTGTGATGAGCAATCTGATCGCCGATGGGAAGTAACTGCTTACTGTACACATCAACACCCAGGCTGAAGTTCACCGCATGAATGTTTACCACCATCAGCAGACGGGTGTCGGGCAACGGATAGACCGTGACCAGCGCTGATTTTGCCAGACGCAGGATCGGCTCACGTTCACGCAGCGGGCAGCAATAGACCGGATGTGCGGCTGAAAGGGTCATCACCCCGGAAGGATGCTGTGGCAGAACAAAGGCAGGCACCTGATCGGCTGCAAGATAGTTCGTCGTTGCAAACCTGACCAGTTCAGGCGTGGTTTGCGCCTCCTGTAACAGAACCAGATGCGCATCTTTACCAAAATTTTGAAGTACGGATAACCACTCCGCACGCTGTTGCTTAAAGATGTTCCACACCAGTACGCGAATTTTTTCGTCACTGCTTAATGGAGTGCCCGCTGGTAATGCCTGGCTAAGGCTCGCAAACGACCCCGGAGGCAAGATCCTCTCCGCAGGCATTCCGGCAACATAACGCATGGCATAGGTATTTTTTCGCACTTTTGGAAACGGCCTCTGTAACATGAACCAGCCCGGAAAACGGACTGGTTCTAATGTTATAGGGATTTTAGGTCACACTTTCAACGCAATTACTGAGAAACCGCTTTCCAGTTTTGTAAGCAAGCACTTACTGATACTTATCCAAGTGCGACGCGAGCGGGTTTATCAAGCCGTCCACTAAGACCAATAAGGAGGAAAGCGATAAGCACAATTACCGCACCAATCCATGGCGTTTGGGTTAATCCAACATGTTCAACCACCAGCCCACCGATAACCGAACCGAGTGCGATACCGATATTAAATGCGGCGATATTCAGCCCAGATGCGACATCCACCGCATTAGGCGTATAACGTTCGGCTTTCTGCACAACATATACCTGCAATCCCGGCACGTTACCAAAAGCGAATATCCCCATAACCAACACCGTTACCAGCGCGGCGTATTGCATCGATGCGGTGAACTGGAAAATCATCAGCAGGGCAACCAGGGCGGCGAAGATGAATTTCAGCGCCGGTACCGCACCATGCTTATCCGCAAGCTTGCCGCCCCAGATATTGCCGATTGCGACGGAGATACCGTAGCCCAGTAAAATCCAGCTCACCGCGCCCGGAGAAAAACCAGCCAGTTCCTGCATCATCGGTGCAAGGAAGGTGAACGCAGTGAACACACCTCCATAACCCAGGGCCGTAACGGCATAGATCAGCAGCAGGCGCGGGTGTGTCAGAACTTTAACCTGATCGCTCAGGCTGGCGCTCGCGCGCCCCGGAATACTGGAGGGCACCAGCAGCAGGCTGGCTACCAGAGCAATCACGCCCAACAGCGATACCGCGAGGAAGGTTTCACGCCAGCCAAAATGTTGTCCGATAAACGTTCCTAACGGCACGCCGGTGACCAGCGCGACGGTTAAGCCGCCAAACATAATCGCAATGGCTGACGCCGCTTTCTCTTTTGGCACCAGACTGGTTGCAATCGTGGAACCGATGGAGAAGAAGACACCGTGCGCTAGGCCTGTCAGCATGCGGGCAATGACCAGCGTGGAGTAATCCGGTGACTGCCACGCCAGAATATTGCCGGCGGTGAAGAGCACCATCAGGGCAACTAACAGTTGTTTACGTGGAAAGCGTCCCGTCAGTGCGGTCAGCACAGGCGCCCCAACAGCGACGCCTAACGCGTAAATAGATACCAGCAGCCCGGCAGAAGGCAGCGAGATAGCGAGTTGTTCAGCAATGGTAGGAACAAGTCCTACAATAACAAATTCGGTCGTGCCAATTGCGAAGGCACTGATCGTCAGGGCAAGAAGCGCCAGTGGCATAAAATACTCCGTCTCTTCAGGATTAAGATGACAGGCAGTATGCGCCAGTGTTTAAATAACAAAAATGGTTAGAATCTCAATAGAATTTTGCAGGTGATGCAATAATGAAAGCCACATCGGAAGAACTGACTGTCTTCGTTGCCGTTGTTGAAAGCGGCAGCTTCAGCCGTGCTGCCGAACAGCTCGGACAGGCGAACTCCGCCATCAGCCGCTCGGTGAAAAAGCTGGAGATGAAGCTCGGGGTGAGTCTGCTCAACAGAACAACGCGGCAGCTCAGCCTGACGGAAGAAGGTGAACGTTATTTTCGACGCGTGCAGTCCGTTTTGCAGGAGATGGCGGCAGCAGAAACGGAAATCATGGAATCTCGCAGCACGCCGCGTGGGCTGCTGCGCATAGATGCGGCGACGCCGGTCGTGCTGCATTTCCTGATGCCGTTGATTAAACCCTTCCGCGAACGCTACCCGGAGATGACCCTGTCTCTGGTCTCCTCTGAGACGTTCATTAACCTGATTGAGCGTAAAGTTGACGTGGCGATCCGCGCGGGAACCCTGACGGATTCAAGTTTACGCGCTCGCCCTCTGTTCACCAGCTACCGCAAAATTATCGCGTCACCGCAATATATTGCAGAGCATGGCAAACCTGAGACCGTTGAGGAGCTGAAGCAGCACCTGTGCCTGGGCTTTACGGAGCCTGTCTCGCTGAACACCTGGCCCGTGGCCTGTCATGACGGACAACTTCATGAGATCACCTGCGGACTTTCGTCTAATAGCGGGGAAACGCTGAAACAGCTATGTCTTGAAGGAAACGGGATCGCCTGTTTATCAGACTATATGATTGATAAGGAAATTGCCGCGGGCCAGCTAGTTGAGCTAATGGCTGACAAACGCTTACCTGTAGAGATGCCTTTTAGCGCGGTGTATTACAGTGACAGAGCAGTAAGTACGCGCATACGCGCATTTATCGACTTCCTTAGTGAGCATATAAAAACAGCTCCCGGAGGAGCTGTATGAGGGTTTAAAGGCACAGAGGGAGGGTTTTTACTAATCCCAGTTAGGTGCTAACCCTTCGGGACTGACCAGACGATCGTTGCATTCCAGTGCAGCGATCGCTTTTTTATCTTCATCATCGAGCTGGAGATCCCACGCTAACAGGTTACTTGCCAGGTTTTCACGTTTGGTTGAAGACGGGATCACGGCATATCCTTCACCTATCGCCCATGCCAGGATCACCTGTGCAGCTGTTGCATTGTGTTTTTCAGCGATGCGCGCAATCACTTCATCTTTCAGGGCCTTACCATATGCCAGCGTCATGTACGAGGTGATGTGAATGCCATGCTGTTTCGCCCAGTCCACAACTTTGCGGTTTTGCAGGTAAGGAGAGAGTTCAATCTGGTTAGTAGCAATATTCTCTTTACCCACTGCGGCAATGGCTTTTTCCATCAATGGGATAGTGAAATTCGAGATACCAATTTCACGCGTCAAGCCCTGCTCTTTTGCTTCCAGCAGCGCCTGCATGAACTCTTCTACGGAGACGGCATCGCCAGGTGATGGCCAGTGGATCAGCGTCAGATCAACATAATCAGTACGCAGCTTTTTCAGACTTTCCTTCAGGCTTAGGATCAGCTTGTCTTTGCTGAGGTTCTCAATCCAGATTTTGGTGGTGATGAAAAGCTCATGGCGCGGTACGCCGCTCTCCTCGATAGCCTGACCTACGGCAGCTTCGTTGTCATAAATCTGCGCCGTATCAATAGCGCGATAGCCCAACTCGAGTGCGGTTTTAACAGATGCGATAACAACGTCGTCCTTCAGGCGAAAAGTGCCCAGACCCAGTGCAGGGATAGTCATATCATTCCTCAATCGTTATGTTCGTAAACTGAGGAGGATTATCGCTGTGGTTGTTATGTCGAAAAAGATCGTAAAACGCAGAGGATTTTTGCTAATTTCGCAATAGTTAAACGACAGAAAAGAAAAAAGCCCTGAGCGTTAGCTCAGGGCTTTTAATAAGTGGCGGAACGGACGGGACTCGAACCCGCGACCCCCTGCGTGACAGGCAGGTATTCTAACCGACTGAACTACCGCTCCACCGAATACTTCTGTAACCACC
>NZ_JBMKHQ010000014.1:0-122160 GCF_049237385.1 Enterobacter cloacae complex sp. IR5412 | reverse complement strand
CAGCCGGACCAGGGCATCGCTGACAGCCCTCAGTCATTTAGAAAGCAACTTTATTGCTTCTGCATAAAAAAATTACTGGGGATCCCTCAGCCCCGTGGGAGAGGGTTGGGTGAGGGCATCAGCCCGCACTAAATCTACTTCTCTTCCACCGCCGGCACATCCGGCCACGCGTGGACCACGGCTTTAATCAGCGTCGCCAGCGGAATGGCGAAGAACACGCCCCAGAATCCCCACAGCCCGCCGAAAATCACCACTGACAGGATAATCACCAGCGGATGCAGGTTAACTGCTTCTGAGAACAGCACCGGTACCAGCAGGTTCCCGTCCAGTCCCTGAATAATCAGGTATACGGCGAAACAGCTCCAGAACTCCGTACCCAGACCAAACTGGAACAGCGCCACACCGACTACCGGAATGGTCACCACAAACGCGCCGATATACGGGATCAGAACCGAGAATCCGACCAACACCGCCAGCAGCAGCGAGTAGTTCAGCCCGAAAATCACGAAGCCAATCCAGGTCGCCACGCCCACCACAATCATCTCCAGCACTTTGCCGCGAATGTAGTTGGTGATTTGCTGGTTCATCTCCTGCCAGACCTGACCAGCGAGACCGCGATTGCGCGGCAGCACGCGGCGCACCGCATTCAGCATCTGCTCTTTATCTTTGACCAGGAAAAACACCATTAGCGGCACGAGAACAAGGTAAACCGCCAGCGTCAGCAACCCCACCAGCGAGGCCAGAGAGTATTTCACCACCGAGTCACCCATGGTCATGATGCGGGCGCGCATGTTTTCGGCCATCGCATCGATGATCCCGGCGTCCATCAGCGCAGGATAGCGGCGCGGCAGCGTGGCGGCAAAATCAGACAGTTTATTCAGCATGCCGGGCATGTCGCGGATCAGGTAGATCCCCTGTTGCCAGGCGATGGGCATCACCACGAAGGACATCAGCAGCAGAATGCCTACAAACAGCACCAGGACAATGCTGGTCGCCCAGCGACGGGAACAGCCGATATGTTCCAGACGCGCGGTGGGCCACTCCAGCAGATACGCCAGCACAATTGCCACCAGAAGCGGTGCCAACAGGCCACTAAAGAAGAACAGGATACCGAATCCGGCAACCAGAATGACCAGCAAAGCAATGGCTTCCGGATCGCTAAACCGACGCCGATACCACTGCATTAACATTTCGAGCATACAACCCTTCCCTGAATCGAATGGCGGGAGTGAGACGGTGAATTGTATCTAACTGTCACAAAAAAGACTTTCCTTTTTGTTTCACTGTCAGGTTTCGCAAAACCCTGATGAATGGGATTTTCTTCATCTCTTAACACGGCTACACTCGCAGAGCAGCGGAGATGAACGTTATGCGGGTTCATCGGTCAAATTAGCACATCCAACATACAGGACAGTGGTTATGTTCAGGCAGTTGAGAAAAACACTGGTTGCGACACTGATTGCCGCCGTGACGGTGGGTCAGGTGTTGCCCGCTTTCGCTGACTCGTCCGATTCATTGCCGGACATGGGCACCACGGCAGGAAGCACGCTCTCCATCGGGCAGGAGATGCAGATGGGTGATTATTACGTACGCCAGCTGCGCGGCAGTGCTCCGCTGATTAACGACCCTTTGCTGGTGCAGTACATCAACGGTCTGGGGATGCGACTGGTGGCGCACGCAGACTCGGTAAAAACGCCCTTCCACTTCTATTTAATCAATAACGACGAAATCAACGCCTTCGCCTTCTTTGGCGGGAACGTGGTGCTGCATTCGGCGTTGTTCCGTTATTCCGATAACGAAAGCCAGCTGGCGTCCGTCATGGCGCACGAAATTTCGCACGTCACCCAGCGCCATCTGGCGCGTGCGATGGAAGATCAGAAGCGTAACGCCCCCCTGACCTGGGTGGGCGCGCTGGGCTCTATTCTGCTGGCAATGGCCAGCCCGCAGGCCGGGATGGCGGCGCTTACCGGGACGCTGGCGGGAACGCGTCAGGGGATGATCAGCTTTACCCAGCAGAACGAGCAGGAAGCAGACCGCATCGGCATTCAGGTTTTACAGCGTTCCGGCTTTGACCCGCAGGCCATGCCGAGCTTCCTGGAAAAACTGCTCGACCAGGCACGCTACTCGTCGCGCCCGCCTGAAATTCTGTTGACCCACCCGTTGCCGGAAAGCCGTCTCTCGGATGCGCGTAACCGTGCTAACCAGATGCGTCCGGTCGTCGTGCAGTCCTCGCAGGATTTCTACATGGCCAAAGTGAGAACGCTTGGCATGTACAACTCCGGACGTAATCAGCTCACCAGCGATCTGCTGGACGCGCTGGCGAAAGGCAACGTGCGCGAGAAGAACGCCGCGCAGTATGGTCAGGCACTCCAGGCGATGGAAGCAAGCAAGTACGATGAAGCGCGTAAAGCGCTACAGCCGCTGCTGGCGTCGGCGCCTGACAATCCGTGGTATCTCGACCTCGCAACCGATATCGATTTAGGACAGAAAAAAGCGACCGATGCGATCAACCGTCTGAAAGGGGCGAAAGACATTCGCAACAATCCGGTATTGCAGCTAAACCTGGCGAACGCCTACTTACAGGGCGGCCAGCCCGGCGAGGCGGTGACCATTCTGAACCGCTATACCTTTAACAATAAAGATGACCAGAACGGCTGGGAGCTGCTCGCCCAGGCCCAGGGGCAACTGGGTAATCGCGATCAGGAGCTGGCCGCGCGTGCGGAAGGTCTGGCGCTGGCGGGGCGCCTCGATCAGGCCATTTCCCTGCTAAGCAGCGCCAGCTCACAGGTGAAGCTCGGTAGCCTGCAACAGGCCCGCTACGATGCGCGAATCGACCAGCTGCGTGGCCTGCAACAACGCTTTAAGCCGTACGAGAAGATGTAATAAAGGAGAAGTCATGACAGACGCGGTAAAAATTTACCATAACCCTCGCTGCTCCAAGAGTCGCGAGACTCTGAATCTGCTGAAGTCTAACGACATCGATCCGGAAGTGGTGTTGTATCTGGAGACGCCCCCGGACGCGCAGACGATCTACCAGTTGCTGAAGATGCTGAACATGGGCAGCGCACGCGAGCTGATGCGTCAGAAAGAAGATCTGTATAAATCGCTCAATCTGAACGATACCAGTCTCACTGAAGATCGGCTGATTCAGGCGATGGTCGACAATCCTAAGCTGATTGAGCGCCCGATTGTCGTGGCGAACGGCAAGGCGCGTATCGGCCGTCCACCGGAAGACGTACTCGGGATCGTCTAATCGTTACGCCGCAGCGCTTCCAGAAACGCCTGCGGCGTACTCTCCCCCAGCTTTTTCTGCGCTTTTCCCCGGTTGAAAAATTCACACAGCTGGATCAACAGCTCTCCCGCCGGTTCACTATTCACGTGCGGAATGATCTCACGTAACGGCACGGTGACCTGAAGGGCAAGATAATACTGTGAATGCACTTTTACGGTGACGTTATGCTCCGGCAAGTTCACTGCCAGCCCAAAAGTCTCAATAGATTGAATATCAGCCGGACAGGCAGCCAGCACCTCGTTCGTCCAGCGGGTCAGCAACTGCGGCGAGACACCGGCATAAAGCCGGGCGTAGCACCAGCCGCTGACGGGTTCACGCGCCCAGAGCAGGTGTTGCTCCCCACCGTCGTCCATATGCAGCGATAGCGGCTGATGATGCAGAAGTAGCTTCTGCGGCATGATACCGGCCTTCAGCGCCTTTTTGCCCTGCAACGACGCCCCCTTTTGTCTTACCGAAGCCGGTTTGAGGTAGCGGTTCAGGGTCGCGCGGGAAACGGCGATCCCGAGTCCGTCATTCACCAGCAGCAGCAGTTCATCCAGCGGTGCCCCAGTGATATCCCGCACGGCATTTATCAGTGCCGCCTGCTCTTGTCTCAATGCTTTGTGTATCACTTTTGGCGTTGTGTGGTTATCCGAAACCTGGTCGCGGTTGCGCCAGCGCCTGACGGTGGTGACCGAGATCCCCAGTTCAACAGCTAGCTCTCTGTCGCTTTTATCTGACTGCTGAAGATAGCGACGGATACGCGGTGTGGTGGTGGCGTTAGCATGCAGTTTGATTTCCATCGCGTCTCTCTCCGCAACCAATCTTATGAGATTTATAGTAGAACAGCGAATGCTTTGTGACCGATTTCACCTTTCGCTCGCCGCGCTTCACTGATAATCCACAGACATAACATAAACAACACCTCTCAATCTTGTACGGAGTTCACAATGAACAATGTTCTGGGATTTCTTGAAGCAAAACTGATGCCGCTGGCGGCGAAAACGGCCCAGCAGCGTCATCTTGGGGCCATTCGTGGGGCCTACGTTTCATTCATGCCGTTTATCATCGTCGGCTCCATCCTGCTGGTGATCTCCTCCTTCCCGAATCAGGCCTATCAGCAGTTTATGTCTCAGGCCTTTGGTGAGAGCTGGAGTGCGATTATAGAGATTCCATTCAACGCGGTATTCTCAACCATGTCGCTGTTTATCAGCTTCCTGGTGGCCTACCGCCTGGCTGAGCACTATGGCGAGGACCGCATCTCCTGCGGCATCCTGGCGCTGGTCGCCTTCCTGATCCTGACGCCCTTTATCAAAGTGGCGGAAAACGGCGGCATTACCGTGATGCCGGTGGAGTGGATTGGCAGCAAAGGGTTGTTTGTGGCGATGATCGGTTCCCTGCTGTGGACGGAACTGTTCTGCTGGCTGAAGCGCAAAAAGCTGGTCATTAAAATGCCGGACGGCGTACCTCCGGCGGTGCAGGAGTCGTTCGCGGCGCTGATCCCGGCCCTGCTGGTGATGATTCTGGTGCTTATTATCCGCATCATATTTGAAAACACCCACTACCACACCATCCACCAGTTTATTTATGAAGTGGTTGCCACCCCGGTGCGCCACTACGGCACCTCTTATTTCGGTGCGCTGATGACCGTATTCAGTATCACCATTCTGTGGTCAGTGGGCATTAACTCCGGTTCGATGATCAACGGCATTATTCGTCCGCTGTGGATGGAAAACCAGACCGACAACATCGCCGCGATCCAGGCGGGAACGACGCCGCCGCACATCATCACCGAACAGTTTTTTGACATGATCTGGATGGGCGGCGCGGGCGCCACGCTGTCGCTGGTGATAGCGATGCTGATTTTCGCCCGCAGCAAAAACATGCGTGAGGTGGCGCGCCTCGGCGCAGGAGCCTCGGTATTTAACATCAACGAACCGATCCTGTTTGGCCTGCCGGTGATCATGAACCCGATCATGCTCATCCCGTTTAATCTGGTGCCGCTGGTGCTGGTCACCGTGCAGTATGCGGCGATGAAAATTGGCGCGGTCGCCGTCACCACCGGGGTGTTTATTCCCTGGACGCTGCCGCCGGTTATCAGCGGCTTTATCGTCACCGGGCACCTGAGCGGCAGCGTGATGCAGCTGATCAACCTGCTGATTGGCGCCATGCTGTACCTGCCTTTCATGCGTATCCTGGATAAACAGTACCGCGCCGCGGAGCTGACTACCGCTACGCAACCCGACACCACCCTTGCAAAACAGGAGTAAAGCATGTGGGGAATTATCGCAACCTGGCGAATGGCACTTGAAGGGGTAACGGAATCCGCGTCTGCCCTGGCGGCGGGAAAACCGGTCGCTTCGGCGGTGGTCGATGCCGTCGCTGCCGTGGAAGACTTTCCGCTGTATAAATCCGTCGGCTACGGTGGCCTGCCGACCGAAAACGGCGAGGTGGAGCTGGACGCGGCCTATATGGACGGCGACACGCTGGCGTTCGGCGCCGTGGGGAATCTGGTGGATATCGCCAACCCGGTGCGCGTGGCGCACGCGCTCAGCCGTCAACGCTATAACAGCCTGCTGGTCGGCCAGGGCGCGCGCGAATGGGCGCTGAGCCAGGGCTTTGCCGACAAAACCATGCTCACGGATCGCGCCATGCAGCACTACCGCAAGCGCTGCCGCGAAACGCTGGATAAGGGGTTAAGCCCCTACGACGGACATGACACCGTCGGCATCATTGGCCTTGATAAACAGGGTTCGATGAGCGTCGCCACCTCCACCAGTGGCCTGTTTATGAAAAAACGTGGTCGCCTCGGTGACTCACCCATCATCGGCTCCGGCTTTTACTGCGACAGCGAAACCGGCGCGGCCACCGCCACAGGCGTCGGTGAAGACCTGATGAAGGGCTGTACCAGCTACGAAATCGTTCGCCGGATGGCGCAAGGGATGACGCCGCAGCAGGCGGCGGATTCAGTCGTATTCGAACTGGAAGACAAGCTGATGTCGCGCTTCGGTCGCGCGGGCGATCTCTCCGTGGTGTGCATGAACAACCAGGGCGAATTTGGCGCCGCGACTAACATAAAAACCTTCTCGTTCGTGGTGGCGACGGCTCGCCAGCCCCTCACCGTTTTTCGTACTGAACGCCTGCGGGAGAAAACGCACTATCACGCGGTAGATGAGGAGTGGATGCAGGCCTATGCCGCACGGATCCGCGCGCCGATTGAGGAATCATGATGATCACTTACCAGTTTATCAACGCGCTTTCAGACGCGAAGCCGAACAGCCATTTGATTGCGCGCGCTGACAGTTCCCTGTTACCGGAAAGCGCTCTTGTCGCTGAAATGCGCCAGCAGAGCACCGTCGCGGACGCTCGCTTTGGCTGCGCGCCGTTTGCGCGCATTACTCTGTTGCCGGACGCGCTATGGCATGACGCCCTGACCGAAGGGTTGCTCACCGCCCTGCGACCGCTGCTTACCGCCCCCGCAAGCGCCGAACTCGTGCTGGACGTGACGGATATCGACGATGTGGTGCTGGCGCAGGTGCTGCGTTTTCTCTTTAATCAGGCGCACAGGCTCAGTGACCTGAAGCTGAAGAAGACGAACGAAGCGCTGCGTCTTACCTGCATCACTGCCCTCTGCCTGCCGGAACAGCAGGCGAAGCTGGAGACGACCTTCCGCCAGCAGCAGGCCATTGCGCTCGGCATGATCGCGGCGCGACGTCTGGCGGATATGCCATCCGACCGCTGCACGCCGCAGTTTGTGGTGGAAGAGGCGCAAAAACTGTGTGCCGCCAGCCCTGCCCTGCGCTGCGAGGTGCTGAACGAAAAAGATATTGCTGAGCAGGGTCTTGGACTGCTGCACGCCGTTGGCAAAGGGGCGACCTGCCCGCCGCGTCTGCTGGCTATTCATTATGATGGTGCCAACGACGGCCCGATGCGCTGCTACGTGGGAAAAGGCATTACCTTTGACACCGGCGGCCTGTGGCTGAAGGAAGGCGCGGGCATGTACACCATGAAATATGACATGTGCGGCGCGGCCAACGTACTGGGGCTGATGCTGACCGTTGCGGAGCTGAAATTACCCGTGCGCATCATGGGCGTGCTGGCGCTGGCGGAAAACGCCATCGGCCCCGACGCCATGCAGCCCGGCACGGTGGCAACAGCCTGTAACGGCACCACCGTTGAAATCAATAATACCGATGCCGAGGGCCGGCTGGTGCTGGCTGACGCCATTGCCTGGGCCAGCCAGCGGTACCCGCAGGCCCGCTACATCATTGATATGGCGACTTTGACGGGCGCAGTGGTGAAAGCGCTGGGGTATGAGCTGAGCGGGCTGATGACCCAGGATGAACCGCTGCGCGCCGCGTTGACGCAGGCAGGTAAACGGAGCGGTGACGAGGTGTGGTCTCTGCCGCTGGACGCACGGCTGAAAAAGCAGACCGACAGCGCGATTGCCGATCTGTGCAACACACCGACTAACAATGCAGCGATAAGCGCCTCGGCGGCGTGGCTGCTGCATCACTTCTGTCCGCCGGCGATCCCATGGGCACATCTGGATATCAGCGGGACGGCGCTGTGGCGTGAGAACGGCAGAAGCGTGGCGTCGGGAAGACCGATTCCGCTGCTGGTTGAGCACCTGATGGGGGATCTTTAGCCCGGTGGCGCTGCGCTTACCGGGCCTACGGGTGCCAAATGTAGGCCGGGTAAGGCGCAGCCGCCACCCGGCATAACTACAGCTTAAGAATATCTTTCACAAACGGAATGGTCAGCTTGCGCTGGGCGGTGATGGAGGCGCGATCGAGCTGATCGAGCGTATCAAAGAGCGTGCGCATCTCCCGATCCAGACGCTTGAGCAGGAAGCGCCCTACGTCTTCCGGCAGTTCAAATCCGCGCAGTCTGGCGCGCAACTGAAGTGCCTGGAGTTTGTCTTCATCCGACAGCGGTTGCAGCTTGTAGATTTGCCCCCAGTCCAGACGAGACGCCAGATCCGGCAACCCCAGATTGAGCTGACGCGGCGGACGATCGCCGGTGATCAGCAGCCGGGTTTTGCCCGACTCCAGAATGCGGTTGTAGAGGTTAAAGATCGCCATTTCCCACGGCTCGTCTCCCGCCACGCATTCAATATTATCGATGCAGACCAGGGAGAGATGTTCCATGCCCTCCAGCACTTCAGGCACAAACCAGGTGCGTTTATCCAGCGGCACATAGCCTACCGCGTCACCGCGCGCCGAAAGTTCCGCACAGGCGGCATGCAGCAGGTGGCTGCGTCCCGCGCCTTCGCGTGACCAGATATAGATGTATCCGCTGTGTTCCTGGCGCAGCACGTTTTGCAGTGCAGCCAGTAAAGAGGGGTTATCACCCGGCCAGAAACTCGCGAAAGTTTCGTCGTCAGGGAGATAAAGTGGCAGAGAGAGCTGTGCCGGTCCGTTCAGAAATACCTCAACCAGAGATCTTACATAAAATCGGAATGGAGTTTAACACGGAACCAGCAAGGAGAGAACCGGGCGGATCGTCCGCCCGGTTAAAGGATCAATGTGGTGCTTTTTCGCTATCGTCAGTGTCCAGGATTTCTTCTTCCGGACGAATGACCGAGATCAGCTTGAAAATCAGGCTCAGGCCCACGCCGACGATGGTCGCCAGCGCCATCCCCTTCAGCTCTGCCGCGCCGATGTGCACCTTCGCGCCGCTCACGCCGATGATCAGGATAACGGAGGTCAGGATCAGGTTCTGCGCCTTGCTGTAATCCACTTTGGATTCAATCAGCACGCGAATACCGGACGCACCGATCACCCCGTAAAGCAGCAGGGAAACGCCGCCCATCACCGGAACCGGGATAATCTGGATCGCCGCCGCCAGTTTGCCGACGCAGGAGAGCAGAATAGCGATGATCGCCGCGCCGCCGATAACCCAGGTGCTGTAGACGCGGGTGATCGCCATTACGCCGATGTTCTCCCCGTAAGTGGTGTTTGGCGTGGAGCCGAAGAAACCGGAGATGATGGTGGAGAAACCGTTGGCAAACATGGAGCGATGCAGGCCCGGGTCGCGGATCAGGTCACGCTTCACGATGTTCGCCGTCACCACCAGGTGGCCAACGTGCTCAGCAATCACCACCAGTGCAGCAGGCAGAATGGTGAAGATAGCAAACCATTCGAAGCGTGGGGTGTAGAAGGTCGGCAGCGCGAACCAGTGTGCCTCGGCAATCGGTGTGGTATCCACAACGCCCATCACGAAGGAGAGCGCGTAACCCGCCAGCACGCCGATCAGGATCGGGATAATCGCCATAAAGCCGCGGAACAGGACGGAACCGAAAACCGTCACGCCCAGCGTCACCAGCGAAATAATAATGGTTTTAGAATCCGGTGACTGACCGTCCGCAGGCAGCAGCCCAGCCATGTTCGCCGCGACACCCGCCAGTTCCAGGCCGATGACGGCAACGATTGCCCCCATTGCCGCAGGCGGGAACATCACGTCCAGCCAGCCGGTACCCGCTTTCTTCACGATGAAGGAGACCAGGCAGAACAGCACGCCGCACATGATAAAGCCGCCCAGCGCGACCTCGTAACCCAGCGGCAGCAACAGCAGTACCGGGGAGATAAACGCGAAGCTCGACCCGAGATAGGCCGGGATTTTGCCTTTACAGATGAAGAGGTAAAGCAGCGTACCGATGCCGTTAAACAGCAGCACGGTAGCCGGGTTAATGTGAAACAGGATTGGCACCAGCACGGTTGCGCCAAACATGGCGAACAGGTGCTGCAAACTAAGCGGGATTGTCTGTAAAAGCGGCGGTCTTTCACTCACCCCGATAGCACGGCGCGTCATAGTGTTTTCCTCTGAGTGTCATTGTTGGTTTTTATTCAAAAAAAAGCCGACTATCAAAGTCGGCTTCTTTATCGTTATTCGATTATTTAGTCCCAAAAATCTTATCGCCGGCATCGCCGAGCCCCGGGATGATGTACCCGTGCTCGTTCAGTCCCTGGTCGACAGACGCGGTATAGAGTTCAACGTCCGGGTGCGCTTTTTCCAGCGCCGCGATACCTTCCGGCGCCGCGACCAGCACCAGCACTTTGATGCTGCTGCAGCCTGCTTGTTTCAGCAGGTCAATGGTGGCGATCATCGAACCACCGGTCGCCAGCATCGGGTCAACTACCAGCGCCATACGCTCATCAATGTTAGAGACCAGCTTCTGGAAGTATGGGACCGGCTCAAGCGTCTCTTCGTTACGGTAGATACCTACCACGCTGATACGCGCGCTTGGGACGTGCTCCAGCACGCCTTCCATCATGCCCAGACCCGCACGCAGGATTGGCACAACGGTAATTTTTTTACCTTTGATCTGTTCAACCTGCACCGGGCCGTTCCAGCCTTCGATGGTCACTTTTTCCGTTTCCAGATCAGAGGTCGCTTCGTAGGTCAGCAGGCTACCCACTTCAGAAGCCAGTTCGCGAAAACGCTTCGTGCTGATGTCATGCTCACGCATCAGGCCCAACTTGTGTTTAACGAGTGGGTGTTTCACTTCCACAATCTTCATTCTCTTTCTCCTCTGAGGTGGCATCCGCAAAAAAATCGCGGGATTATACCGCTTTTTTCGGATTGCGCCATACCCATGTTGCTTGATGTACATCAATCAAAAACAAAAAAGCCGGAGGCTGGGCTCCGGTTTGGGTGCGGGGTCTTGCCCGGTGGCGCTGCGCTTACGCGGGCCTACGTGTAGTGTAGGTCGGGTAAGCGTTAGCGCCACCCGACAATTACAGGTTATCGCCGTTGCTCGCAATCACCTGCTTATACCAGTCGAAAGATTTCTTCTTGCTGCGGTTCAGCGTGCCGTTACCTTCGTTATCTTTATCGACAAAGATAAAGCCGTAGCGTTTCTTCATCTCGCCAGTGCCGGCAGAGACCAGGTCGATACAGCCCCACGGGGTATAGCCCATCAGATCCACGCCGTCTTCCACCACCGCTTTTTTCATCTCGCGGATGTGGGCGGAAAGGTAGTCGATGCGGTACTGGTCGTTCACCGTGCCGTCGCTCTCCAGCACGTCGATCGCGCCAAAGCCGTTTTCCACAATAAACAGCGGCAGCTGATAGTGATCCCAGAACCAGTTCAGAGAGTAGCGCAGCCCGACAGGATCGATCTGCCAGCCCCAGTCCGATTTCTGCACGTACGGGTTAGAAACCAGGCTCTTGCTCTCGTCATAATCCAGCGTCGGATTATCCGCCGTCGCTTTGGTGGCGAACGACATGTAGTAGCTGAACCCGATGTAATCCACGCAGCCTTGCGTCAGCGCCACTTTATCTTCTTCGGTGATATCCAGCGCGAAGCCGCGACGTTCAAAGTAGTTGAGCAGATGCTGCGGATACTTGCCGCGCACGTGAACGTCGGTGAACCAGTAGCGGCGATGCATGGCGTTCATCGCCATCATCATGTCGTCCGGGGCACAGGTCAGCGGATAGATGGGGCACATGGCAATCATGCAGCCGATATGCAGTGACGGGTTGATCTCACGCCCCGCTTTCACCGCCAGGGCGCTGGCCACCAGCTCATAGTGCGCCGCCTGGAACATCACCGGCTCGCGATCTTCTCCCGGGGCATATTTCAGCCCGGAGTTGGTAAACGGCGCAAAGTCTTCATGAAAGTTGGCCTGGTTATTAATCTCGTTAAAGGTCATCCAGTACTTCACTTTATGCTGATAGCGCTCAAAAACGACCTTCGCGAAGCGGACAAAGAAGTCGATCAGCTTACGGTTACGCCAGCCGCCGTATTCCGTTACCAGGTGGAAAGGCATCTCGAAGTGGGAAAGCGTGATCACCGGCTCGATGCCGTGCTTCAGGCACTCGTCGAAAAGATCGTCATAGAATTTGAGTCCCGCTTCGTTCGGCTCCAGCTCGTCGCCTTTCGGGAAGATACGCGTCCAGGCAATGGAGGTGCGGAAGCATTTGAACCCCATCTCGGCAAAGAGTTTGATGTCTTCTTTATAGCGGTGGTAAAAGTCGATGGCTTCGTGGTTTGGGTAATTTTTCCCCTCCAGCACGCCGTTGGTGATTTCACGCGGTACCCCGTGGGCGCCTGCCGTCATGACATCGGCAACGCTCACGCCCTTGCCGCCCTCTTTCCAGCCGCCTTCAAGCTGGTGCGCCGCAACGGCCCCACCCCACAGAAAACCTGCTTTAAATCCTGACATTCGCTTTCCCTCATTCTGCGTTATTTTCTGCAAAAACAGTTACAGAAACCGGTTTCATTTTGATGATGTGCAAAGGGGATAGCCGTTGCAAGCAGATCGCCGAAACCGGTTTCATTTTCGTGAACGGAGTCAAGTTTGTTGCCCTGGACAGTCCGCACAGAAAAAAAGATCCCCGCGCCGAGAATAGGCTCGCAAACGTTTGCCTGGACTGTTAGAATTGCGCCGATTTTTCTTACTAGCTATGCAATCGCGTGGGGATTTAAGCCGTGACCAACAAAACTTCTCTCAGCTACAAAGATGCCGGTGTTGATATTGACGCAGGTAATGCGCTGGTTGACCGAATCAAAGGTGTGGTGAAAAAAACCCGCCGCCCGGAAGTGATGGGTGGCCTGGGTGGATTCGGCGCACTGTGCGCGCTGCCGCAAAAATATCGTGAACCTGTGCTGGTCTCGGGTACGGATGGTGTCGGTACAAAACTGCGCCTGGCGATGGATCTTAAGCGTCACGATACGATTGGTATTGATCTGGTGGCGATGTGCGTCAACGACCTGGTGGTACAGGGCGCTGAGCCGCTGTTCTTCCTGGATTACTACGCGACCGGCAAGCTGGATGTGGATACCGCAGCCAGCGTCATTAACGGTATCGCCGAAGGCTGTCTGCAATCCGGCTGTGCGCTGGTCGGCGGTGAAACCGCTGAAATGCCAGGCATGTATCACGGTGAAGATTATGACGTCGCAGGCTTCTGCGTCGGCGTGGTAGAAAAATCAGAAATTATCGACGGTAGCAAAGTGGCTGACGGCGATGTGCTGGTTGCGCTGGCCTCCAGCGGTCCGCACTCCAACGGCTACTCTCTGGTGCGTAAGATCCTCGAAGTGAGCGGTTGCGACCCGCTGACCACCGAGCTGGACGGCAAACCGCTGGCCGATCACCTGCTGGCCCCGACCCGTATCTACGTCAAAAACGTGCTGGAGCTGATTGAGAACGTTGAGGTGCACGCCATCGCTCACCTTACCGGCGGCGGCTTCTGGGAAAACATTCCGCGCGTGCTGCCGGACAATACCCAGGCGGTGATCGACGCCTCCTCATGGCAGTGGCCGCCCGTCTTCAACTGGCTGCAATCCGCAGGCAACGTGAGCGAGCATGAAATGTATCGCACCTTTAACTGCGGCGTGGGCATGGTTATCGCCCTGCCAGCCAGCGAAGCGGATAAAGCGGTTAAACTGCTGACAGAAAAAGGTGAAAACGCGTGGAAAATCGGTACGATTAAAGCTTCCGATGCCGAACAGCGTGTGGTCATTGAATGAAAAACATCGTGGTGCTCATTTCCGGCAACGGAAGCAATTTGCAGGCAATCATAGACGCCTGCAAACAGAAGAAAATCAATGGCACCATTCGGGCAGTATTCAGCAACAAGGCCGATGCGTTCGGCCTTGAGCGCGCGCGGGAAGCGAACATTCCTGCGCACGCGCTGGAAGCCAGCCAGTTCGCCGGGCGTGAAGCCTTTGACCGTGAGCTGGTGCAGGAGATTGACGCCTACGCGCCTGACGTGGTGGTGCTGGCGGGCTACATGCGTATCCTGAGCCCGGCCTTCGTCGCGCATTACAACGGACGTTTGCTGAATATTCACCCTTCTCTTCTGCCGAAATATCCTGGCCTGCATACCCATCGTCAGGTGCTGGAGAACGGCGATGAGGAGCATGGGACCTCCGTGCATTTCGTTACCGACGAGCTGGACGGCGGTCCGGTCATTTTGCAGGCAAAAGTACCGGTCTTTGACGGTGACAACGAAGACGACGTGACGGAACGTGTACAGGCTCAGGAACACGCCATTTATCCGCTGGTGGTAAGCTGGTTTGTTGACGGCCGTCTTGAGATGCGCGACGGTGCCGCCTGGCTGGACGGCGTGAAGTTGCCCCCGCAGGGTCATGCGGCTGAAGAGTAGTTTGTTCTGTCGGGTGGCGCTGCGCTTACCCGACCTACATATTGCATTACCCGATATTCCCTTCTCCAACCCCCTAAAATCCCCAACAAAAAAAATAACTGTCATACTTTTCTGGCACTGTTGGACATATCGTGGAAATGCTCGCCATAATAAGGACGAGACGGATTTACCACGTCCTGTGATTGAACTGGAGTGTGAGCTGTAATGGGTCAGGAAAAGTTATATATCGAGAAAGAGCTAAGCTGGTTAGCATTCAACGAACGTGTACTTCAGGAAGCGGCCGATAAAAGTAACCCGCTGATTGAGCGTATGCGTTTTTTAGGCATCTATTCCAACAATCTGGATGAGTTCTACAAGGTTCGCTTCGCCGAACTAAAACGCCGAATCATCATCAGCGAAGAACAGGGCTTAAACTCCCACTCGCGGCATCTGCTTGGAAAAATCCAGTCTCGCGTCATGAAAGCCGATCAGGAATTTGATGGCCTCTATAACGAGCTGCTGCTGGAAATGGCACGCAACCAAATCTTCCTGATCAACGAACGCCAGCTCTCCGCGAATCAGCAAAACTGGCTGCGCCACTATTTCAAACACTATCTGCGCCAGCATATCACCCCGATTCTGATCAACCGTGAAACCGATCTGGTGCAGTTCCTGAAAGATGATTACACCTATCTGGCGGTAGAAATCATTCGTGGTGAGACCATTAACTACGCGCTGCTGGAAATACCGTCTGATAAAGTCCCGCGCTTTGTAAATCTGCCGCCGGAAACCCCGCGCCGACGTAAGCCGATGATCCTGCTGGATAACATTCTGCGCTACTGTCTGGACGATATCTTCAAAGGTTTCTTCGATTACGACGCGCTCAACGCCTACTCGATGAAGATGACCCGTGACGCCGAGTACGATCTGGTGCATGAGATGGAGGCCAGCCTGATGGAGCTGATGTCTTCCAGCCTCAAGCAGCGCCTGACGGCAGAGCCGGTGCGTTTTGTCTATCAGCGCGATATGCCGGACGCGATGGTGGAGATGCTGCGCGATAAGCTGACCATCTCCCGCTACGACTCCATAATCCCCGGTGGGCGTTACCACAACTTTAAAGATTTCATTGGCTTCCCGAACGTCGGTAAAGCCAATCTGGTAAACAAACCGCTGCCGCGCCTGCGCCATATCTGGTTCGATAAATTCCGCAACGGGTTCGATGCCATCCGCGAGCGGGATGTGCTGCTCTACTATCCGTATCACACCTTTGAACACGTGCTGGAATTGCTGCGTCAGGCCTCGTTCGATCCGAACGTGCTGGCGATTAAAATCAACATTTATCGCGTGGCGAAAGATTCCCGCATCATCGATGCGATGATCCACGCAGCGCACAACGGCAAGAAAGTGACCGTGGTGGTTGAGCTCCAGGCTCGCTTCGACGAAGAGGCCAACATCCACTGGGCGCGCCGACTGACGGAAGCGGGCGTGCACGTCATCTTCTCCGCGCCGGGGCTGAAAATTCACGCCAAGTTGTTCCTGATCTCCCGTAAAGAGGGCGACGACGTGGTGCGCTACGCCCATATCGGTACCGGGAACTTTAACGAGAAAACCGCGCGTATTTACACCGACTATTCGCTGCTGACTGCCGATGCCCGCATCACCAACGAAGTGCGTCGGGTGTTCAACTTCATTGAGAACCCGTACCGCCCGGTGAGCTTCGATTATCTGCTGGTGTCACCGCAGAACTCACGGCGCCTGCTGTACGATATGATCGACAAAGAGATTGCCAATGCGCAGAACGGGTTGTCGTCCGGCATCACGCTGAAGCTCAACAATCTGGTGGACAAAGGCCTGGTGGATCGCCTGTATGCGGCCTCCAGCTCCGGCGTTCCGGTAAATCTGCTCATTCGCGGCATGTGCTCGCTCATTCCGGAACTGGAAGGCATCAGCGACAACATCCGCGTGATCAGCATTGTGGATCGCTATCTTGAACACGATCGCGTCTATATTTTCGATAACGCCGGTGATAAGCGCGTATACCTCTCGTCCGCCGACTGGATGACGCGTAATATTGATTACCGTATTGAAGTGGCGGCACCGCTGCTGGATCCTCGCCTGAAGCAGCGTATCCTGGACATTATCGAGATCCTGTTCAGCGATACGGTGAAAGCACGTTATATCGACAAAGAACTCAGTAATCGCTATGTACCGCGCGGCAATCGCCGTAAAGTGCGGTCGCAGCTGGCGATTTACGATTACATCAAATCACTTGAGCAACCCGATTAACCTATGCCAATAAACGATAATACCCCACGCCCGCAGGAGTTCGCTGCGGTCGATCTTGGCTCAAACAGTTTCCATATGGTCATCGCCCGCGAGGTGGATGGCGCGATGCAGATCATCGGTCGTCTGAAGCAGCGCGTGCATCTGGCCGATGGGCTCGACGCGCGTAACATGCTGAGCGAAGAGGCAATGGAGCGCGGGCTTAACTGCCTGTCGCTGTTCGCAGAACGTCTGCAAGGCTTTTCGCCGTCCAGCGTCTGCATCGTCGGGACGCATACGCTACGCCAGGCGCTGAACGCGCCGGAATTTCTTAAGCGCGCGGAAAAGGTTATCCCCTACCCGATTGAGATCATCTCTGGTAACGAAGAAGCGCGCCTGATTTTTATGGGCGTGGAGCATACGCAGCCGGAAAAAGGCCGCAAGCTGGTGATTGATATCGGCGGAGGCTCAACCGAACTGGTGATTGGCGAAGATTTCGAGCCGCGTCTGGTTGAAAGCCGCCGTATGGGCTGCGTCAGCTTCGCGCAAATGTATTTTCCGGGCGGCGTCATCACCCGCGAAAACTTCCAGCGCGCGCGCATGGCCGCCGTGCAAAAACTGGAAAATCTGGCCTGGCAGTATCGTATTCAGGGCTGGAACGTGGCGCTGGGCGCATCGGGGTCGATTAAAGCGGCCCATGAAGTGCTGCTGGCGATGGGTGAAAAGGACGGGTTTATTACGCCTGAGCGCCTGGTGAAACTCACCGAAGAGGTGCTTAAGCACAAGAGCTTCGACGCCCTGAGTCTGCCGGGCTTGTCCGACGAGCGTAAAGCGGTGTTCGTACCGGGGCTGGCGATCCTCTGCGGCGTGTTTGACGCGCTGGCGATCAAAGAGCTGCGCCTCTCTGACGGCGCCCTGCGCGAAGGTGTGCTGTATGAGATGGAAGGCCGTTTCCGTCATCAGGATATTCGCAGCCGCACCGCGCAGAGCCTTGCCAACCAGTACAATATCGACCGCGAACAGGCGAAACGGGTGCTGGAAACCACGGTTCAGATGTACGAGCAGTGGGAGGAGCAGAATCCAAAGCTGGCGCATCCGCAGCTGGCCGCGCTGTTAAAATGGGCCGCGATGCTGCATGAGGTGGGGCTGAACATTAACCACAGCGGAATGCATCGCCATTCAGCCTATATTCTGCAAAATAGCGATCTGCCTGGCTTCAACCAGGAGCAGCAAACCATGATGGCGACGCTGGTGCGCTATCACCGCAAAGCCATCAAGCTCGACGATCTGCCGCGCTTTACGCTATTTAAGAAAAAGCAGTTCCTGCCACTCATTCAGCTTCTGCGCCTGGGCGTGCTGCTCAATAATCAGCGACAGGCGACCACCACGCCGCCGACACTGAAGCTTAAAACGGATGACTATCACTGGACGCTGAGCTTCCCGCACGACTGGTTTAGCCAGAACGCGCTGGTGCTGCTGGATCTGGAAAAAGAGCAGCAGTACTGGGAAGCGGTCACCGGCTGGCTGTTGAAGATTGAAGAAGAGAGTTCTGAGGCGGCAGCGTAACGGCTAAGGCGCTCTCCTGAGAAGGCTGTGTTTCGAGCAACGTATCAAGCTCAACTGGCAACCCAATTAAGTAGCCCTGCACATAATCGATACCTAGCGCGTGCACCGCGCTACGTATCTCTTCTGTTTCCACACATTCCGCCACCACCAGCATTTTCTTCATCCGGGCCAGATGGCAAATGGATGCCACGATCTGGTAATCCAGGCTGTTGCTGACAATATTGCGAATAAAGCCGCCGTCGATTTTGAGAATGTCGGCGTCCACGCTTTTTAACCGCGCATAGCTGGCGTAGCCGGTGCCAAAATCATCAATGGCGATCCGTATTCCCATTTTTTGCAATTGCCTGAGGGTGGATGCCGCCAGATCCGCATGACCAAAGGCGCTACTTTCGGTCACTTCAAAGATCAGCTGCCATGCTTCAACGGCATATCTGGCTAACAGGCGGCTCACTTCAAGCGGGAACTGCGCCCGGTAGACGGTAGAAGGTGCGAGGTTGATGGCAAAGCGCTGGCCCGGCAAACGCTGGCGGTGCTGTGCCAGGAAACTCAACGTACGCTCCAGTACCCATAAATCGACACGCGACGATAAACCAAACTCCTGTGCTATGGGCAGGAACTGCTCGGGAAAGATCAGCGCCCCGTTATCATCACGCATTCGCAGCAGCACTTCGTGGTAATGATCGCCGCGCAGGCCGCGAACGGGCTGAACTAACAGGCTAAAAGCGTTCTGCTCCAGCGCTGTCTGCAAACGGCTCATCATCGCCACCTTATCTTTCAGGCTACGCTGCAAGTGAACAGCCCCGCGCTGCTGAAGGTTTTCCGGGTGATTCGTTGAGAGGGAGAGGTCAGCCACGATGCCCAGTTCCCCCAGCACCAGATAGAGGTGATTGACGGGTGAGCGTACATAGCAGTAGCTCACGCCAACCTGAGGCTGCACCGGCATACCATCCCAGATAAAAACAAATTGCTTAATATGCTCGTCCAGCGTCTCAATGCGCTGTTGATGCGACTCCGCCTCCAGACGCACCGCCATGTCATATCCGGTGAGGTGATAGACTTGCTCTTTTGGCTGAAGGGTGCCATTTATCCATTGCGCCAGCTGCTGTTTATACTGGATCCGTAGCAGTACGCCGTAATTGCGTCCCAGTACTTCCAGCTCGGGCACGCGCAGTAAACAGAGCGCTGACCACGGATGACTGGCCAGCTCGCGCGACAGCGCCCGCAGGTTGGGCATATGCACCACCGGATCGAGAAAAGCCTGACTGCGGGAGCGAATATTGATGGTCCGCTGGCGTGTCGCCAGCATCGACATGTACGTCACAACGAAGGAAAAGACCAGATAGCTGGATGAGGTGATCGCCAGCTGAATGCCATAACCCCCCTGCACCGGAATGTAGTGATAAAAAAAGTGAATCGACACCAGCAGGACCGGCGTCCAGATGATTGACATCAGCTTGTAGCCAAAGCGCATCGCCCCCCAGAGCATCACGGGCATCAGCAGTGACAAAGTGTAGTTGGTGCTGAAAATGGAACTGTTTTCATTCATGGGCAGCAGCAGCATAGCCAGCAACCCTCCCAGAGCTAAAAACCACACCACAAACTCAACGGCCGTCACCTTTTTGTCTATTTGCGTGCGGAGCTGGGACATCAGTCCCTTGAAATAGCGCGGATGACGTATCAGGCGGATCAGCAGGTAGCTTAGCGGCACACCCGTCAGCCCGCTCACCAGCAGCCCCTGATAGTTAATAAGAGTCCGAATATTGAGGGGATTCAATCCTGCAAGGCTCTGGCGGCTCTCATAGACCCCGAGATAAACCGCAAACTGAAATAGCACCAGAAAAAGCGTTGCCGGGCAAAACACCTGCCAGAAGATACGTTGCCCCATCAGGCGTATGTCACCGTAAGCGGTCATATTGCGTCGGGGCGCAAACACGCGGTAACCGCCCCAGCTGAGCACCAGGGGGACGATAAAATGCAAAATGCCGGTCACGGTTTCAAACAACCCAACGGACGGGTAATAACGTAAAAACAGCGACACCACCACTCCGGGAAGGGCTTCCAGGCCAAAGAACAACATCAGCGTCAGCAGAAAGGAGAGCGGGAGATAATAGAGCGCAACGATACCGTCGCCCAGCTGCGTTAAGGTATTAGCCACACTAAGCACCGGGAGTAACACGACGGGTAATATAAGAGGAAGTGCCCACCAGCGGTCTTTATTTTGCTTCAGGATGTGGTGAATATTCATAGATGCTCGTTTACAACCCTTGCGCTCCAGAGGGTAAATGAAGACAGGCATCCAACCTGACGTACACGATGCCCGGAAAATTCCTGGCAAGCACAGTGGAGGTGGGATTTTAAATATCAACGACGAGATGCCGTTGACCTAAATCAAATTAATTTATCTGAATAAACATTTCTTACGTTTTATTTGAATATTTTTCCTGTAATTATCAATGCGATAAATAAAAGCGTTGTTTTTAATAACATAAATTAATGTAAGCATTGACGGTATTTTACATTTCGCCGAATTGACCCTGACTTGCGGCTGTGCCTTAATAGCCGTATCGCCCAAAAGGGTATACTCAGGAAAAGAAAGTGAGTCAGGCTACGCGTATGCGAAAACGACATCGATTTAACACCCGGATGACCCGCATCATACTGCTCATCAGTTTCCTGTTTTTCTTTGGCCGCTTTGTTTATTCCTCCATTGGCGCCTGGTATCACCATCAGGACAAAATTCAGTCGCAGCAATCAGGTCTTGTAGTGGATTCGCCCGAGCGCTAAAGCGTGTTCGCTCCAGGCAGACAAACTGTATCGCACTGTATCCCGAGCGCTACGCTGACAAACCGGTACAAAACGCCCGCAAAAGCAAACATCCCCGATACATAAAAATGGTCTTCTGTGTCCCTCGCCATAATAAACTGATGAGGAGAGACACCGATGATTCGTCGATATTTCCTGCTTCCTGTATTTGCGCTGACGTCCTTTGCTGGCGCACTGGCCGCACCGTTGGATGGCCTGAGCGCCGCTGATGTTAATGGCCCGGCCGCCGTAGCGCCGCAGGAAAAACCCCAGCCGCCAGCAAAACTGATCGTCGACCCACCGCTGGCGGGACCGCTGAGTAAAGGTGCGGTCTTTATTCAGTACCGCGTCGAAAACCTGCGCATTGAACCTGTATTTGGACCCGACGCGCTGAAAGTCACTCCGCGTATCGGCCATATTCACGTAGTGGTGGATGACGCGCCCTGGCACTGGGCTGATACCAGCGGCGAGCCGGTGATCCTGGTCGGGCTGCCCGCCGGGAAACACAAGGTAACCATCATCGTTGCCGACCCGACGCATAAGCCCATCGACCATAAAACCGTTGAGTTCACCGTACCGCCCCACGCGGCGGTTCATCACTTTTAAGGAGCCTGTTATGAAAGCATTGTCTGTATTAACAGCGGCGCTGCTGGCGGTTTCCACCAGCGCGCTGGCAGAGACGAAAGCCAGCGTGGTGCTGGTGCACGGGGCGTTTGCCGACGGCAGCAGTTGGAATAAGGTGATTACCCGGCTGCAAAAACACCATACCGAGGTCATTGCGGTACAACTTCCGCTCACGTCTCTGAAAGATGATGTCGCCGCCACGCAGCGTGCTATCGCCCGGGCTCATGGCGACGTTGTGCTGGTTGGGCACTCCTGGGGCGGGTCGGTAATCAGCGAAGCGGGCAATAATGCGCGGGTGAAGTCTCTGGTTTACGTTGCCGCTTTTGCGCCGGATTCCGGCCAGTCGACGGCAGAACTGGCAAATAGCTTCCCTGCTCCGCCAGGGAGCGCCAGCCTCGCTAAAACGGCAGAGGGGTATTTATATCTGCCGACAAAAGCGGTCAGCGAGAATTTTGCCCCTGACGTGAAGGACGTTGAGCGCAGCGTGATTGCCGCGACGCAGAGCCCCATTAAGGCCAATGCGTTTGGGGAGAAAGTCGCGCATGCCGCCTGGCATGACAAACCGAGCTGGTATGTGGTCAGCAAAAATGACCGGATGATCAATCCTGAGCTTGAGCGCGCAATGGCGAAGAAAATCAACGCCAACACCACGGAGGTTGCGGCAAGCCATGTATCGATGGTCAGCCAGCCGGACGTTGTTACCCGTACGATTGAACAGGCGTTATCGGGTCAACAGTGATAAAAAAAGCCCGCATGATGAACGGTCCGACTTCGGGCCACGCCATCCTACGGGCTTTATGTACTTCCGGCTCCTGTAACGGGGTTATGTGCGGTTTTGTCACAAACGCGCCTTCGCCCTCACTGAACCATCAGAAGCTATACGTCACCTTCAAACTTCCCACAGGAGACGTTTTTCGCTGAACAATGGGGCTATCGCCCGCCTCTCCCGTCAGCTGCGTAACGCCAGCTGCGGCAAGCAGGCTCCAGCGGGAGGTGAGCTTATGGGTCCAGTCCAGGTTCAGCGAATAGGCGTATATGCCCGATCCGGCATCATGTCGGGCAAAACCCGATGCGGCCGACTGGGCGGCGCTGACCCCGTAGTACGTTTGCATGTACTTGCTGGATCCCCAGCTGCCGGTCAGCGCCAGCGTCACCGAGTTTTCAGGAGAGGTGTAGAGCGGGCTGGCAATGCCGAAGTGCACAGCCTCACCGTTGTCTCTTTCCGAAACCGGGACCTCAGCCTGCAGCTGCACGTTAAGCCAGTCAGTTACCCTGTACCCCAGCCCCGGCACAACGACGGCTGAGCCTTTGATGTCACCCATCCCCCGCAGGTAGTCGCTGCCGGAGGCGATTGAATCGCTGCTTACGTCGCGATCCTTACGTCCTGCGCGATAGCTCAGCGCAGCGCTGTAATCCAGGTTGCCAACGCGGTTGCCGTAGCCGAGCCCGCGGGTGGTACTGATAAAGAACCCATTTGCCATCGCGTAATCAACCACCTGAGCCGCAGTAACGCGGCTCTTATCCGAACCGGAATAGCGTGGCGCAACATCCACGCCGCCCCCCAGGGTTAACACGTTGCCCTGGCGCTGCCCGGCCGCCAGCGCCGGGGTAGCCAGTAACGCCAGGACGGCCCCCGACAGGATGCTTTTCACGCTGCGACCGATGAGTGAACGGGGGAACCTGTGACGCAGTTTGCAGTTTCTCATTAAAGAAGCCCTTTTGGATTCAGATGGTTACGATTCAGGCGGTGTTAAACGCCAGCGCGCTCATTCTGAATACCCTCCCTAAGGTTCTTATGAGCCGAAAATGAAGAAACGCTGAAGCACGTGCTGGTTCTGTAAAGCTGAATGATTTCCTGATACCGTTTTTTTCTTAAGCTGTTCTTCATCCACTGCTGATACCGTTACCTTTGTGAAAATTCTACTAATTGAAGACGACCTGGATCTCGGCAACGGCGTACGTTTCGCCCTTGCAGATCAAGGATTTGATGTCATATGGGTACGCCGGAAAGAGGATGCGCTGCATCAGCTTGAGCTCTGCGTGCCGGAGCTTATCCTGCTCGACCTGGGGCTGCCCGATGGCGATGGCATGAGCCTGATGACGCGTCTGCGTCAGCAGCTCCGGGGGATCCCCGTCATTATCCTGACGGCGCGAGGCACGCTGCAGGACCGCCTGTGCGGGCTGGACGCGGGCGCGGACGACTATCTGGTCAAACCTTTTGTTCTCGCCGAGCTGCTGGCACGCGTGAGAGCCCTTGCGCGACGCAGTTACGGTTTTGAAAATGAGGCAATAGAAATTCGCGGTTTGTCGCTTCATATTCCGACGCGTCGCGTAATGGTGAGCGCACGCCACGTTGAGCTGACGGCAAGCGAATATGCGCTGCTTGAAACGTTAATGCTGCGCGCCGATCGCGTGCTTACGCGGCGGTATCTGGAAGAGAGGATATTCGGCACGAAAGAAAATCTCAGCAACGCGCTCGACGTGCATATGGGTAACCTGCGGCGAAAAATTGGCGATGGCTTTGTGCGAACGGTGCGGGGCGTAGGGTACGTCATTGATACCGTACCGGTTCAGAAGGCGGCAGGCTGATGCGTAATTTTTGGTACCGCCTCAGGCTCCCTACGCTGGTCAGGCGAATGCTGGTCGCCCAGATGCTGCTGCTTACGTTACTGTGGTGTCTTTTTTTAA
This sequence comes from Enterobacter cloacae complex sp. IR5412, assembly GCF_049237385.1. Lineage (NCBI taxonomy): Bacteria > Pseudomonadati > Pseudomonadota > Gammaproteobacteria > Enterobacterales > Enterobacteriaceae > Enterobacter > Enterobacter cloacae complex sp. IR5412. Next base: position 97,856 of record NZ_JBMKHQ010000014.1, on the reverse strand, counting down.
CCTTCATTTTGCTGGAGGACCTGCGCAGCCCTCCAATACTCACGGGCAGTGAGACTTACGAAACCCTCTTTTCCCTGGTTGAGAGCATGGAGGATAGGCCGCAGGCGCGTAATGAGGTGCTGGCCGCGTTCAGCAAGGCGCTGCGGGAGGGTTATGGCGGCGGTGAAGATCCGGAGCTCGCTATCAACCTGATCGTTCGCAAGCATAATGAGATTATTTTTTCTTCGCGTGGCGCGCCAACGGAGGTGAAAAATAGCCGCCTGGGGGAAATGCAGCGCGTCCGGACTGGAGACCACACCTGGACGAGCCGCACGCTCAAATCTGCGCGCTCCGACGTGGAGGTCACCCTTTTCACCCCGGCCGGCAGCTGGAATTTCTTTATCTACCTGAACTCGCGCGGCTATTACGTCATGCCGCTGCTGGTATGCATCCCTTTTCTTCTGTTTCCCGCGTGGCTGTCAATCCGCATCGCGATGCGCCCCTGGAACAGGGTAGTGAATGAAATTTCATTGCGCACGCCAGACGCTCTCTCTCCCTTAAAAGCCGTTCCCAGGCACAGGGAGCTGCGCCAGACGGTGGACGCGATTAATGACTTTCTCGCCAGGGTGCGGGAAAGCGCCGAAAGGGAAAGGGTGTTTATTGCCGATGCCGCGCACGAGCTGCGTACGCCGCTGGCCGCGATGCGAATCAACGTCGAGGCGCTTCAGTCCTCGGTCATCAGCGAAAGCCAGCAGGAGCTGCTTGCAGGCATTGTTCGCAGCAATAGCCGTGCTGCTCGTCTCGTCAATCAGCTTCTGCTGATGAAGCACAGCGAAGCGCACATCGACACGGTAATGGAGCCTGTGCCGCTGACAACGCTTATTCAGGAGCGAATGGCCGCACTGGAGCCGCTGGCATCGGCACGCGGGATTGAGTTTGAATTCTTCGCCGACGATGAAATCCATGTCGCAGGCATTCGGGAACGTCTGGTGTCGCTGATCGACAATTTAATTGAGAATGCCGTGAAGTACAGCCCTGAGGGTGGACGCATTGAGGTACAACTGCAATCGCGTGATACGTCCGCTCAGCTGCGCGTCTCAGACGCGGGCCCCGGTATCCCGGTTGAACTGCGGGAGCGCGTGTTCGACAGATTTTTCCGCGATCCTAATCAGACCCAAAGCGGGAGTGGACTGGGGCTTGCCATCGTCAAAGCCGTTACGCAGCAACACAACGGCAGGGTCAATCTGAGTACGTCAGCCGAAGGTGGTCTTATGGTGACCGTTGATTTCCCGAATCCGTCGTTCGCATGAACGTAAACCCGGCGCTACACGTCCTGACATGTGTCAGCGCAGCGTTACTTCACGTATGCCGCAGATTGCTTCAATAAAATTACCGTATTTGTTATATTGTTACTTACTAATTATTCACCTCTGCGGTGCCAAAAAGAACAAGATTCACCGCAACCCAGGACAGAAAAATGTTAGATTACCGCTTCCCGACAGCTTTGCAGATGGTTCTCAGCGTAGCGATGGCGGAGCAATCGGGTGAACGTTCGACGAGTGCAATCCTGGCTTACGGCCTGGAAGCGAATCCGAGCTTTATCCGCAAATTAATGGTTCCTCTCGCCCGCGACGGCATTATCGTCTCCACGCTTGGCCGCAACGGCTCTATTCACCTTGGCCGCCCGGCTGAAGAGATCACCCTGCGTGATATCTACCTTTCCGTCACTGAAGATAAAAAGCTGTGGGCGTCCCGTCCTGACGTCCCGGCCCGCTGTGTGGTCAGCGCCAACGCCTGCTGGTACTTCAAATCAATCGCTGATGAAGCGGAGCAGGCTTCGTTAGCGGTTTTAGCGCGCCATACCGTCGCCAGCGCGCTGGAAGAGGTGAAAAAAGCCGATACCAGCGGGTGCGATCCGGTGCCGGAACTGTGTACGCAGCATAAAAAAGCGCCTTAATCCTGACGGATTGCGAAAAAAAAGCCGCCTTCACAATGAAGGCGGCTTTTTGTTATCTGCTACGTCCTACGCAGGCAACACCTCTCTTTCCGCTTTGCCGCGCGTCACGAATTTACGCAGCGTCACGTAAAAGACCGGCGTCAGGAACAGACCAAACAGCGTCACGCCCAGCATCCCGGAGAAGACGGTGATCCCGGTGACGCCGCGGACTTCTGCCCCTGCCCCGTGACCAAGGATCAGTGGAATGGTCCCGGCAATAAAGGCGATAGAGGTCATTACAATCGGGCGTAAACGCAGGCGGCACGCCTCCAGTGCAGCCTCCATGATGCCTTTGCCCTGAATTTCCAGCTCGCGGGCAAACTCCACGATAAGTATCGCGTTTTTACAGGCCAGCCCCATCAGCACGACCAGCCCCACCTGCACGAAGACGTTGTTATCGCCCCCGGTCAGCCAGACGCCGAACAGCGCGGAGAGCATCGTCATCGGCACGATAAGGATCACCGCCAGCGGCAGCGTCCAGCTTTCATACAGCGCCGCCAGCACCAGGAACGCCAGCAGCACCGCGACCGGGAAGACGATCAGCGCCGTATTGCCCTGGGTGGCCTGCTGGAAACTCAGGTCCGTCCATTCAATATTCATCCCGTTCGGCAGGATCTGCTTAGACATGGCGTCCAGCTGCGTCATCGCCTGCGCGGAAGAGAGCACGCGCGGGTCAGCATCACCAATAAGATCCGCCGCCGGGTAACCATTGTAGCGGATCACCGGGTCCGGCCCGTAGGTGGTCGTGATTTTCACCATACTGCCAATCGGCACCATTTCGCCCTGGTCATTGCGTGTGCGTAAATTCGCGATATCTTCCACGCTGTCGCGGAACTGCCCGTCGGCCTGTGCCATTACGCGCCAGGTCCGTCCAAACTGGTTAAAGTCGTTTACATATGACGAGCCCAGATAGGTTTGCAGCGTGCCGAAAAGATCGGTAAGTGATACGCCCTGCGCTTTCGCTTTATCACGGTCAACCTGCACATCCAGCTGCGGAACGTTAGCCTGGTAGGTTGAGATGGGGAAATGCATCCCCGGCGTCTGCATAATCGCCCCGGACATGGTGTTCACCGCGTTTTGCAGCGCGCCATAGCCCAGACCAGCACGGTCCTGAATGTACAGCGAATAACCGGACCCTTGACCCAGCCCTAAAATCGGCGGCGGCAGAATCGAGAAGCCAAAGCCCTGCTGGATTTGCGCGATTTTCGCATTGATCTCCGCGTTAATTTCCGCCGCAGTATGTTTACGCTGGTCGAACGGCTTCAGGCCAAAGAAGACCGTCCCGGTGTTCGGCGTATTGGTGAACTGGAGCGCGTTCAGGCCAGGAAACGCGACCGCATAATCCACACCTTCGGTATTCATCCCGATTTCGCTCATTTTGCGGATCACCGCATCGGTACGCGCCAGCGACGAGCCTTCCGGCATTTTCACGCCGCCGATCAGGTACAGCTTATCCTGCGTCGGAATAAACCCGCCGGGTACGACTTTAAACATCACACCCGCGGCACAAAGCAGCAGCAAATAAACCGCAAACACTGCACCGCGTCGGCCAAGCGTTTTCCCTACCAGTCCCTGATAGCCGGTCGAGCTGCGATGGAAAAAGCGGTTAAACGGACGGAAAATCCAGCCGAACAGACGATCGATAAGCCGGGTCGGGAAATCTTTCGGGGCACCATGCGGCTTCAACAGCAGCGCGGCCAGCGCCGGAGAAAGCGTCAGCGAGTTGATCGCGGAGATCACCGTGGAAATGGCTATCGTTACCGCAAACTGTTTGTAGAACTGGCCGGTCACGCCAGAGAGGAACGCCATCGGCACAAACACTGCACACAGCACCAGCGCAATGGCGATAATCGGCCCGGACACTTCACGCATCGCCTGATGCGCCGCCGCAAGCGGGGCGAGCCCCTCTTCGATATTTCGCTCAACGTTCTCCACCACCACGATGGCATCATCCACCACGATACCGATGGCCAGCACCAGCCCGAACAGGCTCAGTGTATTCAGCGAGAAGCCCAGCAGGTAAAGAATGCTGAAGGTACCCACCACCGATACCGGCACCGCGATCAGCGGGATGATCGACGCGCGCCAGGTTTGCAGGAACAGGATCACCACCAGCACGACCAGCACCACCGCTTCCAGCAGCGTTTGTACAACCGCACGGATCGAGTCGCGCACAAATACCGTTGGGTCGTAAGGTGCCGCCCACTTCATATCGTCCGGGAAACGGGTGGACAGTTCGTCCATTTTGGCGCGCACCGCGTTAGACAGATCGATGGCGTTTGCCCCCGGTGACTGGAAGATACCAATCCCGACCGCGTCTTTATTGTTCAGCTGGGAGCGCAGCGCATAGCTGCCGGAACCCATCTCGATACGCGCCACGTCGCGCAGGCGGACGACCGTACCGTCCTGCGTTGTTTTCAGGACAATATTGCCAAACTCTTCTTCGGTATGCAGACGGCCCTGGGCGTTAATGGAGATCAGGAAATCGCTCTCTTTCGGCAGCGGCTCGGCGCCAAGCTGCCCGGCGGAGACCTGTACGTTTTGCTCCTGCATCGCCGTCACCACGTCCGAGGCCGTCAGTCCGCGCGCGGCCACTTTATTTGGGTCCAGCCAGACGCGCATCGCGTATTCACCCGAGCCGAAAATCTGGATCTGACCCACGCCGGGCAGACGCGCCAGCTCGTCCTTCACCTTCAGCGTGGCGTAGTTACGCATATACAGTGAATCGTACTTACCGCCAGGCGAAAAGAGATGCACCACCAGCGTCAGCGTTGGCGACTGTTTCTGAGTCGTGATGCCCAGACGCCGAACGTCTTCCGGCAGACGCGCCTCGGCCTGTGCAACGCGGTTTTGCACCTGTACCTGCGCCTGATCCGGGTCGGTACCCGGACGGAAGGTGACGGTAGTCACCAGCACGCCGTCGGAGCCCGCGACGGATTTCATGTACATCATGTTTTCAACGCCGTTGATCGCCTCTTCCAGCGGCGTCGCCACGGTTTCGGCAATCACTTTCGGGTTGGCGCCCGGGTACTCGGCGCGCACCTGCACGCTTGGCGGCACGACATCAGGATATTCGCTCACCGGCAGCAGCGGGATGGCGATTAATCCTGTGATAAAAATCAGAATCGACAGTACGGCGGCAAAAATCGGCCTATCGATGAAAAAACGGGAAAAGTCCATGGATTGGATTCTCAGGTAAGGGATCAGTTGAGGGCGGCGCTGGCGGTCATGGCAACGGTTTTCGCGTTAACCGGCATACCCGGCATAAACACTTTTTGTAAACCATCGACGATGACTTTATCCCCGGGTTTCAGCCCCTGCTGTACGATACGTAAACCGTCGGCCAGACGCCCCGGCGTAATATCGCGGCGCTGCGCTTTCCCGTCTTTATCAACGACATAAACATACTTACGATCCTGATCGGTCAGCACCGCCTTATCGTCAACAAGCGTGGCTTTAAATTCCGCACTGCCCGGCAGGCGCACGCGTGCGAAGAGTCCCGGCGTGAACTGACGCTGTGAGTTATCCAGCAGCGCGCGCATGCGGATTGTACCGGTACTCGGCGTGAGCTGGTTATCCAGGAAATCCACTTTGCCCTGATGGGGATAGCCCTCCTCACCCGTCAGACCAATCTCCACCGGCAGCGCCGTGTGGTGACTGGACGCCCCCTGCCCGCTGCGGGCCAGGTTCTGATAGTGAAGATAGGTGGACTCGTCCACGTCGAAGTAGACGTAAACCGTCTTCTGTGAGACCAGGGTGGTGAGCACGCTGGCGCTGTCACCCGCAGTCACCAGGTTACCGCTGGTGATCAGCGCCCGGCTGGCGCGACCGTCGATAGGCGCGGTCACTTTGGTGAAGTCGAGGTTGAGCTGCGCGGCATCAACCGCCGCCTGCGCCGCGCGAATATCGGCCTGCGCCTGGGTAGCGGCGGAACGGCGCTGCTCCCACTCTTCACGGGATACCACGTTGGTATTGACTAATTTATCGGTACGGTTAGCCTCGCTTCGCGCCAGGCTGGCCTGCGTTTTGGCTCTCGCCAGGTTCGCCTGCGCCTGTTCCAGCGCCGCGCGATAGGTTCGGTCATCAATCGTGAACAGCACCTCGCCCTTTTTCACCTCCTGGCCGTCGGTGTAATTCACTTTATCAATGTAGCCGGAGACGCGTGGGCGCAGCTGAACGCTTTCCACCGCTTCAATGCGACCGTTAAAGCTGTCCCACTGGCTAATGGATTTCACCACCACGTCAGCTGCGCTGACGACGGGCGCTTGCGGTGCAGCATTTTGCGCGACACTGTCATCGCACCCGACGAGAAGCGCGGAGAGTAAAACCACCCCCGTCGCGCTCAGATGAAAGTAACCCCAGGTTTTTTGCAGGCTCATTATTTTTATTCCGGTTATTGTAGCCGCCGGGCAAGACGCAGCGGGAGGCGCCGCGCCACTTCCTTTGTCCGGTCTGGCTTAAGGCCATTTGTGTCGTTCATCGCCACAAAACTGTAACAGTTGCGAATACACTATCGCGGCGATTGTAGGAAGGCGCTTAATTAAGTGCAAGAATAATTGTTGCACTTTATGTGCTATTTGCCGCGAAGGTAAATCACGGGTTTTGAGAAGGGATTTAAATGTAACAATAAAACTTGCAATTAATATCAAAACGGGCCACCTTTAAGTGCAACAAACAAAGATGCTTTTAATGCGTGGCGTAGGGGGAAGCAAGATGAACACGGGTGCATTCATTCACGATTTGCTCGACTGGATCGACAACAACCTTGATAGCCGCCTGGACATTGAAACCGTCTCCAGGCGAGCCGGCTATTCGAAATGGCATCTCCAGCGGATCTTCAAAGAACATACCGGCTCCCCTCTCGCTGAATATATTCGCGCGCAAAAGCTGCAAAAATCAGTTGAGCGCTTAGCCCAAAGCGATGAACCGATTCTGAACGTGGCGATCGCGCTGGGCTTTGATTCTCAGCAGTCCTTCAACCGCAGCTTTAAGCGTCAGTATGGTCAGGCGCCAGGGGCATGGCGACGCAGTATCGGCTGCCGTGGATCCCGACAGATGAGCCAATAATTCACGTCCCGTTCGGATATCAGTTACAAAAGAAAAACCCTCTGTAAACAGAGGGTTTTATCAGTCTTACCTGCTTATAACTTCGCAGGAAAGGTTATGGGCTTACTCCCACTCGATCGTCGCCGGTGGCTTGCCGCTGATGTCATACACCACGCGGGAAATGCCGTTCACTTCGTTGATGATGCGGTTAGACACGCGGCCTAAGAAGTCATACGGCAGGTGCGCCCAGTGCGCGGTCATGAAGTCGATGGTTTCCACAGCACGCAGGGAGACAACCCAGTCGTACTTGCGGCCATCGCCCATCACGCCGACGGAGCGAACCGGCAGGAACACGGTGAACGCCTGGCTAACCTTGTTGTATAGGTCAGCCTTGTGCAGCTCTTCAATGAAGATCGCGTCCGCGCGACGCAGCAGGTCGCAGTACTCTTTCTTCACTTCGCCCAGCACGCGTACGCCGAGGCCCGGGCCCGGGAATGGGTGACGGTAGAGCATGTCGTACGGCAGCCCCAGCTCCAGACCGATCTTACGCACTTCGTCTTTGAATAGCTCACGCAGTGGTTCAACCAGGCCCATCTTCATCTCTTTCGGCAGGCCGCCCACGTTGTGGTGAGATTTGATAACGTGCGCTTTACCGGTCGCGGAGGCCGCAGACTCGATCACGTCAGGGTAGATAGTGCCCTGCGCCAGCCATTTCACGTCTTCCAGCTTCAGCGCTTCTTCGTCGAACACTTCCACGAATACGCGGCCGATGATTTTACGTTTCGCTTCCGGATCGTTCTCGCCTTTCAGCGCGTCCAGGAAGCGCTGTTCGCCTTCCACGTGAACGATGTTCAGACCGAAGTGGTCGCCGAACATGTCCATGACCTGCTGGGCTTCGTTCAGACGCAGCAGGCCGTTGTCCACGAAGACGCAGGTCAGGTTTTTGCCGATGGCGCGGTGCAGCAGCATCGCGGTCACGGAGGAATCCACGCCGCCGGAGAGGCCGAGGATCACTTTGTCATCACCAACCTGCTGGCGGATACGCTCCACGGCGTCGTCGATGATTTTTGCCGGGGTCCACAGGGCTTCACACTGGCAGATATCACGCACGAAGCGCTCCAGCATGCGCATACCCTGACGGGTGTGAGTCACTTCCGGGTGGAACTGCACGCCGTAGAAGCGTTTTTCTTCGTTCGCCATAATCGCGAACGGGCAGCTTTCGGTGCTGGCTACGGTCACGAAGTCCGACGGGATAGCGGTGACTTTGTCGCCGTGGCTCATCCATACGTCCAGCAGCGGTTTGCCGTCTGCGGTCAGGGAGTCTTCGATACCGCGCACCAGCGCGCTGTCGGTGACGACTTCTACCTGCGCGTAGCCGAACTCACGCTCGTTAGAGCCTTCTACGTGGCCGCCCAGCTGCATCGCCATAGTCTGCATGCCGTAGCACACGCCGAACACCGGTACGCCCGCTTCGAATACGTACTGTGGCGCGCGCGGGCTGTTCTCTTCGGTGGTGCTCTCCGGGCCGCCGGACAGGATGATGCCGCTTGGATTGAACTCGCGAATCTGTGCTTCCGTGACATCCCACGCCCACAGCTCACAGTAAACGCCCAGCTCACGCACGCGACGCGCCACCAGTTGAGTGTACTGAGAACCAAAATCGAGGATGAGGATGCGATGTTTATGAATGTTTTCCGTCATTGACGCTAATTCCGAGGCAAGTGAAACAGATTAAATAAATCGCCCGACACGAGGTCGGGCGAAGAAAATCATGATCCCAGACGGTAGTTCGGGGACTCTTTGGTGATCGTCACGTCGTGCACGTGGCTCTCCTGGATACCCGCACCGCTGATGCGTACGAATTCCGCTTTGGTACGCAGCAGGTCAATGGTACCACAGCCGGTCAGCCCCATACAGGAACGCAGGCCGCCCATCTGCTGGTGGATGATCTCTTTCAGACGGCCTTTATAGGCCACGCGGCCTTCGATGCCTTCCGGTACCAGTTTGTCAGCGGCGTTATCGGTCTGGAAGTAACGGTCGGAGGAACCTTTGGACATCGCGCCCAGGGAGCCCATACCGCGGTAGGATTTGTAAGAGCGGCCCTGGTAGAGTTCGATTTCGCCCGGGGATTCTTCGGTACCGGCCAGCATGGAGCCCACCATCACGGCTGCGGCACCTGCGGCGATCGCTTTGGCGATGTCGCCAGAGAAGCGGATACCGCCGTCCGCGATAACCGGAATACCGGTGCCTTCCAGCGCTTCAACCGCGTCAGACACCGCGGTGATCTGCGGAACGCCCACGCCGGTGACGATACGGGTAGTACAGATAGAGCCAGGGCCGATACCCACTTTCACCGCGCTGCAACCGGCTTCCGCCAGCGCGCGAGCACCTGCGCCCGTAGCCACGTTACCGCCGATGATCTGGAGATCCGGGTATTTAGCACGGGTTTCACGAATACGTTGCAGAACGCCTTCGGAGTGGCCATGTGAGGAGTCAATCAGCAGCACGTCAACGCCCGCGGCAACCAGCGCGTCAACGCGCTCTTCGTTACCTGCGCCCGCGCCAACCGCAGCGCCGACGCGCAGACGGCCATGCTCGTCTTTACAAGCGTTCGGTTTACGTTCTGCTTTCTGGAAATCTTTAACGGTGATCATGCCACGCAGGTGGAAGTTCGCATCCACAACCAGCGCTTTCTCAACGCGTTTTTCGTGCATTTTCGCCAGCACCACGTCGCGGGTTTCGCCTTCGCGAACGGTCACCAGGCGCTCTTTTGGTGTCATATAGACGCTGACAGGCTGGTTCAGGTCAGTCACGAAACGCACATCACGACCGGTGATGATGCCCACCAGCTCGTTGTCTTCGGTCACAACCGGGTAACCTGCAAAGCCGTTACGCTCGGTTAGCGCTTTCACTTCGTGCAGGGTGGTGGTTGGCAGAACGGTCTGAGGATCGGACACGATACCGGATTCATGTTTCTTCACGCGGCGAACTTCTTCCGCCTGACGCTCGATAGACATGTTTTTGTGGATAAAGCCAATGCCGCCTTCCTGTGCCAAAGCGATAGCCAGACGCGCTTCAGTCACGGTGTCCATTGCTGCGGAGAGCATAGGAATGTTCAGACGAATGGTTTTCGTCAACTGCGTGCTGAGGTCGGCAGTATTCGGTAGAACGGTGGAATGAGCGGGAACGAGGAGGACGTCGTCAAACGTCAGTGCTTCTTTAGCGATACGTAGCATGGGCAATATCTCTGACCTGGGTGGTTAAATATTGCCGTGGCATTATACAGAGCGTAACCGATTGCATCTACACTTTTTTGAAAAAAATGCTTGCGATCGCCTCTCAGCAGGTTACTATCGACTGAATAACTTGCTGATTTAGAATTTGATCCCGCTCACATGTTATCCTCTCAATCCCCCTCAATTTATACTGTCAGCCGCCTTAATCAGACGGTGCGTTTGATGCTTGAGCAGGAAATGGGACAGGTCTGGATCAGCGGTGAAATCTCTAACTTCACGCAGCCTGCTTCCGGTCACTGGTACTTTACGCTAAAAGACGACACCGCTCAGGTGCGCTGCGCGATGTTCCGCAACAGCAATCGTCGCGTGACGTTCCGCCCTCAGCATGGCCAGCAGGTTCTGGTTCGCGCCAACATTACCCTGTATGAGCCGCGCGGCGATTATCAGATTATCGTCGAGAGCATGCAGCCCGCCGGTGAAGGCTTGTTGCAGCAGAAGTACGAGCAGTTAAAAGCCATGCTTTCGGCTGAGGGATTGTTTGACCAGCAGTTTAAAAAGCCCCTGCCCTCACCTGCCCACTGTGTTGGAGTTATCACCTCGAAAACCGGCGCGGCGCTGCACGATATTTTGCACGTCCTGAAGCGCCGTGACCCTTCCCTGCCCGTCATTATCTACCCAACTGCCGTTCAGGGTGACGATGCGCCGGGGCAGATCGTGCGCGCGATTGAGCTGGCGAATGCGCGTCAGGAGTGCGATGTCCTGATCGTCGGGCGCGGCGGCGGCTCGCTGGAAGACCTGTGGAGCTTTAACGACGAGCGCGTGGCGCGGGCAATCTTTGCCAGCCTTATCCCTGTGGTGAGCGCCGTCGGCCATGAAACGGATGTGACGATAGCCGATTTTGTCGCGGATTTACGCGCGCCCACGCCGTCCGCGGCGGCAGAGGTGGTCAGCCGTAATCAGCAGGAGCTGCTGCGCCAGATCCAGAACGGGCAGCAGCGCCTGGAGATGGCGATGGACTACTTCCTCGCCAACCGTACCCGCCGCTTTACCCAGCTTCATCATCGTCTGCAACAGCAGCATCCGCAATTGCGTCTGGCGCGTCAGCAAACCGTACTGGAGCGTCTGCGTCAGCGGATGAACTTCGCGCTGGATAACCAGCTTAAGAAAGCGATATCGCGCCAGCAGCGCACGACTCAGCGTCTGAACCAGCAGAATCCGCAGCCGAAGATTTATCGCGCACAAACGCGTATCCAGCAGCTTGAGTTCCGCCTCGCGGAAAATATCCGCTCACGCATGAGCGCCACCCGCGAGCGTTTTGGCAATGCGGTCACCCATCTGGAAGCCGTCAGCCCACTCTCCACGTTGGCCCGCGGCTATAGCGTGACCACCGCGACGGACGGCAAAGTGCTGAAGCAGACGAAGCAGGTTAAAGCAGGGGATGTGCTCACCACCCGGCTTTCTGACGGCTGGGTCGAGAGTGAAGTGAAAGAGATCAAACCGGTGAAAAAAACGCGTCAGCGTAAAAGCGGATAAATCTTCGCCGGTTACAAACTATACTGCTGCTATTGCCTTTTTTAATAAGGAGAGCAGCATGCCCCATCTACATAGCGTCATCCCTCCGTATATTCTTCGCCGTATTATCGAAAGCGGTTCTGAGCCGCAGCAGCGCTGCGCCCGTCAGACCTTAACCCACGTCCAGACGCTGATGGCCCATATGCCGGGCAAACCCGCCGCGCCGCATGTGAATAAAGCCGGTCAGCTTGAGCGTGACATCTACGATGCGAAACAGACCCAGGAGCTGCCGGGTACCCAGGTACGCTATGAAGGCCAGCCCTCCAACGGAGATGTGGCGGTGGATGAAGCGTACGATTATCTGGGTATTACCCATGATTTCTTCTGGAAGGAATATCAGCGCGATTCGCTCGATAACAAAGGGCTGATCCTCACCGGCACCGTGCACTATGGCCGTGAGTATCAAAACGCCTTCTGGAACGGCCAGCAGATGGTCTTTGGCGATGGCGACGGGGAAATCTTCAACCGCTTTACCATTGCCATCGACGTGGTAGCGCATGAGCTTAGCCACGGCGTGACGGAGACCGAAGCCGGACTCATCTACTTTGAACAATCGGGCGCGCTGAACGAGTCGTTATCCGACGTGTTCGGTTCGCTGGTGAAGCAATACCATCTTAAGCAAACCGCCGATAAAGCAGACTGGCTGATTGGTGAAGGGCTGCTGGCGGAGGGCATCAACGGGAAAGGGCTTCGCTCCATGTCTGAACCCGGCACGGCCTATAACGATCCGCTGCTCGGTAAAGATCCGCAGCCCGGGCATATGAAAGATTTCATCAAAACGCGCGAGGATAACGGCGGCGTACACCTTAACTCCGGTATCCCCAACCGCGCGTTTTACCTGGCCGCAACGGCGATCGGTGGCTACGCCTGGGAAAAAGCGGGTTATGCCTGGTACGACACGGTTTGCGATCGCAACCTGGCACAGGATGCGGATTTTGATGCCTTTGCAAAACTGACGATAGCGCACGGCGAGAAACGCTCCGGTAGCGACGTTGGGGCGGCTATAAAACAAGCCTGGGAACAGGTAGGAGTGCTGTAATGCAGGTTCCGGAACTGACGGATGACGCCGTGGTTGAGCTGGCCCGGGAAGGCGGCGTCGCTTTTATCCCTAAGCTGAGCAGCCAGCGCACCATTGCGCTCTCCTCGCTTAATGAGGCCCAGCGCCAGCGCCTGGTGAGCATTCTGGAGCAGGCTTTCCCGCGCGGCCAGCCGCCCGGGCAAGCCTCTTCCCCCGGCAGCGGTGACCAGCGCTATTTCCGCATCCAGATTATCTGGACCGGCCAAAATCAGGCGCACTACGCCGATATCATCGTGCTGGTACCCGAGCAGGAAGCACCCGAGTCGCTGGTGGAACTGTGGCAGAAAGGTGAAGGCTGCGTGTGCGATTAACCTTCAGCCCGAACAAACTCCACGCGTTTTTTAGAGATAAGACCGTGGCCGTTCTGGCAAAAGTAATCCACCGCACCGCAGGCCTTGAGTACCTGAAGCGGTTGATGGCAATCAGGGCAGCGCGCTTCGAGGGGAATATCGTTATTGCAGCTGTCGCAGTGCGCGATACCGTTTTGCGGCTCGAGCGCTGCGTGGCAATCCGGACAGGTTATCGACATGCTCTCTCCTGTTGAGTTGGGCCGGGGCTGGATAACTACCCCGGCAGGCTGAATAGTATCAGGCTTCGGTAGCCGGTTTTGTCTGCACATTTTCCAGCATGCGACGCACCGGAACAATGAGGACGATCAGCACCGCAGCACAAATCAACAGCGCGATGGAGCAACGGGCAAAGAGGTCCGGCAGCATATCCAGCTGGTCGGCCTTCACGTGACCACCAATCAGGCCCGCAGCCAGGTTACCCAGCGCACTGGCGCAGAACCACAGGCCCATCATCTGACCGCGCATTCTTTCCGGCGCCAGCAGGGTCATGGTTGCCAGACCAATCGGACTCAGGCACAGTTCCCCGAGCGTCAGCATCAGGATACTGCCCACCAGCCAGAACGGAGAAACCCCTGCTCCACCGTTGCTCAGCACGTTCTGTGCCGCCAGCATCATCAGGCCGAAGCCCGCCGCCGCGCACAAAATACCGATCACGAACTTGGTGATACTGCTCGGGCGAATATTATTGCTCGCCAGCTTCGGCCATGCCCAGCTAAATACCGGTGCCAGCAGAATGATGAACAGGGCATTAATCGACTGGAACCACACCGCCGGGATCTCAAAATCACCGATCATGCGGTTAGTGTAGTCGTTGGCGAACAGGTTGAAGGAGGTTGGCTTCTGCTCGAACGCGGACCAGAAGAACGCGGCGGAGACCAGCAGAATAAAGCATACCAGCAGCCTTGCGCGCTCTTTGCGATTCAGCCCGGCGAAGATGAACAGGTAGATGAAGTAGAGCGCGACGGAGGCGGCAATCACATATACCAGCACGCTGGCCACCGCGACCGGATTAATCACAATCACGCCCTGGGCAATCAACGTGACGATGATTGCAACACCCACAGCCAGCGCCAGCAGCCAGGCACCCACGCCGTTACGTTTCACTACTGGACTGTTCCAGGTGGAGTCCAGACCGACTTCGCTGTCGTAGCGCTTCATGGCCGGAACGGCAAACACGCGGAAGATAATCAGGGCGACCAGCATCCCGATACCGCCGATACCAAAGCCCCAGTGCCAGCCGTGGGTTTTAATCAGCCAGCCGGAAATCAGAGGGGCAATGAACGAGCCCATGTTGATGCCCATATAGAACAGCGAGAAACCGCCGTCACGACGCGCATCGCCCTTTTTGTAGAGGGTACCGACCATGACCGAGATACAGGTCTTGAACAGGCCGGAGCCGAGCACGATGAACATCAGGCCGATGAAGAACAGGTTGTCGCCCATAATGGCCGACAGGGCAATCGACAGGTGCCCAAGCGCAATCAAAATCGAACCGTACCAGACGGCCCGCTGCTGGCCGAGCCAGTTATCCGCCAGCCAGCCGCCCGGCAGTGCGGCGAGGTACATGGTGCCCGCGAAGATGCCGACAATCGCCGAGGCGTTTTCACGCGCCAGGCCCATCCCCCCGTCGTACACGGTGGCGGCCATAAACAGGATCAATAGCGGGCGAATACCGTAAAACGAGAAACGCTCCCACATCTCGGTGAAGAACAGCGAACCGAGCGGATAAGGATGGCCGAAGAAGGTTCGGCTCTCTTTTTGATTAACAGAGGATTGCATAATTCTCCCGAAAAGGTATGTGTCGTGCTTGTAAACACCAGCATGTACGCCGAACGGTTACGTATCCGATCGATTTTTTACATGCGGCGAAATGTTGGTTAACCATTTGATAACCAGGCGCTAGTTTTGTCTAGTACCGAACCCTGGACTTTAAGATGAAAATTCGACGATTGTCTACTTTCTTAGATATAAACATGGTTAAAAGCGAATAGTGATTGACATCACACAGGGAAGGCAGACCTTTTGAATGAGCTAAAAAAACCCGCGACAGGCGCGGGTTTTAGTGAGTTCGGTAAGAATTATTTGCTTTTCTTAATGTGCTTAATCAAACGCTTACGCTTACGCATCTGGTTCGGCGTCAGGGTATTACGTTTATTCGCAAACGGGTTTTCCCCTTCCTTGAACTGAATACGGATAGGCGTACCCATCACGTCCAGCGACTTACGGAAGTAGTTCATCAGGTAGCGTTTGTAGGAGTCCGGCAGGTCTTTCACCTGGTTACCGTGGATCACCACGATAGGCGGGTTATACCCCCCGGCGTGGGCATATTTCAGCTTCACGCGACGGCCACGCACCAGCGGCGGTTGGTGGTCTTCAGCAGCCATGTTCATGATACGGGTCAGCATCGCTGTGCTCTGGCGGCGGGTAGAGCTGTCATAGGCTTCACGAACGGATTCGAACAGGTTGCCTACGCCGCTGCCGTGCAGGGCAGAGATGAAGTGAACGCGGGCAAAGTCGATAAAGCCCAGACGGAAGTCCAGCGTCTCTTTCACCTGTTCGCGTACTTCATTGCTCAGGCCATCCCACTTGTTGACGACGATAACCAGTGAGCGCCCACTATTAAGGATAAAGCCGAGCAGAGAGAGATCCTGATCGGAGATACCTTCACGTGCGTCAATAACCAGCAGCACCACGTTGGCGTCTTCAATCGCCTGAAGGGTTTTGATCACCGAGAATTTTTCCACTACATCGGTGATTTTCCCGCGCTTACGCACCCCTGCAGTGTCGATAAGTACGTACTCACGTTCATCGCGCTGCATTGGAATGTAAATGCTGTCACGCGTTGTGCCTGGCATGTCGTAAACCACCACGCGCTCTTCGCCCAGAATACGGTTAGTAAGCGTAGACTTACCTACGTTTGGGCGACCAACGATAGCCAGCTTAATAGGCAGATCCTGCGGGTTGAAGTCATCTTCCGGCTCTTCCTCGCCTTCCTCTCCGGCTTCAAACTGTGCCCAGTATTCGGCGTCTTCGTCCACCTCTTCCGGCGGGTTTACTTCATCAACCCACGGCAGCAGAACGGTTTCCAGCAGGCTGGTGACGCCACGGCCATGCGAGGCCGCGATAGGATAAATATCACCCAGACCTAAAGACCAGAAATCCGCAACGGCCTGATCGGCATCAATGCCGTCAGTTTTGTTCGCCACCAGGAAGGTTGGCTTTTCGCGTGAACGCAGATGTTTAGCGATAGCGGAGTCCGCGGGCATCAGGCCAGCGCGCGCATCCACCATAAACAGAACCACATCCGCTTCTTCGATAGCCAGCAGAGATTGCTCTGCCATGCGGGTTTCTACGCCGTCTTCCGTACCGTCAATACCCCCGGTATCGATACAGATGAACTCGCGTCCTTCCACCTCTGCACGACCGTACTTACGGTCACGCGTCAGCCCCGGGAAATCCGCAACCAGCGCATCACGGGTGCGTGTTAAACGGTTAAAAAGAGTGGATTTTCCAACGTTAGGGCGCCCGACAAGCGCGACCACAGGTACCATGTTTGAAGCCTCATAAAATTCAAAATAACGTCGCTTTCGCAGCGTTTTTAAAAATGTCAAAACGGCTCCTGAGTGAACAGGAGCCGTTTAGTATACTACAACCGCCGTGTAATTAACGCGTGATCGCGTACAGCGTGCCGTCTTTTGCCTGAATCAGCAGTTTGCCGTCAGCCACAACCGGGTCGGTCAGGAAGCCTGAGCCGTCCACTTTCTGCTGCGCCACAAAGCGGCCATTCTCTGGATCGATCCAGTGCATATAGCCTTCGCTGTCGCCCACCACCAGGCTGCCGTTATACAGTGCCGGTGCGGTCAGCAGACGGTGCAGCAGATCGCTCTGCGTCCACAGCGTCACGCCACCTTCGGTGCTCAGCGCCAGCAGACGGTCGTTCTGATCCACCATATAAATACGGTTGCCGTCGACAATGAAATCGTTCACGGAACCCAGCTCACGTTTCCACATGATCTGGCCGCTTCGCAGGTCCAGCGCCGTCAGGTTGCCGTTATACGCCAGCGCGTAAACCACACCGTCAACGATGACCGGCGTGGTGTCCACGTCACTCAGACGGTCGATTTCAGTTGAACCGGTCGCCTGGGAAATACGCTGCTGCCAGATCATCTGGCCCTGCTGCATCAGTACTGCGCTGACACGACCATTGTCACCACCCACAATGGCGGCGCCAAATGCAGTCGCCGGAGCAGATTCACCACGCAGAGACAGCGCTGGCATATCCAGGTTAACCGTCCATTTTACCAGACCATCGGCTTCGTTCAGCGCCTGCAACTGGCCGTTGCTGGTATGGATCAACACCAGGCCGTCGCTGACAACCGGACGTGACAAGGATTCACCGGCAACGCTGGTCTGCCATGCAACCGAACCGTCGCTGGCATTCAGCGCGTAAACCTGCGCTTTTTCGCTGCCCACATACACGTGACCGCCAGCAACGGTCAGGCCGCCAGAAAGCAGCGCAGGTTTACGGGAGAACCAGCCGTCTTTTTCCGCCAGGTTAATGGACCACACTTCTTTTCCGTCATCAGCGTTCAGCGCTTTAACGGTGCCTTTGCGATCGGCCGCATAGACCACGCCGTCAGCAAATGCCGGGTGCAGGTTGGAATAAAAATCGCCAATACCATCACCCACGGAGGTGTCCCAGGCGGTGGACGGAGTGAACTGGTTTTCAACCGTCGGCAGCGGGGACATTTTGACAACGTCTTCTTCGCCACTGAACAGTGAACAACCACTCAATAACGTAACAGAAAGCAGTCCTGGCAGAAGTAATTTACGCAATTGCATTGGGTCCCTCTCAGACGGACAAATTATTTATTTTCATCTGCATCATTTCGCTCAGCGCAGGTGAAGCTTTACTATCCACGCCAGCTTGCCACGCTTTACGCGCGCCCGCTTTATCACCCTTACTCAGCAGTGCTTCACCGCGAAGATCGGCGACAATAGCGGCAAAGCCATCACCTTTGATGGTATCAAGCGTTTTCAGCGCGTCGTCGGCTTTTTTCTGCTGAACCTGAATACGTGCCAGGCGCAGATTGATCACCGCTTTCAGATTTTCGTCACTGGCAGCAGCAAGCCCCTGAGACAGTTGCGCAGCGGCTTTATCCAGTTCGTTTTTATCAACATACTGCTGAGCCACTTCCAGCGCAGCCAGCGCACCGTAGGTGTTTTTGTTGTCAGCGGCAAATTTCTCCGCAGCCGTCAGCGTTTGCGGCTGATCGGCACGGATTGCGCTAACGGTGTTTTCGTAGTTCAGGGATGAACCGCGAGCAGAGTCAGCCTGATGATTGTTCCAGTAACGCCAGCCAACCAGCGCACCAACACCTAAAATAACCCCTACAACCAGTGCCTTGCCGTTTTCAGCAAAGAAGCGTTTAACCGCATCAACCTGGTCGTGTTCGTTCTCGTACATTTCCACGCAGTCCTTCTCCTTAGCCCAATAGAGTGCGCAAGTGCGCCGCAACGCCATCCTGCGTTACCGTAGTTTGCTCACCAGAGCGCAGGTCTTTAACCACCACTTCGCCGTTGGCCACTTCGGACTCACCCAGCACCAGTGCAATACTTGCGCCCCACTTATCGGCACGAGCAAACTGTTTTTTAAAGTTGCCGCCGCCGTGGTTGGTCATCAGCTTTACGTCCGGCAGCGCATCGCGCACGCGTTCGGCAAGCTGCATCGCCGCAGACTGCGTATCCGCACCTGAGGCCACCAGGTATATATCGACAACAGGATCGGCTTTAAATTCCGGATTAACTGCCTGAACCAGCAAAACAAGTCGCTCAAGGCCCATCGCGAAGCCTACAGCCGGTGCTGCGCGACCACCCAGTTGCTCGACCAGTCCGTCATAACGACCGCCAGCACAGACGGTGCCCTGCGAACCGAGGCTGGTGGTGACCCACTCAAATACGGTGCGGTTGTAGTAGTCCAGACCGCGCACCAGACGCTGGTTAACGGTATAAGCAATGCCCGCCGCTTCAAGCAGCTTGCACAGGCCAGCAAAGTGTTCGCGGGAATCCTCATCCAGGTAGTCACCCAGCGCTGGCGCATCGTTCAGCAGCGCCTGTACGTCAGGATTTTTGGAATCGAGTACGCGCAGCGGGTTGCTGTACATACGACGCTTACAGTCTTCGTCGAGCTTCTCTTTGTGTTGTTCCAGGAACGCCACCAGCGCATCGCGATAGTTCGCACGCGCTTCCAGAGAACCGATAGAGTTCAGCTCCAGGGATACGTGCTCAGAAATACCGAGCGCACGCCACCAGCGGGCAGTCAGCATAATCAGTTCGGCATCGATATCTGGTCCTTGCAGACCAAACACTTCCACGCCAAGCTGGTTGAACTGACGGTAGCGGCCTTTTTGCGGACGTTCGTGGCGGAACATCGGGCCGATATACCACAGGCGCTGCTCCTGATTGTACAGGAGACCATGTTCGATGCCGGCGCGTACGCAACCCGCCGTCCCCTCAGGACGCAGGGTCAGGCTGTCGCCGTTGCGGTCCTCAAAGGTATACATCTCTTTTTCAACCACGTCGGTTACTTCGCCGATCGCGCGTTTGAATAACGGGGTCTGCTCTACAATCGGCAAACGAATTTCGCTGTAACCGTAGCTGCCGAGCACCTGCTTCAGTGTGCCTTCAATGCGCTGCCAGATGGCGGTTTCGCCAGGCAGATAATCGTTCATGCCGCGGATGGCTTGAATGTTTTTTGCCACGTTTATTCTCTTTCTATATACAAAAAAGAACCCAAAGAATGGGTTCAATCATACATGGGAAGCAGCCTGCTTCCCATCACGTTATTTTTCAACCTGCTGAACGCTGATGCGCTGCGCTTCGTCCATCATCGTCGCTTTTGCGCGAATGCGGGCTTCAAGCTGGTCGATCATATCACTATTATCCAGACGATCTTTACGAACGCCATCTTCATAGAGACCACTTTTCTTGTTACCGCCGGTAACGCCCAGCGTGGACACCAGCGCTTCACCCGGACCGTTCACCACGCAGCCGATGATGGAAACGTCCATCGGGGTGATGATGTCTTCCAGACGCTGCTCCAGGGCATTGACGGTGCCGATCACGTCAAACTCCTGACGTGAACAGGTTGGGCAGGCAATGAAGTTGATCCCACGCGCGCGGATACGCAGTGATTTCAGGATGTCGAAACCGACTTTGATCTCTTCCACCGGATCGGCGGCCAGGGAGACGCGTAACGTGTCACCGATGCCTTCAGAGAGCAGCAGGCCGAGACCAATTGCCGATTTTACTGAGCCGCTGCGCAGACCGCCCGCCTCGGTGATGCCAAGGTGCAGCGGCTGATCGATCTGTTTTGCCAGCAGACGATACGATTCAACGGCCAGGAAAACGTCAGACGCTTTCACGCTCACTTTGAACTGATCGAAGTTAAGGCGATCCAGATGATCAACGTGACGCATGGCGGATTCGAGCAGCGCCTGCGGCGTCGGCTCACCGTACTTTTCCTGGAGATCTTTTTCCAGAGAGCCAGCGTTTACGCCGATACGGATTGGAATGTTTTTGTCGCGGGCGCAGTCAACCACCATGCGAATGCGCTCTTCGTTGCCGATGTTGCCTGGGTTAATACGCAGACAATCGACACCGTATTCAGCGACTTTCAGCGCGATACGGTAATCGAAGTGAATATCGGCAACCAGCGGAACGCTCACCTGCTGCTTGATCAGTTTGAACGCCTCAGCGGCGTCCATGGTCGGCACTGAGACGCGAACAATGTCCGCGCCGACGCGTTCTAATGCTTTGATTTGATTAACCGTCGCTTCTACATCCGTAGTACGCGTATTGGTCATCGACTGGACGGCGATAGGCGCCCCATCGCCGATTGGCACGTTCCCAACGTAAATCCGTTTCGATTTTCTACGTTGAATAGGAGCCTGGTTATGCATGTAAAATCTCCCGCATTGCCCGTCTGTTACTGTGCTGCTGATTGTTCGGCATTAACGGTAAGACGCGCAACCTGGTTAGTTCTGATAAAGCGGCTCAGATCGACAGGTTTTCCTTGATACTGGATCTGTACCGCTGCCGGTGCGCCGATTTTAAGCTTGTATGGTGCCTGGCCCGTTAGATTTAACGTGCCATCTTTACGTTGCAGGCCGCTGAACAGCTTTTTACCTGTCGCGTCAGTCACTTCCAGCCAGCAATCAGCCGTGAAATTCATCACCAGCGCATTCGGGTCAATGGCAGGTGCCGCCGTACCCGCCGGGTCAGTTGGCAGTGACGCCGCGGTGTTATCTGCCGGTGCCGTTGCCGCAGGGGCGGTATCAACATTGGCCTGAGAAGGTGATACGACCGCGTTCTGATCCTGGGCCTGGGTAGCCGGTGCGGTATTCGCCGTCGATTCTGGCGTCGCCGCTGGATCGGTTGCAGGCGTGCTGGTTGCTGTCGCCTGAGGTTCGCTGGAGGTCGCAGCCCCTTCGGTGCTCAGCGGCACGCTTTGCGCGCCGTTAGTACCAGACTGATTAAGCTCAGCGGAGGACTGATCGGCCATGGTGGTGATCTCTTCCTGTTGCGCTTTGTGGTTTTGCCACCACCATGCGCCCGTCAGGCCGACAACCACGAACAGGACCAGCCAGGTAAAGCTCATCAGCCAGCCATCGCGTTTTTTACGACGTTTGCCCAGAGAGAAGCTCTGCATCGGCGCAACTTTTGCCGCACGCACAGGCGCCTGCTTCTCCATCATCGGCAGTAATTCGTCTTCAGGAATATGAACCAGTTTGGCGTAAGAACGGATATAACCGCGCAGAAACGTTGAAGCCAGATCGGCGGGTGCCTTATCTTCTTCAATGTCGCGAACGGTGGAAACCTTCAGGCACAGGCGTTCTGCAACGGCTTGCTGGCTAAGTCCGAGTTGTTCACGGGCGTTGCGAAGACGAACGCCAGTGGAGAGTGCTGCATTTTGATCGTGAGTGGCTTCAGTATTCATTCGCTACAACTACTGGTACGTGAAAATAAGGGTTCAGGTGCCGGTGAGTCACAATGCCACCCGCACCGCGAAACTTTAGGTCAGTTAACCTGGAACAAACAGTATAAGACTGTCGGGCCGCAGATGACAGCGCTGGCAGGCCTTCACGCTAAACTGTTGTTACGTCGTTACATACTGCCCGAAAGTCGTATGAAACGCACCGTAATTATTAATCAGTCGTGATGATTGTGGCTGGTTATTCAGTAAATTAATGCTTCACGGCGCAAAAAATGCGCCGTGTCTGCATAATAATCAAACGGTTTTAACCGCGATTGACTCACCCTGCATACGCTTACGCAGCGTACGTTTGGTACGGTCAATAACGTCACCCGCCAGCTGACCACAGGCTGCGTCGATATCGTCGCCACGCGTTTTACGTACGATGGTGGTGAAACCATACTCCATCAG
Source organism: Enterobacter cloacae complex sp. IR5412 (assembly GCF_049237385.1). Classification (NCBI taxonomy): domain Bacteria; kingdom Pseudomonadati; phylum Pseudomonadota; class Gammaproteobacteria; order Enterobacterales; family Enterobacteriaceae; genus Enterobacter; species Enterobacter cloacae complex sp. IR5412. The sequence continues at coordinate 75,154 of NZ_JBMKHQ010000014.1, read as the reverse complement.
CACTTTTGAGAAGCGATCGATACGGCTGTTCGAGCTACGGCCATACGGCGCGCCCGGGAACGGGTTCCATGGGATCAGGTTGATCTTACATGGCGTATCTTTCAGCAGTTCAGCCAGCTCATGTGCATGCTCGGTACCGTCGTTAACATGATCCAGCATCACGTATTCAATGGTCACGCGGCCCTGGTTAGCGTTGGATTTCTCCAGGTAACGGCGCACGCCAGCCAGGAAAGTTTCGATATTGTACTTTTTGTTGATCGGCACAATTTCGTCACGGATGGCGTCGTTTGGCGCGTGAAGGGAGATGGCCAGCGCAACGTCAATCATGTCACCCAGTTTGTCCAGCGCAGGCACAACGCCGGAAGTAGAGAGCGTAACGCGGCGCTTGGACAGACCAAAACCGAAATCGTCGAGCATGATTTCCATCGCCGGAACGACGTTGGTCAGGTTGAGCAGCGGTTCACCCATCCCCATCATCACCACGTTGGTGATTGGACGTGTACCGGTGACTTTCGCTGCACCCACGATTTTCGCAGCACGCCAGACCTGGCCGATAATTTCCGATACGCGCAGGTTACGGTTAAAGCCCTGCTGCGCCGTAGAGCAGAATTTGCACTCCAGCGCACAGCCCACCTGAGAAGAGACGCACAGCGTGGCGCGATCGTCTTCCGGGATATACACGGTTTCAACACGCTGATCGCCAACGGCAATGGCCCACTTGATAGTGCCATCTGAAGAGCGCTGCTCTTCCACCACTTCCGGTGCGCGGATTTCCGCCACTTCTTTAAGCTTATTGCGCAGCACTTTGTTGATGTCCGTCATGTCATCAAAGTTGTCACTGCAATAGTGGTACATCCATTTCATGACCTGATCGGCACGAAACGGCTTCTCGCCCATCTCTTTAAAGAACTCGCGCATCTGCTGACGGTTCAGGTCCAGCAGGTTAATTTTTCCATTTTTATTGGGAACCGCAGGAATGGCGACTTCGGAGGTATTCACTAATTCAGACATAATTTTTTCCGGCCTCGTTGTTACACGTTGTGGCCCTTGGTGGGTTGAAAAGAAACGCCCCGGTAAGCAGTCTGCTCGTCCGGGGCGTTGCATTGTACAAAGTCTGGCGCAGGGATGCCACGTTTGCACGCGGCATTTACGAAATTATTAGCGAGTGCGCGGGCACACTTCGCCTTCTGCAAAGAAGAACGCGATTTCGCGCGCAGCAGATTCAACAGAGTCGGAACCGTGGGTGCCGTTCTCGGTGAAGCTGTCTGCGTAGTCAGCGCGCAGAGTACCTGCCAGCGCGTTGTCCGGGTTGGTTGCACCCAGCAGATCGCGGTGACGCTGTACCGCGTTTTCGCCTTCCAGTACGGATACCACGATTGGGCCAGAAGTCATGAACTCGACCAGACCGTCAAAGAATGGGCGACCTTCGTGCTCAGCGTAGAAACCGCGAGCCTGTTCAACGGTCAGGTGCAGCATTTTGGTGCCAACGATCTTAAACCCTGCTGATTCAAAGCGAGCGAAGATGCTGCCAATAACGTTTTTTGCCACCGCGTTTGGTTTGATGATGGAAAAAGTACGTTCAATAGCCATTGATAACCTCTGTAAAATGTTCTGTTGTTTTTGCATACCTGAGTATGGTGTGGCGCGGATTATAAAGAGCAATAGCGCCATTGCCTATGGTTATGCATAACATTTTTTTAAAATGAGACGAAGATTAGCAACAGCTCGTATTTCGCATGCCGTACTGATGGTGAAAACAGAGCGGACACTGCTTTTCATCAGAACTAAATGACCAGAAATGCCGGTGGCACGTCAAACAAACGGCTTCATATGCCGGTATGGTCACGCTTTTCGCTGTCCCGTCTGTTTGCGTCACGTTTATCGCCGCATGCTGGCATACCGCTTCGCAGCCGCCACACCCCGTACAGCGTCCGGTTTCCACGACCAGTTCAGCGTTCTCAAACCGAATCGCGTTTTCCGTACAACTCCGCCAGCACGCGCCGCAGAGTACGCAGGATTCGGTATCGAGAGTTATCTCTGCCTCGCTAAACGCAGAAAACGCCCTGCGCAACTCACGCTGACCGGGCACGACGCAACAGGCCCGGACATCCTCACGGGGAACGTGCATCAGCGCACGCCGGGCGGTATTTACCTCGTTGACGGGTATATGTTTAAACGCCCACGCTGCTTCACCACGTCGACGAAGCGCAAGATTCAGCCGGGCAATCGCCAGCAACCAGTCAGGATACTGCTCCGCGTCGATACTGATAAAACGAACGTGGTGCTGCGCGTGCCACAGCAGAAGCTCATTCGCCCCTGGCGCACGGTCAGTAAAAGGCCCAACAAGCGTATCGCCACACAGAAAACGTTTTCGCGGCGTGATGCCGGTGATGGCTTCAGCGGGGCAGACAAACAGGCAGTCACCGCATTCAATACAGCGGCTGTCATCAACCGAGACGCCGGTGTCGTTAAAAGAAAAAGCCTGCACGGGACAGACGTCCGCGCAGGCGCAGCAGGAAGAGTGGCGAAAACGGCGACGGACGCACGCATGCGTCACGTCCATCGCCGGGGCAAAGGTTAATCCGCCCATCAGCCAATACTGAAGAAAACAAAGCGCAGCATTAGCTCACCCACAATCAGCAAGGCGCTGCCCAACAGCATTGTGCCTCGCGCCGCTTTTAAGCCGCCCGCAGCAAAGCACAGCATACCCGCAACGGAAACGCACCAGCTCAGCAGATGCACGGTTCGCAGTTGCTCCAGCATTTGTAACGGTGCGTGTGGGAACGTCACAACGGTGTTGTCCATAGCCGTAATATCTGCCAGCCAGACGGGCTGCATCACCAGACGTGCAATCACCAGCAGCGTGATAATGACAATCGCCGTTCGCACGCGAGTCTGGGAACGTGCCCCAACGGCCATGCAGGCTGAACCGATAATTCCCACCGAACCGATAAACAGCACCAGGGTATTAATGTGATGCCACGTCACCACGGATGCATGCATGTAGATCTGCGCCATGCAGAACACATCCACCAGCCCGACAAGACCTGCCACAACCAACAGCGGCTTCCAGCCTGGTTTTTTGACAAACATCAGCAGCGTTGCGAGGCCAAGTGCCGCAAGATAAAGACTGGCAAAGATAATCTCACGGCTCAGCCAGGAGCTGGATACGTGACGCAGCGCGTTGAACGCATTAAGTGGATAGCCCATGTGCAACGCGGAGGCGAGCAGACCGAGGCTGGCCAACACAAACGCTCCGGCAGCCGGCAGCAGCACGCTGCGTTGCGTGCTTCCGAAGGCCAGCCACAGCGTAACGCCAACCGATCCTTGCAGGAACAGCGTAAAAATCAGCAGCGGTAACTCATGCATGACGTTTCCCCTCTTTCTCTGCGCCCTGATGCGCTTTGATCACCAGGTTCGGTTTGGTGATGGAGGAATCAGGCAAGCCTTTCACATCACAGACCGCACCATACTTCGCCCGCAGTTCATCAATCGGCCCGAATTTAATCGCTTCGAGTGGACAGGTTGCCACACAGACAGGCTGTTCCCCCTTCGCCTGTAGATCCACGCAGAAATCACATTTGGACATCTGCCCGGTCTGCTCGTTGAGCTGTGGCGCGCCGTAAGGGCATGACCACGCGCAGTAGCCGCAGCCGACGCACTTATCAGTATCTACGCGCACAATACCGTCCCCCGGACGCTTATGCATCGCAGTGGTCGGACAGTTTTTGGTGCAGATTGGGTCGGCACAGTGGTTACAGGAGATAGAGAGCGTGTAGGCAAAAACGTTATTGCTGACGCCACCCTGCCCGGTCGGGATAAAGCTCCCGCCATTAACTTCGTACACGCGACGGAAACGACGTCCGACCTCAAGGTTGTTTTTATCTTTGCACGCCACCTGACATGCTTTGCAGCCCGAGCAGCGAGAAGAGTCGATATAAAAACCCAGCTGTTTGTCGCTTACCGGTGCGTAATGTTTAAACTGACTCATGCTTTAGCTACCTCCACCAGCATGGTTTGATGGGAATTCCCTTTCGCAAGCGCGGTAATACGTGCGGAACTGAGCACGTTCGCGCAGCCGCCCTTATCAATACCCTGCTCGTCCGGCTGCCACCAGGCACCTGCCTGCATGGCCACAACGCCTGGAATGATGCGCGGCGTGACCTCCGCCGGGATCTCGCAAATGCCGCGATTTTGCGCATCCTGCGGGTTGATCCACAGCTTTTGCTGCTGCGCCTCAATTAACCACGGGTTGGCGTACTGGGTGGAGTTAGCGCGGTTTTTTCCTTTCCAGGTAATCAGCTGGAGCGGGAAGCGTTTCGCCAGCGCGTCTTCCGGCCCTTCATGGGCAGGCACGTAGTGCGACAGCGCCGGAATTTCCGGGTGATGCATGTCGTACAGACGCTTCGAGAAGATCTCAATTTTTCCGGACGGCGTCGGGAACGGATGATTCTGCGGATCGCGAATGTTGTCTTCAAAGGCGACGAACGGCGCGCTTTTGAAAAGGTGCTGACGCGTCTTCTTTAGCGTCGCGAAGTCCGGCAGGTTTTCGTCAGGCATGGAAAGACGCGTCTGCTCCCAGATGTGCTCAATCCACGCTTTTTCGTCACGCCCTTCACTGAACGCGGGTTCGACGCCAAGCTTAGCGGCGACCTCCCGCAGCCAGTCGTAGTCTGAACGGCGTTCAAATTCAGGTTCAATGAGCTTTTCTGACAGGATCAGATAGCTTGCCGTGCCCCAGGTTTCGCCGATATTCCAGCGTTCCATAAAGCTGGTTTCCGGCAAAAGAAGGTCGGCGTATCGGGCGCTCGGCGTCATAAACAGATCGCTTGCGACGATAAACTCGATTTTCGACTCGTCTTCCAGGACACGGGTTGCCTGATGAAGATCCGGGTTCTGGTTAGCCAGATAATTTCCCGCCAGCGAGAACAGGATGCGGATATTGCTGTCCAGCTTTTCGGCATCCTTCAGGCCGACGTCCGCGGTGACCTGAGAGGCATCGTCGGCGGCCTGCACCCAGTTCATCACCGATATTTTGGCTTTGACCGGGTTGTCCGGCATTTCTGGTCCGGCGGCAAATTTACGGTTTGCGCAGCCGCCATAGCCTGCTGCCCAACCGCCTTTCACCCCGACGTTACCCGTGAGCGTAGCCAGCAACGTCGAGCCGCGCGCGGTGCGCTCGCCGCAGTTATGACGCTGCGGTCCCCAGCCCTGGATCAGCGCAGCGGGTTTGGTGGTTGCGTAGTCGCGCGCCAGTTGCCGAATTGTTTGTGCAGGCACGTGGGTGATTTTCTCTGCCCACTCGGGCGTTTTCGCCACGCCATCTTTTGCGCCGCTCAGGTAAGCCATCAGGGATTCATTGGCCGGAACGCCTTCTGGCATAGTGTCTTCGTCAAAGCCCAGGGTGTAGCGCTGAATAAAGTCGCGATCGTGCAGGTTCTCCGTGACGATCACATACATCATCGCGTCCATCAGGGCGTTGTCCGTGGTGGGAAGCAGCGGGATCCACTGATCGGCCAGGGAGGAAACCGTATCGGAATAGCGAGGGTCGACAACAATAAAGCGAGTGCCGTTTTGCTTCATCTTCTGGTAGAAGTGGTTGCTGTGACCAAAGATCGTTTCCGTCGGGTTATGTCCCCAGAGGATGACCAGTTTGGTGTCCAGCAGCGTGTCAAGAGAGCTGCCGCTGGCAGCGGTGCCATAGGTATACGGCGTTGCTGCCGCCGTGTTACCCATACTGACCGAGTGATAGCTTTCGAGATAGCCGCCGGTTAAGTTGAGCAGACGACGAACCATTTTATCGCCGGAAAAAGTCCCGCCGGACACAGCGGTGCCCACATGAACATAGCGTGAAGCCGCACCGTATTTTTGCGTAATAGTTTTTAATTGATTCGCAATAAGGGTGGTGGCTTCATCCCAGGTAATACGCTCGAATTTTCCTTCGCCACGTTTCCCTACACGTTTCATTGGGTATTTCAGCCGATCGGGGTGGTAAACAAATTTCCGATAAGCCCGGCCACGCACGCAGGCGCGCATTACGGGCATTTGCGGATCCAACGCGTTATCCGGACGCGTAGAAATTCGGGTCACAACGCCCTCACTGACGTGAGCACGAATATCACACTTGCCGCCGCAGTCAAACGTACTACAGGTTTGCACCACTTTTTCTTCAGGCGTAGTGTCTGAAACCGCCGCGCCCTGTGCCTGTACTTTGCCGGTTTTGACGACAAAAGGCAGAGCGGCGAGCGCCGATCCTGCCTGAATAAACTGACGCCGGGATATGGCGGGAATAGTCCCCTCTCCCTGATGTTTATTTTTTTCCATTGCTCGTTCCTTAAAATAAAAACGCATTCTCGTTTTTTTTCAGGAACGGATATTGATAATTATCAAGCTAACTCTTGAGGAGTAACACTTAGCGATCTAACTCAAAATTAACCGTCGCCGTTTGTCCTGTTTCATCTAATACAACTAACTGATATTTACCCGACAAATATAATTGCAGTGAATAATTCTTCTGATGTCCGTCCAGCGGTTCGCCATTCAAAAACCACCATCGTTGCCCCTCCCCGCCGCTGGTTGAAACGAACAGGGTCATGTTTTTCTCACCCGGAAGACGTTTAATTACCGCCCCTTCTCTGACGCCTGACAACATCAGCGGCGCCGCATTATGGTTATCCAGCGGAGGGCAAATCGCTGAACGGGCGGGGAGACGAGCAGCCCGTTTTTCGGCAGCAGGCAGCCAGGGCTCCAGCGGCAGCGGCCAGACATCCAGCACTTTTTCTGTCGCATCAGGACAATCCGCTGCGACGCGTTTGCCTTCTTTATCCAGCCAGACCGGGAAACGGATCCCGCGAATACCCTCTTGTTCCGGCAGCAGCAGCGTAGGCGGTTCACTGCCTTCCAGCAGCCAGGTTGACAGCCGACGCCGACAGTTTTCGTTCCCTTCAGGCAGGGACTGGCCCCCCGGCCAGCAAATCACGCCCCGTCCTACGCTTGCAGGACGCGGATCGCGCGGCAGACGGGCTTCATCCACCATCGAGCGGGACTGAAGCATGTTATTGACCTGATTCAGGAGCGGAACTGCGCTGGCGAAACCAAACTGCCCGGCAACGGGCGTGCCGTCCGGACGTCCGGTCCAGATTCCAATGACATACCGGGCGTTCAGCCCGATGGCCCAGGCATCCCGGTAGCCATAGCTGGTGCCCGTTTTCCACGCCAGCGGCGCAACCTGGGGCAGCGCACTGTCCGGCAGGGGCTGTGCTTCACTGGCGAGAATGCGACGAATGATCCACGCCGCCCCCTGCGACAGCAGCGGACGTTCGATCAGCGGATCGCCCGGCTGTAAACGCAACCGGCCCGCCTTACCCTGACGCGCAAAGGCACTGTAGGCGGCAGCGATATCAGCCAGGCGTGCGCCTGCGCCCCCCAGGATCAGGGAGAGGTTGGGCTGCGCCCCCGCGGGGAGTATGAGCGGTAATCCCGCGTTGCTCAGCATGCCTGCAAAACGTTTTGGGCCGTACGCTTCCAGTACCTGCACCGCAGGCAGGTTGAGGGAACGCACCAGGGCTTCGCTCATGCTGACCGGCCCATGGAAACCGCTGTCAAAGTTGCCGGGGCGATAATCCCCCGTTTTTCTTGGAACATCCTGTAATAACGAAGCGGGATGGATCAGGCCATCGTCCAGCGCCATGCCATAGATGAATGGCTTGAGGACGGATCCCGGCGATCGGATCGCATTGACCATATCCACGTGACTAAAGCGACTGTCATCATTGATATCTACCGAGCCTACCCAGCCACGCACTTTCATGGATGTATGATCCACGACGATCATCGCCAGTGAACTGCGGGCAGGCAGGCGCGATTTCCAGTTCATTGCCAGCTCTTCAAGCTGTCGTTGCAAAGCTGCATCCAGCGTGGTGACTATTTTTGTGTCGCGGCTTTTACTCACCATCATGCGGGAAAAGAGCGGCGCCAGCTGCGGCATCTGCCGGGGGGCCAGCCAGACCGGCTCTTCACGGGACTCTTTCACCTGCTTCTCAGACCAGACGCCCTGAGTCAGCATGCGGTCGAGCACTTTGTTCCGCGCCGCTTCGGCACGTTCCGGCCAGCGGTCGGGGCGCAGACGGCTGGGTGCCTGTGGCAGTACAGCCAGCAGCGCCGCGTCGGAATAGCTCAGCTGAGACGGCGGTTTGCCAAGATAAGTCCAGCTTGCCGCGCCCACGCCCTGCAACGTGCCGCCAAACGGGGCACGGTTGAGATACAGCGTCAGGATTTCACGCTTGGAGAGATGCCACTCCAGCTGCATCGCCCGCCACAGCTGACGAATTTTACCGCCAAAGGTACGCGGATGCGGATCCAGCAGGCGTGCCACCTGCATGGTAAGCGTGCTCCCGCCAGAAACCACTCTCCCGGCGGTGAGATCCTGCCAGGCGGCACGCAGTACAGAAAGCGGATTGACGCCAGGGTGATCCCAGAACCAGCGATCTTCATACTGGATCAGCGCCTCAAGATAGCGTGGGGAAACCTCTTCAATGGTAACCGGATAGCGCCAGATGCCTTCGCTGTCGGCAAAACGCCACAACGGAACACCCTGCTCATCCACGACCACTCGCGCAGGGTTGACCTCTTTCAGGGGCAACGGCCACACGCGGTCAGCGGCGACAATCAGCCCCCCTAAAAAGAGAAGCGCTCCCGCAAGCCACAGCCAGCGGGAGCGAATCAGGCGTGCTATCTGCATCTTACGGAACAACGATCAGCGGACCACTGGCCGACCCCGTTGCTCGCCACTGCGGAACGTACATGGACTCGACCATCGGAACAGGCACCTGATAGGTTCCAGGCGTAACGGCACGGGCCAGGTAAACCAGCGTGACCGGCTGACCTTCATTGACCGGCACGGCGGCCACAAAGCGATCGTCGCGGAATTCCATGTGCTGAATATCAGACTGTTGCATCTGATTCAGCAGGTTTTGCACTTCACTGCCGCTGTCCTGCAAGCTGGCGCTGCTGCTCGCCAGATTCTGGTTTTCCAGCTCCAGACCTGCCGGGAGCAGATCCACCACCAGCGCATCCGGTACGTTCTGGCTTGCCTTCACTTCCAGCCACACCAGAACCAGCTCACCGCTCTTAAGTGAAGAGAGCGACTTGCTGCTGCCGTCTGTCGACAGGATATGACGTTCAATCTGCAAGACGTGAGAAGATGGCTGGGGCGCATACTCCGGATAGCCAGTAGTGTCCAGTCGTACCCACAGCGGCGTCGTGCCGGTATTCGTCACCTGCAAGGCACCAGGCTGGTCGCCGTTCAGGTTTTCTACCTGCGCTTTATCACTGCTCTGGGTCTGTTCAGAGAGGGTGGTCGTTGCCTGCCACGCGCCTGACAAGGTTTGCAGTGAACGTCCAGCCAGGAACAGCGCATTGCTCTCCTGGGTTGACAGCCAGCGCTGGCTGAACGCGTCTTCAGATAACGCGTTCAACAGCCTGTTTTGCGCATCCGGCAGCAGCTTGTACTCTTCCAGCAGGGAGAGCATCAGGGCATTATCACGCAGCTGGCTGCCGTAATCCGCCATCCAGTTTCGGCTGTCGTTACGGGGTGTTTTGAGAGCCAGATCCAGCGCCTGCTGGCTGCGCGGTGTATCCCCCATCAGTTTGAGTGCCATGCCCAGCTGCATCAACGGAAGCCCGGAAGCGGCCTGAGCGTGACGCTCCCAGATTTCACGCAGTGCACCGAGCGGCGCTTTTTGCTGACGAGCCAGCACCAGCGAAGCATACGCCTGGACAGCAAATTTGCTGGCCTGGGTGTCGTCGCTGTAGCGGATGGACATCATCCCCGGATCCTGTAAATAGCGCAGCAGTCGGCTGTTGGCGTTATTCACCGCCTCGGCAGGCACGCTGTAACCCTGCTCCCCTGCCCGCACCAGGAAGTCCGTAACATAGGCGGTCAGCCAGTACTCTTCCGGGCCGTTTTTATCCCACAAGGCAAAACCGCCATCGTCACGCTGCATTTGCAGCAGACGGGAGATGCCGATATCAATGGCCGCACGGCGTTTATCGTCGGTGTCGCCTTTAATGCCCAACGCCGTAAGCTGTGCCGCGTTGGTGTAGAGGGACGGGAACAGGCCGCTGGTGGTCTGCTCAAGACATCCGTATGGATAGGCCTGAAGTTCACGAATGTAGCGCGCCAGGTTCAAAGGTGGTTTACCGCTGAGCAACAGCTGTCCCTGTAGCGTGGCAGGCGAGAAACCGTCGATATGCTGTGCTGGCGCGCTCCAGGATTCGCCAGGGTTCAGCATCGTGCCCGTATTCACCGTTTGCGCCGGGAATGCGGGGCGTACACCAATTTTCCAGCTCTTCTGCTGCGGCGCAAACGTCTCACCAGGGAGCTGAAGCCCCGTCACCTGAGCAGTTACTTCACCATCGCCATAGCCTTCCAGCGCGCGCACCGGAATAAACAGAGTGCTACGAGCGCCAGGCGGCAGCTTAACCGGCTCTGGCTGAGCACCTTCGAGCGACACCTTACCGGTTGCGGTTAACGCAATGTTCAGCGTTTGCGACTGGTCAGTAAGGTTGGTCAGGTCCAGCGTCAGGCGAGAGGTATCGCCACTTGCGAGGAATCGCGGCGTGTTAAGCTCGGTGATAATCGGAGCCGCCACAATGATTTTGCTTTCGCTGCTGCCGAAATCGTCTTCCGTCCAGGCCTGCGCCATCAGGCGCAGTTCGCCGTTGAAATCACCGATCGGCAGCGTGATGGTGCCTTCACCGTTGGCATCAAGCGTAACCGGCTGCGCCTGCTGAGCAATAATGGTGACATGGTTCACCGATGGCTTACCGCCGCGTTTCAGTTCATCGCCGTCTCCGCCAAAGCGCAGTGCGGCAAGACGTCCCTGACCTTCAATCACCTGGCCGTAAACATCATAGATGTCCGCGCCATAGCGCTTCTGACCGAAGAAAGCTTCCCACGGATCCGGCGTGACGTAGTCGGTAATGTTCAGCACGCCGCTATCAACAGCCGAGACCAGCACGTTCACCTTCTGTGGCACAGCCCCCTCTTTTACGCTGGCTTTCACTTTCACAGAAAGCGTCTGGTTCGGACGCATTTTTTGTGGGTTATCAAGTGCGATGCTCAGGCGACGATTTTCGTCCCCCATTGGCAGATGCAGCAGACCAACCGCGCGTTTTGGCGTGGCGGATTTAGATTTATCGCCAGGACGAACCACCAGCGTGCTGAGGTAGAGATCGTGACGTTTCCAGGCCTTATCCACCGGAATGGCGAGATCCAGACCGTTAACCGGTACGTCGATCTCTTTCCACCACAGTGGCCCTTCGCTGGATTCGATCATTGCATAGCCCTTGCCTGCGGCCGGCGCTGCAATATGCAGGTTGATGGTATCGCCTGGCTGATAGGATGGCTTGTCCAGTTTCAGCGTCACACGATCCGGGCGTGCAGCACCCGTGCCATCGCTGTTATCCTGCCAGCTGTACCCCGCCCAGAAGCGCACGCTGCTGACCATGCTATCAGGGGCTTTCACTTCCAGACGGTATGAGCCCCACTCCACCGGGAAGGTGACTTTACCGGTTTCATCGGCCTTGAGGTTAAGTTCCTGCTCGCCCTCAACCAGATCTTTTTGATCAAACTGAGACTGCCAGCCCTCGCTCTCGGACCAGTTCCAGAAGTAGTCGCGACGCTCACGGACCAGACGCACCTGCAGACCAGATACCGCTTTTTTCGCCCCGCTGGCATCGGCATAGACGATGTCAAAGCTGGCGTTGCCGTTCTCGTCGACAATCGGCTGGTTGACGGTGGTATCGGTGCGGTAGTCGTACACGGCCTTGCTGGCGAACTGTGGGCGGATCCCCGGAAGTTCAGCCGCAGGCCAGATAGCCTGCTCGGCGCGTCGCGTTACCGGACGCCCGCCTGATTCCAGCAGGCTGGCTTGCAAAATCAGTTGCAGCGGCGAGTGCACCTCTTTCCACTGGCTTTCGGTGGTAACCTGTCCGCGCCCCTGTTCGTCCAGCGTAAGCTGCACTTCATCCAGGCTGCGGCTCAGGTTCTCCTCGGCAATATCACCGAACTGGAAGCCAGGCAGTGCAGGCACCGCGTCACGTAGCGGACGCAGGAAAAGCTGGCCTTGCAGAGAATTACCGTTAGCCGGCGCGCCATACAGGTAATAGCCCACAACGTTAAAGTCGACATTATCCTGCGGGGAAACCGGCGTTTTTTGCCCGGTCAGATTCAGCGCCATACGCTCAGGCATAAAATCTTCGACGTGGAAATCCCACATGCGCTGCTGGTTATCGCCCGTATTCGCGCGAATATGCCACATGCCGGTCTGGGCGCCGCTATCGAGCGGATAGTTGAAGCGATAAAGGCCGTTCTCAGGTTGCACAACGACCGTACGCGCCACCTGTCCGTCCGGGCGCAGCACGTCAAGTTTTACCGGCTGATCGGGAAGCGGTTTGCCATCGCTGTCGCGAAGCAGGCCGTTCAGGATCACCGTTTCACCCGGACGATAGAGATCGCGCGGGCCAAACATAAAGAATTGTTTGCTGTAACCCGGGTTACCGGTGATATCAAACTCCGCCAGATCCAGCGCCGGAAGTTTGAGGTCGAGAAGCGTGGTCTGGCCATCTTTACTGGCCAGGATCAGCGCGGCTTCTTTATCGGTTTCCAGTTTCGCATGACCATCGGCGTCGCTGTTCGCCTCGGCCAGGGTCTGCCCTTTATCGTTCAGAAGGGTAATGGCCACACCTGACTGCGCCGCACCGTTTTCAAGACTCTGGGTGAAGATGTCCAGGCGGTTATGATAACGGTGAGCGGACAGCCCAATATCAGTTAAGGTAAAGAGCGTCGCGGCGTTACTGTAGTTATAGTGACCAGCCTGATTCATCACGGCGATATAGACGCCAGACTGCTGGAGCGGCTTAATATCTTTGAGCGGCAGGAGCAGTTTTTCACGCGTGTTGCGCGCCGGGTTGAGGTCGAAACGGCCGGTGTAGACCAGTTCCGCCATCTTCAGCAGGTTGTCAGATTCCCAGTTGGTCAGCGAGTTACGGTACTCCCACTGGCTGACAAACGAGGCCAGCGACTCCGGCTTAACGCGGTAGAAGTTCACGTCCACATTGTTGACGTTGAGCGCCATCACCGGCAACCCTTCCACCACTTTACCCGGCAGCAGCGATCCGCGGCTGGCGAATCCGACCGTCGGTTCAACATCCCGGGTGGTGATCGCTTTTTCATAGTCAATGCCGAATGTCGCTTTGTTCAGCGCCAGCAAATTACGCTCGACGGTGACGACCAGATTACGATTCGGCTCCAGATGGCGCAGGCGCAGCTCTTTCAGATTGGGGGCCAGTTCCCAGGCGCCGTCCACTTTGCCACTTTTTTTATCCACCACATGCACCGTTTTCGCAAAATCCTGGCTGGGATCCAGCGGTACAGAGAAGGTCAGAACCAGTGTCGCAGCACCGTCGAGTTGCACTTCAGAGGCATCCAGCAGCGTCAACGCCTTACCCTGACTCTGCGCGGCCAGCTTAGCCAGCTTTTCAGGATCCGGTTTTGCCGGGGTTTTCTGTTCTGATGTGGTAGACGCTGCGGGGGCAGCGGCCTGAGGTTTGTCATCGCTGTTATCACAGCCGGCAAGCGTAAAGGTGGTGAGCAGCGCGAGAGAGATCGCAGCTAAGCGAAACGGTTTCATCCTATGTCCCTGGCCTGAGGGGCCTGTTGGTCGTCGTCCGGATAAGTATTATCCGCAAGTTTCGTTAATACAAAAAGTCCAATTTTATAATCTGGAAAGCGCCTCGCAGAATGGCATCGTACTCGCATGCGAGGGTGGAACCGCGATCACACAGCGTAACGTAACATGTTACCTTTCGCGTCATTTGTTTTTAAAACAATAAGATAGCTGGATAAGCTCGCATCATGCCTGCTAGTTTTATGACCATGACGCACCCCGAGTGCGCGGTTCAATAAGAGAGAAAGCCATGCAACGAGCCGTGAACGCCCTACAAAATTTCGGAAAATCACTTTACGGACCTGTACTTATCTTACCTATCGTCGGTCTGTTTATCGCCTTTGGGAATGTGCTGGGTAACGGCAATCTGGCCGAGTACCTGCCGTTTCTCGGCCATCCGCTGATCCAGAGTGTCGGCCAGCTGATCGCCAAATCTGCCGTGTCGGTGCTGGTCAACCTGGCGCTGGTGTTTGCCGTCGGGATCCCCATTGGCCTGGCAACCCGAGACAAAGGCTACGCGGCGCTGATTGGGCTGGTGACTTTTATCGTATTTATCAATGCCATGAACGTGACGTTACAGCTTCAGGGAGAACTGGCCCCTGCAGAGCAGATGAAAGCCGCCGGACAAAGCATGGTACTGGGCGTCCAGGTGCTGGAGATGGGCGTTTTCGCCGGGATCCTGACCGGGGCGCTCTCCGGTTATCTGTACAACAAATATTCCGGTGTCCAGTTTAACGGCGCGATGGCGATATACTCCGGCCACTGCTTTGTCGCGATTGTGATGTTGCCAGTCTCTATGCTGCTCGGCGTGGTCATGAGCGAACTCTGGCCGTACGCACAGCATGGAATAAGCGCCCTGGCGCTGGCGATCAAAGGGTCCGGTCCGTTTGGGGTGGCGATCTACGGTTTCCTTGAACGCATTCTGGTGCCGACGGGCCTGCATCATCTGGTCTATACGCCGTTCCTGTATACCGAACTGGGCGGTACGCAGGAGGTGTGCGGTACGGCTTACCAGGGCGCGCGCAATATCTACTTCGCCGAGATGGCCTGCCCGGACGTGAAGCAGCTCAGCAGCACCGTGGTGTGGGATGCTCGCGGCATCAGCAAGATGTTCGGCCTTCCCGCCGCCGCGCTGGCAATGTACATGACCGCGAAGCCAGAGCGTAAAGCGATTGCGAAAGCCATTCTGATCCCGGCGGCGCTGACCTCGCTGCTGGTCGGCGTAACCGAGCCGATCGAGTTCTCTTTCCTGTTTGTCGCCCCGCTGTTGTTCGTGGTGCATGCGGTGCTGACCGGCATTGGCATGATGCTGTTCACCCTGTTTGGCGTTCACGCCATCGGCGCCAACGGAATTATCGATTTTATCCTCTACAACCTGCCGCTCGGCACGGAAAAGTCCAACTGGCCCATGTACATCGTGGTCGGGCTGATCATGTTCGCCCTTTATTTCGTGGTGTTCCGCTTCCTGATCCTGCGTTTAAACATGAAAACGCCCGGTCGTGAAGATGACGATCGGGAGACGCGCCTCTACAGCAAACAGGAATACCAGGCGAAGGGAAATAACGACGGGCTGGGGGAATCGATCGTCGTCGGTCTGGGCGGTCGGGAAAACATTCAGGTGGTTGATAACTGCTACACCCGCTTACGCGTCACGGTGAAGGACGTCGCCATCATCGACGAACCGCGCCTGAAAGCGACCGGCGCGAAAGGGATTATCAAACAAGGTAACAACGTTCAGGTGGTCTACGGGCTGCATGTCAAAAAAATGCGAGAAGCCGTTGAGACGTTTCTCTGAAAGGAGCTAAAGATGTTAACACCCCCATTCATTCTGTCGATTGCCGGCGGCGGCAGCACCTACACGCCAGGTATAGTGAAAAGCCTGATGGTACGCCTGCACGATTTCCCCCTGGCAGAGATTCGCCTGTATGACATCGACGAGGCGCGCCAGAACACCATTGCGCCCGTGGTGGAAAAGGTCATTCGCGACCACAGCCAGAGCATCAAATTCACGGTCACCAGCGATCCGGAGGTGGCCTTCAGCGGCGCGCATTTTGTTTTTGCTCAGATGCGCGTCGGACAGTACAAAATGCGCGAGCAGGATGAAAAAATTCCGCTGCGCCACGGAGTGGTCGGCCAGGAAACCTGCGGACCCGGCGGGCTGGCATATGGCCTGCGTACGATCCTGCCGATGGTAGAGCTGATCGATCGGGTGGAACGCTACGCGCACGAGAAAGCGTGGATCGTGAACTACTCCAACCCGGCGGCGATCGTCGCTGAGGGCGTGCGTCGCCTGCGCCCCAACGCACGCGTGCTGAACATCTGCGATATGCCTGTCGCCGCGATGCGCAATATGGGCGCCATTCTGGGCGTGGACCGTCATAAACTGGAGGTGGACTATTTTGGCCTCAACCACTTCGGCTGGTTTACCCGCGTGCTGGTGGACGGCGAGGACAAGCTGCCGGAGCTGCGTAAACATATCGCGAAGTTTGGCCTGCTGACGGAAGACGCGGCCAAAACCGACCCGCAGCACTCGGATCCGTCATGGGTGAAAACCTGGCGCAACATCAAGCCGATTATGGATAACTTCCCGGAGTACCTGCCGAACCCGTATCTACAGTACTACCTGATGCCGAACCAGATTGTGGAGCATCAGAACCCGGACTATACCCGTGCCAACGAAGTGATGAACGGACGTGAGAAAAAGCTGTTTGCCGCCGCCGAAGAGTACCAGCGCAGCGGGATCTTACCGGACGCCTTCCACGTAGGTGTTCACGGCGAATTTATCGTCGATGTCGCCTGCTCGCTGGCATTCAACCTGCGCCAACGTCATCTGGTGATGGTGGAAAACCGCGGGGCGATTACCAATCTGCCGTACGATGCGGTGGTGGAAGTACCTGCCTATATTACCTCCGAAGGACCAGAGCCCGTCCGCGTGGGTCGGGTGCCGCTGTTCCACCAGACGCTTTTACAGCAGCAGTTGGCCTCTGAACAGCTGCTGGTGGAGGCAACCATCGAAGGCAGCTATGAGAAAGCGTTGCAGGCGTTTACTCTGAACCGCACCGTGCCGACCATGGAGCACGCGAAAGCGATTCTGGATGAGATGATCGAAGCCAACCGCGACTACTGGCCTGCGCTGCAAAAGGCATGGCAGGACGGTGAAGTGGTGAAAAAATAGGGGCTTGCTCGCGAGTTGAACGTGGTTAACTTGTCGGTGTCAGAAAAAACACCGACAATCCTTTTTTACGGAAAAGAATGGAGGCAACCATGTCCACCTCATATTTTGTCGCCGCCGACTGGCTGATTGAGCACGGCGACGACCCGGAAGTTCAGATTATCGACGCGCGCATGGCCCCTCCGGGCCAGGAGCATCGTGACGTTCCCGCTGAATATCGCGCAGGGCACCTGCCTGGCGCGGTTTTTTTCGATATCGAAGCCCTCTCCGATCACACCTCTCCCCTGCCGCACATGCTGCCTCGTCCGGAAGCGTTTTCCGTGGCGATGCGCGAGCTCGGCATCAGCAAAGACAAACACCTCGTTGTTTACGATGAGGGTAACCTCTTCTCCGCCCCGCGGGCGTGGTGGATGCTGAAAAACTTCGGCGTGGAAAAAGTGTCGATTCTGGCGGGTGGGCTTGCGGGCTGGAAGCGCGACGAGCTGCCGCTTCAGCAGGGCGACGTGACGCTGCCGGAAGGGGAATTTGATGCCACGTTTGACGCACACGTGGTCAAGCGCCTGACCGACGTTCTGGTGGTGAGCCACGAAAACACGGCCCAAATCGTCGATGCGCGTCCCGCTCCACGCTTCAACGCTGAAGCGGATGAGCCGCGTCCGGGACTGAAACGAGGACATATCCCGGGGGCGCTGAACGTGCCGTGGGGCGATCTGGTGTTTGAAGGCGAGCTGAAAACCACCGATGAATTGCGTGCCATTTTTGAACGTCAGGGCGTGGATTTGCATCGTCCGGTTATTGCCAGCTGCGGCTCCGGCGTGACGGCCTGCGTGGTGATCCTGGCGCTGGCAACCCTTGGCGCAAATGACGTGATGCTGTATGACGGCGCCTGGAGTGAATGGGGTGCACGGGACGATCTGCCGGTAGAACCGGCGAAATAATGGATAACCGCCTGGCAACGCTGTTAACACGCGGGTCGTCACTGACCCGCGCGGAGTATCGCGTCCTCGCCCACCTCACTGAGCATCCGCTGCTGGTGGGCAATATCACGGTGCGCGAGCTGGCGCTGGCGACATTTGTCTCCACCGCGACGATTATGCGGCTGTGCCAGAAGCTGGGCTTCAGCGGCTTTAGCGAGTTTATCTGGCACTGCAAGCAGTTGCTTTCTGACACGCCGCGGATCACCGTACAGTCTGCGCAACATGCAGAAATGCCCGCGCTTTTTGCCCGGTTTATTGCCAACTATCAGCAGACCTTCCAGTGGGTTACCCAGGACAAACGCCAGCAGTTTGCCAGCCTGCTGCGCCAGAAAGAGAGCTTCTTTCTCTACGGCGCCGGGTTTTCATATCTTTTTGCCGAGTACCTGACCAAGAAGTTGCAGGTGCTGGGAAAAACCGCGTTCATCTCCGGACCGGGGGACAGCCGGAATATTTTTCTCAGCAACGCCGCACGCTATCAGGTATTTATTGCCGTTTCGCGCAGCGGCGAAACGGAGCAGGTGCTGGATAAAGCGCGGATCGCCAAAAACGTCGGCATGACGATCGTCGCGTTTACCCGCGCGTCGGCCAATACGCTGGCAGGTATGGCCGACGTGCATTTTGCCCTCTATGACGAAGCGGTACATTTCGCCGCCGAAGCCGCAGGGGTGACGTCGTTTGAGTCGAATCTGGTGCTGCTGATGGATTTACTGTTGCTGGAAGCAACGGGGTGAAGGTCACCCCGCCGTAATCAGATAATGCGGTTGGTCTTGAGATCGCGCAGGAAGCCGCCCCAGCGACGCTCGTAGAACGGGGTGATGTGCTCGGTAATAAAGTGGCTGATGCCCTGCTCACCTTTCTTCACCTGACAGATATCAATCGGCTCATCGCCCGGGAGCGTGTCGGTCGCTACGCTTCCCGCCGCCTGGATGATCTCCTCAACATCGCCGTCGGCCTCGATCCCTATCAGCAGAACAGGCTTTTCGTCAGCGCTCTCTTTGATGGAGCAGAGGAACGCGCGTTTTACCGGCTTGATGGTTTTAAACAGCGTGGTCAGGGAGTCAATCATCTGCGCGGGCGGCTCGGCCACTTCAGACAGTAGCAGCGTTTCGCCCCCTTCCAGCACCTCCTGGGTGCTGAGCGGGTTGCCCTCGTCACCAATCAGATGGCTGATTTCACGCGGAGTGAACTCTTTCCCGGTCGGCAGTTTGGCGTTGAGGAACAGCGTCTGCCCCAGGGTCATTTCGAACAGCGTGCGCACCGGCATCACCACGAACGCCTGTTCGTCTTCTACCGCTTCCTGCAAAGCCTCGAGCGAGGTAAAGAACGGGATCACCGACGTGCCGTCGTCTTTCTCCCAGTGCAGCAGATCCAGGGCGCTGTCTTCGACAACCTGCTCCCCTTCCGCGGCGGTGCCCGGCACCCAGACGGTGGATTCCAGCAGCGTGCGGAAAAAGGCCGGACGGTGGGCGGGCTCGGTCGCCGCCTGCTCCAGCAGGGTTTCTAATTCGTTTTTGGTTTCTGACATAGTTTGGCTACTTCACAATTGCCCGGCGGCGCTACGCTTGCACGGGCCTACGGATTTTGTAGGCCGGGTAAGCGTAGCGCCACCCGGCAAAAAAGATCACTCAGCCGTCAGCAGGTTCGCCACGGTACGCACACCCAGACCGGTTGCGCCTGCGGACCACTGCTCAACCGCCGCTTTACGGTAGGTAGCGGAGCAGTCAATGTGCAACCAGCCTTCATGGTAGTTCTCAACGAAGTGAGACAGGAAGCCTGCTGCTGTGCTGGCTCCCGCCGGGTACGCCGCGCTCGCGGTGTTGTTCAGCTCGGCGAAGTTAGACGGCAGCTGGCTGCGGTGGAACTCGGCCAGCGGCAGACGCCAGAACGGCTCGTTTTCCGCCGCCGCGCTGGCCAGCAGGCGAGCGGCCAGCTTGTCGTCGAAGCTGAACAGCGCATGGTAATCGTTGCCAAGGGCAGTTTTCGCCGCGCCGGTCAGGGTCGCCATGTCGATAATCAGCTCCGGCTTCTGCGCAGAGGCGTCGATCAGGCCATCGGCCAGCACCAGACGGCCTTCGGCATCGGTGTTCATCACCTCAACATTTTTACCGTTGCGGTAGCGAATGATGTCGCCCAGCTTGAAGGCGTTGCCACTCACCATGTTATCCGCGCAGCACAGGTAGAGCTTCACGCGCTTGTTCAGACCACGGGTGATGGCGAACGCCAGCGCGCCGGTAATGGTCGCCGCGCCGCCCATGTCGGACTTCATGGAATCCATGAACGCGCTCTGCTTCAGGCTGTAACCGCCGGTATCGAAGGTGATACCTTTCCCGACCAGACAGGCAAAGACCGGCGCTTCTTTATCGCCGGTTGGGTTGTAATCCAGCGCCAGCAGGACCGGAGGACGCTCGGAGCCACGACCCACGGTGTGGATACCCATGTAATTTTGTTCGCGCAGGTCTTCACCTTTGGTGATGCGGTAGGACATCTTGTCGTCCGCCACGCCGCACAGCAGGTCAACCGCGCGCTGCGCCAGCTGCTCAGGCCCCAACTCTTCCGCCGGGGCGTTGATGGTGTCGCGCACCCAGTCGATAATTTTCAGGCGGCTTTCCAGCTCTTTCTGACCGGCTTCATCGAGGTTCGCCCACTCAATTTTACGGGTGCCTTTCGGGCCTTTGTAACCCGCCCAGAAAGCCCAGCTGCGGTCTGTGTCCCAGCCTTCGCCAGCCAGAGTGACATGCTTAATGCCCAGGCCGTCAATTTTACGCGCGGCGCGCTGGATCAGGCCCAAATCATCGTTACCCGTCAGGTGCAGGGTAATACCGTCGTTATTGATGCTCCAGGTGGCTTTCTCGCCCCAGCGTGCGTCGGCTGGCTGCGTGGAGAGCGTAATCTTCATCGCTTCGGTCATTTTATTTGTCCTTATTAGCAAACGGGCCGCCTGAAGGCAGCCCGTTAAGTGATTTACTCTGCTTCATCTAACCAGACTAACAGAATCGCCTCCAGAATTTTTTCATTGGATGCGTTTGGATCGTCGTCAAAATCCTCTAAATCGCAGATCCACTGATGCATGTCGGTGAATCGTACGGTCTTCGGATCGAGATCCGGGTTCGCGTCGTAGAGCGCTTCGCCGATTTCACGGCTGTCTGTCCACTTCAGTCCCATATTAATGCTCGCGTGCGTGGTTGATGGTGTAGCGTGGGAATTCCACGACCAGATCTTCATCGGTCACCGCGGCCTGGCAGCTTAAGCGGCTGTCTGGCTCCAGACCCCATGCTTTGTCCAGCATGTCGTCTTCGTCTTCGGTGCTCTCGGCGAGAGAATCAAAACCTTCACGCACGATGCAGTGGCAGGTGGTGCAGGCACAGGATTTTTCACAGGCGTGTTCCACTTCGATACCTGCACGCAGGGCTACATCGAGAATGGTTTCACCGGTCTTCGCTTCCAGAACAGCGCCATCCGGACAGAGGTCCGCATGAGGCAAAATAACAATCTTTGGCATATTAAACCTCGTCCACGGACTGGCCTTTCAGCGCGACGCGGACAGATTTGTCCATGCGGCGAGCAGCGAAGTCCTGGGTTTGTTTATCAACGTTTTTAATGGCTTCTTCTATTGCGTCAGCGTCATTGCCTTCGGCCACGGCGCTTAAGCGCGCAGCAGCCTCGTCAATCACCTGGCGCTCAGCGGCGCTTAACAGCGCGGCATCGGCAGCAAGCGCGCCGTTCAGGCTCTCCAGCACGCGTGCGGCTTCCACTTTTTGTTCCGCCAGCATACGCGCCTTCACATCCTGCTCGGCGTAGCTCATTGAGTCCTGAATCATGGAGGCGATTTCGCCATCAGTCAGGCCGTAGGACGGCTTCACCTGGATAGACGATTCCACGCCGGTGGATTTTTCCATCGCCGTCACGCTCAGCAGACCGTCCGCATCTACCTGGAAGGTGACGCGAATATGCGCCCCGCCCGCCGGCAGCGCCGGAATTCCTCGCAGCGCAAAGCGCGCCAGAGAGCGGCAGTCCTGCACCAGCTCGCGCTCGCCCTGCATCACGTGGATGGACATCGCGGTCTGGCCGTCTTTGAAGGTCGTAAACTCCTGCGCGCGCGCCACCGGAATGGTGGTGTTACGCGGAATGACTTTCTCCACCAGGCCGCCCATGGTTTCTAAACCCAGAGACAGCGGGATGACGTCCAGCAGCAGCATTTCGCTGTCCGGCTTGTTGCCGACCAGGATATCGGCCTGGATAGCGGCACCCACGGCAACCACTTTGTCCGGGTCGATAGAGGTCAGCGGCGTGCGGCCAAAGAATTCCCCTACGCGCTCACGTACCAGCGGCACGCGGGTTGAGCCGCCAACCATGACCACTTCCAGCACCTCGTTAGCGTCAACGCCCGCATCTTTCAATGCGCGACGGCAGGCCAGCAGGGTACGCTTAACCAGAGGCGCAATCAGTTCGCTGAACTGGTCGCGGGTGATCTCACCCTGCCAGCCTGCGACGTTCACGCTGACGGACTGCGCATCGCTCAGGGCGATTTTGGCGTCGATGGCCGCATCCAGCAGTTCACGCTGGACGCGCGCATCGCTGCGATCGCTGATGCCCGCCTGCTCGCGGATGTAGTCCGCCAGCAGATGGTCGAAGTCATCGCCGCCGAGCGCGGAATCCCCGCCGGTGGCCAGCACTTCGAACACACCGCGGCTTAAGCGCAGGATAGAGATATCAAACGTCCCGCCGCCGAGATCGTAAACCGCAATCACCCCTTCCTGACCGGAATCGAGGCCGTAGGCAATGGCTGCCGCTGTCGGTTCGTTCAGCAGACGCAGCACGTGCAGGCCCGCCAGACGCGCGGCGTCTTTGGTGCCCTGACGTTGTGCATCGTCGAAGTAGGCCGGAACGGTGATTACCACGCCGTCCAGATCGCCACCGAGCGTCGCCGTCGCGCGCGCCGCCAGCGCTTTGAGGATGTCAGCGGAAACACGAATCGGGTTCAGCAGACCGGCAGATGTCGCAATCATCGGCAGGCCGTTTTCGCTGGCCTGTAACTGGTACGGCAGATGCGGATAACGGGTCTGGATATCCGCCAGCGAGCGGCCCATCATGCGCTTAACCGAGCTGATGGTGTTAGCCGGATCGCGCGCGGCATTGGCGCGGGCATCAAAGCCGACAGCGTGACCCTGCTGCTGGTAGTGGACCACGGAAGGCAGCAGATGGCGGCCCTGCTCGTCAGCCAGCGTTTCCGCCTGGCCGCTACGCACGGTCGCCACGAGAGAATTGGTGGTGCCCAGGTCAATACCGACCGCCAGACGACGCTGGTGCGGTGCGGCGCTTAAGCCTGGCTCACTAATTTGTAATAAGGCCATAATTGCTTCCGAAATTAAAAATCGAGCAGCTTTTCTTCGAGTTGTTCAGCACTGCTTCGCAGTTTATCGAGAAAACGGAGTTTGCGCACAGTGTCTGCCGCCACATCCCAGGTCTCGTTGTTCAGTTGCTCAACCATCTGCTGATGGCGGGTATCGAACATGCCCTTTACGCGCTGGAGAAAACGTTCCAGACGCGCTTCGTCTTTAGCCTGTTCAATTTCATCCAGCTCTTCGCGAAGCTCCAGCTGCTCCATCAGAAACGCGGTGTCGCGCACGGTATGCTGTTCGCTCGCCAGATCAAAACCGTGGAGCGAGAGCAGATATTCTGCACGCGCCAGCGGATGACGCAGCGTTTGCCAGGCCTGGTTGATGGTTGCGGAGTGTGATACCGCAGCCAGCTGCTCTGCCTGCGTCCCGCTGGCGAATTTATCCGGATGGTACTGACGCTGGAGATCCTGAAAACGGATCGTCAGCGCCTGGAGATCAATCGGGTATTGAGCTGGTAGTCCGAAGAGAGTGAAGTAATCCATAACAATCTCAGGGGTAGCCTGTTAGAACAAACCCCACGCGCAGCAAAGCCACGGTGGGGTTATACCTTCTTACTTCGCGCTGCAGATGCGTTGTCTGCGCTCGTTCACCCCAGTCACTTACTTAAGTAAGCTCCCGGGGATTCACTCGCTTGCCGCCTTTCTGCAACACGAATTAATCGGTATAACAGCGGAACGCGGTTAAACGTGGAAGCTTTCGCCGCAACCACACTCGTCTTTAACGTTCGGGTTCGTAAATTTGAACCCTTCGTTCAGGCCTTCTTTTACAAAGTCCAGCTGAGTGCCGTTGAGAAATTGCAGGCTTTTGCCATCGACCACCACCTTCACGCCCTTGTCTTCAAACACGGTGTCATCAGACGCCGGTTCGTCAACAAACTCCAGTACGTAAGCCATACCAGAACAGCCGGAGGTACGTACGCCCAGTCGCAGGCCAAAGCCTTTACCACGGTTCGCCAGAAAAGAGCTTACTCGCGCGGCAGCGCTGTCGCTAAGGGTAATCGACATACTCAAACCTCAATTATTTTGCTTCACGTTTGCTTTTGTAATCCGCAATGGCGGCTTTGATCGCGTCTTCTGCCAGAATTGAACAGTGAATTTTCACCGGCGGCAGTTCGAGTTCTTCAGCAATGTCCGTGTTTTTGATTGCCTGTGCTTCGTCCAGAGACTTGCCCTTCACCCACTCGGTGACCAGGGAGCTGGAGGCGATAGCAGAACCGCAGCCGTAGGTCTTGAAGCGCGCGTCTTCAATGATACCTTCATTGTTGACTTTAATCTGCAACTTCATCACGTCGCCACACGCTGGCGCGCCAACCATACCGCTACCGACAGATTCGTCGCTGTTGTCAAAAGAGCCAACGTTGCGCGGGTTCTCGTAATGATCGATAACTTTTTCGCTGTATGCCATGATTGAATTCTCCTTATGTACCGATTAGTGATGTGACCATTCAATGCTGTTCAGATCCACGCCCTGCTTGAACATTTCCCACAGTGGAGAAAGGTCGCGCAGACGGCCGATGGAGTTACGAACCAGTTTGATGGTGTAGTCAATCTCTTCTTCGGTAGTGAAACGACCTAAAGAGAAACGGATAGAGCTGTGCGCCAGCTCGTCAGTCATGCCCAGCGCACGCAGCACGTAGGATGGCTCCAGGCTTGCAGACGTACAGGCAGAACCGGAAGAAACGGCCAGGTCTTTCAGCGCCATGATCAGCGACTCGCCTTCAACATAGTTGAAGCTGACGTTGAGGATGTTCGGCGCGCCCTGCTCGAGATCGCCGTTCAGATAGACTTCTTCCATATCCTTCACGCCGTCCCAAAGACGGTTACGCAGCGTACGCAGGCGTGCCATCTCGCTTTCCATCTCTTCTTTCGCGATGCGATACGCTTCGCCCATGCCCACTATCTGGTGAACAGGCAAAGTACCGGAACGCATGCCGCGCTCGTGACCGCCGCCGTGCATCTGTGCTTCGATGCGGATACGTGGCTTACGACGAACGTACAGCGCGCCGATGCCTTTCGGGCCATAGATTTTGTGACCGGAGAAGGACATCAGGTCCACTTTCAGCTGGCTCAGGTCGATAGGCAGTTTGCCCACGCTCTGGGTCGCATCCACGTGGTAGATGATGCCGCGCGCACGGCACATTTCGCCGATGGTGGCGATGTCCTGCACAACACCGATTTCGTTGTTAACGTGCATGATGGAAACCAGAATGGTGTCATCACGCATCGCCGCTTCGAGCTCTTTCAGGTCGATGATCCCGTTGCTCTGCGGCGCCAGGTAAGTCACTTCGAACCCTTCACGCTCCAGCTGACGGCAGGTGTCCAGCACGGCTTTGTGTTCGGTTTTGCTGGTGATGATGTGCTTGCCTTTTTTCTGATAAAAGTTGGCTGCACCTTTGATCGCCAGGTTGTCGGATTCGGTCGCACCGGAGGTGAAAACAATTTCACGCGGGTCGGCACCGACCAGGTCAGCAATCTGATTACGGGCGATATCAACCGCCTCTTCAGCATGCCAGCCAAAACGGTGTGAACGGGAAGCTGGGTTACCAAAGTTTCCGTCCAGGGTCAGACACTGCATCATTTTCTCGGCAACACGCGGGTCCACCGGCGTGGTTGCGGAGTAGTCGAGATAAATCGGTAATTTCATTGCTCTATAAACTCCGTACATCGCTTCAATGCAAGGAATCAGGCAACCGGCTGGATGTACGACCGAGTACGCGGGGTGTGACCACCCCGGCCTGATTCTGAATACTTATCTTTTTAATTACGCGCGCAGTTTAACGTCGATGGCGTCCTGCGTGCGGGTGCTGCGTTGTGAATCCTGACTGTGCTGACGACCAGAAACATCCAGAACTTCCTGGTTATTAACCAGCTCACCCAGGGTGATGTTATTCAGGAAGCCGGTCAGACGGTCGCTCAGATCGCGCCACAGCGCGTGGGTAAGGCATTTATCGCCGCCCTGGCAGCCGCCTTTGCCCTGGCAACGGGTCGCATCAACGGATTCGTCAACTGCGCTAATCACTTCGCCAACCGCAATACTGCCCGCGTCTTTACCCAGCAGATAACCGCCGCCCGGGCCACGAACGCTGGACACCAGTCCATTTTTACGCAGTCTGGAGAACAGCTGTTCCAGATAAGAGAGGGAGATCCCCTGTCGTTCAGAAATATCAGCCAACGGAACCGGGCCCGCTTCGGAGTTGAGCGCAACGTCCAGCATCGCGGTCACGGCATAACGCCCTTTAGATGTCAGTCTCATGTCTTACTTAACCTCAAACTCGCCCCTGCCCGGGGTTTTTTATTGTAAAATGGGGGTATTGCATAGCAGGGCCAAGTCTGACATTCCTGACTAAATTGGTCAACTATTTACTTGACTGTTTTAGTCAGGTATTTAACCTTCTGTGCCTTCATAACAAAGGTGCGGACTGATGCCCTCACCCCGGCCCTCTCCCACAGGGAGAGGGAGAAAACACACGGCACTACTCTTTATTCTTCTGCTCAATCGACGCCAGGATCCCGCGCAGGATGTTCAGCTCCTGGCTTTCCGGACGCGCGCGGGTGAACATACGGCGCAGCTTGTTCATCACCTGCCCTGGATGGCCTTCACGGATAAAGCCGGTAGAGAGCAGCGTCTGCTCCAGGTGGCCGTAGAAGCGCTCCAGATCGTCCACCAGCGGGTAGGCCGTCTCTTCTTTAGGTTCGACCGGTTTTTCCTGCGTCGCCAGCCATGCCATGCGCACTTCGTAGGCAATCACCTGCACCGCCATCGCCAGGTTCAGCGAGCTGTATTCCGGGTTTGCGGCAATCGCCACGTGGTAGTGACACTTCTGTAGTTCCTCGTTGGTCAGGCCAACGCGTTCACGACCAAACACCAGCGCAACCGGCGCCTGTTCCGCTTCTGAGATACTTTTCAGGCCGCATTCGCGCGGGTCCAGCATCGGCCAGGGCAGCGTACGGGAGCGCGCGCTGGTCCCCACCACCAGACTGCAACCGGCCAGGGCTTCGTCCAGGGTGTCCACAATCTGTGCATTCCCGATCACGTCGCTGGCGCCGGCCGCCAGCGCAATAGCCTGAGAGTCTGGTTTCACCAGCGGATTAACCAGCCACAGGTTCGTTAAGCCCATAGTTTTCATAGCGCGGGCCACAGAGCCCATGTTGCCGGTGTGCGATGTTTCGACCAGCACGATTCGAATGTTTTGCAGCATAATTTTTAGATGTCTGGATTCAGTGTCTGAAGAATATTCGGGCATATTATCATAAACGAGAGACATAATCCGATCCCGCTGCTATACTCTGCGCCGATTTTCCTGTTCTTTAACATCCAGTGAGAGAGACCGATGCATCCGATGCTGACCATCGCCGTGCGCGCAGCGCGCAAGGCGGGTAATGTAATTGCCAAACACTACGAAACCCCAGACTCCGTAGAAACCAGCCAGAAAGGCAGCAATGATTTCGTGACTAACGTCGATAAAGCCGCCGAAGCGATTATTATCGAAACGATCCGCAAATCTTACCCGCAGCACACCATCATCACCGAAGAAAGCGGTGAACATGAAGGTACCGATCAGGATGTTCAATGGGTTATCGATCCACTGGATGGCACCACCAACTTCGTTAAGCGCCTGCCACACTTCTCTGTGTCTATCGCAGTACGCATCAAAGGCCGTACTGAAGTCGCCGTTGTTTACGATCCAATGCGTAACGAACTGTTCACCGCGACCCGCGGTCAGGGCGCGCAGCTGAACGGCTACCGTCTGCGCTGCAGCAATGCACGCGATCTGGACGGCACGATTCTGGCGACCGGCTTCCCGTTCAAGGCGAAGCAGCACGCAACCACTTATATGAATATCCTCGGCAAACTGTTCACCGAATGCGCGGACTTCCGTCGCACCGGCTCTGCTGCACTGGATCTGGCCTACGTGGCGACCGGCCGCGTTGACGGTTACTTTGAGCTGTCACTGAAGCCGTGGGACTTCGCGGCGGGCGAGCTGATCGCACGTGAAGCTGGCGCGATTGTTTGTGACTTCACCGGCGGCCATAACTATATGTCTACCGGCAACATCGTGGCAGGTAACCCGCGCGTTGTTAAAGCCATGCTGGCAAACATGCGTGAAGAACTGAGCGATGCGCTGAAGCGTTAATCCAGTCTGTTAAGCCCGGTGGCGCTACGCTTACCGGGCCTACAAACCCCTCAGGTATGGCTAAAAAGGCCGCAACCCCCTTCCCACCGGCACCGCACTTATCCACATCGTGACCGCAGCCACCAGCAGAATCACCCCGCCCGCCAGCGCAAGCGTCGTCCAGCCAACCTGTCGCCACAATACCGGCGTTTTATTGCCGCTGAGTTTTACCGCCAGCTGACGGAAGCTGTGCACCAGCAAGGCTAACGAAGAGATAGTCAGAGATGTTCCCGCCGCCATCGCCAGCGCCGAGATCATGCCCCAGCCAAATACACCTATCACTTTGCTGAACAACAGCACCATGATTGCGCCCGAGCATGGACGCATCCCCATTGAGAGAACAATCATCAGGCGCGCACGCCAGTCGTCACCATTCTGTAATTGTTCCTGCGTCGGCAGATGCTGATGCCCGCACCCGCAGTTTTCATGGTGAACGTGATGCGGCGTAAAGATTTTGAATTTTGGTTTTTGCAGCAACGCGCGCAATTTTTTCAGCGCCCGCCAGCAGAGAATCAGCCCCAGTAAGCCTACCAGCGCGTAACTTCCCTTCTCCAGCCAGAAGCTGCTCATATGCAGCTGGCGGGCCGGGAGCTGTAGCAGCGAAAGGACGACCACGACCAGCGCAATTGCCACACCGCCCTGAAGTAAAGAGGAAGCCAGCGTCAGGCCGATACTCGATTTCAGCTTCGACGGATGGGTGGCAAGCCAGGTCGTGATGACGATTTTGCCGTGCCCCGGCCCCAGGGCATGCAGCACGCCATAGATAAAGCTGAACGCCAGAAGAGAGCCGCCCGCTTTGGACGGATTTTCCGCCACGGCTTTCAGCAGCCCGCTCATCTGCTGATTAACTTCCCGCTGCCAGAGGATACTTTTCATCATCACCTGCGGCCATGCCTGCCACAGCCAGAGCGCGCCGCCAGACGCTAACAGCAAAAAGAGCGCCAGAGGCCAGAGGTGCAGCCAGCGACGCGGCTTACTGACGGGGGAGGAGATCACTGACATTGCAACGTCACCTCCTGCGCAAACTGTTTTCCTAATTCCATGTCTTCTGGAGGCGCATCTTCTTTATCAAGGGAAACGGCAAAGTTCAGCGTCTCTTCACTGGGCGTCGGCGTGTGCACGGCAATTTTGCAGCTTTTTTGCAATATTTCTGGCAACTGCACGTCGCTGTCCTGGGCGTAATGCATATCGACATAGTAGGTTGGGTCAAACGTGGAAAACCTGTACTTCTGCCCGGCCAGCGGCTGAGGGTGCGCCAGCGCAAGGATAAACGTCAGCACCGCCTGATGGCCGTCGCGGGTCATACCGTACTCCGTGGGACGGTTAAGAAATTTCACCTTTTGTCCGTTGTGCCAGAACTCGGTGAAGTAGTGCTGACCCAGCACGTTGGCCATGACTTCCGCCGCCAGCTTTTTCCAGATCTCGTCGACGGGCTTTGCGTTTCCGGCATCGTACAGCAGGTCGGCGGAGGTGATTTCATCCATCGTCCAGCGCATCTTCAGGCCGCTGAGCTGTGTGCCGTCCGTCACCAGTTCGGTTTTCAGGCTGATAAAGCTGTGAGGATGTGCGCTGGCGGCGGAGGTGATAACCGCCAAAAATAACGCTGTCACGCTTTGTTTAACTGTTTGCATCAATTCCTCACGTCAAAAATTCTGTGATGTTCGCCAGCAATCCTGAATGAAAGGCCTGCCGGCGCGCTTTTCAGCGCCCATCCTTTAACTATTCTTATCAAACATTCACACTGGATACCCGACAGATGATGACGACGCTTGAAATTCCATCTGTGCTTTCCAGTTCGCAGCGCCGTTGCCAGGTGCTTTTGATGCTTTACCTGCCCGATGCTGCCGTCACCGCACAGAGCATAATCGCTGCCAACGGCGTGGACGACGTCCTGGCACGGCAAGATATAGCCGAGACGCGCGATGAAATCCAGCGCTATCATCGGCTTGATATCGTCACGCACCATGACGGTTGCTACCGTATTGAGGGCTCCGCCCTGAATCAGCGTTTGTGCCTGCTGCACTGGCTGCGCAGGGCGCTTCGGCTGTGTCCACATTTTGTCGCCCAACAGTTTACCCCTGCCTTAAAAACCGCGCTCAAACAGCACGGCATTGCCCGCCCGCTTTATGACGATGCGAACCTTCGGGCGCTTATCAACTTTTGCGCGCGCAAGCTTCAGCGCCAGTTTGAGTCCCGCGACGTACAGTTTTTACAGCTTTATCTGCAATATTGTCTGATTCAGCATCATCTGGGCAATACGCCGGAGTTTTCACCCGTTCAGCGCAGCTGGACGCAATCGAGAGGGGAATACTTTACGGCGCAGGAAATTGTCCGTCACTGGAAACGGCGCGTCCCGCAGGGAACGCACTGTGATGAACAGCTGTTCCTGGCGCTGCTGTTTATGATGCTCCGCACACCCGACCCGGTACTGGATAAACACCAGCAGGATCAGCGCCTGCGTCGGGCCATCGTGCGTATGATTGCCCGTTTCCGGGCGCAAACCGGGATGAACTTCAGCGATGAGCAAGGGCTGACCGATCAGCTGTATATTCATCTGGCTCAGGCGCTGGACCGCTCCTTATTTGACATCGGCATCGACAACAGTCTGCCGGAAGAGATCCACCGTCTATACCCCCGGCTGCTGCGCACCACTAAAGAGGCGCTGTTTGAGCTGGAAGCCGAATTTGGCCTGCGATTCTCCGGTGAAGAGATGGCTCTGGTGGCGGTGATTTTTGGTGCCTGGCTGATGCAGGAAACCGATCTTCATGAAAAACAGGTGGTCCTGTTAACGGGGGAAGATAAAGCCTGCGAGGAGTTAATTGAGCAGCAGCTTCGCGAGCTGACGCTGCTGCCGCTCAATATTCGTTATCTTAGCCTGGAAGCGTTTAAGAAGGAGGGCGCCCCCCGCGAGGCGGCGCTGGTTATTACGCCTTATCCAACCGCCCTGCCGCTGTTCTCGCCGCCGCTCATTCATGCCGTTGAGACCCTGAACACGCAGCAGCAGGAACATATTCGCGTTATGCTCGAATCCTAGTTACGTGCGAGCAGCGACTTTAGGGCGGATGACAATGGCCGGTAAAGCGACCAGCGCCATCACCCAGAACACACCGTGGCCCAGGTGCTGATAGAGGAAACCGGCAAATACGGTCATCACCGCAATACTGCCGCCCATCGCCACCGCTGAATAGACTGCCTGAAGACGAATAACGTCCCCACCCTCTCGCGCCGCGATATAGCGCATCGCCGCCAGATGGCAGACGGTGAAGGTTCCGCAGTGCAGAATTTGCGCCACAATCAGCCACGGCAGCTCCGTCGTCCAGCCCATAATGCCCCAGCGCGCTACGCCGCAAACGGCGGAAAGCAGCAGCAGGTCACGCGCCCCGAAACGACGGAACAGTTTTTGGCTCAGCGCGAAGATAATGACCTCCGCAACCACGCCGAGCGACCACAGGTAGCCTACCGCAGAAGCCGAGTAGCCCGCCCCCTGCCAGTAGATGGCGCTGAAGCCGTAATAGGCCGCATGCGCCCCCTGAAGCAGACAGACGCAGGCCAGGAAACGCCAGCTTTGCGCCACCAGCGAGCGCCAGGCGGGCCAGCCAGCGCTCTCCTGATGGCGGCTTTCGCCCTGCGGCATCACCGACGGACGCAGCAACATACCGAGCAGCATCGAGGCGATGCCGAGCGTTAACAGCGCCAGAATGGCGCGATAGTCATAGAGGCTGACCAGTTTCCCGACCAGCGCAGAGCCAATCACGAAGGCAATCGATCCCCACAGGCGCACGCGTCCATAGTCCATGGTGATCTGCTTTTGCCAGGTGTTCGCCAGGGCATCCGTCAGCGGCACCAGCGGGGAGAAGAACAGATTAAAGCCAACCATCACCACCATCAGCCAGGCAAACTGGTGGCTGACCCAGAAGCAGGCCGCAAAGACCAGCGTCAGCAGGGCCAGAATTCGCACCGCTTTAATCAGTAAGGAGGGATCGCTGACGCGGGGCGCTATCAGCAGGCTACCCAGGAAACGTGCCACCAGCCCCGCGCCCAGCAGGATGCCGATGGTCTCAGGCGTCAGACCAATTCCCTTGAGCCAGACGCTCCAGAAAGGCAAAAAAATACCGTAACTAAAGAAATAGGTGAAATAGCTGAGCGCCAGCCAGCGCGTGGAATGCAAGACCATGAATCCCTCCCGAAATGGAGGCGATAGTCTGGCGTTAATCCCTGACTTTAGCAAGTCGTTAGCGCGCTATAAATTAACTAAAAATTAACATCATCACCAGCCGTACAGCGTATGGCGAGAGCGGTAAAACTGTATTACGTTTATAAGACATCGCCTGAAGAGGTCGTTTGCCATGAACAGCTTACGTTATTTCGATTTCGGATCCTCTCGTTCTCTCCTGCTTTTAATTGCCCGCATTGCTATCGTGGTCCTGTTTATTATTTTCGGTTATCCCAAGCTGACGGGGTTTAGCGGCACCGTTCAGTACATGACGTCGCTCGGCGCCCCCATGCCCATGCTGGCCGCGATTATTGCGGTGGTAATGGAAATCCCCGCCGCGATTCTGATCGTTCTGGGCTTTTTTACCCGCCCCCTCGCGGTGATCTTTGTCTTCTATACGCTGGGAACGGCGGTGATTGGACACCACTACTGGGATATGACGGGCGATGCGGTCCTGCCAAATATGATTAACTTCTATAAAAATGTGAGTATCGCTGGCGCCTTTATTTTGCTGGCGATTACCGGGCCGGGGGCCATCTCCCTCGACCGACGTTAGCCCATAAAAAAAGGCCGCATGAGCGGCCTTTTTCAGTTCTGAAACGCAGAGAATTATGCGTACACCGGGAAGCGTGCGCAGATGTCCAGCACTTTACCTTTAACGCGCTCGATAACCGCGTCGTCATTGATGTTGTCCAGAACGTCACACATCCAGCCCGCCAGCTCTTTCACTTCCGCTTCTTTAAAGCCACGGCGAGTTACGGCCGGAGAACCGATACGGATACCGGAAGTCACGAACGGGCTCTTCGGATCGTTTGGCACGCTGTTTTTGTTCACGGTGATGTTGGCGCGGCCCAAGGCTGCGTCAGCTTCTTTACCGGTCAGGTTCTTATCGACCAAATCCAGCAGGAACAGGTGGTTTTCAGTCCCACCGGACACCACTTTGTAACCACGGTTCAGGAACACTTCCACCATCGCTTTGGCGTTCTTAGCAACCTGCTGCTGGTAAACCTTGAACTCTGGCTCCATCGCTTCTTTCAGCGCGACGGCTTTCGCGGCGATAACGTGCATCAGCGGGCCGCCCTGGGCACTTGGGAACACGGCGGAGTTCAGCTTTTTGTACAGCTCTTCGTCACCGCCTTTCGCCAGGATCAGGCCACCGCGTGGACCCGCCAGGGTTTTGTGGGTGGTGGTGGTCACAACGTGCGCATGTGGAACCGGGTTCGGGTAAACGCCAGCGGCAATCAGACCGGCAACGTGCGCCATGTCGACGAACAGGTACGCGCCGATGCTGTCAGCGATTTCACGCATTTTTGCCCAGTCAACGATGCCGGAGTAAGCAGAGAAGCCACCGATGATCATCTTCGGCTTGTGCTCTTTGGCCTGCTTCGCCATGTCTTCGTAGTCAATTTTACCGGACTCATCAATACCGTAAGGGATGATGTTGTACAGTTTGCCAGAGAAGTTAACCGGAGAGCCGTGAGTCAGGTGGCCGCCCTGCGCCAGGTTCATACCCAGAACGGTATCGCCCGGCTGCAACAGCGCGGTGTAAACAGCGAAGTTAGCCTGAGAGCCAGAGTGCGGCTGGACGTTCGCGTAGTCAGCGCCAAAGAGTTCTTTCGCACGGTCAATCGCCAGCTGCTCAACGATATCAACGTATTCGCAACCGCCGTAGTAGCGCTTGCCCGGGTAACCTTCAGCATATTTGTTGGTCAGCTGAGAACCCTGCGCCTGCATCACGCGCGGGCTGGTGTAGTTTTCGGAGGCGATCAGTTCGATGTGCTCTTCCTGACGTACTTTTTCCTGCTCCATAGCCTGCCACAGTTCGGCATCATAATCGGCAATGTTCATTTCACGCTTTAACATCCGCATCTCCTGACTCAGCTAACAAGTAAATTTTTGGCCTGAAAAGGCAGTCCTGTTGGACGACGGGCAACAGTATAACTGAATAGTTCTGCGATAACAGGTCTTGACAAACGATTTTACGCAAACGTTTACCTACACGCCACGCAAGGGTTTGAGCAATAAAGCTCTCGCCATTTTCAACGGATTTCTTTTCAGCTTTGTGATGCATATTTTTCACGATGCAAAGAACCATTTACATTGCAGGGGTATTTTTATAAGATGCATATAAAATACATCATTAAAGTAACATCAGAAGGAAGCTGCTATGCTCGACGCCCAAACCATCGCTACCGTGAAAGCCACAATCCCCCTGCTGGTTGAAACGGGTCCTAAACTGACCGCTCATTTCTACGATCGCATGTTCGCGCATAACCCGGAGCTCAAAGAGATTTTCAACATGAGCAACCAGCGTAACGGCGATCAGCGCGAAGCGCTGTTTAACGCTATTGCCGCCTATGCCAGCAACATCGAAAACCTGCCGGCTCTGCTGCCTGCGGTGGAAAAAATCGCCCAGAAGCACACCAGCTTCCAGATCAAACCTGAGCAGTACAACATCGTGGGCAGTCACCTGCTGGCAACCCTGGACGAAATGTTCAGCCCGGGCCAGGAAGTGCTGGATGCCTGGGGTAAGGCATACGGCGTGCTGGCAAACGTGTTCATCAACCGTGAAGCGCAGATCTACAGCGAAAACGCCAGCAAGAATGGCGGCTGGGAAGGCACGCGTGCTTTCCGCATCGTTGAGAAAACCCCGCGCAGCGCACTGATCACCAGCTTTGAGTTTGAGCCGGTGGACGGCCAGCCAGTTGCCGATTACCAGCCGGGGCAGTATCTGGGCGTCTGGCTGAAGCCTGAAGGCTTCCCGCACCAGGAGATTCGCCAGTACTCCCTGACCCGCAAGCCAGACGGCAAAGGCTATCGCATTGCGGTTAAACGTGAGGAAGGCGGTCAGGTATCCAGCTGGCTGCATAACGTCGCCAGCGTGGGTGATATCGTTCATCTGGCCGCGCCAGCGGGTGATTTCTTTATGGCGGTGGAATCGGGTACCCCGGTGACGCTGATTTCCGCAGGTGTTGGTCAAACGCCAATGCTGGCGATGCTGGATACGCTGGCAAAATCAAACCACAGCGCGCAGGTTAACTGGTTCCACGCGGCCGAAAACGGTGATGTGCACGCCTTTGCAGATGAAGTGAAAGCGCTCGGAGCGGGTCTGCCACACTTTACCGCGCATACCTGGTATCGTTTACCCACGGAAGCTGACCGCGCAGCGGCACGTTTTGACAGCGAAGGCCTGATGAATTTAGGGCAGCACGAAGGTGCGTTTAGCGCACCGGGGATGCAGTTCTACGTGTGTGGACCGGTAGCGTTTATGCAGTATGCCGCGAAGCAGCTGGTAGACCTGGGCGTGAACAAAGACAACATTCATTACGAATGTTTCGGCCCGCATAAAGTGCTGTAATCGCCCGGCGGCGCTGCGCTTGCACGGACCTGCGAAGGGTTCTGTAGGCCGGGTAAGCGCAGCGCCACCCGGCAAGAATGTTAAATCGCCGCGTCGTCTTCTTCGCCGGTACGGATACGGATCACGCGCGCCACGTCAAAGACGAAGATTTTCCCGTCGCCAATTTTACCGGTCTGCGCCGTGCGGATGATGGTATCCACACAGGTATCGACGATATCATCGCTCACCACGATCTCGATTTTCACTTTCGGCAGAAAGTCCACCATGTACTCTGCGCCACGGTATAGCTCGGTGTGGCCCTTCTGACGACCAAAACCTTTCACTTCAGTTACGGTCATCCCGGTGATGCCTACTTCTGCCAGCGCTTCACGTACATCATCCAGTTTGAAAGGTTTAATAATCGCATCAATTTTTTTCATGGTGGGTCCTTAAACTCTTGCCAGTAAGCAGCCTCGTAATCGGTTGCTCACAGTATCATATTCAGGCGAATTTTGCGGTATTACTCTTTAAAATCGTTCGCTTCCAGCTCGTGGCGTGAGAGCAATTTATAGAACTCGGTACGGTTACGCCCGGCCATGCGCGCCGCGTGGGTCACGTTGCCTTTGGTGATTTGCAGCAGCTTGCGCAGATAGTTCAGCTCGAACTGATTTCGCGCTTCCGCAAATGTCGGTAAGGCCGTGTTTTCCCCCTCGAGCGCCTGCTCCACCAGCGCATCGCTGATCACCGGCGATGACGTCAACGCCACGCACTGCTCAATCACGTTCACCAGCTGGCGTACGTTACCCGGCCAGCTTGCGGTCATCAGGCGTTTCATCGCATCGGTGGAGAACGCGCGCACAAACGGTTTGTGGCGGTCAGCGGCCTGGCGCAATAGGTGATTTGCCAGCAGCGGGATGTCTTCCGCACGCTCGGCCAGCGCCGGGATTTTCAGGTTGACGACATTCAGTCGATAGTAGAGATCTTCGCGGAACTCGTTGCGCGCCATCACCTTGGGTAAATCACGGTGGGTGGCGGAAATAATACGCACGTTGATATCGATATCGCGGTTGCTGCCAAGCGGACGCACTTTCCGCTCCTGCAACACGCGCAGCAATTTGACCTGCAGCGGCGCGGGCATATCGCCAATTTCATCAAGGAACAGCGTGCCCCCCTCAGCCGCCTGGAACAGCCCTTCACGGCTGCTCACCGCGCCGGTAAAGGCGCCGCGGGCATGGCCGAAGAGCTCTGATTCGAGCAGCTGTTCCGGCAACGCGCCACAGTTAATGGCAATAAAAGCATTTTTACTGCGCGGGCTGGCGTTGTGGATCGCCTGGGCGAGGATCTCTTTCCCGGTCCCGCTCTGGCCGTTGATCAGCACGCTAACGTCGGATTGCGCCACCATCCGCGCCTGTTCCAGC
The DNA here is from genome assembly GCF_049237385.1 of Enterobacter cloacae complex sp. IR5412. Classification (NCBI taxonomy): domain Bacteria; kingdom Pseudomonadati; phylum Pseudomonadota; class Gammaproteobacteria; order Enterobacterales; family Enterobacteriaceae; genus Enterobacter; species Enterobacter cloacae complex sp. IR5412. The sequence continues at coordinate 37,735 of NZ_JBMKHQ010000014.1, read as the reverse complement.
AGGCGCAGCATTACAGGGCTACGCGTCACGATGGATTCACGCCAGGCGTCGTCGCCGGATGGCGCCGCGTGCTCAAGGGCGCTGTCGATCGCTTTATAGAGGGCGTCTTTATCCACCGGTTTGGTGAGGAAGCTGAATACCCCCTGCTGCGTCGCGGCCACCGCATCAGGAATAGATCCGTGAGCGGTGAGGATAATCACCGGCATCCCGGGCTGCTGCTTCTGGATCTCCGTGAACAGTTGCAGGCCATCCATTTCATCCATGCGCAAATCGCTGATCACCAGATCGATTTTCTCACGGCTGAGCACCTTCAGCCCCTCCTGCCCGCTTTCAGCGGTGACCACGCTGTAGCCTTCGCTGACCAGACGCATCCCCAGCAGCTTTAACAGCCCGGGATCGTCATCCACCAGTAACAGATGGGCAGGTTTACGGCTTGTCATGGCTTCACATCCTCTTGTTTCGGCATCTCACTGTCTGGCGTCGTGGCAGAGTTGCCTTTCGACCCATCGGGCAGATAGCTGCCTGCCGGCTTACGCGTCGAGAGCTGTCTTTCGATATCGGTCAGATTTTCAAGCTTGCGGGTGGTGGTATCCAGCTGCTCGCGCAGCGACTCCTGCTGCTGGCGAAGCGCATCAAGCTCGCTGTCGCTCGACTGCTGCAATTTGCTGTAGCGGAAACGCTCTTCGGACAGCTGTAATTGCAGGGTTTGTCCGTCCCGCCAGAGCTGATAGACCGGGCGCACCTGGGGGGGAATATTGATCACGTAAGTATCCAGCCGCGTCACGTTGGCGCGGCGTTCGACAGGCGTGATTCTGGCATCCGCCATCACGATCCCGCGTTTAAACGCGTCCTGCCAGGTATCGTCCACCAGCATCGCCGCCTGGGCACGGGCCTCAGCGGGCGCCAGCCGCTGGGCGCAGTCTATTCCGCGCAGCCAGAACAGCGGATTGGATTCAACATCACGCCCCGACAGGCTCCAGATATCATCGCAACGTGTTGAAAGGAAATCGGCCAGCTGTTTTTGCGGCCATTTATCTTCCTGTTTGTGGCTAATTGCACTTTTCGGTGCATGGGTTACACAGCCTGCCAGCAGTAAGCAGGGCAGGCTGAGGCGCACATTTTTGCTGGAAAACACCGCGCGCAGTGCGCGGTAAAAGACGTGTGACATACTCACAAGGTTGTTATTCATTTCATTGATTTTTCCGGCTCAAGAGGCAGTTCGATACGAAAACAGACATCGGCGCGTTCATCACTCACGATGTTAAGCTCACCCTGCATGCGTCGTATGCAGTCGCGGGCAATACTCAGCCCCAGACCACTTCCTTTTACCGCACCTTTTCGCTGATGACTCCCCTGGAAGAAGGGTTCAAAGATCATCGTTTTTTCATCATCCGGAATCGGGCTTCCGGTATTCGCTACGTCAATAAATACCCGCGAACCGTTGTTATTGCTTCTGATATAAATGGTACCGGATTCAGTACCATAGTGCACCGCATTGGAATAAAGATTATCCAGTACGCTCATTAACAGCATCGGTTCTGCAAGACAGGCTGGCGCGTTGAGTTCCACCTGGGTATGCATCATTTTAGCTCTTGCTGGCAGGCTATGGGCGGAGATCACCATGTCCACCAGCGGTTCAATCTCAACGCTTTCAAGCACCACAGCACCATCCGCCAGCTTGCGGTTATAGTCCAGCAGTTGTTCAATAAGCTTTTGTAAATTGCGGCTGCTGGCATCCAGAATCGCCACGATCTCTTTTTGCTCAGGGGTTAACGGCCCCGCCACTTCGTCGGCCAGCAGTTCCGTACCTTCACGCATGCTGGCCAGCGGCGTTTTGAGTTCGTGTGAGATATGGCGCAGGAACTGGTGGCGCTGCGATTCCAGCCACGCCAGGCGCTCTGAAAGCCAGATGATGCGTTGACCGACCGAGCGCAGCTCGCGCGGGCCTTTAAAAACGACCGTATCCCCGAGAGATTTACCCTCCCCCAGGCGGTTAATCATCCGCTGGATCCCCTTCACGGGGCCGATGATCATGCGGGTAAAGAGCAGCACCAGCCCCAGGCTGACGAGGAACAGCACCAGCGCCTGCCAGCCGAAGAACTGGCCGCGCTCGGCAATCTCCTGCTGGAGCTGCTGACCACGGGAAAAGATAACCGTACGGGTGGACTGAACCATCTCCGTATTGGCGTTCGCGAAGGCTTCAAGTCGGGCGGCGGCGGCGGCATCAGGACCGCTGTTTTTGCACTGGAGCTGCGCCAGATCGTTCAGATCCTGACGCAGCGCCTGATAGAGTTTGTCATCTGGCAGCACCCCGGCGTGGGCGTCCAGCATTTCGCTGTAGCGTTTACGCTGGTTCTGATAGACCCTCTCCAGCGTGCGATCGTCCAGCACGCAGTACTGGCGATAGCTACGCTCCATCTCAAGCGCGGCGTTGGTCATCGCCTCGCTACGGCGAGCATCAATAAGCGTGGTGCGGTTAGTCAGGGCCGCCTGTGCACTTAACGCGTTCAGGCTTTGCCAGGCCTGCCAGGCCAGAACCAGCAAAGGTAGCAGGATCAGCAGGAAGGCCATCATAACGAGCTGTCGCAGGGAGCGAGGGAAAGCGGGCCAGCGTTTCAACACATTACTCTCTTCATCCGGGTTTGAGGAGAGCGTAACTGAGTCTGCCCTTCAGATACAACAAAGCCGGGTAAAAACCCGGCTTTGTCATGGAATAAGGCGGTGCCTAACTCGACGTTTCGCCCTGGCCTGATAAAGCATTGCAATAATCAGTAGTTGGACGGCAGGCACCTTTTTGTGCGTCATTCGAAGTTTATGTAGCACGTCCCGAAGGGGCTGACATAAGAAGGTGAATGAGCCACTGGTTACTATTATGCAACACGCGTGCCAGATTGCAAAAATTAATGCTATCCTTATGATTAGTAATATTTTTATTATCAAAACGTATTGATTGTTACGTAAATGATTTCCAGGCTAAGTGTCGCTATTAAGCAACACCTTAACGGGAACCTGTCCTGCCGCATATAAATCAACAGGTTAAATGTCTCCTTTTGGAGACACTCAGACCAGAGAGTTGTCGCGATTTTGCGACAGAGACAAAAAAGCCCGGTGGCGCTCGCGCTTACCGGGCCTACAGTCAGGGCGTTGAAACTTAACCTAGTTGTTTACGTGCGTTGCGGAAAATGCGCATCCACGGGCTGTCCTCGCCCCAGTTTTCCGGGTGCCAGGAGTTGCTCACGGTACGGAAGACACGCTCCGGGTGCGGCATCATAATCGTCACCCGACCGCTTTCGCTGGTGACCGCGGTAATGCCATTTGCCGAACCGTTCGGGTTAGCCGGATAGGTTTCGGTGACCTTGCCAAAGTTATCAACAAAGCGCAGCGCCACCAGTCCTTTGCTTTCAAGCTGAGCCAGGTGCGCCGCATCACGGACTTCAACCTGACCTTCACCGTGCGAAACCGCGATTGGCATCTGCGAACCGACCATCCCCTGCAACAGCAGAGACGGGCTTTGGGTTACTTCTACCAGGCTGAAGCGCGCTTCAAAGCGGTCAGACTGGTTACGCACAAAGCGCGGCCAGGCTTCGCTGCCCGGGATCAGCTCGCGCAGGTTAGACATCATCTGGCAGCCGTTACACACCCCCAGCGCCAGCGTCTGCGGACGGTGGAAGAAGGTTTCAAACTCGTCACGTACGCGGCTGTTGAACAGGATGGACTTCGCCCAGCCTTCGCCCGCGCCCAGCACGTCACCGTAGGAGAACCCCCCGCAGGCTACCAGTGCCTGGAAATCATCCAGCCCGGTACGCCCTGCCAGCAGGTCGCTCATGTGGACGTCGATGGCGTCAAAGCCCGCCCGGTGGAAGGCCGCTGCCATCTCAACGTGGGAGTTAACGCCCTGTTCGCGCAGCACGGCCACTTTAGGACGCGCACCGGTCGCAATGTACGGCGCGGCAATGTCTTCGTTGATGTCGAAGGTGAGCTTCACGTTCAGGCCAGGATCGTTGTCGTTCGCCTTCGCGTTATGCTCCTGATCGGCACATTCCGGGTTGTCACGCAGGCGCTGCATCTGCCATGTGGTTTCCGCCCACCACATACGCAACGTGGTGCGGCTTTCGCTGAACACCGGGTGGCCGTCGGCTTCAATCACGAAGCGGTCGCCCTGCACCGCTTTACCGAGATAGTGCACGCAGTCTGCCAGACCGTGCTGCGCCAGAATCGCTTCCACCGCGTCGCGATCTGCGGCGCGTACCTGAATGACGGCACCCAGCTCTTCGTTAAACAGCGCCGCCAGGCGGTCTTCACCAAGCGTTGCAATGTTTGCTTCAACGCCGCAGTGGCCGGTGAAGGCCATCTCTGCCAGCGTCACCAGCAGGCCGCCATCGGAACGATCGTGGTAGGCAAGCAGCTTACGCTGCGCCACCAGCGCCTGAATTGCGTCGTAGAAGCCTTTCAACTGTGCGACGTCCCGCACGTCGGCTGGCTTTTCGCCGAGCTGGCGATAAACCTGTGCCAGCGCGGTGGCACCCAGCGCGTTATGGCCTTTGCCGAGGTCAATCAACAGCAGGGCGTTATCATCAGTGGAAAGCTGCGGCGTAACGGTATGACGCACGTCTTCCACGCGCGCAAACGCGGTGATCACCAGCGACAGAGGCGAAGTCATCTCGCGCTGCTCGCTGCCTTCCTGCCAGCGGGTTTTCATCGACATGGAGTCTTTACCCACCGGAATGGTCAGGCCGAGCGCAGGACACAGCTCTTCACCCACCGCTTTTACCGCTTCGTACAGGCCCGCGTCTTCGCCAGGGTGACCGGCAGCGGCCATCCAGTTCGCGGAAAGTTTGATGCGTTTGATGTCGCCAATCTGCGTCGCGGCGATATTGGTCAGCGCTTCACCGACCGCCAGACGGGCAGAAGCGGCGAAGTCCAGCAGAGCCACCGGGGTGCGTTCACCCAGCGCCATCGCTTCGCCGTAGTAGCTGTCGAGGCTCGCGGTGGTCACGGCGCAGTTAGCGACCGGGATCTGCCACGGGCCGACCATCTGATCGCGTGACACCATACCGGTCACGGTACGGTCGCCGATGGTGACCAGGAAGGTTTTCTCCGCCACCGCAGGCAGGTGCAGCACGCGGTTAACCGCTTCCGCCACAATAATGCCCTGACGATCCAGCGCTTTACCCGCCGCTTTGCGGGTTGTAACGTCGCGGGTCATCTTCGGCGTTTTGCCGAGAAGCACGTCGAGCGGCAGATCGATCGGCTGGTTGTCGAAATGGGTATCACTGAGAGTCAGGTGCTGCTCTTCGGTAGCTTCACCGATGACGGCATACGGCGCGCGCTCGCGGCGGCACAGCTCGTCAAACAGCGGCAGCTGATCGGCAGCAACCGCCAGCACGTAGCGCTCCTGGGATTCGTTACACCAGATTTCCAGCGGGCTCATGCCTGGCTCATCGCTCAGGATATCGCGCAGGTTGAAGCGCCCGCCGCGACCGCCGTCGCTCACCAGCTCAGGCATGGCGTTAGAGAGCCCACCCGCGCCCACGTCGTGGATGAACAGAATCGGGTTGGCATCGCCGAGCTGCCAGCAGCGGTCGATCACTTCCTGACAGCGGCGCTCCATTTCCGGGTTGTCGCGCTGCACGGACGCGAAGTCGAGATCCGCATCAGACTGGCCGGAAGCCATAGACGAGGCTGCACCACCGCCCAGACCAATGTTCATGGCCGGGCCGCCGAGCACGATCAGCTTCGCGCCCACGACGATCTCACCTTTTTGCACGTGATCGGCGCGAATGTTGCCGATCCCGCCCGCCAGCATGATGGGTTTGTGGTAGCCGCGCAGCTCTTCGCCGTTGTGGCTGTCCACTTTCTCTTCGTAGGTACGGAAGTAACCGTTCAGCGCCGGACGACCAAATTCATTGTTGAACGCCGCGCCGCCCAGCGGGCCTTCGGTCATGATATCCAGCGCGGTCACAATGCGCTCTGGCTTGCCGAAATCTTCTTCCCACGGCTGTTCAAAGCCCGGGATACGCAGGTTGGAGACGGAGAAACCGACCAGACCCGCTTTTGGTTTCGCGCCGCGACCGGTCGCCCCTTCGTCACGGATTTCACCGCCGGAGCCGGTCGCCGCACCCGGCCATGGGGAGATCGCCGTCGGGTGGTTGTGGGTTTCCACTTTCATCAGGATATGCGCGGGCTCCTGATGGAAGTCATAGCGCCCTGCTTCGCGATCGGCGAAGAAGCGGCCCACCTCGGAACCTTCCATCACCGCGGCGTTGTCTTTATAGGCAGACAGCACGTGGTCAGGGGTTTGCTCCATGGTGTTTTTGATCATTTTGAACAGCGACTTCGGCTGCTGTTCGCCGTCGATAATCCAATCGGCGTTGAAAATCTTGTGGCGGCAGTGCTCGGAGTTGGCCTGCGCGAACATATACAGTTCGATGTCGTTCGGGTTGCGATTCAGCTTAACGAATGCATCCTGAAGGTAGTCGATTTCATCCTCTGCGAGTGCCAGACCAAGACGCAGGTTTGCGTCGATCAGCGCCTGACGCCCCTGCCCCAGCAGATCCACGCTCTGTACCGGCGCAGGCTGATGGTGGGAGAACAGTTTCTGCGCATCATCCAGAGAGTCAAACACGCTCTCCATCATGCGGTCGTGCAGCTCCGCTGTGACGGCCTGCCACTGCGCGTCGCTCAGGGTTGACGCTTCCACATAGTACGCCACGCCGCGCTCCAGACGGTTAATCTGGCTCAGGCCGCAGTTGTGAGCGATGTCGGTGGCTTTGGAAGACCAGGGGGAGATGGTGCCAGGACGTGGCGTGGCGAGGATTAATTTGCCGGTCGGCGTATGGCTGCTCAGGCTTGGGCCATATTTAAGCAGACGTTCCAGCTGTACGCGCTCCTCTGCATTCAGGGGGGCATTCAGGTCAGCAAAATGGACATACTCAGCGTAAATATTGCTTACCGGAAGGTCGGCCGCCTGAAAACGTGCCAGCAGTTTATTAATACGGAAGGCAGACAGTGCAGGCGAACCACGCAGAATTTCCATCATAAGTCTCTCGTCTTCGAAGCGCCGGGGCGCTTACAGTGTGCGCAAGGGGGGAAAACGGGCGTCATTATAGAGAATCCTGAGCGCCGACGAAACCGTTTGCGTCGAAATAAAATCATCCTTTTTGTTTAACAATAGATGTGACCTGTCTCTCTAATTGGTTGCCAACTGGCGCTACTTTGCGCAAAATGCCGCTCAATCAATGGCAAACTCTACTCTTAACATGACTACAGCACACTGAGGCAACCGGCGTCGCAGAGAATTAACTAATTGAAAAAATTAAAGATTAATTATCTGCTCATCGGCATTGTTACATTGCTGCTGGCAGTGGCCCTCTGGCCGTCTATCCCCTGGTTCGGCAAAGCCGAAAACCGTATCGCCGCCATTCAGGAGCGGGGGGAGTTGCGCGTCAGTACCCTCTCCTCTCCGCTTATATACGACGATATCAACGGTAAAACCATTGGTCTTGATTACGAACTGGCACAGCTGTTTGCGGACTATCTGGGCGTGAAGCTTAAAGTCACCGTGCGGCAGAACATCAACCAGCTGTTTGATGATTTAGACCATGACCGAGCCGATATTCTCGCCGCAGGTCTGGTGTACAACAGCGAACGCAGCAAAAATTATCAGCCGGGCCCGACCTATTACTCTGTGTCGCAGCAGGTGGTTTATCGTGTGGGTAGCTTGCGCCCGCGCTCACTGGCCGACATTACCGACCAACAATTGACCATTGCGCCGGGCCATGTGGTGATTGACGATCTGCGGGCGTTGAAAGAGAAAAAATACCCGAACCTCAGCTGGACGGTCGATCCTAAACTCGGCACTACCGAATTGCTGGAGCAGGTAAAAGATAAAAAGCTGGCCTATACCATTGCTGATTCGGTGGCGATCAGCCTTTTCCAGCGCGTTCATCCTGAAATCGCCGTGGCGCTGGATGTGACCGATGAACAGCCGGTAACCTGGTTTACCCAGTTAGACGACGATCAAACCGTCTCTGCGGCTATGCTCGATTTCTTTAATTCCATCAATGAAGACGGCACCCTGGCGCGTCTGGAAGAGAAATATCTCGGTCACGGTGACGATTTTGATTACGTTGACACCCGCTCCTTCCTGCGCGCGGTGGATAGCGTGCTGCCGGACCTGCAACCGCTGTTCGAGAAGTACGCTCAGGAGATTGACTGGAAGTTACTGGCGGCAATTTCCTACCAGGAATCGCACTGGGATGCTCAGGCCACCTCCCCCACGGGCGTGCGCGGGTTGATGATGCTGACCAAAAATACCGCGCAGAGCCTCGGCATTAGCGATCGAACCGATGCGGAACAGAGCATCAGCGGCGGCGCGCAATATTTACAGGATATGATGGCGAAAGTGCCGGAGACGGTCCCTGAAGGGGAGCGGATCTGGTTTGCGCTGGCCGCCTATAACATGGGTTATGCCCATATGCTCGACGCGCGGACGCTGACGGCAAAAACCAAAGGTAACCCGGACAGCTGGTCAGATGTAAAACAGCGCCTGCCGCTGCTTAGCCAGAAACAGTGGTACCAGAAGCTGACGTACGGCTATGCGCGCGGGCATGAAGCGTATGCCTACGTGGAAAATATTCGTAAGTATCAGATAAGCCTGGTGGGATATCTGCTGGAGAAAGAAAAAGAGGCGGCCGAGGCGCAACAGCTGGCTGAAAGCTATCCGGTGGTCGCACCGGACGAGCTTAATCATCCTGCGGTTTCAATTCTGCCTTTTGTTGCTTTTTCTGCTGCCGACGCATTCGAAAAAAGTCACTTAACAGACCCGAACATTCTGGTGCAAGTACCCCGCCGATAGTTTTCACCTGGTGGTTCATCCCCGGATGCCCAAGTACGTCCATCAGTGAACCAGCAGCGCCCGTCTTTTCATCCCGCGCGCCAAACACCAGCGTACCGATTCGGCTGTGCACCATCGCCCCGGAGCACATTACGCACGGTTCAAGGGTGACATACAGGGTGGTATCAAGCAGACGATAGTTTTGCAGCACCAGTCCGCCCTGACGCAGCGCCATAATTTCAGCATGCGCGGTAGGATCGTGACGGCCAATCGGACGGTTCCACCCTTCACCAATTACCTGATTGTTATGGACCAGCACCGCGCCCACGGGAACTTCGCCCTCTTCCCAGGCGCGCTGAGCCAGCGCCAGCGCGTGGCGCATCCAGTATTCATGATTGTGTTCAGGGTTGGACAAGGGCTGATACTCCAGTCGAAAAGCGGGCGGCATTATACACAGCCGGTACAGATAAGACTATTCGAGTTGCTGAAGTTCGCCCAGAGGCGTGACGCGCCAGCGGTGCTGGCAAAAATAGAGCAGCGGGTTGTCCTGCTTGCTGTCGCTGTAGCCGCTGTACAGACGCAGCGGCGTACCGATGCGTTTCTCCAGCTGCACCACTTTTTCATGTCCGAGGCAACGCAGGGTAAGCACCCAGCCGCCGTAGCCGCGCGCGATCTGCGTGGCGATAAGGTTTACGCGCGGCAGCCAGGGCGTATCAAAATAGACCTGCTCCACCAGCGTCTGCGGGGAGCCGGTAATCAGCCAGATATCGGCATCGTTGGCGTCGAGATAGCTGGTCAGGCGCGCCTGGACCACGGGAAACGCGGCGACGTGCCCGCGAAACCAGTGGGCAAAATCCTGTTCAAGCTGCTTAAGACGCGCTTCGCTATGACCAAACGTACATCCCCAGAGCAGCAGGCTCATCGGCCAGCGCGCTGAACGGCCTTTCACCAGTAGCGCGATGCCAATAACGGGTAACAGGGGCAATAACAGCAACGCGTTAAGGGGCTGGCGCCGCAGCAGATAGCGCATAAAGGTGCCGAACATATCCTGCTGATGCAGCGTTCCATCCAGATCAAAAAAGACAACGCGACGCTCGTGATTTGCCAAACCTTACTCCTCTGGGTCGTTGAATCCTAATAGCCAGGTAAACAGGAACCCGGCGATCACCGCTACCAGATAGCCTAACAGATAGAGCATCACTTTTCCGGTCACGATGGTTAATGCCAGCGGTAAACCGGAAATCCCGAAGGTGATAACGGTCGCCACTTTCCAGTAGCTAATCAACGCCCCGCCCACCGCGCCACCGAGACAGGCGGCCAGGAACGGCTTGCCCAGCGGCAGCGTAACGCCGAAAATCAGCGGCTCGCCGATACCGAGCAACCCGACCGGCAACGCCCCTTTAATGACCTTTTTCAGACGTGCGTTGCGGGTTTTCATCAGCACCGCGATGGCCGCGCCGACCTGCCCAACGCCCGCCATCGACAGGATCGGCAGCAGGGCGTTATAGCCGTGCGCCTGTACCAGTTCGACGTGAATCGGCACTAGCCCCTGATGCAAACCGGTCAGCACTAACGGCAGGAAGGTTCCGGACAGCACAGCCCCCACCAATAACCCACCGCGATCGATAGCCAGAGACGCGCCGTGGGCGATGGCTTCAGAGATGGCGCCGCCTAACGGTTGCAGCGCCACAATCGCCACGCTCCCGGTAATCAATGTGGTCAGCAGCGGGTTGAGGATCAGCTCAATCGAGCCTGGCAGCACCGCGCGCAGCTTTTTCTCGATCCAGCACATCAGAATGACCACCAGCAGCACGGCAATCACCCCGCCGCGGCCAGGCTGAAGCGCCTCGCCAAACAGCGTAATCTGCGCCAGCTGCGGGCTGGAGAGGATACCCGCCATAACGCCGCCCATCGCCAGCGAGCCGCCAAACACTTTGGCCGTGTTCACCCCCACCAGAATGTTCATGATGGCAAACACCGCGCTGCCGAAAATCGCCAGAATACCCAGCAGGTTCGGATACTGCGTGGCAAAATCCCCGACAATATCCGGACGCTTAAGAATATTGATAATCCCGGTGATCAGCCCCGACGCGATAAACGCCGGGATCAGCGGAATAAAGACGTTAGCCAGCTGGCGCAGCGCATCGCTCATAGGGGCTTTGTATTTGGCTTTCGCCTGCGCTTTGGTGCGTTCCGCATCGTCAAAGGCGGGAGCCGTTTCACCGCCCGTCATCAGGGCGCGCATGGCATCTACCACCTGCGCCGCTTTGCCCGGACCGACAATCAACTGGTGCTGTTGCCCCTGCTTAACGTACCCGCTCACGCCGGGAAGCTGCTTAAGGCGCGTCAAATCAAGCTGTTCGTCGTTATGCACCTCGACGCGAACACGCGTCATACAGTTCTCAAGACGCTGAATATTTTTTTCCCCACCGATCCCGAGCAGGATGTCGCTGGCGAGCGCTGCTGTTTTGTCCATACACGCCTCTTATTGGTGTTCTAATGCCGCCCGTAAAAACCCGTGATGGGCTTCGAGTCTGGCTCTGGCCGCGGCTGCATCCAGCCCGGTTAATATCATCAGAATGGCGGGTTTTACATCGTGATCGGTCTGCTGAAGCACCTTTTCCGCCTCTTCACGACTGGCGCCTGTCGCTTCCATCACCATGCGACACGCTCTGTCCACCAGCTTGATGTTAGTGGCCTGCATATCCACCATCAGGTTTTGGTAGACCTTGCCAAATTTCACCATCGCGCCGGTGGAGATCATATTGAGCACCAGCTTCTGCGCGGTACCCGACTTCAGCCGTGTGGAGCCGGTGAGCGCTTCCGGCCCGACGACCGGAGAGATGGCAATGGCGGCCACCTGCGCAATCGGCGAGCCCGGGTTACAGGAGATGGCCACTGTGGTGCACCCGGTCTGTCTGGCATATTCCAGTCCACCAATGACGTACGGCGTACGACCAGAAGCCGCCAGCCCGACCACCAGATCCTGCGCGGTCAGGTTTAGCGCCCTGAGATCATCTTCCCCAAGCTGTTTATTGTCTTCTGCCCCTTCTACCGCTTTCAGCAGCGCGCCGGGGCCACCGGCAATCAGGCCAACGACCAGCCCGTGCGGAACGCCAAAAGTCGGCGGACATTCTGAGGCATCCAGCACACCGAGGCGCCCGCTGGTTCCCGCTCCCATATAAATAATGCGTCCTCCTGCTTTGAGAGCGTCGGCAGCGGCGTCTACGGCTTTTGCTACCTCAGGCAATGTCTCTTTGACTGCCAGCGCGACGAGGGTATCCTGTTGATTAAAGCGGTTTACCAGCTCCAGCGTGGACAGTGCATCAAGATCCATGGTTTGCGGGTTACGCGTTTCAGAAACAAGAGAGCCAAGATTCATGTTGTTTACCTCTGGAATTTTTAATTCATAATAAACGCACTATAATGGAATATAAAATTCATTCAGGCGAGCAAAATTCGTATTTGCGCGGGTAATCACATTTTCGCCAGGAGACCGTATGAACTGTTTAATTCGTATTCGTCAGCGCTACGCAGGGTTTGCCCAGAGTGATAAAAAGCTGGCGGATTTTTTACTTTCTCAGCCCGATCGCGCGCGACACCTCAGCTCCCAGCAGTTGGCAGGCGAAGCCGGGGTGAGCCAGTCGAGCGTGGTGAAATTCGCCCAGAAAATAGGCTATAAGGGCTTTCCGGCGCTAAAGCTGGCGATCAGTGAAGCACTGGTGAGCAACCCGAATCCGCAGTCAATGCCGGTGCATAACCAGATCCGTGGCGACGATCCGATGCGTCTGGTGGGCGAAAAGCTGATCAAGGAGAACGTGGCGGCAATGCATGCCACGCTGGATGTGAACACGGAAGAGAAGCTGCTGGAAAGCGTAGCCATGCTTCGCGACGCGCGGCGCATTGTGTTGACCGGGATCGGCGCCTCCGGACTGGTTGCGCGTAACTTTGGCTGGAAGCTGACAAAAATCGGCTATAACGCCATCGTTGAACAGGATATGCACGCGCTGCTGGCGACCGTGCAGGCCATGGATCCTGACGATTTACTGCTGGCCATCTCCTATTCCGGCGAGCGACGTGAAATTAATATGGCCACTGACGAAGCCCTGCGCGTAGGGGGAAAAATTCTGGCGATTACCGGATTTAGCCCGAATGCGCTCCAGCAACGGGCAACCCGCTGCCTGTATACCATTGCCGAGGAACAGGCCACTCGCAGCGCGGCGATTTCGTCGACGAGTGCGCAGATGATGCTGACGGACCTGCTGTTTATGGCGCTGGTTCAGCAGGATCTGGAGCGTGCGCCAGAACGTATTCGGCACAGCGAAGAGCTGGTAAAAAAACTGGTTTGAACAACGAATGAGCGTATAATGCCCGCCCTGTTTGTGATGTTTCTGAGAATTTCCTGATGGCGCTGTTAATCACCAAAAAATGCATCAACTGCGATATGTGCGAACCCGAATGCCCGAACCAGGCGATTTCGATGGGCGACAGCATTTATGAGATTAACAGCGACCGCTGCACCGAATGCATCGGCCACTATGAAACGCCGACCTGCCAGAAGGTGTGCCCAATTCCCAATACGATCTTAAAAGATCCGGCACACGTCGAGAATGAAGAACAGTTGTGGGATAAGTTTGTCCTGATGCACCATGCGGACAAAATTTAACTCTCAATAATCACCGTCGCACAGGCATAGTGGCGTTCATCTGCAAGCGTTACGTGCATGCGCGCCACGCCCAGCTTTTCCGCCAGCTTAAGCGCCTCGCCCCATAAGCGCAGACGTGGCTTACCCAGCTCATCGTTAAACACTTCAAACTGGTTAAACGCCAGGCCGTTACGAATGCCCGTGCCGAACGCTTTCGCCGCCGCCTCTTTTACCGCGAAGCGCTTTGCCAGAAAGCGCACCGGCTGTTGATGCGCCTCCCAGATAGCCCATTCGTTATCGCTCAGCACGCGTCTTGCGAGGCGATCGCCGCTGCGGGCGATCACCGCTTCAATGCGGGCTATTTCAACGATGTCGGTGCCTAAGCCCAGAATAGCCATTACTGACGCGCTTCCAGCATCAGGCGCTTCATCTCGGACACCGCCTCTTTCAGGCCGCTCATCACCGCACGACCAATAATGGCGTGGCCAATGTTCAGCTCATGCATTTCCGGCAGGGCAGCAATGGCTTTTACGTTGTGATAGGTCAGGCCGTGTCCGGCGTTAACCTTCAGTCCCAGGCTCGCGGCGTAGATTGCCGCTTTGGCGATTCGCTCCAGCTCTTTCGCCTGCGCTGCGTCGTTTTCGGCATCGGCATAGCAGCCGGTGTGAATTTCAATATACGGCGCACCCACGTCGGCAGCGGCTTTAATCTGGGTGAAATCAGCGTCGATAAATAAAGATACCAGGATACCGGCATCCGCCAGGCGTTTGCAGGCATCGCGCATTTTGTCGAGCTGCCCGGCCACATCGAGACCGCCTTCGGTGGTCACTTCCTGACGCTTTTCCGGCACCAGGCAGCAGAAATGCGGTTTGGTCTCGCAGGCAATCGCCAGCATCTCTTCTGTCACCGCCATCTCCAGGTTCATGCGGGTATCCAGCGTCTGACGCAGGATGCGCACGTCGCGGTCAGTGATGTGGCGACGATCTTCACGCAGGTGGACGGTAATGCCGTCGGCGCCAGCCTGCTCAGCGATAAATGCCGCCTGAACCGGATCGGGATACGCGGTACCGCGTGCATTACGTAACGTGGCGATGTGATCGATATTGACGCCTAACAGTAATTCAGCCATGACAATCCTCGGTATTTTTGGTCATTTACCTTCTCCCTCTCCCTCCGGGAGAGGGCTGGGGTGAGGGGTAAAACATTAGCGTTTCGGCATAAACTGCCTGAATAATTCGCGGCTCTTTAAAGGTTTGCCCCCAAGATACGGCTTGAGCGCGATTCGGGTAAAGCGTTTTGCCGCACGCAGGGTGTCGGCGTCCGGGAACTCGCGTTCATACAGTGCTCTGAGCTGGCGCCCGGTAAAAGTGCTGTTATCGACGACGACACTGGCAATAAAGCCCTTTTCCTCACGATAGCGATAGGTCATGGTGTCTTCTACCTCGTCTCCGCTTCCCGCACAGTGCAGAAAATCAACGCCGTAACCAAGGTGCCCGAGCAGCGCCAGTTCGAAACGACGCAGCACAGGCTCAGGGGTGCCGGTTGCGCCAGCAAGTGCCTGAATACAGTGCAGGTAATCAAAGAAAAGTTCAGAGAAGCGGGTCTCATGTTCAAGAACCCGTGAAATGAGTTCGTTGACATACAAACCGCTGTAGAGCGTGATACCAGAAAGAGGAAGCGCCAGGGAGACGGCTTCAGCACTGCGCAGGGTTTTGACTTCCCCTCGCCCGCCAAAGCGGACCAGCAGCGGGGTGAAAGGCTGCAAGGCACCTTTCAGATTAGAACGTCTGGAACGTGCGCCTTTGGCAACAAGGCGCACGCGACCGGACTCTTCCGTGAAGACGTCCAGCATCAGGCTGGTTTCGCTCCAGGGACGACTATGCAGGACAAAGGCGCGCTGCCATCCATCCATATGCTCGTCGTCTTAGGTTACTGATCTTCGCCGTAACCGAGGCTGCGCAGCGCACGCTCATCATCGGCCCAGCCAGATTTCACTTTCACCCACAGTTCCAGGTGAACCGGTGCTTCAAACATGTCCATCATGTCTTTACGGGCTTCGATTCCGATAGTTTTGATCTTGGCACCTTTATTGCCGATCACCATCTTCTTCTGACCTTCACGCTCAACGAGGATCAGACCGTTAATATCGTAGCCGCCACGCTCGTTGCTCTGGAAACGCTCGATCTCCACCGTCACAGAGTACGGCAGTTCAGCGCCCAGGAAACGCATCAGCTTCTCACGGATGATTTCAGACGCCATAAAACGCTGAGAGCGATCGGTGATGTAGTCTTCCGGGAAGTGATGAGTCGCTTCCGGCAGATGTTTACGCACGATGCCCGCGATGGTATCGACGTTCAGACCCGTTTCCGCAGACAGCGGGACGATGTCCAGGAAGTTCATCTGGCTGCCCAGCCATTGCAGATGCGGCAGCAGATCGGCTTTTTCCTGCACGTTGTCCACTTTATTGACCGCGAGGATCACCGGCGTTTTGCCGTCACGCAGCTTGTTCAGGACCATTTCGTCGTCCGGCGTCCAGCGGGTGCCTTCCACAACGAAAATCACCAGCTCTACATCGCCAATGGAGCTGCTCGCCGCCTTGTTCATCAGACGGTTGATGGCACGCTTCTCTTCCATGTGCAGGCCCGGGGTATCGACGTAGATCGCCTGATACGCGCCTTCAGTATGGATACCAACGATGCGGTGACGCGTGGTCTGCGCCTTACGCGAGGTAATGGAAATCTTCTGTCCAAGCAGATTATTCAACAGGGT
The DNA here is from genome assembly GCF_049237385.1 of Enterobacter cloacae complex sp. IR5412. Lineage (NCBI taxonomy): Bacteria > Pseudomonadati > Pseudomonadota > Gammaproteobacteria > Enterobacterales > Enterobacteriaceae > Enterobacter > Enterobacter cloacae complex sp. IR5412. The sequence goes on along the minus strand of NZ_JBMKHQ010000014.1, from coordinate 21,485 downwards.
GGATTTGCCAACGTTCGGACGTCCGACGATGGCAATAAATCCGCAATACGTTTTTTCTTCGCTCATTCCAGCTCCAGCATTTTTAACGCCTGTTCGGCGGCAGCCTGTTCAGCCTTACGACGGCTTGAACCCGTGCCGACCACCGGTTCACTCAGGCCACTGACCTGGCAATGGATGGTAAATTCCTGATCGTGCGCTTCGCCACGTACCTGCACCACCAGATAGGATGGCAGCGGGAGGTGACGACCCTGCAAATATTCTTGCAGACGCGTTTTCGGATCTTTTTGTTTATCGCCCGGGCTGATTTCGTCCAGACGGGTCTGATACCAGTTCAGGATCAGCTTTTCTACGGTCTGGATATCGCTGTCCAGGAACACGCCACCGATTAATGCCTCGACCGTATCGGCAAGAATGGATTCACGACGGAACCCACCACTTTTCAGCTCACCCGGCCCCAGACGCAGACACTCACCCAGCTCAAACTCGCGTGCGATTTCAGCGAGGGTGTTGCCACGCACCAGCGTGGCGCGCATGCGGCTCATATCACCTTCATCCACACGCGGAAAACGATGATAAAGCGCATTTGCAATCACGAAACTTAAAATAGAGTCGCCTAAAAACTCGAGACGCTCATTATGTTTGCTGCTGGCACTGCGATGGGTTAATGCCTGTTGCAACAACTCCTGATGATGAAAAGTGTAGCCCAGCTTCCGTTGAAGCCGATTAATTACGATGGGGTTCATGCGATACCAATAAATGAATGCGTCAAAAATGCAGCACACGAAACCGACCTGAGAAAACCAACGCGGTTTCGTGTGCCGTGGCACCCTTGCAGGGCCAACCTTAAACTTCGGGGGAATATTCTATACGCAACGACAGGGGATGTCGTTAGTTCAAAGAGATTTATCGCTGAAATAATTCACGTAGCGGCGAATAAAAGCCGCTACGTGTTATTTTTGACGAAAATTAATGAATTCCGCCAATACGATTCAGGCGAACGCCGGTCGGCCACTCGCCTTCCTGCTTCTCGAAACTCATCCAGATAGCGGTTGCTTTACCGACCAGATTCGCTTCCGGCACAAAGCCCCAGTAACGGCTGTCCGCAGAGTTATCGCGGTTGTCACCCATCATGAAGTAGTGTCCCGGCGGCACAATCCAGGTCGCCAGCTGCTGGCCTGGCTGCTGGTAGTACATTGCCAGCTGGTCCTGTGCGATTGGCACGGTCAGAATGCGGTGAGTGACATCGCCCAGCGTCTCTTTGCGTTCAACCAGACGAATACCGTTCTCTTTGGTTTCACCTTTTGGCACCTGGAAGAATCCGCTGGTCGCTTCACCGCCATTACGGCGGGCGAAGGTCTGCACAAAATCACCTGGCTCAACGTTGGAGTAAGTGACTGGCAGCGCATTTTCACATGCAGTTCCAGAGCTACAGCCTGGCTGAATCCTCACTTCCTTCGCTATCGGATCGTAGGTTACTTTATCGCCCGGCAGACCTACCGCGCGTTTAATATAATCCAGCCGTGGATCTTCCGGATATTTAAACACCACGATGTCGCCACGTTTCGGATGACCCGTTTCGATCAGCGTTTTCTGGTAGATCGGATCTTTGATGCCATAGGCAAACTTCTCAACCAGAATGAAATCACCGATCAGCAGCGTTGGCATCATCGATCCTGACGGGATCTGGAACGGTTCATAGATAAATGAACGCACCACCAGCACAATCGCCAGCACCGGGAAGACCGATGCCCCTGTTTCCAGCCAGCCCGGTTTTGGGCCGACTTTTTTCAGGGTTTTCGCGTCCAGCGTATCGCCCGCGGCAGCCTGCGCGGCAGCCTGACGTTCACGGCGTTTTGGGGCGAAGATAAACTTATCCAGGCACCATAACAGACCTGTTACCAGGGTAGCGATGACCAGGATCAGGGCAAACATGTTCGCCATGCCAACTCCTTAAGGTTATTTACCGTTTCCGTCTTTACCAACATGAAGGATGGCAAGGAATGCTTCCTGCGGCAGCTCAACGTTACCGACCTGCTTCATACGCTTCTTACCTTCTTTCTGCTTCTGCAACAGCTTTTTCTTACGGCTGACGTCGCCGCCGTAGCACTTAGCCAGAACGTTTTTACGCAGCTGCTTCACGGTTGAACGGGCAATGATGTGGTTACCAATGGCCGCCTGAATCGCAATGTCAAACTGCTGACGCGGGATCAGCTCTTTCATCTTCTCAACCAGCTCACGACCACGGTACGGTGCGTTATCGTTGTGGGTGATCAGCGCCAGGGCATCAACTCGCTCGCCGTTGATCAGCACGTCCACGCGAACCATGTTCGAGGCCTGGAAGCGTTTGAAGTTGTAGTCCAGTGACGCATAGCCACGGGAGGTAGACTTCAGACGGTCGAAGAAGTCGAGCACCACTTCCGCCATCGGAATTTCATAGGTCAGCGCCACCTGGTTACCGTGGTACACCATGTTGGTCTGCACGCCACGCTTCTCAATACACAGGGTGATCACGTTGCCGAGGAACTCCTGCGGCAGCAGCATGTGACACTCTGCGATAGGCTCGCGCAGTTCCTGAATATTATTCAGCGGCGGGAGCTTGGAAGGGCTGTCGACGTAGATGACCTCTTTCGACGTGGTTTCTACTTCGTAGACAACCGTCGGGGCGGTGGTGATCAGATCCAGATCGTATTCACGCTCCAGACGTTCCTGAATGATCTCCATGTGCAGCAGACCGAGGAAGCCACAGCGGAAGCCGAAGCCCAGCGCCGTTGAGCTTTCTGGCTCATAGAACAGGGAAGCATCATTGAGGCTCAGCTTTCCGAGCGCATCGCGGAAGTTTTCGTAATCGTCGGAGCTGACCGGGAACAGACCCGCATAAACCTGCGGTTTCACCTTTTTGAAGCCTGGCAGCGCTTTATCTGCCGGATTACGTGCGCCGGTCAGGGTATCGCCCACTGGCGCGCCGAGGATGTCTTTAATTGCACAGACCAGCCAACCCACTTCGCCGCATTTCAGTTCGGTACGGTCAACCTGTTTTGGCGTGAAAATGCCAAGGCGGTCAGCGTTGTAGACCTGCCCGGTGCTCATGACCTTGATTTTGTCGCCTTTACGCATGGTACCGTTTTTAATACGCACCAGCGAGACAACACCCAGGTAGTTATCAAACCAGGAGTCGATGATCAGCGCCTGTAGCGGCGCATCCGGGTCACCTTCCGGCGGCGGAATGTCACGCACCAGACGTTCCAGTACATCCGGAACACCTACGCCGGTTTTTGCCGAGCAGCGCACTGCATCGGTCGCATCGATACCGACGATGTCTTCAATTTCTTCCGCTACGCGCTCAGGATCGGCGGCTGGCAGGTCGATTTTATTCAGAACCGGCACCACTTCGAGATCCATTTCCATGGCGGTATAGCAGTTTGCCAGCGTCTGGGCCTCTACGCCCTGCCCGGCATCCACCACCAGCAGCGCGCCTTCGCAGGCCGCCAGCGAGCGTGACACTTCATAAGAGAAGTCAACGTGCCCTGGGGTGTCGATAAAGTTCAGCTGGTAGGTTTCACCATCGGAAGCCTTATAGTCGAGCGTCACGCTCTGGGCTTTAATGGTAATACCGCGTTCGCGTTCCAGGTCCATGGAGTCCAGAACCTGGGCTGCCATTTCACGATCAGACAGGCCACCGCAAATCTGGATAATACGGTCAGACAGCGTCGACTTACCGTGGTCAATGTGAGCAATGATCGAAAAGTTACGTATGTTCTTCATATAGTTAAATAATTATGCCTTACGAATTCCTGGAGGCCGCTGTTCTTAGCCTGACGTTTTTCAGTGCGAAAACGCAGCATTCTACACTACAACCTCGTCTGCTGGAAATGCACTTAGAGTCAGGTATAGCGCGAAGAGACGGCGTTTACTTTATTGCGATGTAAATAATAATAAAGCCCGGCAGATCACCGGGCCTCAGAAGAGAGCGTCTCAACACGAAGTTGGTCGGGTGCCAGTGCAACGCTGAGAATGACGGGCTGCCAGGCTTCCCGGGCGGTAAGCCTTGGGGAAACGCCTTTAGCAAGCCAGAACCCGCCCACACCGCCCAAGGCGGCACCGCACATGGCGGCCAAATCTGTGCCGAACAGCATCTGGAAAACCCCGCCCATCACGAAAAGTCCGGCGAGCGGAGAAAGGTAAACCAGTATGGCGGAAGTGAGCAGGCTGCCTTCAGCGATGCCGAGCTCCACTTTTTGCCCTGCCACCAGCGGCTGATCGCTCGACACAGCAATAGTGTGCGACGTTTGCGGCCCCAGCTTATTCAATACGCGGCTGCCGCAACCGGCTCGCGAAGCGCAGCTGCTGCATGATGCTTTAACGTCACAGCTGACAAGCGCTACGCCATCCTGCCAGGATACGACCGTCGCCCACTCTTTAATCATTGCGCAGCCCTGAATTTAATGCTGTCTGAAATACGTTTTGCTGTTGGCGGCGGTAATTCACCAACAATGGTAATTTCCGCATTATCGCGTACCGTCGTGCTAACCGTCCGGCGACCGGTACGGAGCATCTGTTCGGAACTGTTCGCCGTAGCGCGATTGATATTCACCGAGAAGCTAAATAGCCCATCGGAATAGAGGCGCGACTCAACCGGTGTTTCGATAGTCGGCAGCTGGCGACGGCTGCTGGATACTTCGCTGAATCCTTGCGGGATCCAGGAAGGTACCCAGTTGAAATTGACAGAATCGCCGGCAGGTACGGAAAGCAAAGGCGGCAGGCTGGCTTTGGCCAGATTCTGCATACTGTTGCCAACCTGACCGTTCACGTCGAAGGAGATCACGCGGAACTGCTCCAGCGTTTCACCGTCGCGATCGAGCAGATCAACGCGCATCGGCAGCTTCGTCTCTGCATCAATCCAGACGATATAGCTGTAACGTGTCCCATCCCGCGCGACTACGCGGATCACTTCGCACAACCTGTCGGCAATACGCGTTCGCCCCACCGAGATAAAATCATAGTAGGGGGCGAGACGTTTAAAATCGGTGTAAATGAGCGATGGCAGGGAATCAACGATGTAGTCACCATTGAGCGTAAACGGCTCAAGGCCTGGCTCGAAATAGCTGATTTCGTTCCCACGCTGGACCACTTCCCGACGCGGGCCATCCATCTGTAAAAGCTGGGCGAGCGGCTGATTATCAAGGCGGGCGTGGCGATAGCGTAACGATTCGACACCCTGCTTATTGATGCTAATAAATGCCAACTCGTAATTGAGTGACTGGCTGGCCAGATTCATTTGCTGCAACAACGCCCCGGATGAAACATCAGCCGAGGCGTTAGCAGAGAAGAACAGGCTACCCGCCATCAAAGACATGGCGAACCAAAGTTGCTTCATTACTGCGATTGCGTTCCTAAAGTTTGGTTTCCTGGCACCTGCACAGCAGCCTGCTGGGTTTGGGCCTGCTCAAACTGAAGCTGCTCGGAGTGCAGACGACGCTGCAACTCGTAATCCTGCAACATCGCATTAATGCGACGACGCTGCTCCTGTACCTGCTGTTGCTGTCCGCCGCTTGCGGAGGCATCTGCCGGTACGCCCAGGCTAACCGGACTGGCTTTACCCATCATCGGCAGCGTATTGAACACTGGCGCTTCAGGCTGCTGACTGGCTTCAGACTGGGTATTATAGTGCTGGACCCCAACGATAACTGCAAGCGATACACACGCAGCGACTCCCATCTGGGTGAGCTGGCTGGCCCATGGACGCACCTTGTGCCAGAACGGCATTTTCTGCCATTGGTGAGGTGCAGGCTGCGCTTCAGGAATAAGCGGCGTGGTCTGATGAACAGGTTCGTTCTCAATGGCCGCCATAACGCGTGCTGAGATATCGAAATGGAGAACATCGCTGGTATCACCCCGCAGAGTGTCGCGGATAAGATGATAGTTCTCCCAGGTCTGTTGCATTTCGGGAGAATGAGACAACTCATCGAGCAGCTCACTATCCAGCATTTCACCATCCATTAAAGCGGAAAGTTTTTCTTTCTGCATGCCTAATACCTTTTCCAGTATCCCGCTATCGTCAACGCCTGATAAGCGGTTGAACTTTATTATCAATGGCTTCTCGCGCACGGAAAATTCGTGAACGAACCGTGCCGACCGGACAATCCATGATGGCGGCTATCTCTTCATAGCTTAGGCCATCCAGCTCCCGTAACGTAATTGCCATGCGTAAATCTTCCGGGAGCGACTCGATCGTGCGAAAAACGATTTGTCTCAGTTCTTCTGACAACATTAAGTTCTCAGGGTTCGAAATTTCTTTCAGCGCGCCGCCACTTTCGAAGTTTTCTGCATCGATAGCGTCAACATCACTTGAAGGCGGACGACGCCCCTGAGCAACCAAATAATTCTTAGCCGTATTGACTGCAATACGATACAGCCAGGTATAAAAAGCACTATCCCCCCGGAATGAATCCAGCGCGCGATAGGCCTTAATAAAAGACTCTTGTACCACATCAGGAACATCGCCTGACGGTACATAGCGGGAAACCAGACTCGCTACCTTATGCTGGTAGCGCACCACCAGTAGGTTAAAAGCTTTCTGATCTCCCTTCTGGACCCGTTCAACCAGGACCTGGTCCGTTAACTGCTCGCTCATCCGAGGTAATGTCTCCCCAAACCAAATTCCACGCGTTATCGAAACGCCACTCTAACAACATTGCACTTTGAGCAAGCACCGAATTAGAGCGTCTGTTCTTCAATAAGTTCCGTAACGCCTTTGTTTTTGTTCATCGCGCCGTAGACCGTTCATTTTCTCTCATTATAAGTCTGTTCACGATACGCACCCGCTTTCTGACAAGAATCATTAACTTTATCGTCAGAAGAGTAACGCAACACAGGCTTTATTTCACCACAAAATCTGAAGCTAACGATCTGCTTCGCAAAATAATTCCAGTCATTTAGCGATGATTTAACTTCCGGCCATCCGTTTAGTCATTGCAACACGCTTCAAAAAAAACGTGCGATAACTCGCATCACAATGCTATTCTGCCCAGACCATGTTTAGTAAATTAAACAAACATCATGAATACAACGCCTGAACTCCATTGTGATGTACTGATTATCGGCAGCGGTGCTGCTGGCCTCTCCCTCGCGCTGCGCCTGGCGGAACATCAGAACGTAATCGTGCTGAGTAAAGGGCCGATGAGCGAAGGTTCCACCTTCTATGCACAAGGCGGTATTGCCGCCGTGTTTGATGAAACGGACAGCATTGCCTCACACGTAGAAGACACTCTGATTGCCGGTGCCGGGATCGTGGATGAGCATGCCGCAGAGTTTGTCGCCAGCAATGCCCGCCACTGCGTGCAATGGCTTATCGACCAGGGCGTGCTGTTTGATACGCAGGTTCAGCCTAATGGTGAAGAGAGCTATCATCTGACCCGTGAAGGCGGGCACAGCCATCGCCGTATTCTGCACGCTGCTGATGCAACAGGAAAAGCGGTTGAAACCACATTGGTCAGCAAAGCCCTCAGCCATCCCAATATTCGGGTGCTGGAGCGCTGTAACGCCGTCGACCTGATTATTTCCGATAAAATTGGCCTGCCCGGCACGCGCCGTGTTGTCGGCGCATGGGTGTGGAATCGGAATAAAGAGAAGGTGGAAACCTGCCAGGCTAAAGCCGTTGTGCTGGCGACCGGCGGCGCCTCCAAGGTTTACCAGTACACGACTAACCCGGATATCGCCTCCGGAGACGGTATCGCCATGGCCTGGCGCGCAGGCTGCCGCGTAGCGAATATGGAGTTTAATCAGTTCCATCCTACCGCCCTGTTCCACCCGCAGGCACGTAACTTCCTGTTAACTGAAGCGTTGCGCGGCGAAGGCGCGTATCTCAAGCGACCGGACGGTTCCAGGTTTATGCCGGACTTCGACCCCCGAGGTGAACTTGCCCCGCGGGATATCGTGGCCCGCGCCATTGACCACGAGATGAAGCGGCTTGGCGTGGACTGTATGTATCTGGACATTAGCCATAAACCGGCAGACTTTATTCGCCAGCACTTCCCGATGATTTATGAAAAGCTGCGGAGTCTGGGTATCGATTTAACCCGCGATCCGGTGCCGATTGTGCCTGCCGCCCACTATACCTGTGGCGGGGTGATGGTTGACGATCATGGTCGTACCGACGTGGATGGTTTGTATGCGATCGGCGAGGTCAGTTACACCGGCCTGCATGGTGCGAATCGCATGGCATCAAACTCATTGCTGGAGTGTCTGGTGTATGGATGGTCGGCTGCGGAAGATATAACCAAACGCATGCCCTATGCACGTCCAACAACGCACCTGCCAGCATGGGATGAAAGTCGGGTAGAGAACCCGGACGAACTGGTGGTTATCCAGCATAACTGGCACGAGCTGCGGCTTCTCATGTGGGATTATGTCGGGATTGTACGCACAACGAAGCGTCTGGAACGCGCGTTACGCCGCATCATGATGTTGCAGCAGGAAATTGATGAATATTACGCCAACTTCCGCGTTTCCAATAATCTGCTGGAGCTGCGCAACCTTGTGCAGGTTGCCGAGCTGATTGTACGCTGTGCGATGATGCGCAAAGAGAGTCGTGGCCTGCATTATACGCTGGACTATCCCGACCCGCTGGAAACGTCCGGCCCGTCGGTGTTGACGCCGCAGGTTCACATAAACAGATAAAAGGCCTGGGTCAGGGCAGTGTAATCTTCGGAATAACGCTGGTCTGGCCCGCGAATAACCATCCTGTCGGTAAAGCACTCCCCCTCTTTCGGCGAGAGCGCCAGCAACACGCGGTGCGGTAAGCGACCTTCCGTATCCGAAATATCGGTACGAAGACGCAAACTCCAGCCGATATCCCGAGCGATCTCAATGAAGGTGTTACCCGTGCTTTCGGGCAAGACCACGCAGAAAAATCCCTCTTCCGAGATGAGTTCCGCCGCGCTGGTCAGTAGCGCCTTGTGATCGAGCGAGCCGGTGTAACGTGCCTGCTCGCGTTCCGGCGTTCCACACTCCACACCTGGCGTGAAATACGGCGGATTGCTGACGATCAAATCGTAACGCGCAGTCTGCTCCGGTGCCCAGGTCAGGACATCGGCACAATCCACCCTGATCCGTTCTGCCCACGGAGAATCGGCAGCGTTTTCGCTTGCCTGCTGGGCCGCCTGAGGATCAAGCTCAACGGCGTCGATAGTGACGTGTTCTTCGGTACGCTGCGCCAGCATCAGCGCCTGAAGTCCGCTGCCCGTACCAATATCCAGAATGCGTTTTACACCTGCGACAGGGGCCCATGCACCCAGTAAAATACCGTCTGTACCGACTTTCATTGCACAACGATCGTGCGCCACAAAAAATTGTTTAAACGTAAAACCATCGCGGCGCAACTGCGCTTTGAGTTGAGACATGTCAGGGCAACCTTCTGTGTGAAACTGGAGTAGCATAGGGGAAAGCGAAGTGGTCGAAAAGCGATATCCATACAAACAGATGAAGATTACAGCCGTAACGTCTATAATCAGCGCCCCACACAGAGGTAGAACATGACTGTAACGACTTTTTCCGAACTTGAACTCGATGAAAGCCTGCTCAATGCTCTTGAGAGTAAAGGCTTTACACGCCCGACCGCCATTCAGGCCGCGGCCATTCCGCCTGCGCTTGAGGGCCGCGATGTGCTCGGTTCTGCGCCAACCGGCACGGGGAAGACAGCAGCCTACTTGCTGCCTGTGTTGCAGCATTTGCTCGATTTTCCGCGTAAAAAATCAGGGCCGCCGCGCATTTTGATCCTGACCCCGACCCGTGAACTGGCGATGCAGGTTGCCGAACACGCGCGTGAGCTGGCGGCGAACACCCATCTGGATATCGCGACCATCACCGGCGGCGTAGCGTATATGAACCACGCCGAAGTGTTCAGCGAAAACCAGGATATCGTTGTCGCGACGACAGGCCGTCTGCTGCAATACATAAAAGAAGAGAACTTCGACTGCCGGGCGGTGGAAACGCTGATTCTCGATGAAGCTGACCGCATGCTGGACATGGGCTTTGCCCAGGATATCGAACACATCGCGGGTGAAACGCGCTGGCGTAACCAGACAATGCTGTTCTCGGCAACCCTTGAAGGGGATGCCATTAAAGATTTCGCCGAACGTCTGCTGGAAGATCCGGTGGAAGTGTCCGCTACGCCATCGACGCGTGAGCGTAAGAAGATCCACCAGTGGTACTACCGCGCAGATAACCTTGAGCATAAGGTTGAGTTGCTGAAACATCTGCTGAAGCAGGAAGAAGCAACCCGTACCATCGTCTTCGTACGTAAACGCGAGCGCGTGCATGAGCTGGCAGAAATGCTGCGCAACGCTGGCATCAACAACTGCTATCTCGAAGGTGAAATGGCACAGGTTAAGCGTACCGAAGGGATTAAGCGCCTGACCGATGGTCGCGTGAATGTGCTGGTTGCAACCGACGTTGCCGCGCGCGGGATCGACATCCCGGACGTGAGCCATGTGATCAACTTTGATATGCCGCGCAGCGGTGATACTTACCTGCACCGTATTGGTCGTACCGGCCGTGCGGGCCGCAAAGGGATTGCTATTTCTCTGGTAGAAGCGCACGACCATCTGCTGCTCCAAAAAATTGGCCGCTACGTTGATGAGCCGCTAAAAGCTCGTGTGATTGACGAACTTCGTCCGACGACACGTGCGCCGAGTGAAAAAATGACGGGTAAACCGTCCAAGAAAGCGCTCGCGAAACGTGCTGAGAGAAAAGAGAAAGAAAAAGAGAAGCCGCGCGTGAAGCAGCGCCACCGCGATACCAAAAATATTGGTAAGCGCCGTAAGCCAAGTTCTGCTGCGCCAGAGACAAAAACTGAAGAGTAAAAAAAGCCGGGACATTCCCGGCTTTTTTATTCCACCCCCGAAGCTGAAACCTTACAGGCTTTCAGTAAAGGTACGGGCGATAACGTCGCGCTGCTGTTCCGGAGTCAGAGAGTTGAAACGCACCGCATAGCCAGACACACGGATGGTCAGCTGCGGGTATTTTTCTGGGTTCTCAACAGCATCCATCAGCGTTTCACGACGCAGGACGTTAACGTTCAGGTGCTGACCACCTTCCACGCGCACTTCTGGTTGCACTTGCATTGGAATTTCACGGTATTCAATTTCGCCCAGTTTGCTCACCGGAACGATTTCGTCTTCCGCAAAACCTGCTTTCGCTACTACACAGCGCGCTTCGTTTTTCTCGCTGTCCAGCAGCCAGAAAGAGTTCAGCAGATCGTCATTTGCAGCTTTAGTAATCTGGATACCTGTAATCATGTGTTGCCTCCCTTAGGCTACATTAACTGATGCTGGCCTTTTGCGGCCAATTGGTAAAACCATTGTTTGTTGTGTGTATATATAACATTCAGACCCGGGTGATTTATTGATTTAAATCAACAAAATCACTAACCACATAAAGAGTGTGGTCTGAATTTTTTGTTTTAGATCAATTTTAATGATTTACCAATTCAACTTACCCTGCCTGGTTTTCAACATAAATTGAGACACTTAGCCGCTTTTCAGCGGGTAATTTTGCTCACCAGGCATTAGCAGGTAAGCTAGGCAGAGAATGAAATTCGCAGGAGAGCGAGATGACAACACCTTTAACCTGGCATGACGTGCTGGCAGAAGAGAAGCAGCAGCCCTATTTTATTAATACCCTCAGTACCGTTGCGGCTGAACGGCAGGCCGGCCAGACAATTTATCCACCGCAGAAAGATGTATTTAACGCCTTTCGCTACACCGAACTGAGCGACGTGAAGGTGGTTATACTGGGGCAGGATCCGTACCATGGTCCCGGGCAGGCTCACGGACTGGCATTTTCCGTGCGTCCGGGCGTGGCCATTCCCCCTTCTCTACTGAATATGTATAAAGAGCTGGAAGGAACGATTCCGGGTTTCACCCGCCCTAATCACGGTTATCTGGAAAGCTGGGCGCGCCAGGGCGTGCTATTGCTGAATACCGTATTAACCGTCCGGGCGGGTCAGGCACACTCCCACGCCAGTCTGGGATGGGAAACCTTTACCGATAAGGTTATCAGCCTGATCAATGAGCATCGTGAAGGCGTCGTGTTTTTACTCTGGGGTTCACATGCCCAAAAGAAAGGGGCGATTATCGATCGTCAGCGTCATCACGTACTGAAGGCACCGCACCCGTCGCCGCTGTCTGCGCATCGCGGTTTCTTTGGCAGTAACCATTTTGTTCTGACGAATGAGTGGCTGGAAAAGCGTGGCGAAAAGCCGATTGACTGGATGCCTGTGTTACCGGCAGAGAGTGAGTAGGGTTTGAATGTGCCGGGTCAGGCCCGGCACATAAAAGGCTTATGCTTTGTTCTGACGCCACCATTCGGCCAGCAGCACGCCGGTCGCAACGGATACGTTCAGGCTTTCAACGTTGCCAGTGCCGTCGATAGAAACGCTCATGTCAGCGCTGGAGAGTGCCGCATCAGACAGACCATCGCGCTCCTGACCTAACACCAGCACCATTTTGCGCGGCAACGTCGCTTTAAACAGCGGCGTAGCGGCACGGCTTGAGGTGGTGACAATGGTGTAGCCCGCGTTACGGAATTGCTCAAGGGCCTCCAGCACGCTGTCGCCGGTGATCGGCTGAACATGCTCAGCACCGCCTTCCGCGGTACGGATTGCCGCACCGGATTCCAGCAGCGCGGCATCCTGCAACAGAACGCCTTTCACGCCAAAGTGCGCGCAGCTACGCATCATAGCGCCCAGGTTATGCGGGTTACCCACATCTTCCAGCGCCAGCACACAGTCATCGGCATCCGCCTGGCTGACCCACTGCTGCACGGTGGTGCCGTTACGTTTTTTGATCAGGAAGCAGACGCCGCCGTGGTGTTCAGTCCCGGACGCTTTTGTCAGCTCGGCATCGTCAACCACGTGGTAGGCTTTACGGTTCGCCGCCATCCAGCGCAGCGCTTCTTTAAAGCGCGGGGTCACGCTCTGGATAAACCATGCGCGAACGATACACTCCGGGCGGCTCTGGAACAGGGCCTGACAGGCGTTCTCACCGTAGACACGGGTCTCTTCCGCACGCTGACGACGCAGCACTTCCGGATCGATAAAGCTTTTTCCGCTGATACCGCCGTGATCGGCTTTTTCGGTCGCCTCTTCACCGGGCGCGCGAGAAACGGTACGCCATGGCGATCCACCGTCGCGGACAAAATCATCGCGTTTGCGATCGTCACGCTTACGGTCATCACGTTTGCGGTCATCGCCGCGGTTATTTCTGTCATCGCGGGCGGGGCGACGGCCACCGTCTGCACGAGAAGACGCCGGACGCCCGCCACCTTTTCCGGTACGCGGATTTTGGGTGCGTTTATCAGAGTCATCATCACTGCGGACATACATCACTTTGACCTTGCCGCTTTTGTTTTTCATTTCGTCGTTCATGCTTTTCTCCACCAGCGCTGCGCGAAGCGCGCAGATTACCCGATGTGCAAGCTCATAGCCATAATTTCGTACAAAAGCCTGTGACTATTGTTCCCATTGAATAAAACGCGTTGTCGATTTATACAGGCTCACTGATAATATGTAACATATCAGAAACATTATCGGCGTTCTGCCGTTGTTCCAAGGCTCTATCAGAGGTTAGTTATGAATACCGTATGTGCCAACTGTCAGGCTTTAAACCGCATTCCGGACGATCGGATGGATGACGGTGCGAAATGCGGGCGTTGTGGCCACGAATTATTTGATGGCGATGTCATTAACGCGACGGGTGCTACGCTGGACAAACTCCTCAAGGACGATCTGCCGGTTGTGGTCGATTTCTGGGCACCGTGGTGCGGCCCCTGCCGTAACTTTGCGCCCATCTTCGAAGACGTGGCTGAAGAGCGCAGCGGGAAAATGCGTTTTGTTAAAGTGAATACCGAAGCGGAACGTGAACTCAGCGCCCGTTTTCGCATTCGCAGCATTCCAACCATTATGATTTTCAAAAATGGGGAAGTGATCGACATGCTCAATGGTGCAGTACCGAAGGCGCCTTTCGACAGCTGGTTAAACGAATCCCTGTAACATTCACGGGGCACATCTTGTGCCCCGTTCTCTCCTCTGCGAAAATGGGGTTTTTCCTGCCTTTTCGCCCATGACTGATAACGCTGTACTTCAATTACGCGCCGAGCGCCTTGCGCGCGCAACCCGCCCTTTTCTGGCCCGAGGCAATCGTATTCGCCGCTGCCAGCGCTGCCTTTTACCGCTGAAAGTGTGTCTGTGCGAAACGCTTACACCGAGCGAGGCGAAAAGCCGCTTTTGTCTGGTCATGTTCGATACCGAACCGATGAAGCCCAGCAACACGGGGCGTTTGATCGCCGATATTCTGCCCAACACCGCAGCGTTTCAGTGGTCGCGCACTGAGCCACCTCAGGCTCTGCTTGACCTGGTGGCAAACCCGGACTATCAGCCCATGGTCGTTTTCCCGGCATCATATGCAGGCGAACAACGGCAGGTGCTTACGGCGCCACCATCCGGTAAGCCGCCGCTGTTTATTATGCTCGACGGCACCTGGACCGAAGCAAGAAAGATGTTTCGCAAAAGCCCTTATCTTGATGCGCTGCCGGTGATTTCCGTCGATCTGTCGCGCGTTTCGACCTATCGCTTACGAGAAGCGCATGCCGAGGGTCAATATTGCACCGCTGAAGTCGCCATTGCGCTACTGGATCTGGCGGGCGATACCCAGGCGGCCAGCGCATTAAGCTCCCACTTCTCCTGCTTCCGCGAACGTTATCTGGCAGGAAAAACCGTTCATAAGGGTAGCGTCACAGCAACAGAGACAGAAAGCGTTTAAAATCATCAGGTCGCTTGCATTCACAGGAGGCCTGCATGAGCCAGAGAGGGTTAGAAGCGCTACTCCGTCCGAAATCCATTGCCGTTATTGGCGCCTCGATGAAACCGGACCGCGCAGGGTATCTGATGATGCGTAACCTGCTGGCTGGCGGGTTTAACGGCCCGGTCATGCCCGTTACGCCCGCTTATAAAGCGGTACAGGGGGTGCTGGCGTGGCCGGACGTGCAAAGTTTACCGTTTGTTCCCGACCTCGCCGTGCTCTGTACGCATGCGAAACGAAACCTCGAATTGCTTGAGTCGCTCGGTCAGAAAGGCTGTAAAACCTGCATTATTCTTTCCTCGCCTCCTGAACAGCAGCCCGAACTGCTGGCCTGCGCCAGCCGCTACCAGATGCGCATTCTTGGTCCAAATAGCCTCGGTCTGCTTGCGCCCTGGCAAGGGCTGAATGCCAGTTTTTCCCCGGTTCCGATCCGTAAAGGCAAACTGGCCTTTATTTCACAGTCGGCAGCGGTATCCAATACCATCCTCGACTGGGCGCAGCAGCGTGAGATGGGCTTTTCCTATTTCATCGCCCTCGGCGAAAGCCTGGACATTGACGTCGATGAGCTGCTGGATTTCCTGGCGCGTGACAGCAAAACCAGCGCTATCCTGCTCTACCTTGAACACCTGAGTGACGCCCGTCGTTTTGTGTCGGCGTCGCGTAGCGCATCGCGTAATAAACCGATTCTGGTCATCAAAAGCGGGCGCAGCCCCGCGGCTCAGCGCCTGCTGCAATCCCATTCCGGGATGGATCCCGCATGGGATGCAGCGATCCAGCGCGCCGGTTTACTGCGGGTACAGGATACGCACGAGCTTTTTTCCGCCGTCGAAACGTTGAGCCACATGCGTCCCCTGCGCGGTGAAAAGCTGATGATTGTCAGCAACGGAGCCGCTCCCGCCGCCCTGGCGCTGGACGAGCTCTGGCTACGCAACGGCAAGCTGGCCACGCTGGGTGAAGAGACGCTCCAGCGCCTGCGGGACGCGTTACCGGGAAGCGTTGTTCCCGATAATCCCCTCGATTTGCGCGATGATGCCAGCAGCGATCGTTACATTAAGGCGATCACGATTTTGCTGGATAGCCAGGACTTTGATGCGCTGATGATTATCCATTCGCCCAGCGCGGTTGCGCCAGGCAGCGAAAGTGCACGAACGCTGATTGAGGCTGTCCGAAACCATCCGCGCGGCAAATACGTCACCCTGCTGACCAACTGGTGCGGCGAGTTCTCCTCGCAGGAAGCGCGACGTCTGTTTAGTGAAGCCGGGTTGCCAACCTACCGTACGCCAGAGGGCACCATAACCGCGTTTATGCATATGGTTGAGTACCGCCGCAACCAGAAGCAGCTGCGTGAAACGCCTGCCCTACCGGGCAACCTCACAGCAAATTCGGTGGACGTACACAGTTTATTGCAACAGGCCATTGAAGAGGGCGCCACTTCGCTTGATACGCATGAAGTGCAACCCATTCTTGGCAGCTATGGGATGCAAACACTGCCGACCTGGATTGCCGGTGACAGCGCTGAGGCGGTACATATCGCTGAGCAGATTGGCTATCCGGTCGCGCTGAAGCTGCGCTCCCCCGATATTCCGCACAAATCGGATGTTCAGGGCGTCATGCTGTATCTGCGCACCGCGACAGAAGTACAACAGGCCGCGGATGCCATTATCGATCGCGTTAAAATGACGTGGCCACAGGCCCGGATCCACGGCCTGCTGGTGCAGAGCATGGCTAACCGAGCAGGTGCGCAGGAGCTGCGCGTGGTCGTCGAACACGATCCGGTTTTTGGTCCACTTATTATGCTGGGTGAAGGCGGCGTTGAATGGCGGCCAGAAGAACAAGCGGCTGTCGCGCTTCCACCTCTAAACATGAACCTGGCGCGTTATTTGGTTATTCAGGCCATCAAAAGTAAAAAAATCCGCGGCAGAAGCGCTCTGAGGCCGCTTGATATCGCCGGGTTAAGCCAGTTTCTGGTGAAGGTCTCCAACCTCATTGTTGACTGTGCGGAGATCCAGCGCTTGGACATCCACCCGCTCCTCGCTTCCGGAAATGAATTCACTGCCCTCGACGTGACGCTGGAAATTGCGCCATTTGTCGGTGACCGGGAAAGCCGTCTCGCCATTCGTCCTTATCCTCTCCATCTGGAAGAGTGGGTGGAGATGAAAAATGGAGAGCGGGCACTGTTTCGCCCTATCCTGCCGGAAGACGAGCCGCTGCTGCGAACGTTCATCTCGCAGGTGACGAAAGAAGATTTGTACTATCGCTATTTCAGCGAAATTAATGAATTTACCCACGACGATTTAGCCAATATGACCCAGATCGACTACGATCGAGAAATGGCGATTGTGGCGGTCCGCCGTTCCGCAGAGGGAGAAGAGATCCTCGGCGTGACGCGTGCCATTTCCGACCCGGATAACGTGGATGCGGAGTTTGCCGTACTGGTGCGTTCCGATCTTAAAGGTTTGGGTTTGGGCAGACGGCTGCTCGAAAAACTCATTGGTTATACGCGCGATCACGGATTGTCACGGCTCAATGGCATTACTATGCCAAATAATCGGGGTATGGTGACCCTGGCGCGGAAGCTCGGTTTTGACGTTGATATCCAGCTGGATGAAGGCATTGTCTCTTTGTCCCTCAGCCTGACTTCGACGGATAAACAAGAGTAAGCTGCTGGAAATGTTACCCACTTTTCCCGGCACTGGGGTATCATTGTCCGCTTATGTTGTTTGCCTGGTACAGACAACCCTTCAATGAACAGAGAAGAAACGCACTGTGATGTTGTCAAAATTTAAGCGTAATAAACATCAACAACACCTTGCTCAACTACCGAAGATTTCTCAGTCAGTTGATGATGTAGAGTTCTTTTATGCTCCCGCTCATTTCCGGGAGACGCTTCTTGAAAAGATTGCCAGCGCTACGCGACGTATTTGCATTGTGGCGCTCTATCTTGAACAAGATGAAGGTGGGCGTGCGATCCTGAACGCGCTCTATGAAGCGAAACGTCAGCGTCCGGAACTGGATGTTCGCGTGCTGGTTGACTGGCACCGTGCTCAGCGTGGCCGTATTGGTGCGGCTGCCTCGAATACCAATGCTGACTGGTATTGCCGCATGGCCCAGGAAAATCCGGGTATTGATATCCCGGTATATGGCGTACCGGTGAATACCCGTGAAGCGCTTGGCGTTCTTCATTTTAAAGGATTTATCATTGATGACAGCGTCCTTTATAGCGGCGCCAGTCTGAATGATGTGTATCTCCATCAGCTCGATAAATACCGTTACGATCGCTACCATCTTATCCGTAATCCGCAGATGACCGACATCATGTTCAACTGGGTTGATAAAAACCTGGTTCATGGCCGGGGTGTGCACCGTCTTGACGATCCTCATCGCCCGAAAAGCCCGGAAATCAAAAACGACGTTCGCTCCTTCCGCCAGGAGCTGCGCGATGCGGTTTATCGTTTCCAGGGTGATGCCAATAATGAAGAACTGTCCGTTACGCCTCTGGTAGGCCTGGGTAAATCCAGCCTCCTGAACAAGACTATTTTCCATTTGATGCCGTGCGCGGAGCATAAGCTCACCATCTGCACCCCGTACTTCAACCTTCCCGCCGTTCTGGTGCGTAATATCATTCAGCTGCTGCGTGATGGTAAAAAGGTGGAAATCATTGTCGGGGATAAAACGGCAAACGACTTTTTCATTCCGGAAGATCAGCCTTTCAAGATCATCGGCGCACTGCCTTATCTCTATGAGATTAACCTGCGCCGCTTTCTGAGCCGTTTACAGTACTATGTGAACACGGACCAGCTCGTCGTGCGCCTCTGGAAAGATGAAGATAACAGTTATCATCTCAAAGGAATGTGGGTTGATGACGAGTGGATGCTGCTGACCGGTAATAACCTGAACCCACGCGCCTGGCGTCTGGATTTGGAAAACGCCATTCTTATTCACGATCCTCAGCATGCGTTAGCCGCAAAACGCGATCGTGAGCTGGAGCTTATACGCACGCATACCACAGTGGTTCGTCATTATCGCGATCTGCAAAGCATCGCTGATTACCCGGTGAAAGTTCGCAAGCTGATTCGCCGTCTACGTCGGATCCGTATCGATCGCCTCATCAGCCGCATTCTGTAATACACGAGCCCTGTCATCGACGGGGCTTTTTTATGGAGCCTGTTAATGCGTACGCCTTGCCTGATAATCCCTCTTTTGCTGACAGGTTGCAGCCATATGGCTAATGATAACTGGTCGGGTCAGGATAAAGCTCAGCACTTTCTGGCGTCTGCAATGATGTCCGCTGCGGGTAATGAGTATGCGCTGCACCAGGGTTATAGCAGGGATCGAAGTGCCACAATAGGCCTGATGTTCTCCATCAGCCTGGGGGCATCAAAAGAACTTTGGGATAGCCGCCCCTCGGGAAGCGGCTGGAGCTGGAAAGATTTTGCCTGGGACGTAGCCGGGGCAACAACCGGCTACGCCGTCTGGCAGATGGCGCATTATTAAAGACGGATACCTTTTCCTTTGCGATGCAGCATCAGCGAGACAATAAACGCCAGCGCCCCCATAACGGTGACATACCAGAAGAAGGTCGTTTCACTGCCCCATGACTTAAGGGATAACGCGACATACTCTGCCGAACCGCCGAACAGGGCGTTTGCAACCGCATAAGAGAGGCCTACGCCCAGCGCCCTCACCTGTGCGGGAAACATTTCCGCTTTCAAAATGCCACTGATTGCCGTATAAAAACTGATAATAATGAGCGCCACCATGATTAAAGCGAAAGCGGCATACGGAGAGGTTGTATGCTGTAGCGCCGTCAAAAGCGGAACGGTACCCAGGGTGAGCATGCCGCCAAAGATCAGCATGGAGGTACGGCGACCAATTTTGTCCGACAGCGCGCCGACAATTGGCTGGATGAGCATAAAGACCAGTAACGCCACCGTCATGACGACACTCGCAACGTTTGCATGCATGCCCGTAGTGTTGACCAGATATTTTTGCATATAGGTGGTGAAGGTATAGAAGCTTAGCGAGCCTGCGGCGGTAAAGCCTAATACCATCAAAAATGCTTTGCGGTTACGCCACAGCCCTTTCATCGAACCAGCTTCTTTAAGCGCCCTGACCTCCTGTTGTGAGGTTTCATCAAGCTGACGGCGTAGCCACAGGGCGACAACCGCCAGGGCAGCGCCCATAGCAAACGGGATGCGCCAGCCCCAGGCGCGCAAATCTTCATCGCTAAGGATTTGTTGCAGGATCACCACAACCAGTAACGCCAGCAGCTGTCCGCCGATGAGGGTTACATACTGGAATGATGCATAGAAACCTTTGCGCCCTTCAACCGCCACTTCGCTCATGTATGTCGCACTGGTGCCATATTCGCCACCGACCGATAGCCCCTGGAACAGACGTGCCAGCAACAACAACGCCGGTGCCCATGTTCCGATAGTCTCATAACCGGGCAGGCAGGCAATCACCAGCGAGCCGACGCACATCATGCATACAGAGATGAGCATGGATGTCTTGCGCCCTTTCCTGTCCGCGATCCTGCCGAATAGCCATCCACCGATAGGGCGCATCAGGAACCCGGCGGCAAAAACGCCTGCGGTTTGCAAAAGCTGAGTTGTGGTGTTCCCTGACGGGAAAAAGATATGCGCAAAGTAGAGTGAACAAAATGAATAGACGTAAAAGTCAAACCACTCTACAAGGTTTCCTGATGAGGCCCCAACGATTGCCCAAACCCGACGGCGAGTATCCTTACCTGCCAAATTGGTGTTATCCGTATCTGCACTGGCTACGGTTTCTGTCATTTTAATATCCCCTGTCTCACATTGCGGGCCTTTGCCCACAAACAGTAAAACCGGATTTAAAACGAATCGTTAGGTAAATAAAATGTTTCCAATATGTTTCATTGCGTTTTGTGAAGTCGATCAGCTATCTAATTATTAGCGGACGCAGTAATTATCCCCAGGACTGCTGGTGGGCCTTTTTTCGCTGCAAGTAATCTTCGTCTGCACGAATTTTATCCCACCACTTTTTGAAGACTGCGGCTGCTTCTGCTTTCACTGGATCGTGATCGAGGGGTTTGACTTGTCGTTCCGCATCATACTTTTTACCGCCCTTATGATTCGCGTATCGCCGGGCGCGGGTATAGCCCATTTGTATGAATTTACGCGCCATATCCATACCTACAAAATCGTTTTTACTGCGGTACTCTTCAAAGAGAGCGTATATCTCTTGTGCCGAACGCGCTGCGACTTCAGAATTTTTAAAACGCCAGTGTGGAAGGATTTCGCTTTTATAAGGCTCGACCATCAATACGCCCTGCTCACCCCGGCCAACCTGATACCGTTCGGGATGTTCGCGAAAATTTATATTTGCAAAATCTTGTTGGTAATCAAAAGGACGAGTCAAAGCGGCACCTTTGTTAAAATCGTTTTAACAATTGTAGGCCGGATAAGGGGAAGCCGCCATCCGGCATGTTTTTCCGCGCACAAAGCAAAAAACCCCGCACCTTCCGGTACGGGGTTCTTTCTGTTTGATGCCTGGCAGTTCCCTACTCTCACATGGGGAGACCCCACACTACCATCGGCGCTACGGCGTTTCACTTCTGAGTTCGGCATGGGGTCAGGTGGGACCACC
>NZ_JBMKHQ010000013.1:74658-133077 GCF_049237385.1 Enterobacter cloacae complex sp. IR5412 | reverse complement strand
AGGAACATAAAGTGAACGGAATGACCACCACAGCCGTATGTTCCCCTCACCCTAACCCTCTCCCCGGAGGGGCGAGGGGATTGCTCAGTGCTCGCATTAATTTGTGGAGAACCCTCAGCCCACGGGGAGAGGGAACCAAAATCTCGTAGGCCGGGTAAGGCGAAGCCGCCACCCGGCTTTTTACTGTGCCGGAGCCACCGCCGACACCATCCCGCCGGTCATCGTCTGCTGCACCTGCTGTTTATCCATATTTACCGCGCTCAGCTTCCCGTTCACCGTCGGCTTCAGCGGCGCATTGGCCTGCACGCTTCCGCTGGCGGTGAGCTGAATATTGCCGTCGCCCGCAATCGGCAGCGCTGGCCAGCCCCACTGCTGCAAGACGTTGAGCGGTATACCGCGCCCGTTCAGGCTCACGGTGGTTTGTCGCTGTGGCAGCTGTGACACGGTGGCGGTCGCTTCCAGGATCCCTTTCTCGGTAAAGGCGCTCAGGTCGGTAATGTTTACCGTTGCGGCGTTGGCATTCAGCGCCAGCGACGGGCGTCGAACGTCGACGCGGTTAAAGGTTGCTGCCGCCCCGTTCAGGGTTGCGTTACCGCCCCACACGCCCCACTTGTGGTCTTGCGCCAGACGCAGATTAGCGCCATAACCGTCGAGGGAGGTGATCTGCCATGGGAACGCCGGATCGATGTCGATCACCAGGTTGCGGCTCAGGCCGAATTTTTTCAGCGTCACGCTGTTCAGCCATGCCGGAAGCGGATCCATCCACAGCGTTTTCCAGTTTTCCGGAAGCGTATATTCCAGCCCGGCAATGGCAACGTCGTCCAGCACCAGCGCGTTCCCGTCGCGCAGCCAGTTGCCGGAGGTGCGCACCATGCCCCCTTCCCAGCGGGAAGTGAACTGACGCAGCGCAATGCCCTGCGGGGAGAATTCCGCGTTCAGGATAGGGTCAAAAAGATGCAGCGAGCCGTAGATAAATTCGCTGGCGTTCAGGGATAACCGTCCCTCCTGGCTTTGCCAGTCACCTTTACTCAGGGTGAGGTTACGCAGGCTGAGATCGAGGTCGGTTACCGCCCAGTCTGGCCCCTGTAGACGGGCATCGGTCACTTCCAGCCGCCCAATCTGTAACGAAGGCAGGGTGGAGAGAGGGGCGAAGAAATCCAGCAGCGATTTGTCGCTTTGCAGGCGAATCTCATTCAGACGCAGGGTGTCGATAACCCAGCCACCGTCGGCATTACGCAGAGCCGACCCCGTAAGCGAGCCGCGCGCCATATCGGCACCGATGGTATTCAGCACCACCTCTTTGCCGTTGAGTTGTCCCTGAATCAGCACGTTGTTGGCCGGTATGCCGTTGAGCGTGAGCGACCCGGCGCTCATCTGGATTTGCGCATTTTTCCCCAGTACGTTCCCCGCCTCGGGCTGCCACGGGCTGACGCCGCCGGTCACCTTTTGTGCACTGAGATCCCACTCCGTATTCGGGCTGTTAAAGGCCATGTTATTCAGTTGCAGACGATCGGCCTGGAACGGCAGCGGCGCCGTCTGTGGAGATAAATTCAGCGTGCCATCGAACAGGGTGATGGCGTCCATATGCAGCGGGTCGGTGATCTGGCGGCTGCTTAAGCCAATATCCACTTTTTTAGCGACCAGCGTGGCCGGTTTGCCATCTCGTCCGAAGGTAACGTTTTCCAGAAGAATGTGAGAAGGGGATGAAAAGCGGTGATCCATCAGGTCAAAGTTGAGCTCGTAATCGGTATTCACCGTGATCCAGCTACTGACCTGCGATGCGCCCCAGCGGGTCTGGAGCAGAAAATAAAAGGCGAGCACTACAATGAGCAGGGCTACCAGAAGATAGATAAGCAGCTTTCCAATAAATTTCATGGTCTTCCTTCCCGCGAAACGCACATAAGGGTGTTATGCACGATTTATGCGCAATGCTCAAGGCGGGAATGGTGTAAAGAGATGTCACGGCAGGCATTGACAGCCTGCCGTGTGGGGATCAGTTCTTTTCAGGCGGGAAAATGAGATTCAGCACGATAGCGGTAATACCGCCCGCAGCGATGCCGGAAGAGAGCAGGTTTTTCACCCAGTCCGGGGCAAACTGCAAAATCAACGGCTGCTGGGAGACGCCAAGTCCTACGGCGAGAGACAGCGCAATAATCATGATTGCGCGGCGGTTCAGCGGCTCGCGGGAGACGATACGCACGCCGGAGGCCGCGATGGTACCGAACATGACCAGCGTCGCGCCGCCCAGGACCGGCTCGGGAATGTGCTGCACAAACCCGCTCACCGCCGGGAACAGGCCGAGGACCACCAGCATCAGCGCCACCACGAAGCCCACGTAGCGGCTGGCAACCCCGGTCAGCTGGATCACGCCATTGTTCTGGCCGAAGCAGGAGTTCGGGAATGTGTTGAACACCGCCGAGACAAACGAGTTCAGTCCGTTCGCCAGCACGCCGCCTTTCAGACGTTTCATGTACAGCGGGCCGGAGACCGGCTGCTCGGACACGTCGGAGGTGGCAGTGATATCGCCAATGGTTTCCAGCGAGGTGATCATAAAGACCAGCATCAGTGGCAGGAGCAGACTCCAGTCAATGCCCAGGCCGTAGTAGAGCGGCGTTGGCACGGTAATCAACGCGCTGTTGGTTGGGGTGGTGTTTTCAGGCAGCATGCCCAGCGCCCACGCCAGCAGGTAACCGGCCGCCATGGCGATCACCAGCGAAGCCACACGCAGGTACGGGTTACGCTGGCGGTTAAGCAGAATAATGATCGCCAGCACCACGCCTGCCAGCAGCAGGTTTTTCGGCGCGCCGAAGGTATGGTCGCTCATTGCCGCGTAGCCGCCCCCGATGGAGGTCAGACCCACCTGAATCAGCGACAGGCCGATAATCATCACCACCACGCCGGAGACCAGCGGGGTGATCACCCGGCGCGCAAGGTGCAGAACGCGGGAGATGATCATCTCTGTGCAGCTTGCCAGCATCAGGGTGCCGAAAAGCGCCGCCATCATCGTCGGGACATCTGCGCCGCCGGTTTTCAGTGCCGTACCGCCCATGATCAGCGGCGCCACAAAGTTAAAGCTGGTGCCCTGAATCGACAGCAACCCCGAACCCACCGGACCCCAGGCTTTAATTTGAATGATGGAGGCTACACCGGAAGCGAACAGAGACATACTGATGATGTGTTGCGTATCCTGCGCCGGTAACCCCAGCGCCTGACAAATCAGCAGAGCCGGCGTGATGACCGCAACGAACATCGCCAGCAGATGCTGGCAGGCGGCAAACAGGGTTTGAGGTAGCGGGGGACGATCTTCAAGGCGGTAAATCAGTTCACTGTTTTGCTTCTGCGCAATCGGTTGCGCATCAGCAGACTCCAGAGTGTTAACAGACATCGGCGGCAATCCCACGGTGGAAAAGCGGGCATTTTAGCTGACCACCTGGTAAAAGCAAACGATTGCCAGCAAAAAAAAGAGAGAAAATCTGCCGGTGTGAGCAGGTTTTCTACAACGAACAGGAAAAAAAAATTACACTTTTCGCGCCGGCGGCTCATGACGAGCATCACCCGGCCCAGGATAACGCCGCGTGTGTATGGAACACGCGCATAACAGGAGCCTTTTATGATTCATCTCGATACGTTGTCGACCCTTGTTGCCGCAACGCTGGTTCTTCTGCTTGGTCGCAAGCTGGTACACAGTGTTTCCTTTCTGAAAAAGTACACCATTCCTGAACCTGTAGCCGGTGGATTGCTGGTGGCGCTGGCCCTGCTGGTACTGAAAAAAAGCATGGGTTGGGAAATTGATTTTGATATGTCCCTGAAAGATCCGTTGATGCTGGCCTTCTTTGCCACTATCGGCCTGAACGCTAACCTCGCAAGCCTGCGTTCAGGCGGCAAGGTGCTGGGCGTGTTTTTGATTGTCGTGGTGGGCCTGCTGCTGATGCAAAACGCCATCGGCATCGGTATGGCGTCGCTGCTGGGGTTGGATCCGCTGATGGGTCTGCTGGCGGGGTCGATTACCCTGTCAGGTGGCCACGGAACGGGCGCGGCGTGGAGCAAGCTGTTCATCGAACGCTATGGCTTTGAAAACGCAACGGAAGTGGCAATGGCCTGCGCGACCTTTGGCCTGGTGCTTGGCGGGCTGATTGGCGGCCCGGTGGCGCGCTATCTGGTGAAACATTCCACTACGCCGGAAGGCAGACCAGACGATGAAATGGTGCCGACCGCGTTCGAAAAACCGGACGTTGGTCGCAGCATCACCTCGTTGGTGATGATTGAAACCATCGCCATGATTGCCATCTGCCTCACCGTGGGCAAAATCGTTGCGCAATGGCTGGCGGGAACGGCTTTCGAACTGCCAACCTTTGTCTGCGTGCTGTTTATCGGGGTGATCCTGAGCAACGGTCTGGCGCAGATGGGCTTCTACCGCGTCTTCGAACGCGCGGTGTCCGTGCTGGGGAACGTCAGCCTGTCGCTGTTCCTGGCGATGGCGCTGATGAGCCTCAAGCTGTGGGAGCTGGCCTCGCTGGCGCTGCCGATGGTGGCGATCCTGGCGGTACAGGCCGTGTTTATGGCGCTGTATGCCATCTTTGTTACCTGGCGCATGATGGGCAAAAACTATGATGCGGCGGTACTGGCTGCGGGTCACTGTGGATTTGGTCTGGGAGCGACACCAACGGCCATCGCGAATATGCAGGCGATCACCGAACGGTTCGGCCCGTCGCACATGGCGTTTCTGGTGGTGCCGATGGTGGGCGCATTCTTCATTGATATCGTCAACGCGCTGGTCATTAAGCTCTACCTGATGCTGCCGATGTTTGGCTGACCGTCAGGCGTTGGAATACCGCTCGGTTTCCGGCATCCAGCGTTCAATTAACGCTGCCGCCTGTTCGGGGTAGCGTTCATGAATATGACGCGCAAGGCGTTGTACTTCGGGGATCATGGCCTGATCGCGCAGCAAATCCGCCACTTTAAATTCGGCGTTACCCGTCTGACGCGTGCCCAGCAGTTCGCCCGGGCCGCGGATCTCCAGATCTTTTTGCGCAATGACGAAGCCGTCATTGCTGTCGCGTAATACCTGCAAACGCATCTGCGCGGTTTTCGACAGCGGGGCTTTGTAGAGCAGCACGCAGTGAGAGGCGATCGCGCCACGGCCCACGCGGCCTCGTAGCTGGTGGAGCTGCGCCAGGCCCAGACGCTCCGGGTTCTCAATAATCATCAGGCTGGAGTTCGGCACATCCACGCCCACTTCGATAACCGTGGTCGCAACGAGTAAGTGCAGCTCGCCCTGTTTGAACGACTGCATCACCGCCTGCTTCTCGGCAGGCTTCATGCGCCCGTGAACCAGACCGACGTTCAGCTCTGGCAGGGCGAGCTTTAACTCTTCCCATGTGGCTTCGGCAGCCTGCGCTTCCAGCAGCTCAGACTCTTCAATCAGGGTGCAGACCCAGTACGCCTGACGCCCTTCCTGCGTACAGGCGTTGCGCACGCGGTCAATGATGTCGCTGCGCCGCGTGTCCGGTATGGCAACCGTGGTCACCGGCGTTCGGCCCGGCGGCAACTCGTCGATGGTGGAGGTATCCAGATCGGCATAGGCCGTCATCGCCAGGGTGCGCGGAATCGGCGTGGCGGTCATGATCAGCTGATGCGGGTGGAAGCCCTGTTGCAGACCTTTCTCCCACAGCGCCAGACGCTGATGAACACCAAAGCGGTGCTGTTCGTCGATAATGACCAGCGCCAGGCCGTTAAACTGCACCTGTTCCTGGAAAATGGCGTGCGTGCCGACAATCATCTGCACCTGCCCGCTGGCAATAGCTTCCTGCTGCGCAAGACGTGCTTTGCCCTTCTGCTTCCCGGCCAGCCAGCCCACTTCGATCCCCAGTGGGGCGAACCAGTTACGGAAATTGTTGGCGTGCTGCTCGGCCAGCAGTTCTGTCGGCGCCATCAGCGCCACCTGCTTGCCGTGGGCGATAGCGCGTAAAGCGGCCAATGCGGCAACCAGCGTTTTCCCGGAACCCACGTCGCCCTGCACCAGGCGCATCATCGGCACATTCAGCGCCATATCGCGTTCGATCTCGGCGGTGACCCGCGCCTGGGCGCCGGTGGGTTTAAACGGCAGTGTGGCCAGCAGCTTATCTTTGAGCTCATCATGCGGGCTTAATGGCTGCGCGTGGAAACGCTGCGCACCTGCGCGCAGGGCCAGCATGCTCAGGTTGTGAGCCAGTAATTCCTCAAGGATAAGCCGCCGTTGGGCGGGATGTTTACCGCTTTCTAAATCAACGAGCTGAAGCGTTGGCGGTGGACGGTGCAGGGTGCGCAACGCCTCCGGCAGGCTCATCATGCCCTGCGCCAGCTCCGGCGGCAGCAGCTCGTTAATGGCGCAGGTATCGAGCAGCTCCAGCGCCTGGTCGGTGAGCTTGCGCAGCGTGGCCTGCTTAATGCCTTCGGTGGTTGGATAGACCGGCGTGAGCGTCTCCTGTAGCTCAGGTGAGCTGAGATCGCCCTGCACGCGGTATTCCGGGTGGATCATCTCCGCGCCGTATTTGCCCCGTTTGGCTTCACCGTACGCAAGTACGCGTCGTCCGGTGGCAAGGCTGTTTTTCATCGCCGCATTGAAGTTGAAAAAGCGCATGGTGAGAATGCCGGTGCCGTCGCTGATCTGGCAGGTCATCATCCTGCGTCCGCCAAAGGTGATGTTGCAGTTCAGCACTTCCCCTTCAACGGTGGCGTAAATAGCGGGCAGCAGATCGCCAATTTTATAAAGTTGAGTACGGTCTTCGTAACGCAGGGGGAGGTGGAGCAGGAGATCCTGCACGGTGTGCAGGCCAATCTTCGCCAGTTTACTGCTTTGTGCCGCGCCCACGCCCGTCAGGCTGTTGAGCGGTATGGCGTCCAGCAGGCGGCCTTTCATGATTTACCCTGCGTACTGCATGGTGGACCACCACTCGGCATCGGCTTCAATTTCGCCCTGCGCGTTGACGTGGGGGTAAGGCAATTTCTTCTGCTTCGCAACGCGAGCCAGCACCGGATAGCCACCTTCAAACAGCAGGCGCTGCTGCTCCTCTTCCGGCAGCATGCTGTTGCTGCGCTCGTACATTCCGGCATTCTGACGCTGGCGCTGCGCTTCATACAGGATCAGCGCTGAGGCGACCGACACGTTGAGTGACTGGACCATGCCGATCATCGGAATGATGATGTCCCGGTCAGCCAAATCCAGTGCTTCCTGCGTGATCCCCGTTTTCTCCTGGCCCATTAAAATGCAGGTCGGACGGGTGTAGTCGATCTCACGGAAATCCACGGCTTTAGCTGAGAGGTTGGTTGCCAGAACCTGCATGCCACGCCCTTTCAGGTGCGAGACCGCTTCACCAATAGTCTGGTGAGTTTTCACGGATACCCAGCTGTTGCTGCCTGCGGCGGTGGAGGCCATGGTACGCATACGTGCGCCTGGCCAGACGGCGTGGACTTCATGCACGCCGACGGCATCTGCGGTGCGGACGATAGCAGAGACGTTATGAGGTTTATGGACCTGCTCCATGCAGACCGTCAGATCAGGCTGACGCCTGGCGAGCATTTCGCAGATTCGCTCGTAACGTGTTGAATTCATAATGCTAGTTTCGGTTACGGGTGACTTTAATGACATCCGGCATCACGCGGATCTTGCGCATAATATTGGCCAGATGTACGCGGTCACGGGCGGTCAGGCGAATAAAGGCGCTGTAAACGCGGCCATCTTTTTCTTCAGTATTCAGGCTCTGAATGTTTGACGAGGCCGTGTTGATCGCTGCCGTCAGGTTCGCCAGTGCACCCTGGTGGTTAAACATATCCACCTTGATTTCAGTGATAAATTCCTGCGCTGTCTCTTTATCCCATTCGACCGCCATGAACTTCTCAGGCTCTTTCTGATAGCCACGGATGTTACGGCAGGATTCGTGGTGGATCACCAGCCCTTTACCCGGGCTGACGTGCGCAATAATCGGGTCGCCCGGGATAGGGCGGCAGCATTTGGCGAAGGTGATGAGCACCCCGTCAGCGCCTTTGATTGGCAGGTGACCATGATTTTGCGCGTTAGCAGGAACGGCTGTCGTTTCGCCCTGTTGCAGGTTCTTCGCCACGACCACGCTCATGGCGTTTCCGAGGCCAATCTCTGCCAGCAGGTCATCCAGCGAGGCGAGCTTCATACGCTCCAGCTCATGCTGAATGTTTTCTGGTGGGATCTCTGCCAGTTTGCGGCTGCCACCCAGCGCGTGATTGAGCAGACGACGCCCCAGGCTAACGGAGTCGTCGCGCTTGAGATTTTTCAGCAGCTGGCGGATTTTTGCGCGCGCTTTTGAGCTCACGACAAAGTTCAGCCAGGCGGCGTTAGGACGTGCGCCCGGCGCGGTAATAATTTCGACAGTCTGCCCGCTGAAGAGCGGCTGCGACAGCGGATAAGGCTGCCTGTCGACGCGGGCACCCACGCAGGCATGGCCGATATCGGTATGCACGGCGTAAGCGAAGTCGACCGGCGTCGCGCCCGCAGGCAGTTCGACAATGCGCCCTTCCGGCGTGAAAACGTAAATCTCATCCGGGAAGAGATCGGATTTAACGCTCTCGATAAATTCAAACGAGCTACCTGCACTCTGTTGCAGCTCCAGCAGGCTCTGCATCCAGCGCTGGGCGCGGATTTGCGCGGTGGTGCTGCTTTCGCCGCCGTGCTCTTTATAAGCCCAGTGCGCCGCGACACCCATTTCCGCCATCTGATCCATGTCTTCGGTACGAATTTGCACCTCAACCGGAACGCCGTGCGGGCCAATCATCGAGGTGTGCAAAGACTGGTATCCGTTCGCTTTTGGAATGGCGATGTAATCTTTGACGCGCCCCGGACGTGGCTTGTACAGGCTATGCATCTGCCCCAGCACGCGGTAGCAGGTGTCCGAGTCGTGGACGATGACGCGGAACGCGTAGATATCCATGATCGAGTGAAAACGCTGCTCCTTGAGCACCATTTTGCAGTAGATAGAGTACAAATGCTTTTCGCGACCGCTAACGCGGCACGGAATACCGGCTTCCTGCAAGCGCCCTTCGATTTCAGAGAGGATCTTTTGAATCATCTCTTTACGGTTGCCTCGTGCGGCTTTCACTACCTCTTTAATCACGCGATAGCGGTTTGGGTATAACGCTTCAAAACCCAGCTCTTCCAGCTCGGTTTTAATGTGATGAATACCTAAACGGTGCGCCAGCGGACTGTAGATTTCGAGGGTTTCACGGGCGATGCGGCGACGTTTATCCGGGCGAAGTGAGCCCAGCGTGCGCATATTGTGGGTGCGGTCAGCAAGTTTGATGAGAATGACGCGGATATCCTGCACCATCGCCATGATCATCTTGCGAAAGTTTTCGGCCTGCGCCTCTTTCTTATCGCGGAATTTCAGCTTATCAAGCTTAGAGACCCCTTCCACCAGCTCGGCAACGCTTTTGCCAAACAGCTGTTCCATGTCCTGGTAGGTGGCAGGGGTATCTTCAATCACGTCATGCAGCAGGGCGGCCATGAGCGTTTCGTAGTCGAGTTTCATCTCGGCCAGAATACAGGCCACCGCTACCGGGTGCGTGATATAGGGTTCACCGCTTGAACGTGTCTGGCCCTCGTGAGCGTCACGTGCAACGAGATACGCCTGTTGAAGACGCTTAATCTGGTCTTCAGGCAGGTAGGTTTGAATCAGTTGATTCAGGCTTTCAAACAGATACAAGGGCGACCCGCAGGTTTAATTAACGACGACCTTCAGCAATGGCGGTTACGGCCTGCAGTTCTGCGGCTTCCTGCTCTTGCTGCTCCTGGCGCTCACGCACGTCGAGGATCTGGTTGTTGATCAGACCTTCTTCGATTTCGCGAAGTGCAATAACGGTGGTTTTATCGTTTTCTTCCGGTACCAGCGGATCTTTACCGCCTACCTGCATCTGACGAGCGCGACGCGCGGCGACCAGTACCAGGTCAAAACGGTTACCAATTTTCTCTACAGCGTCCTGAACAGTTACGCGTGCCATACTTAAAATGCTCCACAGGTGAAGAAATGACTGGGCATGATACTGAAAGTGGGTTCAGTCTGCCAACAGTTTGGTGATTAATGCGTCATGTCGCTGCTTCTGGCGGCTCATACGCAGACGTTCTGCGCGAAGGATAGTTTTGAGATCGCTCAGCGCGGCATCAAAATCATCATTCACAATAAGGTAATCATATTCCGCGTAATGGCTCATTTCTGCAACAGCCTGTGCCATACGCTTCGCGATAACTTCTTCGCTGTCCTGGCCGCGACCACGCAGGCGGCGATCCAGTTCATCTTTCGATGGCGGTAGAATAAAAATACTGCGCGAATCAGGCATTTTCTTACGAATTTGCTGCGCGCCCTGCCAGTCGATATCCAGGAACACGTTCACGCCGGTCGCCAGAACCTGCTCAATGGTTTCACGCGAAGTACCGTAGTAGTTACCGAATACTTCTGCGTGTTCAAGAAACGCGTCTCTGCCAATCATCGCTCTGAATTCGTCGTGATTCACAAAGAAATAGTGTTCACCGTGCACCTCACCCGGACGCGGTGCTCGCGTGGTGTGAGAAACAGAAACCTGTGTATCGTACAGCGGTTGGGTTTTTAACAGTGCCTGAATAAGGCTGGATTTACCCGCGCCACTAGGGGCAGAAACAATATAAAGCGTGCCTTGAGCCATGAGAGTCTTTTGTATGTGTTAACGAAGAAGTCTTACATACGGGCTTATTATACACGTCGCCGCTGTGTGACGTAGCCTTTGTCACACTTTTTCCCGTGGATGATTAAATTTTGCGTGCTGTTTTCAGGTTTTGTCTGCGGTTTGCAGCAACAAAAAGAAACGCTGGATAACGCCTCGTAAAGCGTAACGTTGCCATTCGCGTCGTTTTCAATACCGGGTTATACCTCCTCCAACGCAAAGGAGGGGTAATAATGTGGCGATGGATAAGCGGGTTTGCGCTGTTGTGGTGTGGCACCGGGTTAGCGGTATGCCCGGTATGGTCGCAGGCAAAAGCAGAAAAGGAAATTGTAGCGCTGAGCGCACAGATCAAACGCTGGGACGATGCTTACTGGAAGCAGGGAGGCAGTGACGTTGATGACGGGGTGTACGATCAGCTTAACGCGCGGTTGAACCAGTGGCAGCGCTGCTTTGGTCATGTCTCTTCCGAAGAGAGACCGCCACCTCTGACAGGTAGTGTGACACACCCGGTTGCGCATACGGGCGTGCATAAGGTTGCCAGTAAAGCTGAGCTCAGCCAGTGGATGCGAGCCCGGCAACATCTCTGGATGCAGCCCAAAGTGGATGGCGTGGCTGTGACGCTGGTGTACCAGGGCGGGAAGCTTGTCCGGGCCATTAGCCGTGGCAACGGTGTGAAAGGTGAAGACTGGACGGCGCAGGTTCGATCAATCCCCTCTGTTCCGCAAAACCTGTCCGGCCCCCTGGCAAATAGCGTCTTACAGGGTGAACTGTTCTGGATTCATGAAAACCACATCCAGCGTCAGATGGGGGGGATGAACATGCGGGCAAAAGTGGCGGGCGCCATGATGCGTCATAACGATAGCGCACTTCTCAGGCAGCTCGGCGTGTTTATCTGGGCCTGGCCGGATGGACCTAAAGAGATGCAGGTATCTCTGGATGCGTTGTCAAAAGCCGGGTTCACCCTGACGGCGCGTTATACGCTGCCCGCCGCGTCTGTGAATGCGGTCGAAGCGCAGCGTTCAGCGTGGCATACAACAGCATTGCCCTTTGCCACGGACGGCATTGTGGTGCGTTCAGCGGATGAACCCGCGGGCGACGGTTGGTTACCCGGTGAAGGCCGTTGGGTTGTCGCATGGAAATATACGCCTGTCGCTCAGGTTGCTGAAGTGCGAGGGATACAGTTTGGCGTCGGGCGAACGGGCAAGGTGTCCGTTGTAGCCGAACTGGATCCAGTAAAGCTTGATGATAAACAGGTGCGGCGGGTGAGCCTGGGGTCGGTCACACGCTGGCAGCGGCTGGATATTGTTCCCGGCGATCAGGTTCTGATAAGCCTCGCCGGGCAGGGGATCCCCCGATTCGATCGAGTTGTCTGGCGGGGAGCGAACAGGGAAAAACCAGAACCTCCGGCCCTGCAGTACCACTCGCTGACCTGTTTTTATGCCTCACCAGCGTGTATGGAACAGTTCTTTGCCCGGTTGACGTGGCTTAGCTCAAAACAAGGGCTAGGGATCGAGGGGTTAGGCGAGGCGGGCTGGCGAACGCTTCATCAGACGCATCGTTTCGAGCATATTTTTTCGTGGTTAACACTGACGCAGGCGCAGCTACAGTCCACGCCTGGCTTTTCCGCCGGGCGCGGGTTATCGCTCTGGCATCGTTTTAATATTGTGCGCAAACAACCTTTTATTCGCTGGGTCACAGCGATGGGGATCCCGCTGACAAAAGCCACGCTGAATGCGGTTGGGGCGGCGTCGTGGCAGGCGCTGAATCAGCGGAGCGCCGCTGACTGGCAGGCTTTGCCGGGAACAGGTGAAGAGAAGGCGCAGCAGGTCGTTAACTGGCTGCATGCGCCTCCTGTTGATAGGCTGGCAAGGTGGCTGGCTGAGCAGCACATTAACGGGTTCTGACCTTAATGCGCGTTGTGCTTGTAATGAAAAACCGGCAGGCCCAGCTTCAGGCGCAATGCCAGCATACGCGCGGTGAAACCAAACAGCAGCGTGGAGATAACGACCACATCGTGGTTTGTGACATAGTGCTGCAAGGCGACATAAAGCACTGCCGCGGCAAAGGAGATGCCGGCATACAGTTCCTTCTGGAAAACCAGCGGGATACGTTTGCAGAACATATCGCGCAGCACCCCGCCAAACACGCCCGTGATCACCGCCGCAATGGTGGCGATAACCGGGCCTTCACCCATATCGAGAGCAATTTGTGCGCCAATGATGGAAAAAACAATCAGCCCAAGCGCATCCAGCACCAGGAACAAGCGGCGCAGATGAGGCATCACCGGGGCTACAATCGTGGTTAACACGGCTGCCGTTGCCACGATAATGACGTACTCAGGGTTTTTAACCCAGCCGAGCGGATAATGGCCAAGCAGGATATCGCGCACGGACCCGCCGCCGAGCGCAGTGGCCGTGGCAATAATGATCACGCCGAAGGTGTCCATTCGGCGACGTCCGGCGGCAAGCGCGCCGGTCATGGCTTCAGCGGTAATGCCAATAAGATAGAGAATGTGAAGCAGCATAAACCCTCCGGAATGAAGTGGAGGAGGTTAGCGATTTGTGCGCAAGATCACGATTGAGATTTTCTAAGGCGAGGGGATTTGCCCTAAAGGAATTTATCAACGCATGCCAGGCGGGCTTGTGATAAGGCGGGAGGCAAAGAAAGTAAGGATAAATAAGGATTAGAAAAAGTAATGGGTGATGTGCCAGACACCACCCTGAAAGGTATTACTCGATATTCTGGATCTGCTCGCGCATCTGCTCAATCAGGACCTTCAGTTCAATTGCTGAATTGGTCACCTCTGCATTGATAGACTTAGACGCCAGCGTGTTCGACTCGCGGTTGAACTCCTGCATCATAAAGTCGAGACGGCGGCCTACCGCTTCTTTCTTCTTCAGGATGTTATAGGTCTCTTTAACGTGCGCTTCCAGACGATCCAGCTCTTCAGCCACGTCTACACGCTGCGCCATCAGCACCAGCTCTTGTTCCAGACGGTTGTTTTCCAGCTGGACTTCCGCCTCTTCCAGTTTGGCGACAAGACGCTCACGCTGCCATTGCAGCACTTCTGGCATATGCGCGCGCACTTTAGCCACTTCGGCGCTCACGCCTTCAAGGCGTTGCTCAATCATCGCTTTCAGCGCCTGGCCTTCGGTTTCGCGGGCAACGATAAAGTCATCCAGCGTGCCGTCGAGTGCAGCCAGGATTTCAGCGGTAATCGCGTCCAGATCCTGCTCTCCGGCGGCCATCACGCCAGGCCAGCGCAGAATATCAACCGGGTTGATCTCGCCTTCATCGCTTTGCATTTTGACCCAGTTCGCCGCATTAACCAGCTGTTTTGCCAGCTTTTCGTTCAGGATCAGTTCGCCCTGTGCACTGGCATCGGGCTCAAAACGCAGGTTACATTCCACTTTCCCGCGGGTCAGACGCGTACGGATACGCTCACGCACCACAGGCTCCAGGCTGCGGAACTGTTCCGGCATACGGAAATATGTTTCCAGATAGCGCTGGTTTACCGAGCGCATTTCCCAGGTAGCGCTACCCCAGCTACCCTTGATTTCACGCCGGGCGTAGGCGGTCATACTGCGGATCATAGACATTCCCGTTTTTAAAGGAGAGATGGGGGGATTATAGCTTTCAGGGGCTTCTCAGGATAGGAATAAGCGTCCTTTATCCGTATAATGCGCAGCCACATTCGTTTCAAGCCGGAGAATCCATCATGCGTCCAGCAGGTCGTAGCGCCAACCAGGTGCGTCCCGTCACCCTGACCCGTAACTATACAAAACACGCTGAAGGCTCCGTGCTGGTTGAGTTTGGTGACACCAAAGTGCTTTGCACCGCGTCCATCGAAGAGGGCGTGCCTCGCTTCCTGAAAGGTCAGGGCCAGGGGTGGATCACCGCGGAATACGGTATGTTGCCGCGCGCAACCCATACCCGTAATGCCCGTGAAGCGGCAAAAGGTAAGCAGGGCGGCCGTACTATGGAGATCCAGCGCCTGATCGCACGTGCGCTCCGCGCCGCGGTTGACTTAAAAACGCTGGGTGAGTTCACCATCACGCTGGACTGCGACGTGATCCAGGCCGATGGCGGCACGCGTACGGCCTCCATTACCGGTGCCTGTGTGGCGCTGGCAGATGCGCTGAACAAGCTGGTTTCCGCCGGTAAGCTGAAAACCAACCCAATGAAAGGGATGGTTGCTGCTGTCTCCGTTGGTATTGTTAACGGCGAAGCGCTTTGCGATCTGGAATACGTTGAAGATTCTGCCGCAGAAACCGACATGAACGTGGTGATGACCGAAGATGGTCGCATCATTGAAGTGCAGGGCACGGCAGAAGGCGAGCCATTCACTCACGAAGAACTACTCACCTTGCTGGCGTTGGCCCGAGGGGGTATTGAATCTATTGTAGCGACGCAGAAAGCGGCGTTAGAAAATTGATTTTAAGGCGACCAATGAGTCGCCTTTTTTTTGCCTGTAAGACTGAAAAGACAAAGGAGCAAATCCATGAAATCGTATCAGCGCCAGTTTATTGAGTTTGCGCTTAACAAGCAGGTACTTAAGTTTGGCGAGTTCACGCTGAAATCCGGTCGTAAAAGCCCGTATTTCTTCAACGCCGGGCTGTTTAATACCGGGCGCGACCTGGCACTGTTAGGCCGCTTCTATGCCGAAGCGCTGGTAGATTCCGGGATTGATTTCGATCTGCTGTTTGGCCCCGCGTACAAAGGCATTCCAATTGCAACCACCACGGCGGTGGCGCTGGCGGAGCACCATGACCGCGACGTACCGTACTGCTTTAACCGTAAAGAGGCCAAAACCCACGGTGAAGGCGGCAATCTGGTAGGCAGTGCGTTGCAGGGCCGCGTGATGCTGGTGGATGACGTGATCACCGCAGGCACCGCGATCCGTGAATCGATGGAAATTATCCAGGCTAACGGTGCAACGCTTGCGGGTGTGCTGATTTCGCTCGATCGTCAGGAGCGTGGGCGTGGCGACATCTCTGCTATTCAGGAAGTGGAACGCGATTATGGCTGCAAAGTGATCTCTATCATCACGCTGACAGACCTGATTGCATATCTGGAAGAGAAGCCTGAGATGGCGGATCACCTGGCGGCGGTAAAAGCGTATCGCGAAGAGTTCGGGGTTTAATTGCGTTGCCCGGTGGCGCTACGCTTACCGGGCCTACCTGTTCG
The DNA here is from genome assembly GCF_049237385.1 of Enterobacter cloacae complex sp. IR5412. Lineage (NCBI taxonomy): Bacteria > Pseudomonadati > Pseudomonadota > Gammaproteobacteria > Enterobacterales > Enterobacteriaceae > Enterobacter > Enterobacter cloacae complex sp. IR5412. The sequence goes on along the minus strand of NZ_JBMKHQ010000013.1, from coordinate 117,189 downwards.
TAGGCCGGATAAGGCGAAGCCGCCATCCGGCGATGGCGTTACTGTAATTGTGCTGCCACTAACGGCCAGCGGGCGTCAAAATCGTCCGTTGGTCGATATTTAAACTCGCTGCGCACAAACCGGGAGAGCATCCCTTCGCAAAATGCCAGGATCTGGCTTGCCAGCAGCGTCTCATCCGTATTATATCCCTCGCCTTCCCGCATTTTCTTCTCGCGCAGAACCTGACGAAGCTGGGCTTCGATACGCTCAAAAAGCTGGTTTATACGGCCTTGCAGACGATCCTGTTCAAACATCAGCGCGTGGCCGGTAAGAATACGGGTCAGACCCGGGTTACGTTCACCAAAGCCCAGAATCAGCAGCACAATCAGACGCAGACGCGTGCTGGTGTCTTTTTCATCCTTCAGAATCAGGTTGATGCGCGTGATCAGGCTATCTTCGATAAACTCGATCAGGCTGTCGAACATCCGGGTTTTGCTCGGGAAATGACGATACAGCGCCGCCTCTGACACGCCCACAGAGGCCGCCAGCTTGGCGGTGGTGATGCGTTGACTGCCGTCGCTGGATTCAAGCATCAGAGCCAGAGATTGAAGTATTTCTTCGCGACGATTCCTTTTCGCGGTTTGTTTTTCTGCCATGTTACAAAATACCCCTGAAAATAAGCACTTGTCAGGCTGGCAACCACACAGCGACCCGCAAACTGACGTTTGCGGTTTGTTATTGCATTATGGCGCTGTGAGATGCGTGTTTGTCGGGCGGTTATTTGCGCCCGGAATGGCCGAAGCCGCCTTCGCCACGGTCGGTAGCGTCGAAGTCTGCCACCAGGTTAAATTCTGCCTGCACCACCGGTACAAACACCATCTGCGCGATACGCTCGCCCGGTTCAATGGTGAAGCTGTCCTGGCCACGGTTCCAGACGGATACCATCAGCTGACCCTGATAGTCAGAGTCGATCAGGCCGACCAGGTTACCCAGCACGACGCCATGCTTATGGCCCAGGCCAGAGCGCGGCAGGATCACCGCTGCCAGTGACGGGTCAGCAATGTGAATCGCCAGCCCGGTCGGGATCAGGGTCGTTGCACCCGGCGCCAGTTCTACGGCGTCATCGAGACAGGCGCGCAGGTCAAGACCGGCAGAGCCGGAGGTGGCATACGTTGGCAGCGGAAATTGCTCGCCAACGCGCGGGTCCAGAATCTTAACGTCGATTTTTTTCATCATAACGGGTAACGATCTCGTCCAGTAATTGTTGGCCCAGGAGTTCTTTGCGCTCAAGCGGTAAGACTTTATCTCCATCCTGCCAGAAAAGGTGCAATGCGTTGCTGTCGCTGTTAAATCCTTGCGTGGACAGCGATACGTCGTTCGCGCAAATCAAATCGAGGTTTTTGCGGGTACGTTTTTGCCGGGCATATTCTTCCACATTATTCGTTTCTGCGGCAAACCCAACAACGTAAGGACGATGAGTTTTCAATGCGGCGACACCGGCAACGATATCCGGGTTCTTCACCATTTTTATTGTTAATTCATCACCTTGCTTTTTAATTTTGGCGTCGGCAATGGTTTCGGCGCGGTAATCAGCGACGGCCGCACAGCCGATAAAAATATGCTGTTGTTGAGCATGCGCCTGTACGGCGGCTTCCATTTCCAGCGCGGTAGTTACATCAATACGCCGCACAAACGCAGGGGTGGTAAGCGACACCGGGCCGCTCACCAGCGTCACGTTCGCGCCTCGTTTGGCTGCCGCGGCAGCAATTGCAAAGCCCATTTTGCCGGAGCTGTGGTTGGTGATGTATCGCACCGGATCCAGCGGCTCGCGCGTGGGGCCCGCGGTAATCATGATGTTGAGATGTTGCAGATCGTTGACAGGCGAGAAATGGGCGGCGGCCATATCAACAATCGTCAATGGGTCGAGCATACGCCCTGGCCCCACGTCGCCACAGGCCTGGCTGCCGCTCTCCGGTCCCCAAATTAGCAGGCCGCGCGAGGCCAGCGTATCCAGATTATGCTGGGTAGCGGCGTTGCGATACATCTGCTGGTTCATTGCGGGTACAACCGCGACGGGCGCAGGCGTGGCGAGGCAAATGGTCGTTACCAGATCGTTCGCCATCCCGGCCGCCACGCGGGCAATTACATCTGCCGTGGCGGGGGCAAGGATAACCAGATCGGCCCATTTCCCCAGCTCAATATGGCCCATTGCGGCTTCGGCTGCCGGGTCGAGAAGGCTGTCGGATACCGGGTATCCCGAGACGGCTTGCAGGCTCAGCGGGGTGATAAAGGCTTTGCCGCCTTCGGTGATCGCGACCCGTACGTCGGCCCCGCGCTCGCGCAAACGGCGCACCAGGTCTGGCGTTTTATAGGCAGCAATACCGCCGCTGACGCCAAGAACGATTTTTTTACCGGCCAGGCTCATCATGATTCTTTCCTGTTGGGTTTCACCAGAGAGCGGGCATTTTATCACAATCCCTAAAACGGGGTGATGATGTCCTTAATTCACTTTGCGAGGCGCTACGCAAGAACGAAACGCCAGCGTCGAGCCCCGAATTTGCCTGTGGCAGCATAATGGCAAACAGAAGGAGGCCGGGCATGGAAGAGACTGAACTGCTGCTACCGCGTGAAAAAATGCTGCGCCATGGCGTCACGTTGTTAAAGGACGACGAGCTGCTGGCGCTCTTTTTACGCACAGGCACGCCGGGGAAAACGGTATTTACGCTGGCGAAAGAGCTGATAGAGCATTTCGGCTCACTGTATGGATTGTTGACCGCCGAGCTGGAGGCGTTTACGCACGTTGAGGGTATTGGCGTGGCGAAATATGCCCAGTTGCGGGGCATTGCGGAGCTGGCCCGGAGATTTTACAACGTGCGTATGGAGGAAGAAGACCCGATCCTCACCCCCGATATGACCCGCGAATTTCTGCAAAGCCAGCTTTCCGATCTGGAGCGGGAGATCTTTATGGTGATCTTTCTCGACAACAAAAACCGGGTACTGAAACATACCCGCCTTTTTTCGGGAACATTGAGCCACGTTGAGGTGCATCCGCGAGAAATTGTGCGGGAAGCGATAAAAGTGAATGCAGCCGGCGTGATCCTCGCGCATAATCACCCCTCTGGCTGTGCAGAACCAAGCAGAGCTGACAAAGCAATTACCGAACGTATTATCAAATGCTGTCAATTCATGGACATTCGTGTGCTGGACCATCTGATAATTGGCCGCGGAGAGTACATTTCTTTTGCCGAACGTGGCTGGATTTAGGCCTTTTCTCGCGATCCATCGGGATCTTTGTCTGTTCGGGACTTGAGCACACCGCCGAGTCAGCGTATACTACGCCACCTTTGAGAATCTCGGGTTTGGCATTTGGGCCTGGCAATCGAGAGTTCAATAGAACTATGCGATGACCGGGCTGTAAAGCCTGACGAGGCGCCGATACCCCATACGAAGCTCGAGCTAATTTGATTTTTGGAGAATAGACATGTCCCGAGTCTGCCAAGTTACTGGCAAGCGTCCGGTGACCGGTAACAACCGTTCCCACGCACTGAACGCGACTAAACGCCGTTTCCTGCCGAACCTGCACTCTCACCGTTTCTGGGTTGAGAGCGAGAAGCGTTTTGTCACCCTGCGCGTATCTGCTAAAGGTATGCGTGTAATCGATAAGAAAGGCATCGATACAGTTCTGTCCGAACTGCGTGCCCGTGGCGAAAAGTACTAAGTACTTAAAGAGGAAATAAATCATGGCTAAAGGTATTCGCGAGAAAATCAAGCTGGTTTCTTCTGCTGGTACAGGTCACTTCTACACCACCACGAAGAACAAACGTACTAAGCCGGAAAAACTGGAACTGAAAAAATTCGATCCAGTTGTACGCCAGCACGTACTGTACAAAGAAGCTAAAATCAAATAATTTTAGTCTCCTTGTATTGAAAAACCCCGCATCTGCGGGGTTTTTTGCATTCTGCATCTCAACGGAGGAACCATGCCTGAATTACCTGAGGTAGAGACCAGCCGCCGCGGCATTGAGCCCCATCTGGTTGGCGCGACTATTCTTCATGCTGTCGTTCGCAACGGGCGTCTGCGCTGGCCGGTGTCCGATGAGATCCACGCGTTAAGCGATAAACCCGTCCTGAGCGTACAGCGCCGCGCGAAATACCTGCTGCTGGAGCTGCCTGACGGCTGGATCATTATCCATCTGGGCATGTCGGGAAGCCTGCGCATCCTCACCGAAGAGTTGCCTGCGGAAAAGCACGACCACGTTGATCTGGTGATGAGTAACGGCAAGGTGCTGCGTTACACCGACCCGCGTCGCTTTGGTGCATGGCTGTGGACCAAAGAGCTGGAAGGGCACAACGTGCTGGCGCATCTTGGACCTGAGCCGCTCTCAGAGGCGTTTAACGCGGATTATCTCAAAGAGAAGTGCGCGAAAAAGAAAACCCCGATCAAACCCTGGCTGATGGATAACAAGCTGGTCGTGGGCGTGGGGAATATCTATGCCAGCGAATCGTTGTTTGCCGCCGGGATCCATCCCGATCGGCTGGCCTCTTCGCTGTCTGCGCAGGAGTGCGAGCTGCTGGTCAGAGTGATTAAAGCGGTACTGCTGCGCTCAATTGAGCAGGGCGGGACGACGCTGAAGGATTTTCTGCAAAGCGACGGGAAGCCGGGCTATTTTGCGCAGGAGTTGCAGGTTTATGGTCGTAAGGGGGAACCGTGCAGAGCATGCGGGACGCCGATTATTGCCACGAAGCACGCTCAGCGCGCCACGTTTTACTGCCGTCAGTGCCAGAAGTAGGGTTACTTTAACTTTTCCATCAACGCCTGGTGGACGTTAACCGGCAGAAAGTGGGTAACGTCCCCGCGATGGCGCGCCACCTCTTTCACCAGCGAAGAAGAGATGAAGGACCACTCTTTGGAGGGCATCAGGAATACGCTCTCCAGCTCCGGCATCAGATGGCGGTTCATGTGCGCCAGCTGCATCTCATATTCGAAGTCTGCTACCGCGCGAAGACCGCGGATCAGGATATTGGCCTGCTGGGCACGGGCAAAGTTTGCCATCAAATCGCTGAATCCGACGACCTCAACATTCGACAAATGCGAAATCGCATCGGTGGCAAGCTGCACGCGTTCGTTCAGGTCGAACATCGGCTTTTTGCTCGGGCTGGCGGCAATGGCCAGAATCACTTTGTCGAACATACACGCCGCACGGGTGATGATATCAAGATGACCGTTAGTGATCGGATCGAAGGTACCCGGATAAATCGCTTTTGTGCTCATGGCTCACGTTTTCTCTGAGTAGCCGCGGTTCAGCGCCCACAGCTCGGTGTATTTATTGAAAGTATACTGGGCATTCACTACCGCCAGTAACCAGCCCTGTTTGCCGTCCAGCACGCCGCCACGTAGCAGCAGCGTTTTCAGAAACGCGCCCAGCGTGTGGGTGAAGATGCCGGTCAGCGTGGCCTTCTTGCCGCGCGCATGCCGCTCCTGTGCCCAGGCGGTGGCATAGTTCAGCTGTTTCCGCTGGAAGCTGGCGAAATCGCGGCAGGTCAGATGAAGCAGATCGCCCGTCAGGGGGATGACCTGAGCGTTATCGCAGGCCAGAGACTCATGGACCAGGTTGTCGTTGTACTGATAACGCTCGCGGGCATAGAGGCGCATCACGCGGTCGGGGTACCAGCCGCTGTGGCGCATAAAGCGGCCCAGGAAATAGTTACGACGCGCGATACTGTAGACCGCGCCGGGCTGTGGCGCAGCAAGCACCGTTTGAATGGCCTGTCGGAGTTCCGGGGTGACGCGCTCATCGGTATCGATCATCAACACGTAATCGCCTGTGGCGTAACCCTGCGCACGCTGACGCTGAATACCGTAGCCCTGCCAGTCGGTGTCGGTAAAGACTTTTGCCCCGGCTGCACGGGCAACGTCCGCCGTATTGTCCGTACTTCCGGAATCGAGAATGACGATTTCGTCAGCCCAGGCAACAGAGGCCAGGCAATCCGGAAGCAGGTCGGCGGCGTTTTTGGCGATCATCACGACCGACAGACGCGTTGACATTAGTGGCTCCGCTGCGGCAGGTAAGGTTGCAAAAGTTGCAGCAGACGGGTCAGTGCGCCCTGGTTCTGATGCAGGACTTCAACGGCGTGACGACCGTACCACAGGCGGTAATCTTCGTCAGTCAGAAGGGTTGAGACCTCTTTGACCACCGAGTCCGCATCGGTCACGGTGATTAAGCCATCGGCTTGCTGCAATTTCGCGCAGATATCTTTGAAGTTAAACGTGTGTGGACCCATCAGCACGGGAATGGCGTGGGCTGCCGGCTCCAGCGGGTTATGACCACCGCGCTCCACCAGGCTTCCGCCAACGAATGCAAGATCGGCAATCCCGTACAGCAGCATCAGTTCGCCCATCGTATCGCCAATCACCACCTGCGTGCTGCCAGAGGGGATTTCGCCGCTGCTGCGCAGGGTGAAGCTGAAACCGCCTTTTTGCACCATCTCCCGGGCATCTTTAAAACGCTCAGGATGGCGAGGCACCAGAATCAGCAGTAAATCAGGGAATTTTTCCAGCAGCTGGCGGTGAGCCTGAAGAATAATGGCCTCTTCGCCGTCATGGGTGCTGGTAGCAATCCAGACCTGGCGACGCGGCGCCCACTGACGACGCAGCGTTACCGCACGGGCGGCGAGTTCAGGGGTGACGGAAATATCGAACTTCAGGCTACCCGTGACCGCAAGCTGGTTGCGCTTCAGGCCGAGGGCGATAAAGCGCGCGGCATCTTCTTCGTTCTGCGCGGCGATCAGCGTAATTTTGCTGAGCAGGCGACGCATAAATTTACCCAGCTTGCCGTACCCTTTCGCCGAGCGTTCCGACAGACGCGCGTTGGCGATAACCAAAGGAATTTTACGGGCATGCAGGGCGGAAATCATATTCGGCCACAGTTCAGTTTCCATGACGATCACCAGTTTAGGGCGAACGGTATTCAGGAAACGGTTCATGGCGCAGGGGAGATCGTACGGCAGGTAGACGTGATGCACGTCTTTACCGAAGGCAGACATCACGCGCTCTGAGCCGGTTGGCGTCATCGTGGTGACGGTGATGGGCAGTGACGGATAACGATGGCGTAAGGCACGCACCAGTGGAATGGCGGCCAGCGTTTCCCCAACTGACACGGAATGCAGCAGAATACCGTCCGGCGCCACTTTATTGCGGCAGTAGCCATAGCGTTCGGCCCAGCGGTTACGGTACGCAGGCGCTTTACGGCTACGAAGCAACAGTCGCAGCCACACCAGTGGCTGAATGATGTAGAGCAGGGCGGTATACAACAATTCCAAGCGATTATCCGTTTTTTTAGTTTCGGCCGGGAAATTCTAAGCATTTAAGCGTGCTAAAGCTATCTCTTATGCCAGATACCGTTTTAAACGGAAGTAGCGTCGGCCCAGGCGCCAGCGCAAACGCGGGCTTTTGGCACTTTTCCAGATGAGCTTCCAGATCCCGGTGTCGAAGAACTCTTTGATTATCATTGATTTCTTCGCTTCATCCTTCATGTTGTCGAAGGTATGAATAATTCCCAGACCCTCTTTGGCGATTTGCCAGTGACAGGCCGGGATATTTTTCACTTTATCCGGGTAGCGCTGGTTAATGGCATCAAGCATCTTCAGGATCTTCATGTAATGGCGCGCTGAGCGAATCAGCGTGTCGTCATTATCCGGGGTGTGCGATACCGAGGCGGAGTGAATGTAGTAGTCGTAAAAGCGTTCGCTGGTGTACTGAACGCGTTCCGCAGCAAGCAGCACCTCAGTCGTCCACGGGATATCCTGATGGCGCAGGCCAGGCTCGAAACGAAAGCCGTGCTGACGAATAAAATCGTGACGATAGATATTCAGCCAGGTCACATGCAGGAACTTACGTGAATCCAGCGCCTTTTTTAACCATGCCGCGCCATTCATGACGCCCGTTGAGGCGAGCTTATCTTCAGGGAAGATAGGGCGAGACGGTTTTTTGTTATTTTCCCAGACGTAGTTGCCATTGCAGGTGGCGACATCCAGGTTCTGCGTGACGGCCATATCCAGCAGACGCTGGTACATGCCGGGTTTGAAGACATCATCAATATCCGGGAAAGAGAGATATTGGCCGGTCGCAACGGCCAGGCCGGTATTACGCGCGATGGACACGCCCTGATTAGGTTGTTCAATAACCTGCATCTGTGGCAGCTGTTCGCGCCATTTTTCGACAATCTGCATCGAGCGGTCAGTGGAGCCGTCATTCACGATGATGACTTCCATACTGTCGATATGTTGATTTACAAGGCAGGTAAAGAACTGATCGAGAAAAGCTTCACCGTTATAAACGGCAACCACCACGCTTAATAAAGGCGCTGAATTTTGCATATGAAACCTGATTATTTTTGGTTGTCGACCAAAGCAATGTATTGCTGGCAAATGGCGTTGATACCGAACGATGCGATCGTTTCGCGATCAACAACCGGCGGAGAGGCATACAGTTCTGCCAGTGTTTTCGCCAGTGATTCGTCGGTTAACGCGGTCAGACCACGCGCCAGAGGGCCAGTAAGGATCTCAGCAGGGCCGCCAGGGCAGTTTGTACTCACCGGTGGGGTCTGACAGATAATGGACTCTACCAGTACATTACCAAAACCTTCGCAGTCGGAACTTAACACTAAAAGGCGTGCACCTTTGATCCACGGATAAGGATTGGTTTCAAACGGGCGGAAGACGATCTTGTTTTCAATTCCCAGCTTAGCGGCAAGCTGTTTGAGCTGGTTAATTTTCACGTCAGAGCCTTTGCCCATCAACACCAGCGATGCGTCAATCTTGCTCATCGCAAACGCCCGCAGCAGCCGGTCGTGACGTTTGTGCTCATGAAAACGGCCAACGTGGATAATGTAATTCTGCCCCTGCATCTCAAAGGGCGCTTCCGCCAGACGCTGAATTTCAGGGATATCAAACGGGTTATGGATAACCGCTTTGCGCCGCAGGGGGATCGCGAGTACTTCAGACAGATCGTGCAGCACGGCGCCGGATACCGCCACCACGTTGCGGTTTTCATAGGTATGACGAATTTTATAATGCTTAAACCAGCGAGAAAGCCCGCTGCGATGGCGCAAATAGGAGAAGGAGAACATCCCGTGTACGCAGAACCAGACCTTATCGCGATCCAGCACGCGGCTGTGCGCCACGATACGGTCGGTTTTATGCAGATGCGAGAAGACGACGTCAAATTTACCGCTGCGTTCTGCCTGCTCAATGGCGCGATCCAGCAAACGGGCGCGACGCGGGATCTCGGTCAGCTTCCGCCAGGGTTTTTTACAGGTATCCTGCACGACCTGAAAATCGATGCCTTCCGGAATGGCGTAGTCGCACACCTTCCGTAAGGAGAAAAGGGTGACCTGATGCCCCAGTTCTGTCAGTCCGCTGGAGAGGGTGAGAACCGTTTTTTCGGCTCCTCCACCGGGTAAACCATCAATAATCATTAGGATGCGCATTATTAATCCAGTAATTTTTGATAAAGCGAAATAAGCTGACTTGATAGTTTTTCAGGGGTTGCTTCTCTGACGCGTTCACGCGCCGCAAGCCCCATATTGTTATTTTTTTCCAGTGAAGGGATGGACATGACGGCCTCCTTCAATGTGTGGATATCAAGTGCATCACAGTAAAACCCGTTCTGGCCTTGCTCAATAAATTCTGAACCACCGCAACTCTCTGACGTAATGACGGGCAATCCACAGGCCATTGCTTCAAGTATGACGTTAGGGAAAGGATCATACAGCGTCGGCAGCAGTAAACCATCAGAAAGCTGATAAAATGGCAGCGTCTCTTTTTGCATTCCCAGGAAACGGATTTGCCCCTCACAGCCTAATGAACGGGCGAGGTCGCGATAGCGGCTTTCCGCTTTATCCTGACCGACCACAACCAGCCACGCCGATGTTCCTGCTATAGCCTGAATAGCGTTTGCCAGCCCCTTGCGTTCAAACCCTGAACCCACGAAGCAGAAAATGACGGCATCAGCGGGTAAGCCAAATTGCTTACGCAGTACAGCGCGCTGCCTCTCTTCTGCCGGAACGAAGCGGCGGGAATCTATTGAATTATAAATCACATGTATCTTTTTTGCGTCAATATCAAAGTCTTCGACGATTTCGCGCTTGATCATCTCCGCATTACAGATAACGGCTTTCAACTCGGGAGCCTGGTACATTTCACGTTCGGCGTTCATCACGTAGCGGTGATAGCGATCGTGCATGAGCAGCTTCGCGCGCCAGGCGGGAAGAATACGCGTACGCTGTAGCAGCCAGCGTCGATGTACACCATCTCCGGCGCGGTAAATATCGCAGCCCGGAATACGTTCGTGGCTCTGTACAATATCAAACTGCTGTTGCTGCCACAGCGCGCGCGCGGCGTGTGCAAAGCCGCGTTCACGGCTGATGCGGCCCCACTTTCGTGGATCGCAGATATGAATATGCCAGTCGTCCTGCTTTTCGCCCTGCCACTCGCGGGTGATGACGTTGAGCTCAAGATTTTGATTGCTCAGCGCGTTGAGTGCCCTGGAGACAAAACGTTCTGCTCCCCCATCCGGCCGATATTTTTGGCGCACAATGGCCAGACGATGAAGCTTCATTGCAGGTATCTCCTTGCGGCGGAGACGACAGCATCAACGGGGATGGCGTCGAGATAACGTTCCGTCGTTTTTGTATCAATGGCATCAGGGTTGGGAAGCGGGCCGTAGTTACCAGCCCAGATGACCTCGCCGTTAACCTGCCATGGCGACCAGAACGTCAATTTTGACGGGCCAAACAGCGCCACGCAGGGCGTCTGAAGGGCGGCGGCCATGTGCATGGGGACGGAGTCAACGCCAATGAACAGGGCTGCGTGATCGATAAGCGAGGCCAGCTGGCGCAGGGTTAACTGCCCTGCCAGCGATACAACACCCGTCTGCGGGGAGGCGGCAAGAATGCGGTCAATCATCGCCAGCTCTTTCTTATCCGGTCCCGCCGTAAGGACGATAGTGTGGCCGTCCTGCTGCAACGCGGCGATAGTTTGCGCCATTTTGCCTTCGTCCCAGCACTTAAAGAACCAGCGTGAAGTGGGTTGAATAACGATATAGCGTTCCCCCACGCCCTTTTGTGTCAGCTTGTGATGAGCATGGTGCCAGTCATCCGCGCTGTAAGCCATGGTGACGGCGGGTCTGGCGGCAACGGGTAATGGTTTCAGTATGGACAGGTTTTGTTCAACGGTGTGCAGCGACTGATGGCTGGCGACTGAGACCAGTTCACTGTGACAAAAACGCCAGAAGGCATTATTGCGCTTGTTAAAAGCGAACCCGAGCCGAACCGGTGCGCCGGTGAAGCGGGTAACCAGCGCGCTGCGCCACTGATCGGCAAGATTGATCACCAGATGATAATGCTGAGCGCGTAAAGCACGAAGCAACTGCCACTCTTTTTGCAGGTGCTTCAGCGTCCCCAACTGCTTCCATTTACGATCGATACCATAGATCGTACCGATTGCCGGATGCGCGGCGAGCATGTCTCGCGTCTCTTCATAGAGAAGCACGTCGATTTGGGCTTCAGGCCATTTCTGGCGCAATGAATTGATGACGGGGGTGGTGAGTAACATGTCACCATGATGGCGAAGTTTAATCAGTAAAATGCGCAAATCAGGCGTGTCAGGTAAGTTATTCATCATCATCTTATCGGCGTTGTACTGTTGGCAATTCTAATAGACCTGGTAACGACTTGCACTCTTTCTCCATAATGTCAGGAATTTCCCTGGAAGGGTTTACTCCTGCTTTCGGGCGTGCGTAACATAGCGCTAACTATTTTGTCTTGCGGACTCATTATGAAAAAACCAGCGTTTATCATCACGATCGATACCGAAGGGGATAATCTCTGGCAGAACCACCGGGTCATCAAAACGGAAAACGCGCGCTACCTGGCGCGGTTTCAGACGCTTTGCGAGCGTTTCGGCTTTAAGCCTGTCTGGCTCACCAACTACGAGATGGCCGTCGAACCGGTGTTCATTGAGTTCGCGAAAGAGGTCATAGCCCGGGGGCAGGGCGAGGTAGGAATGCATCTCCATGCCTGGAACAGCCCTCCGGAGCACGATCTGACCGGTGATGACTGGCGCTGGCAGCCTTATCTGATTGAGTTTTCAGACGAGGTCATGCGTGAGAAAGTGCTGTTCATGACCCGCCTACTGGAAGAGACCTTCCAGACAAAAATGCTCAGCCATCGCGCCGGGCGCTGGGCATTCGACAGCCGTTACGCCCGGTTACTGATTGAGCTGGGGTATCAGGTAGATTGTTCCGTTACGCCGCGCGTGAACTGGCGCAACGCGAAAGGTGCCCCGCAGGGTAATGGCGGAACGAATTACCAGCATTTTCCCGATCGCGCCTACTTTTTGGACGTAGACGACATTTCCCGGCCGGGAAACAGCCTTCTCCTCGAAGTGCCAATGAGCATCCAGTATAAACACCCGGCATGGCTGAATTCCCTGAAGCAGGGTTACGATCGTCTGCGCGGTAAATACCGTTCTCCGTCAGTTAACTGGTTACGCCCGGCAGGCGGTAACGCGCAGGAGATGATTAAGGTTGCGCAGCAGTGCCTGTCTCAGGGAAATGACTACGTAGAGTTCATGCTGCATTCGTCGGAATTTATGCCTGGCGGGAGCCCTACTTTTAAAGACGAGGCCGCGATTGAGGGGCTTTATCAGGATCTGGAGCAGCTCTTTACCTGGTTATCAGATAAGACCGTGGGGATGACGCTGGCGGAGTTTTACCAGTACAAAAAATAGTTATGCCCGCCAGGCGGGCATATTTGCTATTGCTGCTTTGTTGGGGTGAAAGGTGTACTTAATGCAAACAAAACCATAAAGAAGATTAAGGCTTCTGAACTGAGCAGTATGACATCCGTCAGTCCATACAAAAGCAAAAGTAGCATCGAGGTTAGCAGCAGTGCGTTTTTACTTCTAATAGAGTAAGCTATTATCGAAACAAAAAAGAAGCACAAAATTAGCAGTCCAGGAATGCCTTGCAGTGAATATTTTTCAATAAACTCATTGTGCAAATGAATTCGAATGTAACCGAGCGCTGCTGCAACATGTTGATGTCCATTTGCGACATAATTTCGAACCCATGATTCCCTGCTTTCAATAGACTGTCCCAGTGGATGCGCAATGCCAGTCATAAGACCCACGTTCCACATTGAAAAACGAGCCCCCAGAGAAGTTGCATCATGCCCTTCCTGATATTTAGTTATCTCAGTCACTGTTTGTTGAATTTTAGGTGATATCAATGGTTTATAACTTACAATTATGATCCCTGCAACGATGCATAAAAAAATCATTAATGATTTAAGGTGAATTTTTCGGAAATGATAAAGTGTAAGAATAATAGCCAGTAACAGGTAAAGGGCCATGGCGGCACGCGTGGCTGTCAAAAGAATCAGGAAGAAAGATATCAGGACTACGACGCCTGCCAAAAGGTATAATTTCACATTATTCTTTAGGTATAAGCTGTAAACAAAGGCTAATGATAGAACAGAATATACATACGCTGCGATAGTTGGACGGTTTATAGCCATCTCTACGCGATTAATACCTTGTACAGCCTGATAAAGGCCATAAGCTGTGGCAAGGGTATAACCTACAGCTGTACTAATTAAGAAGTATTTCACAAAATTATCTTTTGTTACATAATTTTTGAAACGGTCAAGGTAAAAAATCAAAAGGCTTGCCAGAATTAATTTTTTACTCGATCCAAGATAATCACTGTATGCGTTTAATCCCTCATTATGCAATTCATAAGTGACATACCAAATAAGATTAAGTAACCCTATCAGCATAATAGGATAGGCGATACTAAAAGGATGCCAGGAGATTTTTTTATACTCAAATGCCAAACCCAAGATACTTGCATATATTGCAATATAGAAAAACTCTCGTTGTTTCCCTGAATTAACAAGCACAAGAGCTAAAGAGATAAGGCTCAATGCGAGTGTTAACTGGTAAGTTCTTAACTTTATTTTTTCCATAACGCCTCAATAACCCTTTTTTTGTAGCTAAAACGAACATCGGTGGACAGGAAAAAAGACAATGTGTACATGGCCTTTACGCGTTGTTTCACGAGTTGCAATTGTTGGTCTGTAAGACAGGACCGATGGTTGCTGTAAATATCAAACCAGTGGCAATTGACAAGATGCCTGTAGCTTGACGGAAATGTTCTTTCCATCTGTAACGTGCATTCGACAAGCGTTGAAATTTTGCTGGCGTCCAGACTGCTCGACAAACTGTCGCGACGCTTGACGTAATAATAATGCCCCTGGCGTTGATAGACTATTTTGCTCGATTGCATCAACATTCCGGGGAAGACAGCGAAATCCTCATAACATAACATTGGAGGAATAGGGTTGCTCTCGTACAGGCTACGATGAATAAACTGGCCAATGAGATGCGCCTGAAAGTCTTTATGGCGTAAGAAACGAGCGACTGCTTCATGTTGTGACAATGGCACAGGGTTGAATCCCTGCCAGTCTGAAGTCATTTTCCGGGGATCGCGAATCTCAAGCAAACGTGTCAGTAACATATCCGGACGTTGCGCTTTCAGAAAGGTAATTGCGTCCCTGAGGCTGCCCGGCTTTAAGCAATCGTCACTGTCGAGCATCGTAATATATTCACCGGATGCCAGTGCGACAGCACTGTTTCGTACCCGGCCGACGTTACGAAAGTTCACGGTGCGCGTTATGATCTGAGGAAATTTAGGTGACCACTCTTCAATTATTGCCTGCGTGGTATCCTCAGAACTGTCATTAAAAATAATAATTTCAGTGTCTTGAACGGTGGCTGCCAGCAGGCTTGAAAGCGTGGCATGCAGCGTAGCTTCAGCGTTATGCGCAGCAATAATGACGCTTAAAAAAGCCATAAAAATTAGTTTCCTTGAGCGTCGGTAGCGCTAGCCAGTGAGCGGGCTTTGGGTAATGTACGGATAAACTGCTGAAGATCGTGTAACGCGGAGTCAGTGACAGAGAATAGTGCTTCCCGTTCTTGCGGGAAGTAATAGCGCGTTTCAAACACATAAGAACAAATGTTGTCGTCATTCCCGATCAGCAACACATTGCCAAGCGGACGTTGTTCATAATGACAACACGGACCAAACAGCAGGACTACCGGAACGCCAACGGCGTCTGCGATATACACATTCCCCGAGTCAGACGCGATATAACAGTCCATCTTAGAAATGGCCCAGGGAAGCTCTTCCAGCGAAATTTTGCCAATAAGATTGATAAAATTAGGGATTTCACCGTAAAGGCGGGTGATATCGTCCATCCACGACTGTTCA
Organism: Enterobacter cloacae complex sp. IR5412; assembly: GCF_049237385.1. Lineage (NCBI taxonomy): Bacteria > Pseudomonadati > Pseudomonadota > Gammaproteobacteria > Enterobacterales > Enterobacteriaceae > Enterobacter > Enterobacter cloacae complex sp. IR5412. The sequence continues at coordinate 101,879 of NZ_JBMKHQ010000013.1, read as the reverse complement.
TTTGGCGCACCGAAGACATAAAACTCGCAGGGTAAATCAGCGAGTTGATCAACAATCCGTTTCCAGATAACCGGAGGAACGGTTTTGGCTTTATTGCCCGCCGCAATACTGATGCCGATGCGGATAACGTCAGGTTTATCAAGAATGGCCGGCCAGGTCGTCGGTTTAAAGAGCGGCTTTGTGGCGTGCTTGGGAGAGTCTTGCCATGTGAGTGCGCGGTCGGCCAGTTTCAGGTAGTTCGACACCGAAAGCGTTTTTTTGCCATGCTCAACGGTACCGTCAGCCGCAAGATAGAAAATCCCGTGATACCACCTGCGCGTGTAAATGGTTAAAAATTGTTTGTTTTTAGCATTGCAGACGGCGGCAAAAAAGAGGTTCACGCTGTTGGGTTGTAGCAGGTAGACGTTGTCGTAGCGGTTCATGATCCTGCACGCGAAGCACAGTTTACGCCACAGGTTGCGCTTATGCTGCTCAATAAAATAGATCTGCTCGATAGTCTCATCATGCTTCGCCAGCGCACCAACGCTGCGACTGACCAACACATCGCTTTTTTGCAGATATGCCAGAAGAGGTGTCGCATTAATAAAGTCACCGATTTTGGCTGTCTGAATGACAAGGTTTTTGCCCGTGTCTTTTCGAAACAGCTTCCGGAGGAGTTTCACCGGAAAGAGTAAAATCAGCAGAAATACATAACTCATGGGTTAAATATCCCTGTTGGAAAGCCGATGGCTGCCCTGTAAAAATGAAAAAATAGCATCTGCGCTAATATCCTTCGTTTGTTGCGTAGGGCTGACCATCTGATGCTGGTTTTTACCGTAACCCCCGATCAACCCCGGATCGGTCGGGCCGAAAATCGTGATATTAGGACGATCCAGTGCGGCGGTTAAATGGCTTAACCCTGTATCCACAGAAACGACGGCGTTAGCGCCCGCCAGCTGTGCGGCAACCTGCGCCAGCGTGAGTTTGGGTAACACCTCAACGTGGGAAAAGCCTGCTGCCAGACGTTCCGCACGCTGCCGCTCATGTTCTGCACCCCACGGGAGTTTAATATGGATACCGCAAGGTTGCATTAGTTCAATCAGCCTTCTCCAGTGCGTTTCCGGCCAGTGCTTATCGTCGCGCGTTGTGGCATGCAGGAACACCAGATACGGTTCAGCATGCTCCTCCGTCTCGCGCAAAAAATGCTGTGCAATAGCGTAGTCACCCTGGGCTTCAGGTTTTGCATAGCCCAGGCTTTTCGCGAACAGCTCGCGGGTACGTTCCACGGCGTGCTGCTGCTTCGCAATATGGTGGCGACGATTATAGAACAGGCTCGCCAGCGGTTCGCGGGCGGTTTGCCAGTCCATGCCGTGCTTTACGCCGTGCGCCAGACGCGTGACCAGCGCGGCGCTTTTCACCAGGCCCTGAGCGTCAACGATCGCGTCGTAACGCCGGGCCTGCACCGCTTCGCGGAAGGCTTTACGTTCGGCTTTAATCGGTGCGGAGAACCATGCTTTGCGCCAGCGGCGAATGGCCACCGGGATCACGCGGTCAACCGCTTCGTGCCAGGTGGGGATCTGCGCGAAGCCTTCTTCCACCACCCAGTCAAAACGAATGCCGGGAATGGCCCGCATCGCGTCCGTCAGTGACGGCAGCGTATGCAGCACATCGCCCATCGAAGAGGTTTTAACGATCAATACCCGCATTCGTTATCCTTCTTGGCTCAACAGAAGTTCGTTGAGCTCTTCGAGAACGCGCTGCGGCGTAATGTCGATCAGGCTCTGATGGTAACCTTCTGCGGCATCACCTTTACGTACCTTGTGGTAGCCGGTAATCAGGCGAATTACGCGCGCTTTGTGCGACAGCGGCGGCGTGAAGTCCGGGCTGCTCGGGCCATACAGCGCCACCAGCGGACGATCCAGCGCGGCGGCGACGTGCATCAGGCCAGAGTCGTTGCTGACAACGGCTTTACAGGCGGCAATCAAAATAACCGCCTGCTCGAGCTGCGTTTCCCCGGCCAGGTTTCGGCACCAGGCCTGTTGCTCGGTGCTGAGCGTGGCGAGAATTTCATTGCCCGCCTCGTGATCTTTCGCTGAGCCAAACAGCACAATTTGATAGCCTTCGTCGATCAGCTGTTTCGCCAGCTCTGCGTAGTGATAGTGCGGCCAGCGTTTTGCCGGACCAAACTCCGCGCCGGGGCAGAAGCCAATCATCGGGCGTTCGGACGAAATGCCAAACGCGTTGCAGGTGTGGGATTTCTCCCCGTCGCTTACCTGGAGCTGCGGCCACAGTAGCGGCTGCGGCAGATCTTTCGCGCTGCGCATCACGCCTTTGTCGTAGGCCAGCGCCACGTAGCGTTCTACCATCAGCGGCCAGGCCTCTTTATCCAGCACCCGGGCGTCGTTAAGCAGGCCGTAGCGCATTTCACCGCGCCAACCGGTACGGTGCGGGATGCCCGCAAAGAAGGGCACAAGAGCGGATTTGAAGGAGTTTGGCAGGACATATGCGCGATCATAGCGTTTCTCGCGCAGGCTATGGCCGAGTTTGCGGCGTTCACCGATTTCCAGCGCCCCGTGGCCGAGCGGCATCGGGATCGCCTCGTTCACTTCCGGCATACGCGATAACAGCGGACGGCACCATGCGGGTGCCATCACGTCGATTATCGCCTGGGGATAACGCGCCTTGAGCGTGCGATAGAGACTTTGCGACATCATCATGTCGCCCACCCAGGACGGGCCGATCACCAGTATTTTCATTCACTTCATCCTTCAAGCTGTCTCTGCGTTGGCTGCCTGCGTTCACTCCAGTCACTTACTTTTGTAAGCTCCCGGAGATTCACTTAGTTGCCGCCTTGATACCGCTCGAATGATTTTGTGAATTTATATCGCGGTCACGGTTCAGCCAGGCCATATATTCCGTTACGCCTTCGGCAACGGTCTTGAACGGCTTGTCGTAGCCTGCGGCGCGCAGGTTAGTCAGGTCCGCCTGGGTGAATGCCTGGTAGCGGCCTTTCAGCTTATCCGGGAACGGAATGTACTCGATGCTGCCTTTCTTATGGTAAGCCAGCGTCGCGTCTGCCACCGCCTGGAAGGATTCCGCGCGGCCTGTGCCCAGGTTGAAAATGCCGGACACGCCGTTTTCCAGGAACCACAGGTTCACTGCCGCCACGTCGCCTACGTAGACGAAGTCACGCTTAAAGCCGTCGCTGCCTTCGAACAGTTTCGGACTTTCGCCGTTATTTAACTGGGTGTTCAGGTGGAACGCCACGCTCGCCATGCTGCCTTTGTGGCCTTCGCGCGGTCCGTAGACGTTGAAGTAGCGGAAGCCGACAATCTGAGAGTTGGCTTCTGGGAGGATCTGACGCACGTACTCATCAAACAGGAATTTGGAGTAACCGTAAACGTTCAGCGGCTGCTCATACTCGCGGGATTCGATGAAATCTGAAGTGCGTCCACCGTAGGTTGCCGCGGAAGAGGCGTACAGGAACGGAATTTCACGCTCCAGGCAGTAGTGCAGGATCTCTTTGGAGTACTGATAGTTGTTGTCCATCATGTACTTGCCGTCCCACTCGGTGGTGGAGGAACAGGCCCCTTCGTGGAAGATGGCTTCGATCTCGCCGAACTCTTCACCCGCCATAATCTGGATAAGAAAGTCTTCTTTATCCATGTAGTCAGCGATGTTCAGATCCACCAGGTTTACGAACTTGGTGCCGTCTTTCAGGTTGTCCACCACCAGGATGTCGGTGATGCCTTTGTCATTGAGGGCCTTAACAATATTGCTGCCGATAAAGCCCGCGCCGCCGGTAACGATGATCATAACTGTAACCTTTGAAGTGTGGAGTCCGGGGAACATCCCGAACGCTAATCTCTTTATCATATCATCACAATGCCCGGTCTTCAGCCATTCACCGATATGCAGCAGGGGTACACGTGATTTATGCTGCAAAAACGAGAAGAGATACGGCGTCATCTCGTCATGAACTATTGGTTTGGGTAATATGTGCCAAAATTTGCCGAGTCTGGAGAATTGCAATGCGTGGTGATTTTTACAAACAGTTAAACAGCGACCTCGACACCGCACGTGCGGAAGGGTTGTTCAAAGAAGAGCGTATTATCACGTCTGCCCAGCAGGCGGACATCACCGTTGCCGACGGCAGCCATGTGATCAACTTTTGCGCGAACAACTATTTAGGTCTTGCGAATCACCCTGAGCTGATTGCCGCGGCGAAAAACGGCATGGATACCCACGGCTTCGGCATGGCCTCCGTTCGCTTTATCTGCGGTACCCAGGACAGCCACAAGCAGCTTGAGCAAAAGCTGGCGAACTTCCTCGGAATGGAAGACGCGATTCTGTACTCCTCCTGCTTCGACGCCAACGGCGGTCTGTTTGAGACCCTGCTCGGTGCAGAAGACGCGATTATCTCCGACGCCCTGAACCACGCCTCCATCATCGACGGTGTACGCCTGTGCAAAGCGAAGCGTTTCCGCTACGCCAACAACGACATGGTTGAGCTGGAAGCCCGCCTGAAAGAGGCCCGTGAAGCCGGTGCCCGCCACGTGCTGATCGCCACCGACGGCGTGTTCTCCATGGACGGCGTGATCGCCAACCTGAAAGGCGTGTGCGATCTGGCGGATAAATACGACGCGCTGGTGATGGTGGATGACTCTCACGCGGTTGGCTTTGTCGGCGAAAATGGCCGCGGCTCCCACGAATACTGCGACGTAATGGGCCGCGTAGATATCATCACCGGTACGCTGGGCAAAGCGCTTGGTGGCGCGTCTGGCGGCTACACTGCTGCGCGCAAAGAGGTGGTTGAGTGGCTGCGTCAGCGCTCCCGCCCGTACCTGTTCTCCAACTCCCTGGCGCCGGCGATTGTGGCCGCCTCTATTAAAGTGCTGGAAATGGTGGAATCCGGGGCTGAGCTGCGCGACCGCCTGTGGGCTAACGCCCGCCTGTTCCGTGAAAAAATGAGTGCCGCAGGATTCACCCTGGCCGGCGCTGACCATGCGATCATTCCAGTGATGCTGGGCGACGCGGTTGTCGCGCAGAAATTTGCTCGTGAGCTTCAGAAAGAAGGGATTTACGTGACCGGGTTCTTCTTCCCGGTGGTACCAAAAGGTCAGGCGCGTATCCGCACCCAGATGTCTGCGGCGCACTCGCCTGAACAAATTGAACGTGCGGTGGAAGCCTTTACCCGCATCGGCAAACAGCTGGGCGTAATTGCCTGAGGACGTGTGATGAAAGCGTTATCCAAACTGAAAGCGGAAGAAGGGATTTGGATGACCGACGTGCCGGAGCCGGAAGTCGGTCATAACGATCTGCTGATCAAAATTCGTAAAACCGCCATCTGCGGTACTGACGTTCACATCTACAACTGGGACCAGTGGTCGCAAAAAACCATTCCCGTGCCAATGGTTGTCGGCCACGAATATGTCGGCGAAGTGGTCGGCATTGGCCAGGAAGTGAAAGGCTTCAACATTGGCGACCGCGTCTCCGGTGAAGGCCACATTACCTGCGGTCACTGCCGCAACTGTCGCGGTGGGCGTACGCACCTGTGCCGCAATACCGTCGGCGTGGGCGTGAACCGTCCGGGCTGCTTCGCGGAATACCTGGTGATCCCGGCGTTTAACGCGTTCAAAATCCCGGACAATATCTCTGACGACCTGGCCTCCATCTTCGACCCGTTCGGCAACGCGGTACACACGGCGCTCTCCTTTGACCTGGTGGGTGAAGACGTGCTGGTCTCCGGCGCGGGCCCAATCGGCATTATGGCGGCAGCCGTGGCGAAGCATGTGGGTGCGCGCAACGTGGTGATCACCGACGTGAACGAATACCGCCTGTCGCTGGCGCGCAAAATGGGCGTCACCCGCGCGGTGGATGTCTCGAAAGAGAGCCTGACAGACGTGATGGAAGAGCTGGGCATGACCGAAGGTTTTGACGTGGGTCTGGAGATGTCCGGCGCGCCACCGGCGTTCCGCACCATGCTCGACACCATGAACCACGGAGGCCGTATCGCGATGCTGGGTATTCCGCCGTCAGATATGTCCATCGACTGGAACAAAGTCATCTTCAAAGGGCTGTTCATTAAGGGCATTTATGGCCGCGAGATGTTCGAAACCTGGTACAAGATGGCTGCGCTGATCCAGTCCGGTCTGGATCTGTCCCCGATTATCACTCACCGTTTCTCCATCGATGAGTTCCAGCAGGGCTTCGACGCAATGCGTTCCGGCCAGTCAGGGAAAGTGATCCTGAGCTGGGATAAGTAATCAAAAAGGGGCCTGAGGCCCCTTTTTTACTGATTCTTTTTCTCTTCGTCCGTCAGGTAACGCACCTTGCGGGTGTAATCCTGACCTTTGAACAGCAGCTTATTATCCGGTGATTCCAGATACTTCTGCCATTCGGAAAGCGGGAAACCGCCGTGCGCGCCAATCACCTCTTTCGGCACAACGGCTTCCTGTCCGCCGATCTTCTTGGAGACCGGCCAGTTCATCCAGTCGCCCAGGTTAACCGTTTTGACATCCAGCATGTCCAGCAGCGCAGCGAGCGGCAGCTGATCGGTCGGCGGCTGCGTATCGTCCATCAGCTCCCAGGTATCCTGGAACAGCGTCAGCCACAGCGGGCAGATACGGCGCCAGGTCTTTTTGGTGGCGGCAAGAAACGCGCCGTTAACATGATCGACCAGATACGGGCGCACCGTTTCTTTGTAATACGCCGGCACTTTCTCCGCTGGCGCGCCGTCCAGCTTGGCAATCATTTTGCCCTGACGGAAGCTGGAGTAGATGTGCATATCCGCCATGTTGATCTCTGGCATTTTAAGCAGGTTGAGATCGGAGTCGATCATCAGCACACCTTCACCGCGCGCCTGCAACGGAGCGTTAAGCTTCACCAGACGACTGAGGTAGATCTGCTTATAGCGGTAACCTTCTTCACGTTTTGGAAGCGTGAGGGTAACAACGCGGGTTTTTGGCGGCAGTTCGCCGAAAGCGGATTCAGGCTGATCGCTGACGATAACAATCTCGCTGACGTCAGAGGCATAACGCTCTGCAAAGGTCGCTGACAATAACGCCTCTTCGACGAAATCCGCGCCCGTACACGGGATCACAATGGAATCAACCGCAACGAGATCGCGCGTGACCGGAAGGGAAGCGTAAGGAATGTTATGACGCCCGGTAATGTGGCGGTAGCGAGCATTCAGGAATTTAAACATGTTCTTCTCGTTTGGTTATTGCGCGCCAAGAACGGCCTCGACACCGTTAACATAGCTTTCAATGGCATACATGTTGCAGACATTCTGGTGCGCGGCTGCGGCGAGCCGGGCGCGCAGAGCAGGATCCTGCCAGATATTATCCAGATGTTGAGCAAGTTGCGACACGTCGCTCCAGGGGAACAGCAGCCCGGTCGACTCATGGTCGATCAATTCTGCCGTGCCGGTCACTTTTGAACCAATCACGGGGATGTTGAGCAGCATTGCTTCCAGCACGACGCGGGGCAAGCCTTCGCTCTGCGAGGCCAGAATGAACGCGTCAAAAGTGGCGAGATAGTCAAAAGGCGTGTTCTGGAAACCGGTAAAAATGACGTGCTCAGCAATACCTGATGCATCAGCTTGTGCAGCCAGCGCGCCGCGTTCAGCCCCTTCACCGACCAGCACCATTTTCCATTTTGCCTGCGGGTGTCTCTGGCTGAACTGTGCCAGCGCCTCCAGCGTGTGGTGGTTGGCCTTACGAGGGATTAACGAGCCAATGCTGCCGAATACAAACGTATCGTCTTCAATATTCAGTCGCTGGCGCATCGCGCATCGGTCCGGCAAAGGCTGATGGATGTCGATGGCATTGTTGACCGTGGTACACAGCTCTGGCCGGACGCCATGCTGAAGTAGCACGCGTTCAACGCCGTGCGAGACGGCAATGATTTTTGTGGCATGGGCATTCACCAGCTTCACCAGCGGCGGGGTCAGCACTGGTTCAATCCGGCAGTGCTGGATTATCCGTGCACGCAGGTTTGCGCCCGCCAGATACCCTTCTTCATTAGAGCCTGGCTGGTTGTTCATATACAGCGTATCGAATCCACCTTCCCTGAAAATGGTCTCGATCTTGCTGACGTTGGGCCGGATACGCCACAGGGTATCAATATGCCGCGTAAATGCTTTGCGCGCCGAACGCGAGAAAAACAGCAGACCACGTCCCGCTTCTTTCAGGAGTTTTGCCCATGCCGGTTGCTTTCGTTGAGGGATAACGAGTAATGGGATCCCAATGCTGTTGAGCACCTGGCCTATCGTTTGACCTTCAGCACGACTATAATCACTGTAAAAACAACAGGTAATGTCGAATTTGTCGCGGTTGATTCGCTTCAGAAGCTCAAGCATACTGTTGGTACCTCCCCCCCATTCTTTGCCTGTGTCCAGGAGGAGGATTTTACGTTTTTGCGGCATGTCTGAATCCGTATGCTACCATTCATCTGACCGCATTATAAAGAATTTACTGAAATAAAATAGATTTTTTGTATTTCTTTGTCTTTTTATAAGGAAAGGTTTTAAACGCGCTTATTTTAAAAGTGCGATTTAAGACTTTAATCGCCTCTTCTCAATTCGATAGTATTAGCGCAAAAATTTTATGTTGTTTTTGAGAGAGTGAGAATATGTTTAAAATAACGGTTTGCTTATTAACGTTTAACTCCGAAAGAACGTTGCACGATGTTATTCCTCCTCTTTTAAAAATAGCGGATGAATTCGTTGTAGTTGATTCCGGCAGTACAGACGCAACGATATATATTTGCCAGAGTTATGGATTGTCGCCCATATTCAAAAAATATAGCTGGCACGGCGAGCAGATGAATCATGTCGTATCCCATGCGCACAACGACTGGGTGCTGTGCATGGACAGTGACGAAATACTCGATCAAGAAACCGTTGGTGCTATTTTAAAATTAAAAATGGGCGATGAACCCGAACCGGATATGGCGTGGCGGATATGTCGTCACTGGTTTGTTCTGGGAGAAAATGTCCGAACGATTTATCCAGTCTCATCTCCGGATTACCCGGTGCGTCTTTTTAACCGTACGCAGTCGCGATTTAATAACCGGCCAGTAGACGATCAGGTTGAAGGTTTTCTCCGTTCTGAACGTATTCCTGGCTATGTCAGACATGATACGTTTTATTCACTGCATGAACTTTTCAATAAATTAAACGGATATACCACTCGCCTGGTTCAATATCAGACGATACGTCCCTCTCTTGGTCGCGGCGCGATCAGCGCTATCGGCGCATTTTTCAAATGGTATCTGTTTAGCGGTGCGTGGCGTCAGGGCAAAGTGGGTGTGGTGACAGGGTTTTATGCCACGGCGTACAGTTTTTTGAAGTATTTCAAGGCCTGGTATCAGGATCGAGAAAAGAAAGAGTCCGTTGCAAAAGAGCAGTCGGACTCTTATCTGGCAGAATAGGCGTTAGCCGATCAGGCTTTTTTTCCCCAACCCTGCCACTGTTGCTGGACGTATTTAACCAGCGTACTGCTGCTGATGCTTTCGCCAATCACCGTGAAGAAGCGGGTTGCATAGACCGGTTCAGGCGGCTGTTTCAGCGAGCAGTTCTTCACGTCGCGGAATGGATTACGCGGCTGCGTTGTGGGTGGTTGCGCGCTACCCGGACGGGAAGTATCCACCTGAGGTTCATTGAGCAGATCGCTCGGACGCACCAGGGTGATATCGGCGGGTAAGCCCGGCAACATTTGCTGCAAAACGCGAACGGTAGACGGATGCGGATGCCCAATGGCAATCGCCGAACCGTTACGGCGCGCCAGCTGTACCGCGCGGTTGAACTGCACGCGGATATCCGCTTCGTTCTGGGAGTCGTCCAGGAAGACTTTGCGCTTGATGACTTTTACACCCGTCCCCTGAGCGGCACGCATCGCCTGGCTATTGCCGATGGTCATGCTGTCGAGGAAATAGAGATTGTAACGCTCCAGGGCCTGCATCACTTTCAGCATGCCGTACAGGCTGGAGGTCATCGCGCTGCCCATATGGTTATTCAGACCCACGGCATACGGCACTTTATTGTACGCATCGCGGATGATGCGATCGATCTCGTCGCTGCTCATGTCCGGACGCAGGGTATCTTTTTCCAGCGGCTGCTTGCTGAGAGGGGCCATCGGCAGATGGATGAGGACCTGATGGCCGCCATTGTGCGCTTTGGTCGCCATTTCATGCGCGTGAGGCGCATTAGGCAGGACGGCGACAGAGATGGCTGACGGCATCGCCAGCACCTGATTTTCATAGTGTGGTCGATAACCGAAGTCATCAATCACAATCGCGAGTTTGCCTGCATAAACCGGTGCAGCCAGCGCCAGTGCGCTGACGACGGAAAAAACAATTCGACGAAATTGAAGCAAAACTTATCTTCCCAACCACGGCTGTGGATTGACCGCCTGACCCTGACGACGAATTTCGAAATAGAGTGACGGGCGGCCCTGACCGCCACTGCTGCCCACAAGGGCAATGGGTTGACCCGCGCGCACCTGAGTGCCAACGCTGACCAGCGCGCTCTGGTTGTAGCCGTAAAGACTCATGTCGCCTTTACCGTGCTCGACCACCACCACGAGCCCGTAACCCTGTAGCCAGTCGGCCAGGATCACGCGGCCATCGGCGATGGCTTTCACTTCGCTACCTTCAGACGCACCGATAACGATCCCCTTCCAACGTAGCTCACCCTGCAACTGTTCGCCATAGCGATGCAGGATCGTACCGCGAACGGGCCAGTAAGCCTGACCACGCGGGGAGCCGAGGCCGCCGGTACGCGACATCAGGGAACGTTCATTTTCAGTCGGTTTGTAGGTGGTGCCTTTCCGGGAGGCTTCCTGCTGCTTATTACGCACCGCCTGCGCTTCGCGCGCTTCTTTTTCGGCGCGCGCTTTGGCCGCGGCTTCTGCCCGGGCAATGCTGTTACGCAGTCTGGATTCGTTGGCGCGCATTTCGCTCAGTTGGCTTTGTCCTGCCTGGATAGAGGACTCCAGCCCGGCGAGCGTCTTCTTACGCTCATTGCGCGCCTGCTCAAGCTTCTCCTGCTGCGCCTGCTGATCGTAGAGCAGCGTTTGCTGCTGGCTCTGCTTCTCTTCCAGCTCGGCTTTTTGCGTGGTGACTTCTTCGCGCGTCTGTTTCAGCTGCGCAATGGTCTCCTGACGAGCCTGGTTGAGATAGCCGAAATAGGCCTGTAAACGCTGACCGCGCTGGCTCTCTTCACCGCTGAGGATCAACTGAAGGCCTGTGTGCTCACCCTGGCGGAAAGCGGCATCAAGCTGTGCAGCAAGGTTCCGCTCCTGGGCATCGCGCTGACGCTCCAGTTTCGCAATCGATGCGTTCATTTCATCGATTTGCTTATTAAGCTGGGCAAGGGTGTTTTGTGTTTCACGCAGCTTACGCGCGGCGGCGGAAATAGCCTCTTCCTGCTTTTTAAGCTGGGCAAGCAGGGCAGAGCGCTGCTGCTGCTGCTGGCGTACCACACGCTCTTTGGCGGCGATATCGGCCTGAATGGATTTGAGCTGGTCGCGGTCATCCGCGTGGGCAGATGCGGCGCACAGCAATACGCCAGCGCTGAGTGCGCTGGCGCAAAGCAAAGGTCTGACTGATAACCGAAACGGCTTCACGACCCATGTGATTGAAAAAATCGCCTTTCCCCTCATGGGGAGCGATTATTCCACGATGAACAGCGGCTTGCCAGTCATCTCTTCAGGGATTTCCATACCCATCAGCGACAACATGGTTGGCGCGATGTCGGAAAGCTTGCCGCCTTCCACTGCTTTCACTGACTTATCACCTACATAAATCAGTGGAACAGGCAGGTTGGTATGGGCAGTATGCGCCTGACCGGTTGCCGGGTCACGCATCTGTTCTGCGTTACCGTGGTCAGCGGTGATCAGCAGCTGGCCGCCCACGGATTCAACCGCTTTCGCGACCTGCTCAACGCAGTGGTCCAGCGCTTCAACCGCTTTAACGGCAGCTTCCATCACGCCGGTGTGGCCCACCATGTCGCCATTCGGATAGTTACAGATGATGGTGTCGTATTTACCGCTTTCGATCGCGGTCACCAGTTTTTCGGTCAGCTCCGCAGAGCTCATTTCTGGCTGGAGATCGTATGTGGCGACTTTCGGCGAGTTAATCAGGATGCGGTCTTCGCCTTTAAACGGCTCTTCTACGCCGCCGTTAAAGAAGAAGGTCACGTGCGCATACTTCTCAGTTTCGGAGATGCGCAGCTGCGTTTTATCGTTTTTCGCCATCCACTCGCCGAAGGTATTTTCCAGGGAAGCGGGTGGATACGCGCATGGGGCTTTGATATCCGCTGCATACTCGGTCAACTGGATGAAATCGATCTTCGCCACTTTCTTACGGGCGAAACCGTCGAAATCGCTGTTGACGAAGGCGCGGGTGATTTCGCGCGCGCGGTCAGCACGGAAGTTCATGAAGATCAGCGCATCGCCATCTTCCATAGCGGCATCGGCCTGGCCTTCAGCGCGGATCACGGTTGCCTTCACAAATTCGTCGTTTTCATCACGCGCGTAAGCCGCTTCCAGGCCTTCAACGGCGGTCGGGAACTGGAACTCGCCTTTTGCCAGGGTCAGCAGATCATAGGCTTGCTCAACGCGGTCCCAGCGGTTGTCGCGGTCCATGGCATAGTAACGGCCAACGATGGATGCCACGCGGCCTTTGCCCAGTGCGGCAAATTTATCTTCAAAGGCTTTCAGAGAACCTTTTGCGCTGCGTGGCGGCGTATCGCGACCATCCAGGAAGGCGTGCAGATAGATTTTTTCCGCACCGCGCTCAGCGGCCAGCTCTACCATCGCCATGATGTGATCTTCGTGGCTGTGAACGCCGCCCGCAGAGAGCAGGCCCATAATATGAACGGCCTTGCCTGCGGCAACGGCTTTATCAACTGCTCCGGTGAGCGTTGGGTTGGCAAAGAATGTACGTTCTTTGATTTCAACGTCCAGGCGCGTCAGGTCCTGATAAACGATACGGCCTGCCCCCAAGTTAACGTGACCCACTTCAGAGTTGCCCATCTGACGATCCGGCAGGCCGACTTCCAGACCAGACGCATCAATCAGGGTGTGGGGACGTTTTGCCCATAGCGCATCCATAACCGGGGTTTTGGCGTTGAAAATGGCGTTATCCTGTTGATCTTCACGGTAGCCATAGCCATCCAGAATCACCAGTACCATAGGTTTTTTAGAAACCGACATTGCGACAACCTCATGCTCAAGAGACAAAAAATTTGCGTAATTTTACTACAGCTGAATCGATAAAATAGCCGCAGAAGATCAAAGAAAGCGCGGGGGCAAGGCTGTTCTCAGGCCATTTTGAGGCTTTTTTTACGTGGCATGCCGCAGAAAATAGATTAGCTTTATGTCGCTGGCTGTATTTGCCACAGCGCACAGGTATACTCCTGTCCTGGTTTTTTTAATCACTTAGTCGGGAGTTGTTACCCCCCATGCAAGAAATTATGCAATTCGTTAGCCGCCACCCGGTTCTGAGCATCGCGTGGATTGGCCTGCTGGTCGCTGTACTGTTCACCACATTTAAGGGACTGACGTCTAAAATTAAGGTGATCACCCGCGGTGAAGCGACACGTCTGATCAACAAAGAGGACGCCGTGGTTGTCGATCTGCGTCAGCGCGACGATTTCCGCAAGGGCCATATTGCAGGTGCTATCAACCTGCTGCCAGCGGAAATTAAAGCGAACAACATTGGTGAGCTGGAGAAGCATAAAGCCCAGCCGATTATTGTTGTTGACGGCACTGGCATGCAGGCGCAGGAATCTGCCAACGCACTGCATAAAGCAGGCTTTGAAAACGTAACGGTGCTGAAAGAAGGCATCTCCGGCTGGAGCGGGGAGAATCTTCCTTTAGTGCGCGGTAAATAAGGAGTTAAGTGATGGCCAATATTGAGATCTACACCAAAGCAACGTGCCCGTTCTGCCACCGAGCGAAAGCGCTGCTGTCCAGCAAAGGCGTAACGTTTAAGGAACTGCCGATTGATGGTGACACGATTAAACGCGAAGAGATGATCCAACGCAGTGGTCGCACAACGGTTCCACAGATTTTTATTGATGCGCAGCACATTGGCGGCTGTGATGACTTGTATGCGCTCGACGCCCGCGGTGGACTCGATCCGCTGCTGAGCTAGAGACTTTAGGACAATTAAAAAGGGTTTTTCCATGTCAGAACAAAACAACACCGAGATGACTTTCCAGATCCAGCGCATCTACACCAAGGATGTCTCTTTCGAAGCGCCAAATGCGCCGCACGTTTTCCAGAAAGACTGGCAGCCAGAGGTTAAACTTGATCTGGATACCGCATCCACCCAGCTGGCGGATGACGTGTATGAAGTCGTACTGCGTGTCACCGTGACCGCCTCCCTGGGCGAAGAAACTGCATTCCTGTGCGAAGTCCAGCAGGGCGGTATCTTCTCTATCGGCGGCATCGAAGGTAACCAGATGGCGCATTGCCTGGGTGCATACTGCCCGAACATTCTGTTCCCGTATGCGCGTGAATGCATCACCAGCCTGGTTTCTCGCGGTACATTCCCGCAACTGAACCTTGCGCCAGTCAACTTTGATGCGCTGTTTATGAACTATCTACAGCAGCAGGCTGGCGAAGGTGCCGAACAACATCAGGATGCCTGATGAGCACTGTTAATGCGTCAATGACTGTGATCGGTGCCGGCTCTTACGGCACCGCTCTTGCCATCACACTGGCAAGAAATGGTCACGACGTGGTCCTGTGGGGCCACGATCCAAAACATATCGCGACGTTGCAACACGACCGCTGCAACGTGGCGTTTCTCCCGGACGTTCCGTTCCCTGACTCACTGTATCTGGAAAGCGACCTCGCGACCGCGCTGGCGGCCAGCCGCAATATTTTGATTGTGGTGCCAAGCCATGTGTTTGGCGAAGTCCTGCGTCAGATTAAGCCGCTGATGCGTGCGGATGCGCGTATTGTGTGGGCGACGAAAGGGCTGGAAGCGGAAACCGGACGTCTGTTGCAGGACGTTGCCCGCGAAGCGCTGGGAACAGCGATCCCGCTGGCGGTGATCTCCGGGCCGACATTCGCCAAAGAGCTGGCTGCGGGCTTGCCGACGGCGATCTCGCTGGCGTCCACCGACCAGGCATTTTCCGACGATCTTCAGCAACTGCTGCACTGCGGCAAAAGCTTCCGCGTGTACAGCAACCCTGATTTTATCGGCGTACAGCTGGGCGGTGCGGTGAAGAACGTCATTGCCATCGGGGCCGGGATGTCTGACGGCATCGGCTTCGGCGCGAATGCGCGTACGGCGCTGATCACCCGTGGCCTGACCGAAATGTCACGCCTGGGCGAAGCGCTGGGCGCCGATCCGGCCACCTTTATGGGAATGGCTGGGCTGGGCGATCTGGTGTTGACCTGCACCGACAACCAGTCGCGTAACCGCCGCTTTGGCATGATGCTCGGACAGGGTAGCGATGTCAAAAGCGCGCAGGAGAAGATTGGTCAGGTGGTTGAAGGCTATCGCAATACCAAAGAAGTTCGCGAATTGGCGCATCGTTTCGGTGTCGAAATGCCAATAACCGAGGAAATTTATCAGGTATTGTATTGCGGAAAAAATGCGCGCGAGGCAGCATTGACCTTATTAGGTCGTGCGCGCAAGGACGAGCGCAGCAGCAATTAGCCGGGAAGTATCGTCACCTGAATGACCCAGCCAGCGCAGAACTGGCTGGTCATTAACTATCGTCTGGAGCAAGCAATGCCGTGTGAAGAACTGGATATCGTCTGGAATAATATTAAAGCCGAAGCCCGAGCGTTGGCCGACTGTGAGCCCATGCTGGCCAGTTTTTATCACGCGACGCTACTCAAGCACGAAAATCTCGGCAGCGCCCTGAGCTACATGCTCGCCAATAAACTGGCTTCCCCTATCATGCCTGCTATCGCTATTCGCGAGGTGGTGGAAGAGGCCTACGCTGCCGATCCGGAAATGATTGCTTCTGCCGCCTGCGATATTCAGGCCGTGCGCACGCGTGACCCGGCGGTGGATAAATACTCCACGCCGCTGCTGTATCTCAAAGGCTTCCACGCCTTACAGGCGTACCGCATCGGCCACTGGTTATGGAATGAGGGACGCCGCGCGCTGGCCATCTTCCTGCAAAACCAGGTTTCCGTGACCTTCCAGGTCGATATTCACCCGGCGGCGAAAATTGGCCGCGGGATCATGCTCGATCACGCCACCGGCATTGT
Organism: Enterobacter cloacae complex sp. IR5412; assembly: GCF_049237385.1. Classification (NCBI taxonomy): domain Bacteria; kingdom Pseudomonadati; phylum Pseudomonadota; class Gammaproteobacteria; order Enterobacterales; family Enterobacteriaceae; genus Enterobacter; species Enterobacter cloacae complex sp. IR5412. Next base: position 85,656 of record NZ_JBMKHQ010000013.1, on the reverse strand, counting down.
TGTCGGTGAAACGGCGGTGATCGAAGATGACGTGTCGATTCTGCAATCCGTTACGCTGGGCGGTACAGGTAAAACCAGCGGCGATCGCCATCCGAAAATTCGTGAAGGGGTGATGATCGGCGCGGGTGCTAAAATCCTTGGCAATATTGAAGTCGGACGCGGCGCAAAGATTGGCGCGGGATCGGTTGTGCTCCAGCCTGTACCGCCGCACACCACCGCCGCTGGCGTCCCGGCGCGCATCGTCGGTAAGCCAGACAGCGATAAACCGTCGATGGATATGGATCAGCACTTTAACGGTATTCACCACACCTTCGAATACGGCGACGGTATCTGAACGCTGGAACACTCAAATAAAAAAGCCCGGTGAGTTAATGCACCGGGCTTTTGATTAGTTGCGGTATAACACTTTGATAATGTGATAGCCGAACTGCGTATGCAGTGGGCCGGTTGGCTCCAGCACCGGGCAGGAGAAGACCACTTTATCAAACGCCGGAACCATCTGGCCCTGGCGGAACTCGCCTAAGTCACCACCGCGTTTGCCTGACGGGCAAATCGAGTGTTTCTTCGCCAGTTTGCCGAAGTCGGCGCCGTTTTTAATCTGTTCGAGCAGATCCTGTGCCAGTTTTTCTTCTTTAACAAGGATATGCAGTGCTGCTGCTGTTTTTGCCATGATCGTGCCTTGAGTCAACGAGTTTACGATCGGTATACTACCACGCGTTTTTCCTCCTCTCCCGACTTTCATTGAGTGATCATTTATGCGTTTAAACCCCGGACAACAACAAGCTGTCGAATTCGTCACCGGACCCTGCCTGGTGCTGGCGGGAGCGGGATCCGGTAAAACACGCGTGATCACCAACAAAATCGCCCACTTAATTCGGGGTTGTGGATACCAGGCGCGCCATATCGCGGCGGTCACCTTTACCAACAAAGCGGCGCGTGAGATGAAAGAGCGCGTCGGCCAGACGCTGGGCCGTAAAGAGGCGCGCGGGCTGATGATCTCCACCTTCCACACGCTGGGTCTGGATATCATCAAGCGCGAATACGCGGCGCTGGGAATGAAGTCCAACTTTTCGCTCTTTGATGACACCGACCAGGTGGCGCTGCTCAAAGAGCTGACGGAAGGGCTGATCGAAGATGACAAAGTGCTGTTGCAACAGCTGATCTCGACGATCTCGAACTGGAAAAACGATCTGATGACGCCGGCCCAGGCTGCGGCAAGTGCCAAAGGCGAGCGTGACCGCATCTTTGCCCACTGCTATGGCCTGTACGACGCGCATATGAAAGCCTGCAACGTACTGGATTTCGACGATCTGATCCTGCTGCCGACGCTGCTGCTTCAGCGGAATGAAGAGGTGCGCGAGCGCTGGCAGAACAAAATTCGTTACCTGCTGGTGGATGAATACCAGGATACCAACACCAGCCAGTACGAGCTGGTGAAGCTGCTGGTAGGACAGCGCGCGCGTTTTACCGTTGTAGGCGATGACGATCAGTCGATTTACTCATGGCGTGGCGCACGTCCGCAAAACCTGGTGCTGCTGAGCAAAGACTTCCCGGCGTTGCAGGTGATTAAACTGGAGCAGAACTACCGTTCTTCCGGGCGTATCCTGAAGGCGGCGAACATCCTGATTGCCAACAACCCGCACGTCTTTGAGAAGCGCCTGTTCTCTGAACTGGGTTACGGGACCGAGCTGAAAGTCCTTAGCGCCAATAACGAAGAGCACGAAGCGGAGCGCGTAACCGGCGAGCTGATTGCCCATCACTTCGTCAACAAAACTGAATACAAGGATTACGCGATCCTCTATCGCGGAAACCACCAGTCGCGCGTCTTTGAAAAGATGCTGATGCAGAACCGCATCCCCTACAAAATCTCCGGCGGTACGTCGTTCTTTTCGCGTCCGGAAATCAAGGATCTGCTGGCCTATCTGCGCGTGCTGACCAACCCGGATGACGACAGCGCTTTCCTGCGCATTGTAAATACGCCGAAGCGCGAGATTGGCTCTGCGACGCTGCAAAAGCTGGGTGAATGGGCGATGACCCGCAATAAAAGTCTGTTCACCGCCAGCTTCGATATGGGGCTGAGCCAGACCCTGACCGGGCGCGGCTATGACGCCTTAACCCGCTTTACCCACTGGCTGGGTGAGGTGCAGCGTCTGGCAGAGCGCGAGCCCGTGGCGGCAGTACGCGATCTGATCCACGGCATTGATTACGAATCCTGGTTGTATGAAACCTCCGCCAGCCCGAAAGCGGCAGAAATGCGCATGAAAAACGTTAATCAGCTCTTCAGCTGGATGACCGAAATGCTTGAAGGATCTGAGATTGACGAGCCGATGACCCTGACGCAGGTGGTCACCCGCTTCACGCTGCGCGATATGATGGAGCGCGGCGAGAGTGAAGAAGAAGCCGATCAGGTCCAGCTGATGACGTTGCATGCCTCGAAAGGGCTGGAGTTCCCGTATGTCTATCTGGTGGGGATGGAAGAGGGCCTGCTGCCGCACCAGAGCAGCATTGATGAAGATAACGTCGACGAAGAGCGCCGTCTGGCCTACGTGGGGATCACCCGTGCGCAGAAAGAGCTGACGTTTACGCTGTGCAAAGAGCGCCGTCAGTATGGTGAGCTGGTGCGCCCGGAGCCGAGCCGTTTCCTGCTGGAGTTGCCTCAGGACGATCTTATCTGGGAGCAGGAGCGTAAAGCTATTACCGCTGAAGAGCGGATGCACAAGGGTCAAGCCAACGTGGCGAACATACGCGCCATGCTGGCGAAAGCCAAAGAGAAAGGATAACAATTTTGTAGGCCGGGTAAGGCGAAGCCGCCCCCCGGCACGCTTCAAAGGGTCACTTCACATCAAGCGCCCAGTGCACATAGCTCTGCCACTGGCACTCCTGCTCGATCAACTCTGCTCCAAGCGGATGATCTTCTAGCCAATTTTCCGGCAGCGTCAGCGTCAGTTTTTCATCGTCTGCCACCAGCGTAATGGCCGGGAGGAGATCGTCGCGACGCCGGCTGGCAAACAGAATCGCCAGACGAAGTAAGCGGCAGAGATGTTCGGCCACGCGCGGCGGTACAGCGTTTTGCTGATGAAGTGAAGAGAGGTCAACGGCGTTGGTTTGATTCAGCAGCAGGGTCGCGAGCAATTTTTTCTGCGCGGGAGTGTAGCCCGGCAAATCGAGATTACGCACCAGCCAGGCTGCGTGTAGCGGCGCTTGTTTGTACTCAACGCTAAGCCCAATTTCATGCAACGCACACGCACTTAGCAGCAAATCGCGGCTTAACGGTTCGATATCCCAACGTGGTTTAACCTGATCCGCAAAGAGCGATGCCAGTTGGCCCACTCGCTGCGCCTGATCGGTATCCACAATAAAGCGGCGCTGGACGTTACGTAGCGTACGGCTTCGAATGTCCTGATCCACCGAAAGATGCAGCATCCCATAGACCAGACCTTCGCGCAGTGCGCCGCCTGCCAGGGTCATGCACTGGATGTTTAGCTCGGTAAAAATGGCGATGAGAATGGCTAGCCCGCTGGGGAAGACCAGCGCACGTTCGAGCGTCAGCCCTTCAATTTCCAGCTCTTCCAGACGACCACATTGAATGGCGCGCTGTTTAAGCTGCTGGAGTTTAGCAAGCGTGATCCGCTCATCCATCCCCTGCGCCATCATGATTTCCTGCAACGCCTGTACAGTTCCTGACGCCCCAACACACACTTTCCAGCCGTGGTAGCGCAGTTCGTCCATGACCGGACGCAGCACTTCACGCGCGGCATTTTCAGCCTCGTCGAAGTTTTCTTGCGCGAGATTGCGGTCAGTAAAGTAGCGCTCAAGCCAGGTTACGCAGCCCATCGACAGACTGAACAGCGAGGTCGCCTGGGCACCTGTGCCGGTCACCAGTTCAGTACTCGCTCCGCCAATATCCACCACCAGACGGCGATCGTCGCCCCCGGTAGTGTGCGCCACGCCCTGATATATCAGACGCGCTTCTTCTTCACCGCTGATGACTTGCACCGGGCAGCCGAGAATTTCCTGCGCTTTGGCAATAAAATCGACGGCATTAACCGCCAGACGGAGCGTCGCGGTCGCGACAACGCGGATTTGGGCATGCGGTATGTCCTGCAGACGCTCTGCAAAGAGGCGCAGACACTGCCAGCCACGTTCCATGGCTTCGGGAGAGAGGTGATTATCGCTGCTCAGGCCCGCCGCCAGGCGGACCTTGCGCTTGATGCGCGTCAGCGTCTGTATGCTTCCCGCCACCTCGCGTACAACCAGCATATGAAAACTATTCGAACCGAGATCAATTGCCGCATAAAGCGAGGTGGAACTGAGCATCATTTTTTAACCTGAACGACGACGATTACGCGGCGCACCGCCGGAACGACGCGGGCCATTACCGGTACGTGGACGGGTAAGGCGCTTAGGTGGCGGCAGTTCGCTCATCAGCGCGTCCGGATTGTATTTACTCTGTGGAATAGAGTGACCGATATAGGTCTCAATGGCCGGAAGGTTCAGCGCATACTCTTCACATGCAAGGCTGATGGAGTGACCGCTTGCGCCGGCACGACCGGTACGACCGATACGGTGTACATAGTCTTCACAGTCATCTGGCAGGTCATAGTTAAAGACGTGCGTCACGGCTGGAATGTGCAGGCCACGGGCCGCCACGTCGGTCGCGACCAGAATATCAAGGTCGCCACGAGTAAATTCGTCGAGAATGCGCAGGCGTTTTTTCTGCGCCACGTCGCCGGTCAGCAGGCCCACACGGTGACCATCTGCCGCCAGGTGGCCCCAGATATCTTCACAGCGGTGTTTAGTGTTCGCAAAGATGATCGCGCGATCCGGCCACTCTTCTTCGATCAGGGTTTGCAGCAGGCGCATTTTCTCTTCATTAGAAGGATAGAAGAGCTCTTCTTTAATGCGGTGCCCGGTTTTCTGCTCCGGTTCTACTTCCACATATTCCGCATTGTTCATCTGCTCGAATGCAAGTTCACGTACGCGGTATGACAGGGTTGCGGAGAACAGCATGTTCAGACGCTGGTTTGCCGCAGGCATACGGCGGAACAGCCAGCGGATGTCTTTAATGAAGCCCAGATCGTACATGCGGTCTGCTTCATCCAGCACCACGACCTGGATTGCCCCGAGGTTGATATGGTTCTGTTTAGCGTAGTCGATAAGACGGCCGGTGGTTCCAATCAGGATATCTACGCCGCTTTCCAGCACTTTCAGCTGTTTATCGTAGCCGTCGCCGCCATAGGCCAGGCCAAGTTTCAGGCCAGTGGCTTGCGCCAGGGGCTCAGCGTCTGCGTGGATCTGTACCGCCAGTTCTCGCGTCGGGGCCATAATTAGCGCGCGCGGCTGGTTAACTTTGCGGTCTGCAATCGCTGGGTGAGAAAGTAAATAATGAAACGTTGACGTTAAAAACGCCATCGTTTTGCCAGTACCGGTTTGCGCCTGCCCTGCAACATCACGACCGGCCAGCGTCAGCGGCAGGGCGAGAGCCTGAATGGGCGTGCAGTTATGAAACCCTTTAGTTTCAAGGGCTTCTATCACCTTTGGGTGCAGGGCGAAGTCGGAAAACTTCTGTTCTGTTAAATGTGTTTTGCTCATAGTGTGGTAGAATATCAGCTTACTATTGCTTTACGAAAGCGTATCCGGTGAAATAAAGTCAACCTTTAGTTGGTTAATGCGACATCAACACGTCGTTGGTGGAGACAAAACCAACGTACCAGGCTTATTCCTGTGGAGTTATATATGAGCGATAAAATTATTCACCTGACTGACGACAGTTTTGACACGGACGTACTTAAAGCTGACGGGCTGATCCTCGTTGATTTCTGGGCTGAATGGTGTGGTCCTTGCAAAATGATCGCTCCGATTCTGGATGAAATCGCTGACGAATATCAGGGCAAACTGACCGTTGCCAAGCTGAACATCGACCAGAACCCGGGCACCGCGCCAAAATACGGTATCCGTGGCATCCCGACCCTGCTGCTGTTCAAGAACGGTGACGTGGCGGCGACCAAAGTGGGCGCACTGTCCAAAGGTCAACTGAAAGAGTTCCTGGACGCTAACCTGGCGTAAGGTTTCTCCGCTGAGCGTCCAGAGCGCCTAATTAATGGTGAGCTCTGGACGCCCGGCTTTAGTCGTGCTAAGTTAGCTATGACTACGTTTTAAACATATCTTGTTGTTTGAATCTTGTTTTACCCGATACTTCCCGTTGTTAACTTAAACAGTGCGTGAAGTTGCTAGATTCCGGGCTTGTCACTCAATCCGTCTTGTCGTTTCAGTTCTGCGTTCTTTCCCTGTGACCAGACAGCGAACAGACATGAGGTGATGGCCGCTAAACAGGCATGGATGACCCTGCCATACCATTCACAACATTAAGTTCGAGAATCACCCCGAGTTTAAGAACCCACACCATTATGAATCTTACCGAATTAAAGAATACGCCGGTTTCTGAGCTGATCACTCTCGGCGAAAATATGGGACTGGAAAACCAGGCTCGTATGCGCAAGCAGGACATCATTTTCGCCATCCTGAAGCAACACGCTAAGAGTGGCGAAGATATCTTTGGCGACGGTGTGCTGGAGATACTGCAAGACGGATTTGGTTTCCTCCGCTCTGCAGACAGCTCCTACCTCGCCGGCCCTGACGACATCTACGTATCCCCTAGCCAAATCCGCCGTTTCAACCTCCGCACTGGTGACACCATTTCAGGTAAGATTCGTCCTCCAAAAGAGGGTGAACGCTACTTTGCGCTGTTGAAGGTTAATGAAGTCAACTACGACAAACCGGAAAACTCCCGCAATAAGATCCTGTTCGAGAACTTAACGCCGCTGCACGCGAACTCTCGTCTGCGTATGGAGCGTGGTAACGGGTCTACTGAAGACTTAACCGCTCGTGTGCTGGATCTGGCATCGCCAATTGGTCGTGGCCAGCGTGGTCTGATTGTGGCACCACCGAAAGCCGGTAAAACCATGCTGCTGCAAAACATCGCGCAGAGCATTGCTTACAACCATCCAGACTGTGTGCTGATGGTGCTGCTGATTGACGAACGTCCGGAAGAAGTGACCGAGATGCAGCGTCTGGTGAAAGGGGAAGTGGTTGCGTCAACCTTCGACGAGCCTGCTTCCCGCCACGTTCAGGTTGCGGAAATGGTTATCGAGAAGGCGAAACGCCTGGTTGAGCACAAGAAAGACGTGATCATCCTGCTCGATTCCATTACCCGTCTGGCGCGTGCCTACAACACCGTGGTGCCGGCTTCCGGTAAAGTACTGACCGGTGGTGTGGATGCCAACGCCCTGCATCGTCCGAAGCGTTTCTTCGGTGCGGCGCGTAACGTGGAAGAGGGCGGTAGCCTGACCATTATCGCGACGGCGCTGATCGATACCGGCTCCAAAATGGACGAAGTTATCTACGAAGAGTTTAAAGGTACAGGCAACATGGAACTGCACCTTTCTCGTAAAATCGCAGAAAAACGCGTCTTCCCGGCGATCGACTACAACCGTTCCGGTACCCGTAAAGAAGAGCTGCTTACCACTCAGGAAGAGCTGCAGAAAATGTGGATCCTGCGCAAAATCATCCATCCAATGGGCGAAATCGACGCAATGGAATTCCTCATTAACAAACTGGCGATGACTAAAACGAACGACGATTTCTTCGACATGATGAAACGCTCGTAACGCAAATAATCCCAGTAAACGCCACGTTTTTACGTGGCGTTTTTTATTTATGGGCTATACGCTATTACCACACACTCCCAATTTTGCCCGGTCGGTGCGACAATAAGAAAATTCGCACAGTAAAAATATTAATAGCTTGAATAATAAACAAATGGGTCGCAAGAGGTGTGCTTTATGCCTTCTGGCTTGATGCCATCATGGTTATACTTCTTTGACTAACATATGTTGAGAACATCCGTTGTGAACCTATTCGATACGTTTGCTGAACTCACCAGTATTTTTTTGTTCACTACTTGCTTTCTTTTTTTAGCACGTAAGGTAGCAAAATATGTCGGTTTAGTGGACAAACCTAACTTCCGTAAACGGCACCAAGGTATGATTCCCTTGGTGGGAGGAATCTCCGTTTTTGCAGGTGTTTCTTTCACTTTTGCTGTCGCGGATTACTATATCCCACATGCCAGGCTGTACCTGTGCTGTGCGTCTGTTCTGGTTGTTGTGGGGGCACTTGATGATCGCTACGATATCAGTGTAAAAATTCGAGCCTTCGTGCAGGCTGCAGTTGCTCTTGCCATGATGGTGGCGGCAAACCTTCACCTTAGCACTCTTGGATACATTTTTGGTTCCTGGGAGATGGTACTTGGGCCATTTGGTTACTTCCTTACACTCTTTGCCGTATGGGTCGCCATCAATGCATTTAATATGGTAGATGGGATTGATGGTTTATTGGGCGGACTATCTTGTGTTTCATTTGCTGCCATTGGCATAATCTTATGGTTTGATGGTCAATACAGCCTGGCAATGTGGTGTTTTGCTATGATTGCGGCCATTCTGCCCTATATTCTTTTAAATCTTGGCGCGCTGGGCCGTCGCTATAAAGTCTTTATGGGCGATGCGGGTAGCACATTGATTGGTTTCACTATTATCTGGATCTTATTGGAAACCACTCAGGGTAAAACACATCCAATCAGCCCGGTTACAGCGCTTTGGATCATTGCCATTCCGCTGATGGATATGGTGGCGATTATGTATCGTCGTCTGCGTAAAGGAATGAGCCCATTTTCTGCGGACCGGCAGCATATTCATCATCTGATTATGCGCGCCGGCTTCACGTCTCGTCAGGCGTTTGTGCTGATTACGCTAGCGGCTGCTATTCTGGCTGCGATTGGCGTTGCCGCGGAATACGCTCATTTCATTCCTGAATGGGTAATGTTGGTATTATTCTTGCTAGCATTTTTCATGTACGGTTACTGCATCAAGCGTGCATGGAAAGTTGCGCGTTTTATTAAACGTTTAAAACGCAGGATGCGTCGGAACAGTGGCAAAAACACAACTTTAACTAAGTAAAACCGGGACTATGATGACTCAACCGTTGGCGGGAGCGAAATCAGTGGGCACTGAGAACGAGCTGGATATTCGTGGTTTGTTTCGAGTGTTATGGCAGGGCAAACTGTGGATTGTGGGGATTGGCCTGGGGTTCGCGCTGTTAGCGCTTGCCTACACCTTCTTTGCGAAACAAGAGTGGAGCGCCACGGCGATCACAGACCGACCAACGGTGAATATGCTTGGAGGCTACTACTCCCAGCAGCAATTCCTGCGTAATCTTGATATCAAGGCCAATCTGGCGACCCCGGATCAGGCCTCGGTGATGGATGAGTCCTACAAAGAGTTTGTGATGCAGCTGGCGTCGTGGGATACACGTCGCGATTTCTGGTCCCAGACAGACTACTACAAGCAGCGTATGGTCGGTAACAGCAAAGCGGATGCCGCGCTGCTGGATGATTTAATCAACAACATTCAGTTTATGCCTGGCGATGTGCTCCGTAACGTTAGCGACAGCGTGAAGCTGATTGCGGAAACGGCGCCTGACGCCAATAACCTGTTGCGTCAGTACGTTGCTTTTGCCAGCCAGCGTGCGGCCAGTCATCTGAATGACGAGCTGAAAGGCGCCTGGGCTGCGCGAACTATCCAGATGAAAGCGCAGGTCAAACGTCAGGAAGAGGTCGCTAAGGCCATCTTCGCCCGTCGCGTGCATAATATTGAGCAGGCGCTGAAGATTGCGGAACAGCACAATATTTCCCGTAGCGAAACGGATGTTCCGGCTGACGAACTCCCTGATTCAGAAATGTTCCTTCTTGGTCGCCCAATGCTTCAGGCACGTCTGGAAAATATCCAGGCCGTTGGCCCTGACTTTGACCTTGATTACGACCAAAACCGCGCCATGCTCAATACGCTCAACGTCGGTCCAACGCTGGACCCGCGTTTTCAGACCTATCGTTATTTAAGAACGCCTGAAGAGCCTGTAAAACGCGATAGTCCGCGTCGCGCATTCCTGATGATCATGTGGGGGATTGTGGGCGCACTGACTGGCGCTGGCGTAGCGTTATTACGTCGCCGCACAAACTAAGAACGCCGTCTACGATGAAGGCTGCGGCCTTCATCGTCTAATCGAAGAGAATCGATGTGAAAGTACTAACCGTATTTGGCACCAGGCCGGAGGCCATCAAGATGGCGCCTCTGGTTCATGCGCTGGCCAGAGATCCTGATATTGAAGCGAAAGTGTGCGTGACTGCCCAGCACCGTGAGATGCTCGATCAGGTCTTAACCCTCTTTTCTATCGTCCCGGATTACGATCTCAATATAATGAAACCGGGACAGGGACTGACGGAAATCACCTGCCGTATTCTGCAAGAATTAAAGCCTATTCTGGAGTCGTTCAAGCCGGATGTAGTGCTGGTGCACGGCGACACCACCACCACCGTGGCGACCAGCCTGGCCGCGTTCTATCAGCGTATCCCTGTTGGCCATGTCGAAGCGGGACTGCGTACCGGCAATCTTTATTCCCCGTGGCCGGAAGAGGCCAACCGTACGCTCACCGGTCACCTGGCGATGTACCATTTTGCGCCAACCGAGAACTCACGTCAGAACCTGCTGCGCGAAAATATCAGCGACAGCAAAATCTTCGTTACCGGCAATACGGTCATTGATGCGCTGATTTGGGTGCGTGACCGCGTGCTGGCTAACAGCGAGCTTCAGGCAGAACTCGCTGCGCGCTATCCGTTCCTGAACAACGGCAAGAAAACGATTCTGGTGACGGGACACCGCCGCGAAAGTTTTGGCCGTGGCTTTGAGCAAATCTGCCACGCGCTGGCTGAAATCGCCGCGCAGAATGAGGATGTGCAGATTGTCTATCCGGTGCACCTTAACCCTAACGTCAGCGAACCGGTCAACCGTATCCTGGGCCACGTGGAAAACGTGCTCCTGATAGAGCCGCAGGACTATCTGCCATTTGTCTGGCTGATGAACCACGCCTGGCTGATCCTGACCGATTCTG
>NZ_JBMKHQ010000013.1:67428-74627 GCF_049237385.1 Enterobacter cloacae complex sp. IR5412 | reverse complement strand
CGGATCCGCGTCGTATTGTCGAAGAGGTCACGCGCTTACTGCATGACGAAGAAGAGTATCAGGCGATGAGCCGTGCCCATAACCCGTACGGGGACGGGCAGGCTTGTGGACGTATTTTGCACGCACTTAAACACAATCGGGTAACGCTATGAGTTTTACTACCATCTCTGTTGTTGGTCTCGGCTATATCGGGCTGCCTACTGCGGCGGCCTTTGCCTCTCGTCAAAAGCAGGTTATTGGCGTAGATATCAACGCGCATGCGGTAGAAACCATCAACCGTGGCGAAATTCATATCGTGGAGCCCGATCTCGATCGTGTGGTGAAAAAGGCGGTGGACGGTGGCTTCCTGCGCGCCAGCACCACGCCGGTAGAAGCCGATGCGTACCTGATTGCGGTGCCTACGCCCTTTAAAGGCGATCATGAGCCTGACATGGTTTACGTCGAGGCGGCGGCAAAATCCATTGCGCCTGTGCTGAAGAAAGGAGCGTTGGTTATCCTTGAGTCCACTTCACCTGTTGGGGCAACCGAGCAGATGGCACAGTGGCTGGCCGAGGCGCGTCCCGATCTCAGCTTCCCCCAGCAGGCGGGCGACCAGGCCGATATCAACATCGCCTACTGCCCTGAGCGCGTACTGCCAGGCCAGGTGATGGTGGAACTGATTAAAAATGACCGCGTGATTGGCGGCATGACCCCAGTCTGCTCCGCGCGCGCCAGCGAGCTGTATAAGATCTTCCTTGAAGGCGAATGCGTGGTGACCAACTCCCGCACCGCCGAGATGTGCAAACTGACCGAAAACAGCTTCCGCGATGTTAACATTGCATTTGCGAATGAACTGTCGTTGATTTGCGCCGATCAGGGGATTAACGTCTGGGAACTTGTTCGCCTTGCCAATCGTCACCCACGCGTGAACATCCTTCAGCCGGGGCCGGGTGTGGGTGGGCACTGTATCGCTGTCGATCCGTGGTTTATCGTGGCGCAGAATCCGGAACAGGCGCGCCTGATTCGCACCGCGCGCGAAGTAAACGACCACAAACCGCACTGGGTTATCAACCAGGTGAAAGCCACGGTGGCGGATTGCCTCGCCGACAGCGGTAAACGTGCCAGTGAGCTGAAAATTGCCTGCTTTGGTCTGGCATTCAAACCGAATATTGACGATCTTCGCGAAAGCCCGGCAATGGAAATTGCCGAAACGATCGCAGCCTGGCACAGCGGTGAAACGCTGGTGGTTGAGCCGAATATTCATGCATTGCCGGCAAAACTTGCCGGTCACTGCACCCTTACCGCACTGGATGACGCGCTGGCGACGGCGGATGTGCTGGTGCTGCTGGTGGATCACAATGCGTTTAAAGCGGTCTCCGCTGATGCCGTGCGTCAGCAGTATATTGTTGATACTAAGGGCGTTTGGCGTTGATTACTCTCAACGGCGTGCTGGAGTCCCTTGAGTGGGAAAGCGTATTTTTTTCGCTCCCCTCAGCGATAGTGCATCTGCGCGATAACGCTCCTGCGTTGCAGGACGCAGACTTCAGCGCCTGGCAACGCGTACAGGCTAAGATCCCGGCGGACCGCGCCGATCTGCTGGACGCGCTCCAGCAGCACGGATTCCGGCTGGTCGAGGGCGAGGTTGATCTCACTGTTACCGTGGCCCGCCACGGCTCACCGGGCGCGGAAATTGCAACGGAGCAGGATATCCCCGCGCTGCGCAAGATGGCGGAGCTGGCTTTCGCTCAAAGCCGTTTCCGGGCGCCCTGGTATGCGCCCGATGACAGCGGCCGCTTTTATGCCCGGTGGATAGAGAATGCAGTTAAAGGCACGTTTGACCACGTCTGTCTGGTGTTCCGTACTGCCGGTGGGCAGATTCAGGGTTTTGTTTCGCTTCGCAGGCTCAACGAGCACGAGGCGCGCATCGGTTTGTTAGCCGGGCGCGGCATGGGCGAAAAACTCATGCAGGCGGCGCTGTACTGGGCGGAGCAACAACAGGTATCGACGCTGCGGGTCGCAACCCAGATGGGCAACACCGCTGCGCTTAAACGTTATATTGCGAGTGGTGCCAGCATTGACGCCACCGCCTACTGGTTATACAGGTGACAAGATGATTCCATTTAACGCGCCTCCCGTTGTGGGCACTGAACTTGATTACATGCAGTCGGCTATGGGCAGCGGCAAGCTCTGTGGCGACGGTGGTTTTACCCGTCGCTGCCAGCAGTGGATGGAGCAACGTTTTCACAGTGCCAAGGTGCTGCTGACGCCGTCCTGCACCGCATCGCTCGAAATGGCCGCGCTGCTGCTGGATATTCAGCCCGGCGATGAAGTGATCATGCCGAGCTACACCTTCGTCTCCACGGCGAACGCGTTTGTCCTGCGCGGGGCGAAAATCGTGTTTGTGGATATCCGTCCGGATACCATGAACATCAACGAAACGCTGATTGAAGCGGCGATCACCGACAAAACGCGGGCGATTGTTCCGGTGCATTACGCGGGCGTGGCCTGTGAAATGGACACCATCATGGCCATCGCCAAAAAGCACAACCTGTTCGTGGTGGAAGACGCCGCGCAGGGCGTGATGTCCACCTACAAAGGTCGCGCGCTGGGAACCATCGGTCATATCGGCTGCTTTAGCTTCCACGAAACCAAAAACTACACCGCAGGCGGCGAAGGCGGCGCGACGCTGATTAACGATCGTGCCCTTGTCGAGCGTGCGGAAGTGATCCGTGAAAAAGGGACCAACCGCAGCCAGTTCTTCCGCGGTCAGGTGGATAAATACACCTGGCGCGATATCGGCTCAAGCTACCTGATGGCGGACTTGCAGGCCGCGTATCTCTGGGCGCAGCTGGAAGCGGCAGAGCGAATCAATCTGCAACGCCTCTCCCTGTGGCAAACCTACTACGACGCGCTGGAGCCGCTGGCTAAAGCCGGACGTATTGAACTGCCGACTATTCCGGCAGACTGCATCCACAACGCCCACATGTTCTATATCAAGCTGCGCGATAACGACGATCGCAGCAAGCTGATTGCCTGGCTGAAGGAGGCGGAAATTATGGCGGTATTCCACTATATTCCGCTGCACTCCAGCCCGGCTGGCGAAGCCTTCGGGATATTTGCCGGTGAAGACCGCTACACCACCAAAGAGAGCGAACGTCTGCTCCGCCTGCCCCTGTTCTACAACCTCGCGCCGGTGAACCAGCGTACGGTGATCAATTCGCTTCTGAGTTATTTCGCCTGATATGTCTCTGGCAAAAGCGTCGGTGTGGACGGCAGCGTCCACGCTAGTAAAAATTGGCGCCGGGTTACTGGTCGTCAAGCTGCTGGCCGTCTCATTTGGTCCGTCAGGCGTTGGGCTGGCAGGGAACTTCCGCCAGCTGGTCACGGTGCTTGGCGTGCTGGCAGGTGCCGGGATATTCAATGGCGTCACCAAATACGTCGCGCAGCATCATGACGATGCCGAAAAGCTTCGCACGGTGGTGGGCACCTCCTCTGCTATGGTGCTGGGCTTCTCTACGTTGCTGGCCATCGTCTTTTTGCTGGTGGCGGCACCTGTTAGTCAGGGACTGTTCGGACACACGCACTATCAGGGACTGGTGCGCCTGGTGGCGTTCGTTCAGATGGGGATCGCCTGGGCGAACCTGCTGCTGGCGCTGATGAAAGGCTTCCGTGATGCCGCCGGGAATGCGCTGGCGCTGATCCTCGGCAGCATTATCGGCGTTATCGCCTACTACTTCTGCTATCGGCTGGGCGGCTATGAAGGCGCGCTGCTGGGGCTGGCGCTGGTGCCTGCGCTCGTTGTCGTTCCGGCAGCGTTTATGCTGATGCGCAGAGGCAATGTCCCGCTGAGTTACCTGAAACCGCAGTGGGACAAGATACTGGCGGGGCAGCTAGGAAAGTTTACCCTGATGGCGCTCATCACTTCGGTAACGCTTCCCGTGGCTTACGTGATGATGCGAAACCTGCTGGCAGCGCATTACAGCTGGGATGAAGTGGGGATCTGGCAGGGCGTAAGCAGCATTTCAGATGCTTACCTCCAATTTATTACGGCTTCCTTTAGCGTCTATTTGCTGCCAACCTTATCGCGCCTGACGTCCAGGCAGGATATTACCCGCGAGATTTTTCGCGCCCTGCGTTTCGTGTTGCCGGCCGTTGCGATCGCCAGCTTTACCGTCTGGTTACTGCGTGATTTCGCCATCTGGCTGCTGTTTTCAGCGAAGTTTACCGCCATGCGCGATCTGTTTGCCTGGCAACTGGTCGGCGATGTGCTGAAAGTGGGGGCATACGTTTTCGGCTATCTGGTGATTGCGAAGGCTTCGCTGCGGTTGTATATCCTGGCAGAGATCGGCCAGTTTGCGCTGCTAACGGCATTTTCTCACTGGCTGATCCCCACCCACGGTGCGCTGGGGGCGGCGCAGGCCTATATGGCAACTTATATCGTTTATTTCGCTGCCTGTTGCGGCGTATTTTTACTTTGGCGTAAACGCGCATGACTGCACTGATACACATACTGGGATCGGATATCCCGCATCATAACCAGACTGTTCTGCGGTTCTTCAACGATGAACTGGCATCCGGCACGCCCGATGCGCGTGAGTTTATGGTCGTTGGACGCGACAGCGGCCTGAGCGCGGCGTGTCCGGCATTGCATATCACCTTCTGGCCAGACAAAGCGGCGCTGACGAAGGCCGTGGTTGCTAAAGCCAAAGCGGATCGAAGCCAACGTTTCTTCTTCCATGGACAGTTCAATACCGGACTGTGGCTGGCGCTGTTAAGCGGCGGGATCAAACCTTCTCAGTTCAGCTGGCATATCTGGGGAGCGGATCTCTACGAAGTCTCCCGTGGCTGGAAGTTCCGACTTTTCTATCCGCTGCGTCGTCTGGCGCAGGCGCGCGTGGGCTGCGTTTTTGCTACCCGAGGCGATCTCAACTATTTTGCTAAACAGCACCCGAAGGTTCGCGGGGAGCTGCTCTATTTCCCGACCCGTATGGATCCGGCGCTGAACACCATGGCGAATGACACGGTTCGAGAGGGCAAGCTGACCATCCTGGTGGGGAATTCCGGCGATCGCAGTAACGAGCATGTCGCGGCGCTGAGGGCGGTGCATCAGCAGTTTGGCGACACGGTGAACGTGGTGGTGCCGATGGGCTATCCCGCCAATAACGACGCCTACATCGATGAAGTTCGCCAGCAGGGGCTTGCGCTGTTTAGCGCGGAAAACCTGCACATTCTCAGCGATAAGCTGGAATTTGATGACTATCTCGCGCTGCTGCGAAAATGCGATCTGGGCTATTTCATCTTTGCCCGTCAGCAGGGGATTGGCACGCTGTGTCTGCTGATTCAGGCGGGCGTACCCTGCGTGCTCAACCGCGAAAACCCGTTCTGGCAGGACATGGCCGAGCAGCATATTCCGGTGCTGTTTACCTCTGACACGCTTAATGTCGAGGTGGTACGGGAAGCGCAGCGTCAGCTCACGCTGGTGGATAAAAATAGCATCGACTTTTTCAGCCCGAACTACCTCACGCCGTGGCACCGCGCGCTGCGTATTGCTTCAGGAGACAACGCATGAGCCAGTTGCAGTTTAGCGGCTTGCTGGTGGTCTGGCTGCTGAGCACGCTGTTTATCGCCACGCTCACCTGGTTTGAATTCCGGCGGGTACGTTTTAACTTCAACGTATTCTTCTCGCTGCTGTTTTTGCTGACCTTTTTCTTTGGCTTCCCGCTGACCAGCATCCTCGTGTTCCGCTTTGATGTTGGCGTCGCGCCGCCGGAAATCTTGTTGCAGGCGCTGCTCTCTGCGACCTGCTTCTACGCGGTGTACTACGTCACTTATAAAACGCGCCTGCGCGCGGCAAAAGACACCACCCCCCGTCGTCCGCTGTTTACCATGAACCGGGTAGAAACCCATCTGACGTGGGTTATGCTGATGACTATCGCCCTCGTCAGCGTGGCGATTTTCTTCATGCATAACGGCTTTTTACTGTTTAAGTTGCAGTCCTATAGCCAGATTTTCTCCGCCGAAGTCTCCGGCGTCGCGCTCAAGCGTTTCTTCTATTTCTTTATCCCGGCGATGCTGGTGGTCTTTTTCCTGCGTCAGGACAGCAAAGCCTGGCTGTTCTTCCTGGTCAGCACCGTCGCATTTGGCATTCTGACCTACATGATCGTCGGCGGCACCCGCGCCAACATCATTATCGCCTTCGCGATTTTCCTGTTTATCGGCATTATTCGCGGCTGGATCTCGCTGTGGATGCTGGCGGCGGCAGGCGTCTTTGGCATTGTGGGGATGTTCTGGCTGGCGCTGAAGCGCTACGGGCTGAACGTGGCCGGCGACGAAGCGTTTTACACCTTCCTGTATCTGACGCGCGACACCTTCTCGCCGTGGGAAAACCTGGCATTACTGCTGCAAAACTACGACAAGATCGAATTCCAGGGGCTGGCGCCGATTGTTCGCGATTTCTATGTCTTTATACCGACGTGGCTGTGGCCCGATCGTCCCGGCATTGTCCTGAACACGGCGAACTACTTCACCTGGGAAGTGCTGAACAACCATTCGGGTCTGGCGATTTCCCCAACCCTGATTGGCTCGCTGGTAGTGATGGGCGGAACGTGGTTTATCCTGCCTGGCGCGATCGCGGTAGGGCTGATAATAAAATGGTTCGACTGGCTATATACGCTGGGTAACGAAGAGACCAACCGCTACAAAGCCGCTGTTTTGCACAGTTTCTGTTTCGGTGCCATTTTCAATATGATCGTTCTGGCGCGCGAGGGGCTGGATTCATTCGTCTCACGCGTGGTGTTCTTTATGGTCGTTTTCGGACTCTGTCTGCTGCTGGCAAAACTGCTGTACTGGTTGTTTGACAGTGCAGGGCTTGTGCACAGACGTGAGCCACAGGGCAGCACAACGCTGTCGCAAGTCTGAGTAGGGATTATCATGACGGATACAACTTCAGCCCCGCGTTATGCGCTGCGCGGGCTACAGCTGATTGGCTGGCGTGACATGCAGCATGCGCTGGATTTTCTGTTCGCGGACGGGCAGATGAAGTCGGGCACGCTGGTGGCCATCAACGCAGAAAAAATGCTGGCGGTTGAAGATAATGTGGAAGTGAAAAGCCTGATTGAAGCCGCGGAGTTTAAATACGCAGACGGTATTAGCGTGGTGCGTTCAATTCGTAAAAAGTTTCCAGACGCTAATGTGTCTCGCGTGGCGGGTGCTGACCTTTG
>NZ_JBMKHQ010000013.1:38736-67375 GCF_049237385.1 Enterobacter cloacae complex sp. IR5412 | reverse complement strand
TGTTAACATAGTGGGCAGCCAGGATGGCTATTTCAGGCCGGAAGATCGCCAGGCGTTATATGAGCGCGTGCGCGACAGCGGGGCGAAAATCGTCACTGTCGCTATGGGGTCGCCGCGCCAGGAAATACTGATGCGCGATTGCCGTCTGGTCAGCCCGGATGCGCTTTATATGGGCGTTGGCGGCACCTACGACGTCTTTACCGGCCACGTTAAGCGTGCGCCCAAAGTCTGGCAAAATCTGGGGCTGGAGTGGCTCTACCGCCTGCTCTCCCAACCGACGCGTATAAAACGACAGATTCGCCTTCTGCGCTACCTCGCCTGGCACTACACCGGGAAAATGTAATCAATATGCAGCGCGATCTGCTGTTCGCGCTGCAACGCCCCCCGCAAAACTGCTGAGTTTATGTGCAATGCATTCATTTTTTTAATGCATTGTTTGCCATTTGCCAGAATTTAAGAAACCATTCGCTCCGTATTTCAGTACCCCTCAAAACAATACCCGGCAACAAGTCGGGAAACAGCAAACACAACCGAGGAATTATGGCAGAGAAAAAACCGGAGCTTCAGCGTGGGCTGGAAGCTCGACATATTGAACTGATCGCGCTGGGCGGGACTATCGGCGTTGGCCTGTTTATGGGCTCGGCAAGCACGCTGAAGTGGGCGGGGCCTTCCGTCCTGCTGGCGTATATTATTGCCGGACTGTTCGTCTTCTTCATCATGCGCTCAATGGGCGAAATGCTGTTCCTGGAGCCGGTGACGGGCTCTTTCGCCGTTTACGCCCACCGGTATATGAGCCCGTTCTTTGGTTATCTCACGGCCTGGTCGTACTGGTTTATGTGGATGGCCGTGGGGATTTCGGAGATCACCGCCATCGGGGTCTACGTGCAGTTCTGGTTCCCGGAGATGGCCCAGTGGATACCCGCGCTTATTGCCGTAGGGCTGGTGGCGCTGGCGAACCTTGCCGCCGTTCGTCTTTACGGCGAAATCGAGTTCTGGTTTGCGATGATCAAAGTCACCACCATCATCGTGATGATTGTCGTTGGCCTTGGGGTCATCTTCTTTGGCTTCGGTAACGGCGGGCACGCTATCGGTTTTGGTAACCTGACCGGGCACGGCGGCTTCTTTGCGGGGGGCTGGAAGGGCTTTCTGACGGCGCTCTGTATCGTTGTCGCCTCCTATCAGGGCGTTGAGCTGATCGGCATTACCGCAGGTGAGGCGAAAAACCCGCAGGTCACGCTGCGTAGCGCGGTAGGCAAGGTGCTGTGGCGTATCCTGATTTTCTATGTGGGCGCGATCTTCGTTATCGTGACCATTTTCCCATGGAACGAGATCGGCACCACCGGCAGCCCGTTTGTCTTAACCTTCGCTAAGATTGGCATCACGGCGGCAGCCGCCATTATCAACTTTGTGGTGCTGACGGCGGCGCTCTCCGGCTGTAACAGCGGAATGTACAGCTGTGGGCGTATGCTTTACGCGCTCTCGCAAAACAAACAGCTGCCGGCGGTGATGGGTAAAGTCTCCCGCGTGGGTGTACCGGTGGCGGGCGTAGCGGTGTCGATTGTGATTCTGCTGATTGGCTCTTGCCTGAACTACATCATCCCGAATCCGCAGCGCGTGTTTGTTTATGTTTATAGCGCCAGCGTGCTGCCGGGGATGGTACCGTGGTTTGTCATTTTGATTAGCCAGCTGCGTTTCCGACAGGCGCACAAAGAAGCGATCGCCAGCCATCCATTCCGTTCCATTCTGTTCCCGTATGCGAACTATTTGACGATGGCGTTCCTGATTTGCGTATTAATTGGAATGTACTTTAATGAAGATACCCGCATGTCGCTGTTTGTCGGGATGATCTTCCTGGCTGCCGTCACAGCTGCTTATAAACTTTTTGGCCTGGGTCGCCGTGGCTCCGCCCATAAAGTGGAGGAATAAGCGGCAAAATGTGCAAACCATAACCAAACGCGCATTTTTTTCAAAAAAGCACTAGACAGCGGGGTCGGAGGTACGTAATATCCAGCCCCGCAACGGCGCTAAGCGCCCGTAGCTCAGCTGGATAGAGCGCTGCCCTCCGGAGGCAGAGGTCTCAGGTTCGAATCCTGTCGGGCGCGCCATTTTAGTCCCGGCGCTAGAGCTGCGGTGGTCTGAGAAGTAGTCAGAACCGCGTGAAAGAATACAGTGGTGGCTATAGCTCAGTTGGTAGAGCCCTGGATTGTGATTCCAGTTGTCGTGGGTTCGAATCCCATTAGCCACCCCATTATTGAAAGAGTTGTGAATTGCGAAGGTGGCGGAATTGGTAGACGCGCTAGCTTCAGGTGTTAGTGTTCTTACGGACGTGGGGGTTCAAGTCCCCCCCCTCGCACCACGACTTTTAATGAGTTGAACTAAAAATTCAAAAAAGCAGTACATCGGCGAGTAGCGCAGCTTGGTAGCGCAACTGGTTTGGGACCAGTGGGTCGGAGGTTCGAATCCTCTCTCGCCGACCAATTTTGAACCCCGCTTCGGCGGGGTTTTTTGTTTTCTGCGCTTTTTCATCCTGTAGCCATTCCCCGACAACACTCTATATCCTTGTCGCGATTCAGCGACATATAAGCCTTTAATAATAAAGAATTTATTATTTTCTCTCTTAACCTGTCTCCTGGTGACGACAGATTGCCGCCCTTAACGCGAGTTTGTATGGCGTAAGGCGGCTCTTAACAACATAATTTCCTTTTATCTTAAAATGTTGCGCGATGTAAAAGTTATGCGTGTAAACCTGGCACATTACATGCAATAATATGCGTGTAGATGCTCATTCCATCTCTTATGTTCGCCCTACGGCCTCATAAACTCAGGAATGACGCAGAGCCGTTTACGGTGCTTATCGTCCACTGACAGATGTCGCTTCGGCCTCATCAAACACCATGGACATAACGTTGAGTGAAGCACCAATATGTTGTCTTACAGACCTGTTTTAACGCCTGCTTTTATAGCAGGCGTTTTTTTATGGGTACAAAAAAGGAGGCCATCTGGCCTCCTGGATAATTACTGCTGCGTTCCGTTATTGTGTAGCGTAAGCAGAAGCCCATCACGCCGCATGGCTGCGGCCTCTTCCGGCTTGTGCTGCTTGTCCAGCGAATCAGCAAGCCAGGCGTAATCAAATGCGTCCGGGCGTTGCTTCAGCGCTGCGCGGAAGGCGAGACTCGCCTCCTGCCACTCGCCGTGCTTCATCAAAGACTGGCCCAGCGTACTCCACAGCAGCGGGCGATCGCCCACGGTTTTGATCTGCTGGCGCAATGCTTTTTCTATTTGTTCCGGATTGTTGGTTTTCAGACGCGGGATGACCATCACCAGGCGGTCATCATACTGTCGCTTGAGACCGTCGAGAAGGATCTCCTGCGCGGTGTCATGGTCGTCACACTCAATCAGATGTTCTGCCATCGCCACCTGAAGGGGAACCTGCTGGCGCGTTTTGCGGCTCTGGTTTTTCCACCAGGTTTTCAGGCCGTCGCTGCCAAGATCGGCGCGCGCCTGATCCATCAGGCCAATCCAGGCCAGACGCTGAAGTTCATCACGATGTTCATCATCGCCCACGTCGGCTTTCGCCATGGAAGGGATAATGTCCAGCAGCGAACCCCAGGCACCGGTCCGAATGTATGCCTGCTCCGCAAGACGCAGCACTTCCGGATGACGAGGGGTAATTTCCAGCAGACGGTCAACGCCGTGACGTGCGGCATGGTTTTCATTGCGCGCCAGTTGCAGACGAACGCGGGTGATCTCAACCGGAATCGGATCCTTAGTTGAGAGCTCAGATGCGCGTTCAAGATGCTGATTGGCGCGGGCCTCATCGCCTCGCTGTTGCGCCGCCTCAGCGGCCAGCAGATAGTTAACAACCGGCTGTTCTGCATGGTCGGCATTTTTCGACATCAGCTTTTCAACCTGCTGATAGTCGCCTTCGGCCAGCTTCAGCAACGCTTGCTCGGTCTGCTTACGGGCGCGACGGCGCTTACGGCCAACGAACCAGCCGCGCGTGTGAACGCCGGTACGGAAAATCCGACGCAGGATCCATTCCACTGCCAGCAGGACGACCACACCCAGGATCAGGATGATCACCAGCCCTGTCACGCTGGTTTCGACGTTGTAGTTATCGGTCTGGATCAATACGTAACCCTGGTGACCCGCGAGCATCGGCCCCAGTACAATTCCGGCGATCAGCAGGATGAAGAGTAAGAAGACTTTTAGCATCATCACTCTCCTTGCGGCGCGCTTTCAGGCGCTGGCGCGGCGGCAGGTGCTTCAGCCGGGCGCTCTGCCGGAACGCCCGGCTGGGCCAGCAGGTTACGCACGCGCGTCTGCATGATCTTCTCCAGAATCGGCTGGCTTTCCAGCTTGTCCGGCACGTTCATGGTGATGTTTTGCTGGCTCAGCTTGTCGATATCCTCCAGGAACGCGGTCGTGGTTGCGTCATTGGTATCGTAGTAAGCACGTACCCACGTTGAAACGTTATCCAGCGCCTGTTTGTAGGTCTCTTCCTGGTGACGTGGTACGGCCTGGGCAGCCACCAGCAGGCGGGAGCGAATGTTTTCGCGCAGATAGACATCCTGGTTCGGTGCCAGCAGCGGCACGGCGGTTTCATCGCGGCGGCGAATGGTAATAAAGCTGTCCATAAAGTTCTGCCAGCTCTTTTGCAGGTTGATACGCCATTCGCTCAGGGAGCTGGAAAGCTCGGTGCCGTCAGAATCCATCGGGGAGTCATCATCGTTGTTATCGGCCAGCTGAAGGTTATCAATCTGGTTTGAGAGCTGATTTACCTTAAGGATGATACCGTCGTAGTCGACCTGAGAAACCGCAGACAGGCTGGCGATATCTTCCGTAATAGCGCGGCGTGCGTTGATGAGGCTCGGATCGTTCATATCGGCCAGGCTTGCGTCGGCGCTTTTCAGCAGCGCGGCGGCGGTGGTGACATCCTGATCGCTCCAGAGCTTGCGCCCGGCCAGCTTCACCAGAAAATCGGCCTGTGAGAGCAGCCAGGTTTTGGCATCGGTTCCCGAAATCGTGGCGACTTTCTCCTGCACTTCGCTCAGCTGTTTGGTCAACTCTTCACGTTTGCTGTTCGCGTCGGCGAGGGCGGCAGCCTGCTGTTTGATCACGCCTTCCAGCTCAGCTTTTTGCGTCTCCTGCGCTTTCTGTAGGGCGGTGATTTGGTTAACCAGCGCGTCGCTGGTGGCCGTCTGGTTGGTGCCTTGTTTCTTCACCAGTCCGTAGAGACCCACGCCTGCGGCCAGCGCAATCGCGATGGCAATCACGCTCAGCGTGAGGCTGGTTTTATTGCTGCCGTTTTTCTTCTCAACGGTTTTGTCTGTCGTCTCTGGCTGTGACGTGGTGTCCACAGTCTCCCTGGTCTCTTCAACCACGGCGGAGGATTTTTCGTGTTCCGTCATTATGGCTTCCCATTTGAGAGTTATTGTAATGCGCGCAGCAGCGCATCGTTGTCGGCGTTATCAGCGATCCGAATATCCTGCCAGCCCAGTTCCCGGGCGTGGTTCGCCAGACGCTCGCTGACGACCAGAAGCCGACAGCGGAGTAACCAGTTTTCGCGATACCAAAGCGGAATCAGCGACCAAAGCTGTTGTAACATTTCACCGCTGGTAACCACCAGCGTATTAATGCCGCGCGCATGCCAGCGCATGGCTTCTTCCGCGCCATCATAGTGTTTCGCACAGCGCTGATAGCACTCCACAAACGTCACGTCTGCGCCGCGTTCGCGCAGCGTCTCGCCCAGCAGTTCGCGGCCACCGTTGCCGCGCAAAATGAGCGCACGCTTTCCGGCAATAGTTTGTAATTCAGGTAATTGTAGCAAGACTTCGCTGATTTCCCGATCTAACGGGTAACGAACATCGATTCCGCTCGCGGTATGTAAGGCCAGCGCCGTGGTGCGCCCGATGGCGAAATAGCGGGGTGCGTGGGGCCAGTTAACGCCCTGCTGTTGTAGCTGCGCATGGGCAAATTCCACGGCATGCTGCGATAGCGCAAAGAGCAGATCACCTTCCTGCAAGGCACGCATCTGGTCAGCGAGCGTAGGCAGCTCGCGACCGGGGGAGAATTCAATCAACGGAAAACTCCAGGCCACCTGCCCCAGTGCGCGCAGACGGCTCACTAACTGCTCTCCTGCGGGAGAAGGGCGGGTGACAAGTATGCTCATGCAGGGGGCTCTCCGTTATAGACCTCAGCCAGAATTTCACGCGCGCCGTTACTCAGCAGCTCTTCCGCCAGCGATACGCCAAGCGCCTCGGCATCCCGCGGCTTGCCGCGACGTTCACCGCGAACCATCTGCGAGCCGTCCGGCGCGCCAACCAGCGCACGCAGCCACAGCTCACCGTCAGTTAATTCAGCATAGCTGCCAATTGGCACCTGACAGCCTCCTTCGAGGCGAGTATTCATCGCGCGCTCGGCTTTTACGCGAACGGCGGTATCGTCATGATTCAGCGGCGCGAGCAGTGCCTGAGTACGCGCATCATCCAGACGACACTCAATGCCGACGGCACCCTGGCCGACGGCGGGGAGCGACAGCTCCGGCGGCAACGCCACGCGAATACGTTCTTCCAGCCCCAGGCGTTTCAGGCCCGCAACCGCAAGAATAATGGCATCGTAGTCGCCGTTATCCAGCTTGCCAAGGCGTGTGCCGACGTTCCCACGCAGCGAGCGAATCACCAGATCCGGGCGACGTTCAGCCAGCTGACACTGGCGGCGTAAACTTGACGTGCCGACCACGCTGCCTGCCGGCAACGCATCAAGCGAGTCATAGCGATTAGAGACAAACGCATCGCGCGGATCCTCGCGCTCGCAGATGGTCACCAGCCCCAGCCCTTCCGGGAACTCAACGGGCACATCCTTCATCGAATGCACGGCGATATCGGCGCGGTTCTCAAGCAATGCCAGTTCCAGCTCTTTGACAAACAGACCCTTTCCGCCCACTTTGGCCAGCGGCGTATCAAGAATGACATCGCCACGCGTGACCATTGGCACCAGCTCAACGCGTAATCCGGTGTGGCAGGCTTCCAGGCGCTGCTTAACATAATGTGCCTGCCAGAGCGCAAGAGGACTTTGGCGTGTGGCAATTCTCAAAACATTGTCTAACATGCTTGTTACCGTCATTATCAATCGCTAACCATCCTAACATTGTTGACACTCGGATGGCAGTTTTACGGTTGATGAAGAGTGAGAGGGACAGGGCGGCGTTCGCGTCAGCCACCGCCGTATTCAGGAATTTACACGTACAGAACGGTGCTACACTTGTATGTAGCGCATCTTTCTTTACGGTCAACCGGCAAGGTGTTAAATTGATCACGTTTTAGACCATTTTTTCGTCTGTACCACCAGAAAACAACAAGGCGAAAAAGGGTAACGGTTATTTTTTGAAATACTGCGGGTCCGCTGCTTGTTCTGTTTTGACTGGCGTGCGTCACCCGGAAACATCAGGCGATACGTCTTGTACCTCTATATTGAGACTCTGAAACAGAGACTGGATGCCATCAATCAATTGCGTGTGGATCGCGCGCTTGCTGCCATGGGCCCTGCTTTCCAGCAGGTATACAGTCTACTGCCGACATTGTTGCACTATCACCATCCGCTAATGCCGGGTTACCTCGATGGTAACGTTCCCCAGGGCATTTGCCTCTTCACGCCTGATGAAACCCAACAGCACTATCTGACTGAACTTGAGCTTTACCGTGGTATGCCGCCGCAGGTTTCGCCGAAAGGCGAGCTGCCGATTACCGGGGTTTACTCCATGGGCAGCACGTCATCGGTTGGGCAAAGTTGTTCTTCTGACCTGGATATCTGGGTCTGCCATCAGTCCTGGCTCGACAATGAAGAGCGCCAGCTGTTGCAGCGTAAATGCAGTCTGCTGGAGAGCTGGGCGGCGTCGCTCGGCGTGGAAGTGAGCTTCTTCCTGATTGATGAAAACCGTTTCCGCCATAACGAAAGCGGCAGTCTGGGTGGTGAAGACTGCGGCTCGACTCAGCACATTCTGTTGCTGGATGAGTTTTACCGTACAGCGGTTCGCCTGGCCGGAAAACGTATTCTGTGGAATATGGTGCCGTGCGATGAAGAAGAGAATTATGACGACTACGTCATGTCGCTTTACTCGCAGGGCGTACTGACGCCAAACGAGTGGCTGGATCTGGGCGGTCTGAGCTCCCTGTCCGCCGAAGAGTACTTTGGTGCAAGCCTCTGGCAGCTCTATAAGAGCATTGATTCACCGTACAAAGCGGTGCTGAAAACCCTGCTGCTGGAAGCCTACTCCTGGGAATACCCCACCCCGCGTCTGCTGGCGAAAGATATTAAGCAGCGTCTGCACGACGGGGAGATCGTCTCCTACGGGCTTGATGCCTACTGCATGATGCTGGAACGCGTCACCGAATACCTGACGGCCATTGATGACGCCACGCGTCTTGACCTGGTGCGTCGATGTTTCTATCTCAAAGTCTGTGAAAAACTGAGCCGCGAGCGCGCCTGCGTTGGCTGGCGCCGCGAAGTGGTCAGCCAGTTAGTCAAAGAGTGGGGATGGGACGAAGCGCGTCTCGCCATGCTCGACAACCGCGCCAACTGGAAAATCGATCAGGTGCGCGAGGCGCACAACGAGCTGCTTGATGCGATGATGCAAAGCTACCGCAACCTGATCCGCTTTGCCCGCCGTAACAACCTTAGCGTTTCTGCCAGCCCACAGGATATCGGGGTGCTGACCCGTAAACTGTACGCCGCGTTTGAAGCGTTGCCGGGCAAGGTAACGCTGGTGAACCCACAGATTTCGCCTGACCTGTCTGAACCGAATCTGACCTTTATCTACGTGCCGCCGGGCCGCGCAAACCGCACCGGGTGGTATCTGTACAACCGTGCGCCAAGCATGGATTCGATCATCAGCCATCAGCCGCTGGAGTATAACCGCTACCTTAACAAGCTGGTGGCCTGGGCCTGGTTTAACGGCCTTCTCACCTCACGCACCCGGTTGTTTATCAAGGGCAACGAGGTGGTCGATTTAGCCAAATTGCAGGAGATGGTGGCGGATGTCTCGCACCACTTCCCACTGCGTCTGCCTGCGCCGACGCCAAAAGCGCTCTACAGCCCGTGTGAGATTCGCCATCTGGCGATCATCGTCAACCTGGAATACGACCCGACGGCGGCCTTCCGCAATCAGGTGGTTCACTTTGACTTCCGTAAGCTGGACGTCTTTAGCTTCGGTGAGCAGCAAAACTGCCTGGTGGGCAGCGTGGATCTGCTGTACCGCAACTCGTGGAACGAAGTGCGTACCCTGCACTTTAACGGCGAGCAGGCGATGATCGAGGCGCTGAAAACGATCCTCGGCAAGATGCACCAGGACGCCGCGCCGCCGGACAGCGTGGAGGTGTTCTGCTACAGCCAGCACCTTCGCGGCCTGATTCGTACCCGCGTGCAGCAGCTGGTGTCTGAGTGCATCGAATTGCGTCTTTCCAGCACCCGGAATGAAACCGGACGCTTTAAAGCGCTGCGCGTCTCCGGCCAGACCTGGGGGCTGTTCTTTGAGCGCCTGAACGTGTCGGTGCAGAAGCTGGAGAACGCCATTGAATTCTACGGCGCGATTTCACACAACAAACTGCATGGCCTGTCGGTTCAGGTGGAAACCAACCACGTTAAGCTGCCGCAGGTGGTGGATGGCTTTGCGAGTGAAGGGATTATTCAGTTCTTCTTCGAGGAGTCGGGCGATAACGCCGGGTTTAATATCTACATTCTGGATGAAACCAACCGTGCCGAGGTGTATCACCACTGTGAAGGCAGCAAAGAGGAGCTGGTGCGCGACGTCAGCCGGTTCTATTCATCCTCGCACGATCGCTTTACCTACGGCTCAAGTTTTATCAACTTCAACCTGCCGCAGTTCTACCAGATTGTGAATGTGGATGGACGAGCGCAGGTGATCCCGTTCCGTACGCAGGCGATTACCCCTGCGGTGCCCGCTAACCAGGAAACTGCGCCGCTGTTGCAGCAGTATTTCTCCTGACCCTTTTCGCCGGGTGGCGCTAACGCTTACCCGGCCTACGGTCCGAGCTGCTGTTGCGGTTGGCGCTCACGCTTACCCGGACTATGGTTCGAGCCGTTGTAGGCCCGGTAAGGCGTAGCCGCCACCGGGCAACAAAACTACCTGAAACTCACTGCCTCGCCCGCCTGCGCGGTCGCCGCCTGCTCCAGCAGATCCCAGAACGTTTCACCGCTGCGGTCGCAGATCCACTCGTCACCTTTTAGATCAAAGTGATAACCGCCCTGTTTCGCCGCCAGCCACACCTGGTGAAGCGGCTCCTGACGGTTAATAATAATCTTGCTGCCGTTTTCGAAGCTTAAGGTCAGGATCCCGCCGTTGATTTCACAATCGATATCGCTGTCGCCGTCCCAGTCGTCGATACGCTCTTCGATGGTCATCCACAGGGTATCGGCAAGGCGATGAAATTCACTGTCGTTCATGGTTTTATTCCTGTTTTTCGTGATGGCGGCAGTATAACGCTAAATAATTCCCGTTGCAGGAAAGCGGCAAACTCTTGCTTTTGTGTCTTCTCCTGCGATGATAGAAACAGATTTGAACTTACGGGCAACCTCTACATGAAAAACGTCTTTCGAACGCTTGCCGTTCTTGTCACTCTGTTTAGCCTGACCGGCTGTGGACTGAAGGGACCACTGTACTTCCCGCCAGAGGATAAAAACGCACCACCGCCGACGAAACCGGTGCAAAGTGGTATCGAGTCATCTACGCCGGATACCAACGATCGCGGCAATAACGGCGGCCCGACTCAGGTCAATCTCTGACGATTACGTTCTGTACCCGCGCAATGGAGCAAATGATGCAGTTCTCTAAAATGCATGGCCTTGGCAACGACTTTATGGTCGTCGACGCGGTAACGCAGAATGTCTTTTTCTCCCCGGAACTGATCCGTCGTCTGGCGGATCGGCACGTGGGCGTGGGTTTTGACCAGCTGCTGGTGGTGGAGCCGCCTTACGATCCTGACCTGGACTTCCACTATCGCATTTTTAACGCCGACGGCAGCGAAGTTTCCCAGTGCGGCAACGGCGCGCGCTGTTTTGCCCGCTTTGTTCGGCTGAAAGGGCTGACCAACAAGCGCGATATCCGCGTCAGCACCGCCAATGGCCGGATGGTGCTCAGCGTCACCGACGACGAACTGGTGCGCGTGAACATGGGCGAGCCGAACTTCGAACCCGCTGCCGTGCCGTTTCGCGCCAACAAAGCGGAAAAGACCTATATTATGCGTGCCGCCGAGCAGACAGTATTGTGCGGCGTCGTCTCGATGGGTAACCCGCACTGCGTGATTCAGGTAGATGATGTGCAAACTGCGGCGGTTGAAACGCTCGGCCCGGTGCTGGAAAGCCACGAGCGCTTCCCGGAGCGGGCGAACATCGGTTTCATGCAGGTGGTGAAGCGTGAACACATTCGCCTGCGGGTTTACGAGCGCGGCGCGGGCGAAACCCAGGCCTGCGGAAGCGGTGCCTGTGCGGCGGTGGCCGTCGGTATCTCGCAGGGGTTACTGGCGGAAGAGGTTCGCGTGGAATTACCGGGCGGGCGTCTTGATATCGCCTGGAAAGGAGCGGGTCATCCACTGTACATGACTGGCCCGGCGACACATGTTTATGACGGGTTTATCCATCTATGAAGCAACCAGGGGAAGAACTGCGGGAACCTGTAACGGAGCTGGACGACAGCGCTGTGGTGGATTACCTGCTGCACAATCCTGAGTTTTTTATCCGCAATGCACGCGTCGTCGAAAGGATGCGCGTGCCGCATCCGGTTCGCGAGACCGTGTCGCTGGTTGAATGGCACATGGCGCGCTCGCGCAACCACATCAATCAGCTCGAAGAGAACATGACGCTGCTGATGGAGCAGGCCAGCAATAACGAAAGCCTGTTCTATCGTCTTCTGCACCTTCAGGCGCGTCTGGCTTCCGCGCACAGTCTCGAAGAGTTCCTCAACCGCTTCCACCGCTGGGCGCGCGAGCTGGGGCTGGCAGGCGCGACGATCCGTCTCTTTCCCGACCGCTGGCGCATTGGCGCGCCGTCCGGGTTTACCCATCTGGCGCTGAGCCGTCAGGCGTTTGAACCGCTGCGCATTCAGCGTCTGGGCCATGAGCACCACTATCTGGGGCCGCTTAACGGGCCAGAACTGCTGGTGGTGCTGCCGGAAGCCAAAGCTATCGGCTCGGTGGCGATGTCGCTGATGGGGCGCGATGGTGACCTGGGCGTGATGTTATTTACCAGCCGCGACGCGCATCATTATGAACAGGGGCAGGGCACGCAACTGTTGCAGGAGATCGCCCTGATGCTGCCTGAGCTGCTGGAGCGCTGGATTGAGCGCGTATGACGGACGGACTGCTCGCCACTGACGTCACCCGTTTTCTGCGCTATCTTGGCGTAGAACGCCAGCTTAGCCCTATTACGCTGCTCAACTATCAGCGTCAGCTTGATGCCATCATGCAGATTGCCGATGAAATCGGCCTGAAAAGCTGGCAACAATGTGACGCCGCCACGGTTCGCGGCTTCGTTGTGCGTAGCCGTAAAAAAAACTTAAGCCCGGCGAGCCTGGCGCTCCGGCTCTCTGCCCTGCGCAGTTTCTTCGACTGGCTGGTCAGCCAGGGCGGTCTGAAAGCCAACCCGGCAAAAGGGATCGCCACGCCAAAGGCCCCGCGTCATCTGCCGAAAAATATCGACGTCGACGACGTAAACCGCCTGCTGGATATTGATCTTAACGATCCGCTGGCCGTGCGCGACCGCGCGATGCTGGAGGTGATGTACGGCGCGGGCCTGCGTCTCTCTGAGCTGGTGAACCTCGACTTAAAGCACCTCGATCTGGAATCTGGCGAAGTGTGGGTGATGGGCAAGGGCAGCAAAGAGCGCCGCCTGCCGATCGGCCGCAATGCGGTCTCCTGGATTGAGCACTGGCTGGATCTGCGCGGTCTGTTTGGCGCGGAAGAGGATGCGCTGTTCCTGTCGAAGCTCGGCAAGCGGATCTCGGCGCGTAACGTGCAGAAGCGCTTTGCGGAGTGGGGCATTAAGCAGGGGCTGAACAGCCACGTTCACCCGCATAAGCTGCGCCACTCTTTTGCGACGCACATGCTGGAATCAAGCGGCGACCTGCGCGGCGTACAGGAGCTGCTTGGTCACGCGAATCTGTCGACCACCCAAATCTATACCCACTTAGACTTCCAACACCTTGCCTCGGTGTATGACGCGGCGCATCCACGCGCCAAACGGGGGAAATAATGCGTTTTTACCGCCCACTCGGTCAGATCTCAGCCCTGACGTTTGATCTTGATGACACCCTTTACGACAACCGCCCAGTGATCCTGCGTACCGAGCAGGAGTCGCTGGCGTTTGTGCAAAACTACCATCCTGCGCTGAAAGCGATCCAGAACAAAGAGTTCCAGAAGCTGCGTCAGTCCCTGCGGGAAACCGAGCCGGAAATTTACCATGACGTGACCGAATGGCGCCGCCGTGCGGTTGAGCAGGCGATGCTCAATGCCGGCCTGAGCGCGCAGGACGCGGCCATGGGTGCTGAAGCGGCCATGGAAAACTTCGCCAAATGGCGCAGTCGCATCGATGTGCCGCAGGAGACCCACGACACGCTGGCGAAGCTCGCCGAAAAGTGGCCGCTGGTCGCCATTACCAACGGCAACGCTCAGCCTGAACTGTTTGGTCTGGGGAACTATTTTCAGTTCGTGCTGCGCGCGGGCCCGCACGGACGCTCGAAGCCGTTCAACGATATGTATCATCTGGCGGCGGAAAAACTGGATTTGCCGCTCGGTGAGATCCTGCACGTGGGCGACGACCTGACCACGGACGTCGCCGGGGCGATCCGCTGCGGCATGCAGGCCTGCTGGATCAAGCCGGAAAATGCCGATCTGATGACTACCCCGGATAGCCGACTTCTCCCGCACGTGGAAATTTCACGGTTGGCATCCCTCACGACGCTGATATAATCATCAATTGTTCTGTATAAATTAACAGGGTTTTGGCGAATGGAAACATTTGCCCGCCCGACATGACGTGACGGTGCCAATGGACGTTTCTTACCTGCTCGACAGCCTTAATGACAAACAGCGTGACGCGGTTGCCGCCTCGCGTACAAACCTGCTGGTACTGGCTGGAGCGGGCAGTGGTAAGACGCGCGTGCTGGTTCACCGTATCGCCTGGCTACAGAGCGTGGAGAACTGCTCGCCGTACTCGATTATGGCCGTGACGTTCACCAACAAGGCGGCGGCGGAGATGCGCCACCGTATCGCACAGCTAATGGGTACCAGTCAGGGCGGCATGTGGGTTGGCACCTTCCACGGCCTGGCGCACCGTCTGCTGCGCGCGCACCATATGGACGCTAACCTGCCGCAGGATTTCCAGATCCTCGACAGCGAAGACCAGCTGCGCTTACTGAAACGTCTGATCAAGGCGATGAACCTCGACGAGAAGCAGTGGCCGCCGCGTCAGGCGATGTGGTACATCAACGGTCAGAAAGACGAAGGGCTGCGTCCGCACCACATTCAAAGCTTCGGTAACCCGGTTGAGCAGACCTGGCAGAACGTCTACAAGGCCTATCAGGAAGCGTGCGATCGCGCCGGTCTGGTGGATTTCGCCGAACTGCTGCTGCGCGCCCACGAGCTGTGGCTCAACAAACCACATATCCTGCAACACTACCGTGAACGCTTCACCAACATTTTGGTGGACGAATTCCAGGATACCAACAACATTCAGTACGCGTGGATCCGCCTGCTGGCCGGGGATACCGGCAAGGTGATGATCGTGGGCGATGACGACCAGTCTATCTACGGCTGGCGCGGCGCGCAGGTGGAGAACATCCAGCGCTTTCTCAACGATTTCCCCGGCGCGCAAACCATCCGTCTGGAGCAGAACTACCGTTCTACCAGCAACATACTGAGCGCGGCCAACGCCCTGATTGAGAACAACAACGGGCGACTGGGTAAAAAGCTGTGGACCGATGGCGTCGACGGCGAACCGATTTCGATTTACTGCGCCTTCAACGAGCTCGACGAAGCCCGCTTCGTGGTGAACCGCATTAAAACCTGGCAGGAGAACGGCGGTGCGCTGGAGCAGTGTGCCATTCTCTATCGCAGCAACGCCCAGTCGCGCGTGCTGGAAGAGGCGCTGTTGCAGGTGAGCATGCCGTACCGCATTTATGGCGGTATGCGCTTCTTCGAACGTCAGGAGATCAAAGATGCGCTCTCGTATTTGCGTCTGATTGCCAACCGTAACGACGATGCGGCGTTTGAGCGCGTGGTGAACACGCCGACGCGCGGCATCGGCGATCGTACGCTGGACGTGGTGCGTCAGGCCTCGCGCGATCGTCAGCTCACGCTATGGCAGGCATGCCGCGAGCTGTTACAGGAAAAAGCCCTCGCCGGGCGCGCCGCCAGCGCATTGCAACGCTTCCTGGAGTTAATCGACGCGCTGGCGCAGGAAACGGCCGACATGCCGCTGCACGTCCAGACCGACCGGGTGATCAAAGATTCCGGCCTGCGCACCATGTACGAGCAGGAAAAAGGCGAGAAGGGCCAGACCCGTATTGAGAACTTAGAGGAGCTGGTGACGGCAACGCGCCAGTTCAGCTACAACGAAGAAGACGAAGACCTGATGCCGTTGCAGGCATTCCTCTCTCACGCCGCGCTGGAGGCGGGTGAAGGGCAGGCCGATACCTGGCAGGATGCGGTTCAGCTGATGACCCTGCACTCCGCGAAAGGTCTGGAGTTCCCGCAGGTGTTCATCGTCGGGATGGAAGAGGGGATGTTCCCGAGCCAGATGTCGCTGGATGAAGGCGGGCGTCTGGAAGAGGAGCGTCGTCTGGCCTACGTGGGTGTGACCCGTGCGATGCAGAAACTGACCCTGACCTACGCGGAAACCCGCCGCCTGTACGGGAAAGAGGTGTATCACCGTCCGTCGCGCTTTATCGGCGAACTGCCGGAAGAGTGTGTGGAAGAGGTGCGCCTGCGCGCCAGCATCAGCCGTCCGGTCAGTCATCAGCGTATGGGCTCGCCAATCTCGGAAACCGATACCGGATACAAGCTGGGCCAGCGCGTGCGCCACTCGAAGTTTGGCGAAGGCACCATCGTCAATCTGGAAGGCAGCGGCGAGCACAGCCGTTTGCAGGTCGCGTTCCAGGGGCAGGGGATCAAATGGCTGGTGGCAGCCTATGCCAAGCTGGAAAGTGTGTAACTTTCAGAAAAATATCACTATTTTGTAATAATCTGCTAGCCTTATACGTTGAAGGTCAATTAATGCCCTTCAGCGTTCCGTTGCGTGTTGACGCCACAGTTATTGCTGGCGTAACATGCGCGCACGATTACGCTAAGAGGACATTCGCCTTGGACACACCCAGTAGATACTGGCTCAATTCCCTGTCATCCAGGAACAACTCCTAAGGCTATCTCCTCTTGCTGATGGCCTTAGTGGTTGTCAGCGACTGCATCATTCCCGTCGCGCTGAGTCAGGCTGTTTAATGGTCTGAAACCCAATTTGTTTCTGTGTGCCCACCGAACTGTCCGATATTTTTTGCATTGGGAGTCCCGGTCATGTTGAGCGCATTTCAACTCGAAAATAACCGACTGACTCGGCTTGAAGCCGAAGAGTCACAGCCCCTCATTGATGCCGTATGGGTGGATCTGGTCGAGCCGGACGACGATGAGCGCCTTCGCGTACAATCTGAACTGGGGCAAAGCCTGGCGACACGCCCGGAACTGGAAGACATCGAAGCATCCGCCCGTTTTTTTGAAGACGAAGACGGCCTGCACATTCACTCCTTCTTCTTCTTCGAAGATGCCGAAGACCACGCGGGGAACTCCACCGTGGCGTTCACCATCCGCGATGGCCGCCTGTTCACCCTGCGCGAGCGCGAACTGCCTGCGTTTCGTCTCTACCGCATGCGCGCCCGCAGCCAGGCGATGATGGACGGTAACGCCTATGAGCTGCTGCTGGATCTGTTCGAAACCAAAATCGAACAGCTGGCGGATGAAATCGAAAACATCTACAGCGACCTGGAAAAGCTGAGCCGCGTGATTATGGAAGGCCATCAGGGCGATGAGTACGACGAAGCGTTGTCCACGCTTGCAGAGCTGGAAGATATCGGCTGGAAGGTGCGTTTGTGTCTGATGGATACCCAGCGCGCGCTGAACTTCCTGGTTCGCAAGGCGCGTCTGCCGGGCGGTCAGCTGGAGCAGGCGCGTGAGATCTTACGCGATATCGAATCCCTGCTACCGCACAACGAATCCCTGTTCCAGAAGGTCAACTTCCTGATGCAGGCGGCAATGGGCTTTATCAACATCGAGCAGAACCGCATCATTAAGATCTTCTCGGTGGTTTCCGTGGTGTTCCTGCCGCCGACGCTGGTGGCATCCAGCTACGGGATGAACTTTGAGTTTATGCCGGAGCTGAAGTGGAGCTTTGGCTACCCGGGGGCGATTATCTTTATGATCCTCGCCGGGCTGGCGCCGTACCTGTACTTCAAGCGGAAGAACTGGTTGTAAAAATCAGGCGGGTGGCGCTGCGCTTACCCGCCCTACAAAGCACCTAAATTCCTCTGCGAGTCCTGCGCTGGGTATAAATTGCATCCGCAACGAAAATCGCCAGCGCCACCCAGATAAAGGCAAACGTCACCATCTTATCCGCACCCGGCACCTCGCCGTAAAACACCACCGCCAGCAGGAACATCAGCGTCGGGCCGATGTACTGGAAGAAGCCAAGCGTCGAGAGACGCAGACGCGTTGCCGCGCCGGTGAAGCACAGCAGGGGAATCGTCGTGACCACGCCTGCCGCCATCAGCATCAGGTTCAGCGACCATGGGTTGCTGCCCATGTGGCTGGTGGCGCTGTCGGCAATACCGAACAGGTAGATCGCGGCGACAGGCAGCAGCCACAGGGTTTCAAACAGCATTCCCGTCTGCGCTTCCACGGCGATTTTTTTACGCACCAGGCCGTAGAAGGCAAAGCTGAACGCCAGCCCCAGGGCGATAACCGGCAGTGAACCGAAGGTCCACAGCTGCACCAGCACGCCGCAGAGGGCCAGAATCACCGCCACCCACTGCATCCGGCGGAAACGTTCGCCGAGGAAAATCATCCCCAGCACGATGTTCACCAGCGGGTTAATGAAGTAGCCCAGGCTGGCTTCGAGCATATGATGGTTATTCACCGCCCAGATAAACAGCAGCCAGTTTCCGCCAATCAGCACCGCAGAGAGGGCAAGCAGGAAGACCTTCTTCGGGGTTTTCAGTAGCGTTTTGACGCCTGACCACTGACGGCTGATGCTCATCAGCGCGATCATAAAGAAAAACGACCAGATGACGCGGTGAGTGAGGATCTCGTCCGCCGGGACATAGGCGATAAGCTTGAAGTACGCCGGTGCGATACCCCAAATAAAATAAGCGGCAAGGGCGAGTAAAACGCCCTGCCGCGTCTGTTTAGCATCCATCGGGAAAATCCGTTACAAAAAAGTGAAGTAATTTTACCCGAATTTGCCGCCTCAACCCACCATATAAGTGGCGGTTGCGCTGGCGATATAAACCTGCTCCTCGTTATGCAGCTCAACGCGGGCGACGGCAACTTTATTCCCGGCGCGCAGCAGGCTGCTGGTGCAGGTGAAGCGGTTTCCGCGTCCCGGTCGCAGATAGTCGACGCGTAAATCGATGGTGCCCATGCGCGACAGGCGCTGGCGTAATTCATCTTCGTTGATGGTGTCATGGCGCGTCAGCGTGCTGCCCACGCACACCAGACCGGCCGCCACGTCCAGCGCAGAGGCAATCACTCCGCCGTGCAAAATGCTTTGCGCCCAGTTACCGACCATCATTGGCTGATTATTGAAACTCAGCTGAGCGAAGTCTTTTTCGTATCGCTCCAGCTCAAGACCCAGTGCACGGTTGAATGGCATGTGGTACACAAAAATCTCGCCCACGAGCTTTAAGGTTTCTTCGGCGGTGAGTGTGGCTGACATCTGACGTGGCATCCTTGTTGTTAACAAAATGTTGATTTTATGCTTCAGGATAAAGGAATGCCACTTTAAGAAACGAGGAAGCGGAAGTTATCGCAGAAGTCTGTAGAATGCCCGGACAAAACTATTCATTAAATGTCACAATTTCAGGAGAACACCACCGATGCGGACGTATCTGGGTTGGTTACTGGCGGCGGTTGCGCTGCCCCTCACAGCATATGCGCAGGAAGCGACGATCAAAGAAGTGCATGATAAACCTGCCGTTCAGGGCAGCATCATCGCCAATATGCTTCAGGAGCATGACAATCCGTTCACGCTCTACCCCTATGACACAAACTACGTGATCTATACCCAGACCAGCGATCTCAACAAAGAGGCGATAAGCTCCTATAACTGGTCTGACAATGCGCGTAAAGATGAGGTGAAGTTCCAGCTGAGCCTGGCCTTCCCGTTATGGCGCGGCATCCTGGGGCCGAACTCGGTGCTTGGTGCATCTTACACGCAGAAGTCATGGTGGCAGCTCTCCAACAGCGGGGAATCTTCACCGTTCCGCGAAACCAACTATGAACCGCAGCTGTTCCTCGGTTTCGCCACTGATTATGAGTTTGCAGGCTGGACGCTGCGCGACGTGGAGGTGGGCTATAACCACGATTCCAACGGTCGTTCCGATCCAACCTCACGCAGCTGGAATCGCGTCTATACGCGTCTGATGGCGCAGAACGGCAATTTCATGGTGGAAGTGAAGCCGTGGTACGTGGTGGGCAGCACCGATGACAACCCTGATATCACCAAATACATGGGCTATTATCAGCTTAAAGTGGGCTATCAGCTGGGTGACGCGGTGCTGAGCGCCAAAGGGCAGTACAACTGGAATACCGGCTACGGCGGCGCAGAGCTGGGCCTGAGCTACCCGGTGACGAAACACGTTCGTCTCTATACCCAGGTGTATAGCGGTTATGGCGAATCGCTGATCGACTATAACTTCAACCAGACCCGCGTTGGTGTGGGCGTCATGCTGAACGATATTTTCTAAGCTGCTCGAATGTTTTTGCGTTAAACGTTGAAGTTTCTCTCTCAGGCGCTGAAAATAGCGCCTGTTTCATTTCTGGCATATGGGGTTAACGTGGCGCAGGCGGAAGTATTGAATCAGGAATCGCTGGCTAAACAGGTTTTGCATGAAACCTTTGGCTACCAGCAGTTCCGTCCTGGCCAGGAAACCATCATTGAAACCGTGCTGGAAGGCCGCGATTGCCTGGTGGTCATGCCGACCGGCGGCGGAAAATCGCTCTGCTATCAGGTGCCCGCGCTGGTACTTAATGGCCTGACGGTTGTGGTCTCCCCCCTTATTTCCCTGATGAAAGACCAGGTCGACCAGCTGCTTGCCAACGGCGTGGCGGCGGCCTGTCTTAACTCGACGCAAACCCGCGAGCAGCAGCAAGAGGTGATGGCCGGGTGCCGCACCGGGCAGATCCGCCTGCTGTATATCGCGCCAGAGCGCCTGATGCTGGACAACTTCCTCGATCACCTGGCGCACTGGAACCCGGTGCTGCTGGCGGTGGATGAAGCGCACTGTATTTCCCAGTGGGGGCACGATTTCCGCCCGGAATATGCCGCCCTTGGCCAGCTGCGTCAGCGCTTCCCTGAGCTGCCGTTTATGGCGCTTACCGCCACGGCGGATGACACCACGCGTCAGGACATCGTTCGCCTGCTGGGGCTGAAAGACCCCTATATTCAGGTCAGCAGCTTCGACCGGCCGAACATCCGCTATATGCTGATGGAAAAATTCAAGCCGCTGGATCAGCTCCTGCGCTACGTGCAGGAGCAGCGCGGCAAGTCCGGCATCATCTACTGCAACAGCCGCGCGAAGGTGGAAGACACCGCTGCGCGTCTGCAAAATCGCGGCTTTAGCGCGGCGGCATACCATGCCGGGTTAGAAAACCACATCCGCGCCGACGTACAGGAAAAATTCCAGCGCGACGACCTGCAAATCGTGGTCGCAACGGTGGCGTTCGGGATGGGGATCAACAAGCCCAACGTGCGCTTTGTGGTGCACTTTGATATCCCGCGCAATATCGAATCCTATTATCAGGAAACCGGCCGCGCCGGGCGTGATGGCCTGCCTGCGGAAGCGATGCTGTTTTACGATCCGGCGGATATGGCGTGGCTGCGCCGCTGTCTCGAGGAGAAACCGCAGGGGCAGTTGCAGGATATCGAACGCCACAAGCTTAACGCGATGGGTGCCTTCGCCGAAGCGCAAACCTGCCGCCGTCTGGTGCTGCTCAACTACTTTGGTGAAGGGCGTCAGGCGCCGTGCGGCAACTGCGATATCTGCCTCGACCCGCCGAAGCAGTACGACGGTCTGATGGACGCGCGCAAAGCGCTCTCGACTATCGGACGCGTGAACCAGCGCTTTGGGATGGGCTACGTCGTCGAAGTGCTGCGTGGGGCTAACAACCAGCGTATCCGCGATATGGGGCACGACAAGCTGCCGGTTTACGGCATCGGGAAAGACCAGAGCCACGAGCACTGGGTAAGCATCATCCGCCAGCTGATCCATCTCGGCTTTGCCACGCAAAATATTGCTCAGCACTCTGCGCTTCAGCTTACCGAAGCGGCGCGACCGGTCCTGCGCGGTGAGGTTGAACTGAAGCTCGCCGTTCCGCGCGTCGTCGCCCTGAAGCCGCGCGTGATGCAGAAATCCTACGGCGGCAACTACGATCGCAAGCTGTTCGCCAAGCTGCGCAAGCTGCGTAAAGCGATTGCGGATGAAGAGAACATCCCGCCATACGTGGTGTTCAATGACGCGACGCTGATCGAGATGGCCGAGCAAATGCCACTCAGCGCCAGCGAGATGCTCAGCGTCAACGGCGTCGGCACGCGCAAGCTGGAGCGCTTTGGTAAAGAGTTTATGGCGCTTATCCGTTCCCACGCTGATGGTGATGATGAGGAGTAGTCAGCCGGGCGAAAAAGTGCCAGGATGATGACTCACTACATTATTTCCCCGCGAGCTAATTATGTTAATGCTATTTCTCACCGTGGCGTTAGTGCACATCGTTGCGCTGATGAGCCCTGGCCCTGACTTCTTCTTCGTGTCACAAACGGCCGTCAGCCGCTCCCGCAAAGAGGCGATGATGGGTGTGCTCGGTATCACCATGGGCGTTATGGTCTGGGCGGCGGTTGCGCTGCTTGGTCTGAACCTGATCCTGGCGAAAATGGCGTGGCTGCATAACATCATCATGGTTGGCGGCGGTCTTTACCTGTGCTGGATGGGCTACCAGATGCTGCGCGGGGCGCTGAAGAAAGAAGAGAAAAAGCCGGAAGAGCCAAAGGTTGAGCTGGCAACGGGCGGCCGTAGCTTTGTGAAAGGGCTGCTGACTAACCTGGCGAACCCGAAAGCGATTATTTACTTCGGCTCTGTGTTCTCGCTGTTTGTGGGGGATAACGTCGGTGCGGGCGCGCGCTGGGGGATCTTCCTGCTAATCGTTGTTGAGACGTTCGCCTGGTTTACCGTTGTGGCAAGCCTGTTTGCTTTACCGGCGATGCGTCGCGGCTACCAGCGCATCGCGAAGTGGATCGACGGCTTTGCCGGCGCACTGTTCGCCGGCTTCGGCATTCATCTCATCAT
The DNA here is from genome assembly GCF_049237385.1 of Enterobacter cloacae complex sp. IR5412. Taxonomy (NCBI): domain Bacteria; kingdom Pseudomonadati; phylum Pseudomonadota; class Gammaproteobacteria; order Enterobacterales; family Enterobacteriaceae; genus Enterobacter; species Enterobacter cloacae complex sp. IR5412. The sequence continues at coordinate 44,766 of NZ_JBMKHQ010000013.1, read as the reverse complement.
TTCTCGCTAAGCATGACGCGCTGACGCAAGCAGCGCGCCAACCAGCATAAACAGCGAACCAAAGACTTTGTTCAGGGCCTTCATCTGCTTAGGCCCTTTGATCCATGCCGCAATTCGCTGCGCCAGCGTCGCGTAACCAATCATCACAATGATATCGACAATAATGGTTGTCGCGCCCAGCACCACGTACTGCATCACCTGGGGCTGATGCGGCACGATAAACTGCGGGAACAGGGCGGCGAGGAACACAATGCTTTTCGGGTTGGTCAGGTTAACGAATACCGCGCGCTTAAACAGGTGGCCGCGTGTTTGCGTCCGGGAGAGCGTATGCAGATCAATCGAGCCTGCGGCGCGCCACTGTTGAATACCCAGCCAGATAAGATACGCTGCGCCAGCCCATTTCAGCACCTCGAAGGCCAGCACCGAACGGGAGAACAGCGTGCCCAGACCAATCCCCACCAGCACAATGTGAATGCCAAGCCCTGTCTGTAAACCGGCAATTGACGCCGCCGCGCCGCGATAGCCGTGATTAATGGAGGTGGTCATGGTGTTGATTGCGCCCGAGCCAGGTGAAAGGCTGAGGATGATGGATGTCAGCAGGTAAGCGAACCACCACTCGAAGGTCATTTGAAACTCCCGGATCGTCTGTTTTTATGCCACAATACGCTATTGTTGAGTCATTTTGTGACCGGTGACGAAAAAAACGATATTCCCTGAATTACGGGGGGTGGAAACCCAATGTTTCAGCAGAAAAAGGACTGGGAAACACGAGAAAACGCATTTGCTGCTTTCTCCATGGGGCCGCTGACCGATTTCTGGCGCCAGCGTGAGGAAGATGAGTTTATGGGCGTCGGGGATATCCCGGTACGCTTCGTTCGTTTCCATGATGAAAAAAATGACCGGGTGATTGTGGTTTGCCCCGGGCGCATCGAAAGCTATATCAAATATGCCGAGCTGGCGTATGACCTGTTCCATCTGGGCTTTGATGTGTTAATTATCGACCATCGCGGGCAGGGGCTTTCCGGCCGGATGCTGCCGGATACCCATCGCGGCCACGTGGATAACTTCAGCGATTACGTCGACGATCTGGCCGCGTTCTGGCAGCAGGAAGTGCAGCCCGGACCGTGGCGCAAGCGTTATATTCTTGCCCACTCCATGGGGGGCGCGATCTCGACGTTGTTTTTGCAGCGCCATAAGCACCAGTGCGACGCCATTGCGCTGACCGCGCCGATGTACGGCATTGTGATACGTTTTCCTGACTGGATGGTGCGCCATCTTCTCGACTGGGCTGAGGGCCATCAGCGCATTCGTGAAGGCTATGCCATCGGAACAGGACGCTGGCGGGCGTTGCCGTTTGCCATCAACGTGTTAACCCACAGTCGGCAGCGTTATCGCCGCAACCTGCGTTTTTATGCCGATGAACCGCGTCTGCGGGTCGGCGGCCCCACCTGGCACTGGGTGCGGGAAGGTATTCATGCCGGTGAGCAGGTGCTGGCGGGCGTAGGCGATGATGACACGCCGACGCTCCTGATCCAGGCGGAAGAAGAGCGTGTGGTGGATAACCGCATGCATGACCGCTATTGTGAACTTCGCGCCGCGGCGGGCCATCCCTGTGAAGGGGGTAAACCGCTGGTCATCAACGGTGCGTACCATGAGATCCTTTTTGAAAAGGACGCTATGCGCTCAGTCGCGCTCAACGCCATTGTTGAATTTTTCAACAGGCATAACTGATTATTGTTTTCCACCAGAGGTTGAAATCCCTATGTACCAGGTTGTTGCATCTGATTTAGATGGCACGCTGCTTTCCCCCGACCACACACTGTCGCCTTATGCGAAAGAGACCTTAAAACTCCTGACTGCCCGTGGCGTGAACTTTGTGTTCGCCACCGGCCGCCACCACGTGGACGTGGGGCAGATCCGCGATAACCTGGAGATCAAGTCGTACATGATCACCTCCAACGGTGCGCGCGTACACGACACGGACGGCAACCTGATTTTTACCCACAATCTCGATCGCGACATCGCCACTGATTTGTTCGGCATTGTGCATAACAACCCGGATATCGTCACTAACGTTTATCGCGACGACGAGTGGTTTATGAACCGTCATCGCCCGGACGAAATGCGTTTCTTCAAGGAAGCCGTCTTCAACTACTCCCTGTATGAACCGGGTTTGCTGGATCCTGAAGGGATCAGCAAGGTGTTCTTTACCTGCGAAAGTCACGAAGCGCTGCTTCCGCTGGAGCAGGCGATCAACGCCCGCTGGGGAGACCGCGTGAACGTGAGCTTCTCCACGCTGACTTGTCTGGAAGTGATGGCGGGCGGGGTGTCCAAAGGTCACGCGCTGGAAGCGGTCGCGAAGCGTCTGGGCTTTGATCTGAAAGACTGCATCGCGTTCGGCGATGGCATGAACGATGCCGAGATGCTCTCCATGGCGGGCAAAGGCTGCATCATGCAGAACGCGCACCAGCGCCTGAAAGATCTGCACCCGGAGCTGGAAGTGATTGGCACCAACGCAGACAACGCGGTACCTAAGTATTTGCGCAAACTGTTCCTTGAATAATCTTCATTTGATTATTTATTGTTCAGATGTCAACTAAAGAGTTCGCTACAATGCATCTCCTTCTTTCTGAGAGACAAGCATTGTGGCGCTACTCATTATCACCACTATCCTGTGGGCCTTCTCCTTTAGCCTGATTGGCGAATACCTTGCCGGATCGGTCGACAGCTACTTTTCGGTGCTGATGCGTGTGGGGCTGGCGGCGCTGGTGTTCCTGCCGTTCCTGCGTACCCGCGGGCAATCGCTGAAAACCATTCTGCTGTATATGCTGGTGGGCGCGATGCAGCTCGGCATCATGTACCTGTTCAGCTTCCGGGCTTACGTCTACCTCTCCGTCTCGGAATTTCTGCTCTTTACCGTGCTCACGCCGCTCTATATCACGCTGATTTACGACCTGCTCAGCAGGCGCCGCCTGCGCTGGGGATATCTGCTGAGCGCGGCGCTGGCAGTCATTGGCGCGGCGATAATTCGCTATGACAAGGTGAGCGATCACTTCTGGACCGGGCTGATGTTCGTCCAGCTCGCCAATATCAGCTTCGCCATCGGGATGGTGGGCTACAAACGCCTCATGGAGACCCGCCCGATGCCGCAGCATAACGCGTTTGCGTGGTTCTATATGGGCGCAGCGATTGTCGCGATTGCGGCATGGTTTATGCTCGGCAACCCGCAAAAGCTGCCAACCACCCCCGTGCAGTGGAGCGTTCTGGTCTGGCTGGGCGTGGTGGCGTCGGGGCTGGGCTACTTTATGTGGAACTACGGCGCGACGCAGGTAGACGCCGGAACGCTGGGGATCATGAACAACGTGCACGTGCCGGCGGGGCTACTGGTGAACCTCGCCATCTGGCAGGAACAGCCGCACTGGCCGAGTTTCTTTATTGGGGGAACGGTGATCCTGGCTTCGCTGTGGGTACATCGCCGCTGGGTCGCTCCGCGCTCCGCACAAACGGAAGATGGTCGCACGCGTGGTTCCGCGCTGAGCGAATAAACGCTTCCGTAATCGGCTGACGCTGCTCGCCGTCGCGCACGGCGGCGTACAGCCGGCTCCACAGTCCTTCACCCAGGGTTTTGGTAACCACCAGACCCTGGCGTTCAACCGTCTCGACCACCCAGTGCGGCAGCGCCGCAATTCCCATTCTGGCCGCCACCATCTGAATTAACAGCAGCGTGTTATCCACGCTTTTCAGCTGTGGGCTGATGCCTGCGGGTTGCAGGAAATGGCGCCAGATATCCAGACGACTGCGCTGTACCGGATAAATCAGCAGCGTCTCCGTTGCCAGATCTTCCGGCGTGATACGCGTTTTGGCGGCCAGCGGATGGTCCGGGGCTAGCACCAGACGCACCTCAAAATCAAACATTGGCGAATAGTGCAGACCGCTGCGCGGCAGAATATCTGAGGTCATCACCAGATCCAGCTCACCCTGCTGAAGCGACGGCTGCGGATCAAACGTGACGCCGGACTTGAAGTCCATCTCCACCTGCGGCCACTTCTGGCGGAAGTTCTCAAGCGCGGGGGTCAGCCACTGAATACAGCTGTGACACTCAATGGCGATGCGCAGGGTGGTCTGCTGCGGCTCGTTGCAGGACTGCAACGCGCTGGCAATCTGCGGCAGCACCTGGTTCGCCAGCTGAAGCAAAATTTCGCCCTGCGGCGTAAAGCGCAAAGGCTGGCTCTTACGCACAAAAAGACGAAAGCCGAGGCGTTGTTCCAGATCGCTGAACTGGTGAGAAAGGGCAGACTGAGTCTGGTGCAGCGTGGCCGCTGCCGCCGCAAGAGAACCGCAGTTCCGCAACGCTTGTAGCGTTTTCAGGTGTTTTATCTCGATCATGAAAGTCCTTCACTTCGCCATGAACATTTTGCGCTTGAGGAATATACAGTACCTGCCAATTATAGATGTGTAAACATCTGGACGTCTAAATAACGAATTTCACAAGGGGCATACCATGACAATCCGCACTCACACTCTCGGTTTCCCTCGCGTTGGCCTGCGTCGCGAGCTAAAAAAAGCGCAAGAAAGCTACTGGGCAGGTAACGCCACCCGTGAAGAACTGCTGGCGGTGGGACGTGAGCTGCGCGCGCGTCACTGGGAACAGCAAAAACAGGCGGGCATTGACCTGCTGCCGGTGGGCGATTTCGCCTGGTACGACCATGTTCTGACCACCAGCCTGCTGCTTGGCAACGTGCCGGCTCGTCATCAGAACAACGATGGATCGGTGGATATCGATACCCTGTTCCGCATCGGCCGTGGCCGCGCGCCAACGGGTGAGCCAGCGGCGGCGGCGGAAATGACCAAGTGGTTCAACACCAACTATCACTATATGGTGCCGGAGTTCGTTAAAGGCCAGCAGTTCAAACTGACCTGGACCCAGCTTCTGGATGAAGTGGACGAAGCGCTGGCGCTGGGTCACCAGGTGAAACCCGTGCTGCTGGGGCCGATAACCTACCTGTGGCTGGGCAAAGTGAAAGGCGAACAGTTCGACCGCCTCAGCCTGCTGAACGACATTCTGCCGGTTTATAAGCAGGTGCTGATTGAGCTGGGCAAACGCGGCATTCAGTGGGTGCAAATCGATGAACCGGCGCTGGTGCTTGAGCTGCCGCAGGCGTGGCTGGACGCCTTCAAACCGGCGTATAACGCGCTCACCGGGCAGGTGAAGCTGCTGCTGACCACCTACTTCGAAGGCGTAACGCCGAACCTGAAAACCATTACCGCGCTGCCGGTTCAGGGTCTGCACGTTGACCTCGTTCACGGCAAAGACGATGTAGCAGAGTTGCACAAGCGTCTGCCAGTGGACTGGCTGCTCTCTGCCGGTCTGGTGAATGGTCGTAACGTCTGGCGTGCTGATCTCACCGAGAAATATGCACAAATTAAAGACATAGTCGGTAAACGTGAATTGTGGGTGGCCTCTTCCTGTTCCCTGCTGCATAGCCCGATTGACCTGAGCGTGGAGACCCGACTCGACCCTGAGGTGAAAAGCTGGTTTGCCTTCGCCCTGCAAAAGTGTGAGGAGCTGGCTCTGCTGCGCGACGCGTTGAACAGCGGCGACACGGCAGCGATTAGCGACTGGAGCGCTCCGATCCAGGCGCGCCGTCACTCGACGCGCGTGCATAACCCGGCAGTGGAAAAACGTCTGGCGGCCATCACCGCCCGGGACAGCCAGCGCCAGAGCCCGTATGAAGTGCGCGCCGAAGCCCAGCGTGCGCGCTTTAACCTGCCCGCGTGGCCGACCACGACAATCGGCTCCTTCCCGCAGACTACCGAGATCCGCAGCCTGCGCCTGGACTTCAAAAAGGGCAATCTGGATGCGAATCACTACCGCACCGGTATTGCGGAACACATCAAACAGGCGATTATCGAGCAGGAACGTTTAGGTCTGGACGTGCTGGTGCACGGTGAAGCCGAGCGTAACGACATGGTGGAATACTTCGGTGAGCACCTGGACGGGTTTGTCTTTACCCAGAACGGTTGGGTGCA
>NZ_JBMKHQ010000013.1:363-38686 GCF_049237385.1 Enterobacter cloacae complex sp. IR5412 | reverse complement strand
ACCGGTAAAAGGCATGCTGACGGGTCCGGTGACCATTCTCTGCTGGTCGTTCCCGCGTGAAGACATAACCCGGGAAACCATCGCCAAACAGATCGCCCTGGCGCTGCGCGATGAAGTTGCGGATCTGGAAGCGGCCGGGATTGGCATCATTCAGATCGACGAACCTGCGCTGCGTGAAGGTTTGCCGCTGCGTCGCAGCGACTGGGATGCTTACTTACAGTGGGGCGTGGAGGCGTTCCGCCTCAACGCGGCCGTCGCGAAGGACGATACGCAGATCCACACCCACATGTGTTACTGCGAATTTAACGACATCATGGACTCCATTGCCGCGCTCGACGCCGATGTGATCACCATCGAGACCTCGCGTTCAGACATGGAGCTGCTGGAGTCGTTCGAAGAGTTCGACTACCCGAACGAAATCGGGCCGGGCGTGTACGACATTCACTCCCCGAATGTGCCAAGCGTGGAGTGGATTGAATCGCTGCTGCAAAAAGCGGCCCAGCGCATCCCGGCGGAACGTCTTTGGGTAAACCCGGACTGCGGCCTGAAAACCCGTGGCTGGCCTGAAACCCGCGCGGCGCTGGCGAACATGGTGCAGGCGGCGCAGAATTTGCGTCAGGCTTGATGAAATGTAGGCCCGGTCAGGCGTAGCCGCCACCGGGCTTTTTGCTTTTACGCTTTTTTCCCGCCGTACTGGCTAAACCATGTCAGCATCCGCTGCCAGCCATCTTTCGCCGATTCCGCATGATAGCTCGGACGATAATCGGCATTAAAGGCGTGCCCGGCTTCCGGATACACCACAATTTCCGCCTTCGCGTTTGCTGCGCGCAACGCATGGCGCATGGTCTCGACCGTATCAAGCGGGATCCCGGTATCCTGACCGCCATAGAGCCCCAACACAGGCGCATTTAAATCCGTCGCAATATCAACAGGTTGCTTCGGTGAATTCAGCGTTTTTTCACCCACCAGCTTGCCGTACCAGGCCACGGCCGCTTTTAGCTGCGGGTTATGCGCGGCGTACAACCAGCTAATGCGTCCGCCCCAACAGAAGCCAGTCACCATCAGACGATGCGCATCGCCACCGTTGCGCGCTGCCCAGCTGGCAACGTGGTCGAGATCGGCCAGCACCTGCGCGTCCGGCACTTTGCTGACCAGGTTGCTGAACAGCGTCGGGATGTCGCTGTAATCATTCGGATCGCCCTGACGGAAATAGAGTTCCGGCGCAACGGCCAGGTAACCCTCCAGCGCCAGACGGCGGCAGAGGTCGCGAATATGTTCATGAACGCCAAATATTTCCTGCACCACGATCACGATGGGCAGCGGGCCATCGGCGGATTTTGGCCGCGCGTGGTACGCTGGCATGTTCTCTCCCTGGGAGGGAATGGAGGTCTCGCCTGCGGTAATGGCCTCTTCAGGGGTTGAGACGATGGTTGAAGCATGCGGGGCCGCAGCAGGTGCAAAACCGGTTTTTTCAGTCATGGCATTCTCCGTACCAATGAATGGATTAGCGCAAAGATAAATATAGACACCAGGTTAACAACCCACAGTGCCTTATAGCGTCTATCTTTTGTGCAGCACCCGGCGATATAACTTGTTAATGTGATGTGAATCACCATTTTATGGAAATTAACTGCAATCATTTTCATTCATGGTGAGGTGTGTCACGAAATAATGCACATTGCTTCTGTAAAGTACCGTTTTACTTCTTCTGACAAACCGACCCACAGAGGAGTCACCTATGTCTAAGTCTGATGTTTTTCATCTCGGCCTCACTAAAAACGATTTACAAGGGGCTACGCTTGCTATCGTCCCTGGCGATCCTGAGCGTGTGGAAAAGATCGCCGCGCTGATGGATAAGCCGGTTAAGCTGGCAGCGCATCGCGAATTCACCACCTGGCGCGCAGAGCTGGACGGTAAAGCGGTGATCGTGTGCTCTACCGGTATCGGTGGCCCGTCTACCTCTATCGCCGTTGAAGAGCTGGCACAGCTGGGCATTCGTACTTTCCTGCGCATCGGCACCACAGGCGCCATTCAGCCGCACATCAACGTGGGCGACGTGCTGGTTACCACCGCATCCGTGCGTCTGGACGGGGCAAGCCTGCACTTTGCACCGATGGAATTCCCGGCAGTGGCTGATTTCGAATGCACCACCGCGCTGGTTGAAGCCGCGAAGTCCGTGGGCGCCACCACCCACGTGGGCGTCACTGCATCTTCCGATACCTTCTACCCGGGCCAGGAGCGTTACGACACCTTCTCTGGTCGCGTGGTGAGCCGTTTCAAAGGCTCCATGGAAGAGTGGCAGTCGATGGGCGTCATGAACTACGAAATGGAATCTGCGACGCTGCTGACCATGTGCGCAAGCCAGGGTCTGCGTGCCGGTATGGTGGCGGGCGTTATCGTCAACCGTACCCAGCAGGAGATCCCGAACGCTGAAACCATGAAGCAGACTGAAAGCCATGCGGTGAAAATCGTGGTTGAAGCGGCGCGCCGTCTGATCTAATTCTCTCTTCAGTGCTAAAAGGCCGACATGCTCGGCCTTTCTTTTTTGCGTAACTCCTCGCAGGAAAACCCTTTCAAACTGGACGTTCATACAGCACAATTCTATTTTGTGCGGGTTACACGTGGATGCAGGGGGCATTGTGGATATCTCAATCCTGGTTTATGCGGTAGTTGCGCTGGTGAGCGTGGGGATTGGCTGGCTCATTTGCGGCTACCAACATGCTCAGCAGAAAGCCGATCAGCTGGCAGAGCGCGAAGAGATCGTCGCCGAACTCAGCGCGACGAAACAACAGCTTGCGCTGAGTGACCACTGGCGCGATGAGTGTGAACTGCTCAATAACGAACTGCGCAATCTTCGCGACATTAACACCTCGCTGGAGGCCGATCTCCGGGAAGTGACCACCCGCCTTGAATCCACCCAACTGCACGCCGAAGACACAATCCGTCAGATGATCAACAGCGAGCAGCGTCTTAGCGAGCAGTTTGAGAACCTTGCGAACCGCATTTTTGAGCACAGCAATCGCCGCGTGGATGAGCAGAACCGCCAGAGCCTGAACAGCCTGCTGACGCCGCTGCGTGAACAGCTGGACGGCTTTCGCCGTCAGGTGCAGGACAGCTTTGGTCAGGAGGCTCGCGAGCGCCACACGCTGGCGCATGAGATCCGTAATCTCCAGCAGCTGAATGCGCAGATGGCTCAGGAGGCGGTTAACCTGACGCGCGCACTGAAAGGTGATAACAAAGCGCAGGGAAACTGGGGCGAAGTGGTCATGACGCGCGTGCTGGAGGCCTCTGGCCTGCGTGAAGGATACGAATACGAAACGCAGGTCAGCATTGAAAACGATGCGCGCTCGCGAATGCAGCCGGATGTCATTGTTCGTCTGCCGCAGGGTAAAGATGTGGTTATCGACGCCAAAATGACGCTGGTGGCCTATGAGCGCTACTTCAACGCGGAAGATGACTATACCCGCGAGACAGCGTTGCAGGAGCATATCGCCTCCGTGCGTAACCATATCCGTCTGCTGGGCAGAAAAGATTATCAACAGTTGCCGGGGCTGCGATCGCTGGATTATGTGCTGATGTTCATTCCGGTTGAGCCAGCCTTCCTGCTGGCGCTCGACAGACAGCCCGAACTGATCACCGAAGCGCTGAAAAATAACATTATGCTGGTCAGCCCCACCACGCTGCTGGTGGCGTTACGTACCATTGCCAACCTGTGGCGTTATGAGCACCAAAGCCGAAACGCGCAGCAGATTGCCGATCGCGCCAGCAAGCTGTACGACAAAATGCGGCTGTTTGTGGACGATATGTCCTCGGTGGGGCAAAGCCTGGATCGCGCGCAGGATAACTACCGCCAGGCAATGAAAAAACTCTCCTCCGGGCGCGGCAATTTGCTGGCGCAGGCGGAGGCGTTTCGCAGCCTGGGGGTGGAAGTTAAACGCGAGATTAATCCGGAACTGGTGGAGCAGGCTACGGCTCAGGACGAAGAGTTTCGTCTGCGTGAAGGCGATGGTGAGCAAAATAGCCGCAATGAAGACAATGGGTTAGCGGCGAGTTTACCCCCCGAAGCGCAGTCGGCGCGTTTCTTTCACGGTGGTTGAAACTTAGGGCAAATGCGCCCAATCTGTTACACTTCACGAACATTTGACTGATTAGCAGGCTCTGAGATGGTTGACGATTCACAAGACACAACGCACTTTGGCTTTCAGACTGTCGCCAAAGCGCAGAAAGCTGACATGGTGGCCCACGTATTTCATTCCGTGGCGGCGAAGTACGATGTGATGAATGATTTGATGTCGTTTGGCATTCATCGCTTGTGGAAGCGCTTCACTATTGATTGCAGCGGCGTACGCCGTGGACAAAAGGTGCTGGATTTAGCCGGCGGCACAGGGGATCTGACCGCTAAATTCTCCCGTCTGGTTGGCGAAACCGGTCGCGTGGTGCTGGCAGATATCAACGACTCCATGCTGAAAATGGGACGCGAAAAGCTGCGTAACATCGGCGTGGTAGGCAACGTTGAATATGTTCAGGCCAACGCCGAAGCGCTGCCGTTCCCGGACAATACGTTCGACTGCATCACCATCTCCTTCGGCCTGCGTAACGTGACCGATAAAGATAAAGCGCTGCGCTCTATGTACCGCGTGCTGAAGCCGGGTGGCCGACTGCTGGTTCTCGAGTTTTCTAAACCAATTATCGACCCGCTGAGCAAAGCTTACGATGCCTATTCCTTCCACGTTCTGCCGCGCATCGGCGAGCTGGTGGCAAACGATGCAGAAAGTTACCGTTATTTGGCCGAATCCATCCGAATGCACCCGGATCAGGACACGCTGAAAGCGATGATGCAGGATGCGGAGTTTGAAAACGTGGAATACTTCAATATGACGGCGGGTGTCGTCGCGCTGCATCGTGGTTACAAGTTCTGAGTGGAGGTTTCCCGTGCCCATTAAACCCTTAGTCACCGCAGGCATCGAGAATGTACTGAATGCCTTTCTGTATCGCGCCCCGGCGCTGAAAACCGCACGTCAGCGGCTTAACGGAAAGGTGCTGCGTATCGTTTTAAAAGAGTTCTCGACGCCGCTTGTGCTGGTCTTCAGCGAACGCCAGCTTGACGTTCTGGGGGAGTGGGAAGGCGAGGCTGACTGCTCGGTGATTACGCACATGAGCGTATTGCCAAAACTGCGTGACCGTCAGCAGATGACGGCGCTTATTCGCAGCGGTGAGCTGGAGGTCGAGGGCGATATTCAGGTGGTACAGAACTTCGTTGCACTCAGCGATCAGGCTGAATTTGACCCCGCGGAACTGCTGGCGCCCTATATCGGCGACATCGCAGCTGAAGGGATAAGCAAAACGCTGCGCACGGGTTCCACTTTCCTGCGTAAAGGCCTGCTCCGTCAACAGCGCTATGCTGCCGAGGTGCTGACCGAAGAGTGGCGTATGGCGCCTGGGCCTTTAGAAGTCGCCTGGTTTGCAGAAGAGACCGCGGCAGTTGAGCGCGCAGTTGATGCGTTAACCAAACGGCTTGAAAAACTGGAGGGCAAATGACGCCTGGTGAAATTCGGCGCCTCTATTTTATCGTTCGCACCTTTTTGAGCTACGGGCTCGACGAGCTTATCCCCAGAATGCGTATCACCCTGCCGCTTCGGCTTTGGCGTCGCACGCTGTTCTGGATGCCGAATCGCCATAAGGATCAGGAGCTGGGCGCACGCCTGCGTCTTGCGTTGCAGGAGCTGGGACCGGTCTGGATCAAGTTTGGGCAGATGCTCTCAACGCGTCGCGACCTTTTCCCGCCGCAGATTGCCGATCAGCTCGCGCTATTGCAGGACCGCGTCGCTCCGTTTGACGGAGAGAGAGCGAAGAAACAAATCGAAGAAGCGATGGGCAATATCCCCATCGAGACCTGGTTTAATGATTTCGACATTCAGCCTCTGGCCTCTGCCTCTATTGCGCAGGTTCACACCGCGCGCCTGAAGGAGAATGGCAAAGAGGTGGTCATTAAGGTGATTCGCCCGGATATCCTGCCGGTTATCAGAGCGGACATGAAGCTGATCTATCGCCTGGCTCGCTGGGTGCCGCGTCTGTTGCCGGATGGCCGCCGTCTGCGTCCGCTGGAAGTGGTACGGGAATACGAAAAAACGCTCATCGATGAACTTAACCTGCTGCGTGAATCGGCGAACGCCATTCAGTTGCGTCGAAACTTTGAAGACAGCCCGATGCTGTATGTTCCTGAAGTCTATTCTGACTATTGCAGTCAGAACATGATGGTGATGGAACGTATCTACGGCATCCCGGTCTCGGACGTGGTAGCGCTGGAAAAACAGGGCACCAACATGAAGCTGCTTGCCGAGCGCGGCGTGCAGGTCTTCTTTACTCAGGTTTTCCGCGACAGCTTCTTCCATGCTGACATGCATCCGGGCAACATTTTCGTCAGCTATGAGCACCCGGAAGACCCGAAATACATCGGCATCGACTGCGGTATTGTCGGCTCGCTGAATAAAGAGGATAAGCGTTATCTCGCCGAGAACTTTATCGCTTTCTTCAATCGCGACTACCGTAAGGTGGCCGAACTGCACGTGGATTCAGGCTGGGTTCCGCCAGATACCAACGTGGAAGAGTTTGAATTTGCGATCCGTACCGTCTGTGAGCCAATTTTTGAAAAGCCGCTCTCAGAGATCTCTTTCGGGCATGTTCTGCTCAACCTGTTCAACACCGCACGTCGTTTTAATATGGAAGTGCAGCCACAATTAGTTTTACTTCAGAAAACATTACTTTACGTTGAGGGCGTAGGCCGCCAGCTCTATCCTCAGTTAGACTTGTGGAAAACCGCGAAACCGTTCCTCGAATCCTGGATTAAGGATCAGGTCGGTATTCCAGCCCTGGTTCGCTCGCTTAAAGAGAAAGGCCCGTTCTGGATTGAAAAAATGCCAGAAATTCCTGAACTGGTTTACGACAGTTTGCGTCAGAGCAAGAACCTTCAGCACAGCATGGATAAAATCGCGCACGAGCTTCAATCCAGTCGCGTGCGTCAGGGGCAGTCCCGCTATCTCTTCGGAATTGGCGCGACGCTGCTGATAAGCGGCACGTTGCTGTTGATCAATCGTCCGGACTGGGAAATGATGCCAGCCTGGATTATGGCTGCCGGTGTGGTTGTCTGGCTTGCTGGCTGGCAAAAAACACGCTGAATTAGCGTCGCTATCGAGGGATTGCATACGTATAATGCGATCTGACTAATTAATCATCTATCACTGGGGAACACGCATGGGTGGTATCAGTATCTGGCAGTTAGTGATCATTGCCGTCATTGTTGTGCTGCTGTTCGGCACGAAAAAACTCGGATCAATTGGTTCCGACCTGGGCGCGTCAATCAAAGGCTTCAAGAAAGCCATGAGCGATGATGAGAATAAGCAGGAAAAAAGCGGTCAGGACGCTGATTTTACCGCTAAATCTATCGCCGATAAGCAGGACGAAGCCAAAAAGGAAGAGGCCAAACGTCACGATAAAGAGCAGGTGTAATTCGTGTTCGACATTGGTTTTGGTGAGTTACTGCTGGTCTTTGTGATTGGTTTGATTGTGCTGGGGCCGCAGCGTTTACCCGTTGCGGTAAAAACTGTCGTGGGCTGGGTGCGTGCGCTCCGTTCGCTGGCAACGACCGTGCAGAACGAGCTGGCGCAGGAACTGAAGCTTCAGGAATTTCAGGACAGCCTGAAAAAGGTTGAAAAGGCGAGCATGGACAACCTGACGCCGGAGCTGAAAGCATCCATGGATGAGTTGCGCGAAGCGGCTGAATCCATGAAGCGCTCATACAGCGTTAACGATCCTGAGAAGGCGAGTGATGAAGCAAACACCATCCATAATCCGGTGGTGAAGGGCAGCGAAGAGCAGCGCGAGGGTGTGACGCCTTCCAGCGCGGAACATCAGGCTGCTTCGCCAGAGCAATCGCCGCAGGAGCCCGAAGTGAAAAAGCAGGTGCCGCCGGAAGAGCCCGTGGTCAAAACGGCTGAGGTAAAACCCGCCGCGCCCGTTTCCGAATCATCCCCCTCGTCGAGTGATAAAGCGTAAACATGGCAGTAGATGATACTCAACCGCTGATTACGCACCTCATTGAGCTGCGTAAGCGTCTGTTAAACTGCATTATTGCGGTTTTCCTCATTTTTTTATGTCTGGTCTATTTTGCCAACGATATCTATCAGGTGGTTTCCGCACCGCTGATTAAGCAGATGCCGCTGGGCGCAACGATGATTGCAACGGACGTTGCCTCGCCGTTCTTTACCCCGATCAAGCTGACCTTCTGGGTGTCGTTGATTGCCTCTGCGCCGGTCATTTTGTATCAGGTCTGGGCATTTGTGGCACCCGCGCTGTACAGGCATGAACGCAAGCTGGTTATTCCGCTGCTGGTGTCCAGTTCGCTGCTGTTTTATATCGGTATGGCGTTCGCCTACTTCGTTGTCTTCCCGCTGGCCTTCGGCTTCCTGACGCATACCGCGCCGGAAGGGGTACAGGTGTCGACGGACATCGCCAGCTACCTCAGCTTCGTGATGGCGCTGTTTATGGCGTTTGGTGTCGCCTTCGAGGTGCCCGTCGCGATTGTCCTGCTCTGCTGGGTGGGGGTGACCACGCCTGACGATCTACGTAAGAAGCGCCCGTACATCCTGGTGGGGGCATTTGTCGTAGGTATGCTGTTAACGCCACCGGACGTCTTCTCGCAAACCTTACTGGCGATACCCATGTACTGCCTGTTTGAAGTCGGCGTATTCTTCGCTCGTTTCTACGTCGGAAAGGGGCGTACCCGGGACGAAGAAGACGAGCCGTCTGAAGAGACCACTAAAGAATAAAACCAACCGCCCGTCAGGGCGGTTGTCATATGGGGATACGTATGTTTGATATCGGGCTTAACCTGACCAGCGCCCAGTTTGCGAAAGACCGCGATGAGGTGGTGGCGCGCGCCTTTGCCGCCGGCGTGAACGGGCTGTTACTGACGGGAACAAATCTGCATGAGAGTGAGCAGGCACGGCAGCTGGCGCAACGCTATCAACACTGCTGGTCCACCGCAGGCGTGCATCCTCATGACAGCAGCCAGTGGACGCAGGAAAGCGCTGAGGCGCTTCATCGTCTGGCGGCTACGCCAGAAGTGGTTGCCATTGGCGAATGCGGGCTTGATTTCAACCGTAACTTCTCGACGCCTGAAGAGCAGGAGAAGGCATTTACCGCCCAGCTCGCGCTGGCTGCAGAGCTGGGGATGCCGGTGTTTATGCACTGTCGCGATGCGCATGAACGTTTTCTGGCGCTACTGGACCCCTGGCTGGAGAAACTGCCAGGCGCGGTGTTGCACTGCTTTACGGGCTCCCGTCAGGAAGCGCTGGATTGCCTGAACCGCGGGCTTTACTTGGGTATCACGGGCTGGGTGTGCGATGAGCGTCGTGGGCTGGAGCTGCGCGAGCTGTTATCCGTAATCCCGGCCGATCGTTTGTTGCTGGAAACGGATGCGCCGTATCTGTTGCCCCGGGATATGCAGCCCAAACCGGCATCACGACGTAACGAACCGGCTTATCTGGGACACATTGCTGAGCGAGTGGCGTACTGGCGCGGGGAAGACGCGCAGTGGCTGGCAGCCCAAACCGATGACAACGTGCGTCGTCTGTTCGGCGTGCAGTTCTAAACTTTGCGGAAATCGGTGTTTTTAACGCTCTGCAACACCTCTTTGTTCAGCAGGTTGAGCAGCAGCATAGAACGCGCTTCACCGTCTGGTTCAGCGAAGATGGCCTGTAACCCTTCAAAAGCGCCTTCGGTGATCACCACGCTGTCCCCGGCATAAGGGGTTTCCGGATCGGTAATATCTTCAGGCTGCTGGTAGACAGAGAGCTGATGAATAACCGATGACGGTACTCTTGCCGGATGGGCGCCAAAACGTACAAAATGGCTGACGCCGCGCGTGGCGCTGATCGTCGTGGTGTGGATCACTTCGGGGTCGAACTCAACGAACAGATAGTTCGGGAACAGAGGCTCACTGACGGTCGTGCGTTTTCCACGCTGCATTTTTTCAAGCGTGATCACGGGCGTCAGGCAGTTAACAGACTGACGTTCAAGATGTTCCTGTGCGCGCTGAAGTTGCCCGCGTTTGCAATACAGTAAATACCAGGCCTGCATAATCACTCTTCCCATTGTTCGGGGCGCAAGCATACCAAAACCCTGGCGGGATCGCTAAGGTGATTATAATGGCGAAAAAGAGAGTAAGTCGTGGAAGTTCACGCTAATTTAACAAAATTACAGCATCACGCGGTCTTACGCCGTATAATGAAGCGCTTACAGAGAGGCCATGATTAACTGCATGAAATACCACGATCTACGCGACTTCCTGGCGCTGCTGGAAAAGCAGGGCGAACTCAAACGCATTACGCTTCCTGTTGATCCGTATCTGGAAATGACAGAAATCGCTGACCGCACCCTGCGCGCGGGCGGCCCGGCGTTGCTGTTTGAAAACCCAAAAGGCTACGCCATGCCGGTACTGTGCAACCTGTTTGGCACACCTCGCCGCGTGGCGATGGGCATGGGGCAGGAAGATGTCACGGCGTTACGTGAAGTGGGCAAACTGCTGGCCTTTCTGAAAGAGCCGGAGCCGCCAAAAGGGTTCCGCGACCTGTTCGACAAGCTGCCGCAGTTTAAGCAGGTGTTGAATATGCCCACCAAACGCCTGCGCGGCGCGCCATGCCAGCAAAAAGTGCTGGAAGGCGATGCAGTTGATCTGACCAAAATTCCCATTATGCAGTGCTGGCCTGAAGATGCCGCACCGCTGATTACCTGGGGCCTCACCGTGACGCGTGGGCCGCATAAAGAGCGTCAAAACCTCGGCATTTATCGCCAGCAGCTGATTGGCAAGAACAAGCTCATCATGCGCTGGTTGTCCCACCGCGGTGGCGCGCTGGATTTCCAGGAGTGGTGCGCGGCCCATCCGGGCGAACGCTTCCCGGTTTCCGTCGCGCTGGGTGCCGATCCGGCAACCATTCTGGGCGCGGTGACGCCTGTTCCTGATACGCTGTCTGAATATGCCTTTGCAGGGCTGCTGCGCGGCACCAAAACCGAAGTGGTGAAGTGCATCTCCAATGACCTGGAAGTGCCAGCCAGCGCAGAGATCGTGCTGGAAGGTTACATTGAACAGGGCGAGCTGGCACCCGAAGGACCGTACGGCGACCACACCGGATATTACAACGAAGTGGATAACTTCCCGGTATTCACCGTCACGCACATTACCCAGCGTGAAGATGCCATCTATCACTCTACCTACACCGGCCGTCCACCGGATGAACCGGCGGTACTTGGCGTGGCGCTGAACGAAGTGTTCGTGCCGATCCTGCAAAAGCAGTTCCCGGAAATTGTTGATTTTTATCTGCCGCCGGAAGGGTGTTCGTATCGCCTGGCGGTGGTGACGATGAAGAAGCAGTATGCCGGTCACGCTAAGCGCGTGATGATGGGCGTATGGTCTTTCCTGCGCCAGTTTATGTATACCAAGTTTGTGATTGTCTGCGATGATGACGTCAATGCCCGCGACTGGAATGACGTCATCTGGGCCATCACCACGCGTATGGATCCGGCGCGTGATACGGTGTTAGTGGAAAACACGCCGATTGATTATCTGGACTTTGCCTCGCCGGTTTCCGGCCTTGGTTCAAAAATGGGACTGGATGCCACGAACAAATGGCCTGGCGAAACCGACCGTGAATGGGGTCGCCCGATCGAAAAAGATCCTGCCGTGACCGCGCGAATTGACGCGATCTGGGACGAGCTGGCCATAATGAATAACGGTAAGGCAGAATAAGACCGTTTAGCCCTATAGACTTCCCGACAGAGAGAGCGAATGACAACCTTAAGCTGTAAAGTGACGTCGGTAGATGCTATTACCGACACCGTATATCGCGTCCGTTTGGTTCCTGAAGCGGCATTCTCATTCCGTGCCGGTCAGTACCTGATGGTCGTGATGGACGAGCGTGATAAGCGTCCTTTCTCTATGGCCTCAACGCCAGCAGAGAAGGAATTTATTGAGCTGCATATTGGTGCGTCTGAGCTTAACCTGTACGCGATGGCCGTGATGGATCGCATCCTGAAAGAGCGTGAAATCGTGGTCGATATTCCTCATGGCGAGGCCTGGCTGCGTGAAGACGAAGACCGTCCGCTGATCCTGATTGCCGGTGGTACAGGCTTCTCCTATGTCCGCTCTATTCTGTTGACGGCGCTGGCGCGTAATCCAAATCGCGATATCACCATCTACTGGGGCGGCCGTGAAGAGAAGCACCTTTACGATCTGTCTGAGCTGGAAGCGCTGAGCGTCAATCATCCAAACCTGCGCATCGAGCCGGTCGTCGAGCAGCCGGAAGAGGGCTGGCGCGGGCGCAGCGGCACGGTGCTGACTGCGGTATTGCAGGATCACGGAACGCTGGCCGGGCACGATATCTACATTGCCGGTCGCTTTGAAATGGCGAAAATTGCCCGCGACCTGTTCTGCAACGAGCGTGACGCGCGGGAAGATCGTCTGTTTGGCGATGCGTTTGCGTTTATCTGATTGTGAGACCCGCTTCGGCGGGTTTTTTACGCTCGGGCAATAGCGCTGGTGAAAATTTAACCTTGAAATGGGCGGCGCATTGCCGTTATTCTTGTTCCCGTTAAATTTCGCCCTCAGGAGCGCCCCCCAAAAATGAACAAACACGACTGATGAATTTCGATCCTTGCTCAACGCATCGCGTCGGCAGGGGATGTTTTGATTTCATTCAGGAGTGCTTATGGCTCATTTTGCGCAATCCCCCTCTTTTATTTTGCATCAGGTCACCTGTCAGTTTGCGACGGGCGATATCCTTTTTGGTCCACTGAATCTTTCTCTGGATGCGTCAGTGTGTGCGCTGGTTGGCCGCAACGGCAGCGGTAAAACACGCCTTCTGCGTCTGCTGGCAGGGGTTGATGAACCCGCCAGCGGTCACATTGAGCGCTTTGGTACACACGTCTATGTGGCGCAGCAGCAGGATATTTCTGCGGATACGACTCTTGCCGGACTGCTTGGTTACGACGCGATCTTTGCGGCGCGCACGCGCATCGACGGCGGTCATTATGAACCCGACGATCTCGACACGCTCGATGGTTACTGGGATCTGGCTGAACGGCTAAGCCAGGCTTTTATCGCTGCAAAACTTCCCGCTTTTGAGCCGAACAAACGCGCGGCAGAGCTGAGCGGCGGCGAGCGCATTCGTGCCTTGCTGTGCGGCGCATTCACCGCGGATGCTGATTACCTGCTGCTGGACGAACCGACCAACCACCTCGACAGGCAAGGCCGCGTGTGGTTCTACGAGCAGCTTTCCCGGTATCAGGGCGGGGTGCTGGTGGCCTCTCACGACCGTGAGTTGCTGGCCCGGGTACCGCGTATCCTTGAACTGAGCGCGTTGGGCTTGCGCAGCTACGGCGGGAATTATGCTGACTATCGAACCCAGCGTGATGCTGAGCAGCTGGCTGCCCGCGCCGCGCTGGAGCATGCTGCCACCGAACGCAAGCGTACCCGCGCCCGTATGCATAAAGAGCATGACGACAGCCAGCGGCGTTCGGCCAAAACGCTTCGCACGGTCGACAGCCTTAACATCGCCTCGTTTGAACGGGTCAAATACAAAGGGGCGGCGAAAGAGCGGATTGGTTCCTGGAAAAAACAGCATAGCGATCAAAATCATGCCCTGAACGCTGCGGTTAACCAGGCACGCGAGCGGGTTGAAGAAGATAACGCGGTGATGTTTACCCTGCCGGGCAGTGAAATCCCGGAAGGAAAACAGGTGCTGGTGCTGGAAGAACTGGTGCTTCCGCACGTGCCTGTCTCCCCGATAAACTGGCGAATGGATGGCCCGATGCGCGTGGCGCTACGCGGGCCGAACGGCTGTGGGAAATCCACGCTGTTGAAAGTGATGTTGGGCGAAACCGCCCCTGTTACGGGAACCTGTAAGGTCTCCGTCAGATGTGCTTATCTCGATCAGCATCTTTCCCGGCTGGATCTGTCGCAGTCGGTGATGACACACCTTAGCCTGGGCAATACACCGCTCGAAGAGGGGGCGCTGCGTACCCGTTTAGCGCAGCTTCAGCTGGGCGCGGAGAAAGTGACACTTCCACTGGCCGATCTAAGCGGCGGCGAGCGCCTGAAGGCCGCGCTGGCCTGCGTATTGTGGCGTGAAGCGGCAACGCAGCTGTTGCTTCTGGATGAGCCGACCAACCACCTCGATCTGGCTTCCGTTCAGGCCATTGAAGCGGCCCTGGCCGATTATCCCGGCGCGCTGCTGGTGGTGTCGCACGATGAAGCGTTTTTAGCAGGATTAAAGCTGACGCATGAGCTGGTGTGGGAAGAGTCGGGATGGCGATGTGAAAGCCTCTAAACACAAGCCCCCGCAAGGGCGGGGGCAAACAAACTTTATCAGGCTAACTGCTTGCGAAGGTCAGGGTTTGCCTGGATCAGGCGCATCAGCTTTAGCTCGGCTGGGGTAGGTTTTTCACGCTTTGACTCCCACTCCAGCACCATCGCTACGCTGACACCCATCGCTCTTGCGAATTCATCTGTTTTCAGGCCCGACCCTTTGCGTAAACGCTCAAATTCACTAAAAGGATTGGACTTTTGATTCAGGGTAACCGTCGGCGGTACATCTTTAAAAATAATCTGTTCCAGGCTGCTCAGCAGCTCAAACTCAGGATCTTTTAATTCCATTGAGAACTCCTCATAAATCACACATCGGGATCATGAACATCAGAGAGCATGTTAAGAATAGTCCTTAAACCAAACACAGGATCGTCACGGTTGTGATTAATTGTGCGATAACGATCGCTTTACCCGTTTCAGCTATATGGATAGTTATGCTAATTAACTGATTAATCATATGTAGGGATGCACAGGTATTTTTTTGTAAATAGTCAGTACAAAAACGGCAATACCCGTTTTGCATGAAAACTCTATCTTGCAAGGCTGACCTGGACTATCCTTGTCAGCGTTGGGCACGCGTGTGCCGGTGTGCGCTTTTTGGGTGAAAGGAGTAATAAAATGGCGACAGGAAAGTCCTGCTCTCGCTGGTTTGCGCCTATTGCGGCGTTGTTGATGGTTGTTAGCCTGAGTGGGTGTTTCGATAAAGAAGGCGATCAGCGCAAAGCGTTTATCGATTTTTTACAGAATACAGTGATGCGTAGCGGCGAGCGTTTACCAACGCTGACTGCGGATCAGAAAAAACAGTTTGGTCCATTCGTGTCGGATTACGCCATTCTGTATGGCTATTCACAGCAGGTAAGCCAGGCGATGGATTCGGGCATTCGCCCGGTCGTGGATAGCGTCAATGCCATTCGCGTTCCACAGGATTATATGACCCAGCGCGAACCGCTGCGCCAGTCCAACGGCGCCCTTGGGGTGCTGAGCCAGCAGTTGCAAAATGCCAAAATGCAGGCTGATGCGTCGCGCTCCGCGTTGAAGCAGGACGAGGATCTCAAGCCGGTTTATGACCAGGTGTATGAGAAAGTCGTGACCAAGCCGTCAAACGCCTTGCAACCACTGATCCCGGCGGCGCAGGTCTTTACTCAGCAGCTGGTTCAGGTGGGTGACTTTATTAATGAGCAGGGTACGCAGGTGAGCTTCGTCTCTAACGGTATCCAGTTCCCGACCTCCCAGCAGGCGAGTCAGTACAATACGCTGATAGGGCCGCTGGCGTCCCAGCATCAGGCCTTTAGCCAGGCCTGGAGCGCAGCGGTCGCTGCAACGGAATAAGAAAAACCCCCGCTTCGGCGGGGTTTTTTTATGCATGATGAAAATAACGCTTGTCATTCTTCTACCATATCGGTATAACTATCTTCGTCGGTTTGTTACACAGACCTAAAGCAGTTTAGTAAAGCAGTCCAGATTGTTATCCATAGATACCCTTCGTAGTGACCCTTCCTTCATCGCTTAAAAATCTGTAACGCAATCCATCAAGCCGGAAGGCACAATATATTTGTTAATAAGGTAATTTCTATGTCTGCTAAAATGACTGGTCTGGTAAAATGGTTCAACGCTGATAAAGGTTTCGGCTTCATCACTCCTGACGATGGCTCTAAAGACGTGTTCGTACACTTCTCTGCTATCCAGAACGATGGCTACAAATCTCTGGATGAAGGTCAGAAAGTTTCCTTCACCATCGAAAGCGGCGCTAAAGGCCCAGCAGCTGGTAACGTTGTAAGCCTGTAAGCTTCCAGCCCAGTAGCACAAAATTCAAAAACCCGCCTTCTGGCGGGTTTTTTCGTTTCTACTGTTGTATCTGCGGGTTAACGCAGTTCTTATCCACTTTACCGCCGAGCGCGGCAATCAGATTATCCACGGCGGTCGCCGCCATGTTGTAGCGTGTTTCGTGAGTTGCAGAGCCGATGTGGGGCAGGGCGACGACGTTTGGCATGTTCAGTAGCGGAGAATCCACCGGCAGTGGCTCCTGTTCAAACACGTCCAGACCGGCGGCATGGATCTCACCGTTTTGCAGTGCCTCAATCAGCGCCTTCTCATCGACCACCGGGCCGCGACCTGCGTTGATGAAAATGGCCGATTTCTTCATCTTTTCAAACGCCGCCCTGCCGATGAGATGACGCGTTTCATCCGTCAGCGGCAGGATCAGGCAGACAAAGTCGGCTTCCTGCAACAACGTATCAAGCTCGCAGTAACGGGCGTTGAAACGTTCTTCAGCTTCAGCGTGATGACGGCGTGCATTATACAGAATGGGCATGTTGAAGCCGAAATGGGCGCGCTGTGCCAGCGCCAGACCGATACGGCCCATCCCAACAATCCCCAGCGTTTTGCCATGTACGTCCACGCCGAACCAGTCCGGGCCAATGCTTTTCGTCCATTCGCCCGCTTTCACGCGCTCAGCCACCTCCACCACGCGACGAGCAGTGCTGAGCACCAGCGCCATCAGCGTGTCGGCGACGGTTTCCGTCAGAGCATGTGGCGTGTGCATCAGCAGGATGTTGCGCGCGTTAAGCGCATCCACGTCGAAATTGTCGTAGCCCACAGAAACGGTTGAGGTTGCACGAAGCTTCGGCATTTTCTCCAGCAGCGCTGCATCCACCTTTTCGCTTGAACCCAGCAGGCCCTCGGCGCAGGCAAACGCGTCGGCGTGCTGTGCCACGGTTTGCGGGCTGAGGTTCTTTACCCGGGTAACGGTAAAGTGTTCCTCCAGGCGTTTTTGCAGATCTTCAGGCAGTGCTTTGTACAAAATGACGGACGGCTTCATGCTAATCTCCGTTGATTTAAAAGGATTCAGGCGTGGCGTGCGCCGACGGGTAGCTGTTGATTATTAGCAGGCTTAACGATCAGAGTAAGCCATACCGAGGCAAAAAGCGCCACCCCCATAAAGATGTAAGAAGCTGAAGGGCTGCCGGTGGCGCCGTTCAGATAGCCCACAAACCACGAGCCAAAGAACGAACCCAGCGCACCCATACTGTTGATCAGCGCCATCGCGCCCCCTGCGACGTTACGCGGCAGCATTTCCGGGATGATGGCAAAGAACGGACCATACGGGGCATACATGGCCGCACCCGCAATCACCAGCAGCGTATACGAGGCCCAGAAGTGGTTCGCGCCTACGGCCCAGGAGCCAATGAAGGCAAAAGCAGCGATCAGCAGGAGTGGCCAGACGAACAGCTTACGGTTTTGCAGCTTGTCCGATGCCCAGGAGACGATAATCATCGCGATGGTTGCAGCCAGGTAAGGCACTGATGACAGCCAGCCCACTTCCACCATGCCAAGGTTTTCACCGCCGCTGCGGATAATCGACGGCAGCCACAGAACAAAGCCGTACACGCCAATACTCCAGGTAAAATACTGTGCGCATAGCAGAATAACGTTCCGGGAGCGGAAGGCTTCGCCGTAGTTACGTACCGCTTTCAGCCCCTGCTGCTCTTTATCCAGCTGCGCCTGGAGTGCGGCTTTTTCGTCTTCAGAAAGCCATTTTGCCTGGGCTGGCTTATCTTTCACCAGCACCCACCAGCAGAAGGCCCAGATAATCGCGGGAACCCCTTCGATGATGAACATCTCGCGCCAGCCGAAGGACTGGATCAGATAGCCGGAAACCACCGACATCCACAGCACGGTGACCGGGTTACCGAGTATCAGGAACGTATTGGCACGTGAACGCTCAGATTTTGTGAACCAGTTGCTGATGTAAATCAGCATTGCTGGCATGACGGCCGCCTCAACCACGCCGAGAATAAAGCGAATAGCCGCCAGAGCAGGAATGTTATTCACCACGCCAGTCAGCGATGCACATGCACCCCATAAGATCAGGCAGATGAAAATGAGCTTTCGCACGCTGCGGCGTTCAGCGTAAATCGCGCCGGGGATCTGGAAGAAGAAATAACCCAGGAAGAAGAGGGCGCCCAGCAGGGAGGAGACCCCTTTGGTGATCCCGAGGTCTTCGTTGATCCCGGCGGCGGATGCAAAACTGAAGTTGGCACGATCCAGGTACGCCAGGCTGTACGTGATAAACACGATTGGCATGATGTACCACCAGCGTTTTACTGCATTGGTCGAACTGTTCATAGGCTTGCCTCTGTTGTTGAGGTTGTTGCCGCCGTTGTCTGTAGGGTACACGGTGGCTTAATTATCTGGTGCGGATTGCTGCCCTCACCCTGGCCCTCTCCCTGTAGGAGAGAGAATTTAGATTCCGAGCTCTGCTCGTGTTGGTAATCCTTCGCTGTCGCCCTGCACCTGAATCGCCAGCGAACCAATTTTGTTGCCTCGCGCCACGGCCTGCGACAGCGGTTTGCCCTCCAGCAGGGCGCTGATGATCCCGACGGCAAACCCATCGCCCGCACCCACGGTATCGACCACGTTGTCGACTTTTACCGCAGCGACGGCGCCTTGCTCGCCGTCGGCAGTTTTGAACCATGCACCGTCAGCACCGGTTTTCAGCACCACGGCTTTTACTCCTTTGTTGAGGTAAAAATCAGCAATGCCTTCCGGCGTGCTCTCGCCAGTGAGGATCATTCCCTCTTTTACCCCCGGCAGTACCCAGTCCGCCTGAAACGCCAGTCGGTTGAGTTTCTCAACCATCTCCGCTTCGCTTTTCCACAGCACCGGACGCAGGTTTGGATCAAAGGAGATCGTTTTGCCCTGCGCTTTCATTGCCGAAGCGGCATGATCGAGTAAATCGTACGAACTGGCCGAGAGTGCCGCCGCCACGCCGCTCAGGTGCAGGTGACGCGCGGAGGAGAAATACGCAGCGTGATAATCATCCACGGAGAGATGGCTTGCCGCTGAGCCTTTACGGAAATACTCCACGATGGGATCGGTTCCATTTTCAACTTTAGATTTCAGCTGAAAACCCGTCGGGAAGCGTCCGTCGAGGGTCACGCCTGCGGCATCAATGCCCTCTTTTTTCAGCGAGTCGAGTACGAAATGGCCAAAGCTGTCATTTCCCACGCGGCTTACCCAGCCAACATTCAGCCCCAGCCGCGCAAGGCCGGTAGCAACATTCAGCTCAGCACCTGCAACGCGTTTGATAAAGTGCTCCACTGCGTTCAGCTCGCCTGTTTCGGTGGCGACAAACATCGCCATGGCCTCGCCGATGGTGATGACATCCAGCGTCTTGTGCATGGTTTACTCCTCGCGCAGCAGGTTGACGTAATGGCGGGTGACGGCGGTGAGATCCGTCCCTTCCAGCGGAAATTCGATACCGCGTGGCGCATCGGCAGGCAGTTGATTAAGCAGATCCCGCCAGCGAGAATCGGTCTGATCCGGCGCGACGGCGCGGAATTGCGCCTTATGCGGGACCGCGGCCTTCACATGAATGTAGCTCACGGCGGGAGCCAACTGACGTGCAGCCTCTTCCGGGGAGTCGCCAACCCACAGCCAGTTGCCCATATCGAACGTCAGCGTGACCGGCAGCGCCATTACCCGGCAGGCGGCTTTGAAGCGCTGCATCGGAGCGAGCTGACCGCAGTCGGTCTGGTCGTTTTCCACCACCAGCGTCATGCCGCTTTCATCCAGCAGTACGCGCAGGGCTTCAAGCGGTTGTTTGTCGCTGAAATGGCCCAGCGAGACTTTAAGCCACAGGGCGTTCAGGGTGCTGGCTTCGCTAAGGTAGCGCGGAAGATCCGGGTTGAGGGTTCCATCGGGCATAAACAGGGGGGCCGGGGCGGAGTAGCACG
The DNA here is from genome assembly GCF_049237385.1 of Enterobacter cloacae complex sp. IR5412. Classification (NCBI taxonomy): domain Bacteria; kingdom Pseudomonadati; phylum Pseudomonadota; class Gammaproteobacteria; order Enterobacterales; family Enterobacteriaceae; genus Enterobacter; species Enterobacter cloacae complex sp. IR5412. The sequence continues at coordinate 18,532 of NZ_JBMKHQ010000013.1, read as the reverse complement.
CCAGTAAACCCAGCAGTTCAATGGACTCGCGGAGCGCAGGCAGGGCCATTAACTCGTCGCTGCTGAAGAGCTCGCGGCGGATTTCAACGCCATCAGCCCCTGCGCCGGCAATAACGGGAAGCATCGCCCGTTGTCCGCCTGCTTGTCGCACCTGATCCGCGCCATACGCGGCGGTGACCACCATAATTTTCCTGCTCATTTCCTGACTCCAGGGCGTAATCGATAGTATTACGCTAGATGGAACCGGTTCCAAAGAAAAGATCGGGATGCTGAATTTATGATCGCTGTCACGAAGGGGAAATTAACGGGCAGTAGAGCCGCGAACGATCAGCTCGCCAGAAAAAACCTGCTCGCGTACGGCGTCGCGGGTGCCTTCAATGCGGCGAACCACTTGTTCAACCGCGGCATAGCCGATCTGCCAGGTGGGTTGTTTGAGGGTGGTAATGCCTACGCCAGCAAGTTCAGCCCACTCCAGTTCATCAAAGCCGAGTAAGCCGATGTCGCTGCCCCAGTGCAGGCCAATGCGTTTAAGCGAGCGGGCAACCTGAAGCGTCAGCGCCCCGTTCGCGGAGATCACCGCTTTGCGCATACCCCGATGGCGGGTATGGAACTGGCGCAGGGTATTATCCAGCTGACCGGCTTCATGGAGGGAGATTTCGGCATTTTCGGCGATCACACCGGGATAACGCGCCAGCGTGGCACGAAATGCAGCCAGGCGGTCGCGGCGGGTGTTAACCATACCCAGCGGTTCGCTCAGGAACAAAATGGCTTCGAAACCCTGTTCAATCAGATGTTCGGTGGCAGTGGTGGCCGCCTGGGTGTTATCCAGCCCGACCACATCGCAGGCAAATTCCGGGATTTTGCGGTCAATAAGCACCATCGGCAGCGACGATTGTTGCAGGCGATTCAGTCCCTCTTCGCGCATCCCGACGGCATTGACCACGATCCCTTCCACCTGATAGCTGCGCAGCAGATCGAGGTAGTGCAACTCCTGATCAACTTCGTTATTGGTGTTACAGACCAGCGGGGTAAAGCCTTTCTCACGGCACGCCGCCTCAATGCCGCTGAGGACGTTAACGGAGTAAGGGTTGGTGATATCGGCGATGATGAGGCCAATCAGACGGGTACGACCCCGCTTGAGGCCGCGCGCCATCAGGCTGGGACGGTAGTCGAGATCGGCAATGGCCTGTTCAATTCGCGCCAGCAGCGCATCGGAAAGCAGGTGTTTCTCGCCGTTGAGGTAGCGTGAAATGCTGGTTTTACCGGTTTTGGCGGCTTTCGCCACGTCGCTGATGGTGGCCCGGGTTGGTTTGCTCATCGCTGATTTTCCTGAACTTAGTGAGAATACCTTAGCGGGAAAATCTGGCGAATCAAGCAATTTGCCAGGTGGCGGTCTGATGCCCTCACCCCAGCCCTCTCCCACGGGAGAGGGCGCAAACACTAAAAACGGCAACGGGGTTGCCGTTTTGCTTTTACCTACTGCACAGGGCTCAACGTAATCTCAACGCGGCGGTTCTGCGCTTTGCCTTCCGCCGTGCTGTTGCTGGCGATCGGGTTAGCCGGACCCATGCCGCTGGTGCGGATGCGGTTCGCTTCTACGCCCTGGGTGATCAGCGAGCTGGCCACGGAATCGGCACGCTGCTGCGACAGACGCATGTTCAGATCCTGGCTGCCGGTACTGTCGGTGTAGCCAATCACGTTCACGGCAGTTTTGTTGTACTCTTTCAGCACCGCGGCCACGCCGGTCAGGGTGTTCGCGCCTGCGGGTTTCAGCGTCGCGCTGCTGCTGTCAAAGGTCACGTTGTTTGGCATGTTCAGGATGATGTTGTCACCGCTGCGCGTCACGCTCACGCCTGTACCTTTCATTTTGTCACGGAGTTTTGCTTCCTGCACATCCATGTAATAACCCACGCCGCCGCCCAGGGCTGCGCCTGCCGCTGCGCCAATCAGCGCACCTTTACCGCGATCTTTCTTGGAGGAGGAGAGTGCGCCAACGCCAGCGCCCACCAGGGAACCAATACCCGCGCCAATGCCGGATTTACCCGCTTCGCGTTCGCCGGTGTAAGGGTTGGTTGTGCAGCCTGAAACAGCCAGTGCACCGCTCACCAGAGCGGCAATAACGAGTACGCGTTTTTTCATCTTATTTCCTTAATCCTTTTTATTCTTTGCCACGACGGACGTGGCAGTGGATTATGACGTCCGAATACGGAGAAAATTCAGTGTATAACTCTGAAATTTGTCACAAACGATAAACTGCCTCAATGAAAGGCCGTCATACCTGCACGCAACCAGGAGCGCACGCTTTGAGCACCTCAACAAAAACCATTCTGACCGCCGCCCACTGGGGGCCGATGCTGGTCGAAACCGATGGCGACACCGTGCTGTCGTCTCGCGGGGCTTTGCCTTCGCGCCATCTCAACTCTTTACAGACCGTCGTTCGCGATCAGGTACATAGCGAAACCCGCGTACGCTGGCCGATGGTGCGTAAAGGCTTTCTGGCGTCACCGGATAAACCGCAAGGTATTCGCGGGCAGGATGAGTTCGTGCGCGTGAGCTGGGACGATGCCCTGGCGCTGATCCATACGCAGCATAAACGCATCCGCGACAGCTATGGCCCGTCGTCCATTTTTGCCGGCTCCTATGGCTGGCGCTCAAACGGCGTGCTGCATAAGGCCGCAACCCTGCTGCAACGCTATATGAGCCTGGCCGGAGGATATACCGGCCATCTGGGTGATTACTCGACCGGCGCGGCGCAGGCGATCATGCCGTATGTCGTGGGCGGAAATGAGGTTTATCAGCAGCAGACCAGCTGGCCGCTGGTGCTGGAGCATACAGAGGTGGTGGTGCTGTGGAGCGCCAACCCGCTCAATACCCTTAAAATTGCCTGGAATGCGTCCGACGAGCAGGGCGTTTCCTACTTCGATGCGCTGCGCAAAAGCGGCAAGCGCATCATCTGTATCGATCCGATGCGTTCTGAAACGCTTGATTTCTTCGGCGACAGCGCCGACTGGATCGCGCCGCATATGGGCACCGACGTGGCGATGATGCTGGGTATCGCCCACACCCTGGTGGAGAAGGGCTGGCACGACACGGAATTTCTGACGCGCTGCACAACGGGGTTCGATAAATTTGCCGACTATCTGACGGGCAAAACCGACGGTATCGCCAAAACCGCAGAGTGGGCTGCGGCGATTTGCGGCGTTGATGCCGCTAAAATCCGCGAACTGGCAGCGTTATTCCATAGCAATGTCACGATGCTCATGTCCGGATGGGGGATGCAGCGCCAGCAGTTTGGCGAGCAGAAGCACTGGATGCTGGTGACGCTCGCCGCGATGCTTGGGCAGATTGGCACACCCGGCGGCGGTTTTGGCCTTTCCTATCACTTTGCCAACGGCGGCAACCCGACGCGTAAAGCGGCGGTGCTGGCGTCCATGCAGGGCTCGGTGCAGGGGGGCGTGGACGCTGTGGATAAAATTCCGGTGGCACGCATTGTTGAAGCTCTGGAGAACCCCGGCGGGTTTTATCAGCACAACGGTCAGGATCGCCATTTCCCGGATATTAAGTTTGTCTGGTGGGCGGGTGGGGCCAACTTCACCCATCACCAGGATACCAACCGCCTGATCCGCGCCTGGCAGAAACCGGAGCTGGTGGTGATCTCGGAGTGCTTCTGGACCGCGTCAGCGAAACATGCCGATATCGTTTTGCCCGCCACGACCTCGTTCGAGCGTAACGATCTCACCATGACGGGGGATTACAGCAACCAGCATATGGTACCGATGAAGCGCGTCGTGGCTCCCCGGGATGAAGCGCGGGATGATTATGACGTCTTTGCTGACCTGAGTGAATTATGGGAAGCGGGCGGACGGGAGCGTTTCACCGAGGGCAAAACGGATCTGCAATGGCTGGAAACGTTTTACCAGATTGCAAGCCAGCGCGGGGCTGCGCAGGGCGTGACGCTGCCGCCATTTGCTGAATTCTGGGAGGCGAATCAACTCTTCGAAATGCCGGAAAGCGAGCAGAACGCGCGGTTTGTGCGCTTTGCTGACTTCCGTCGCGATCCGGAGAATAACCCGTTAAAAACCGAAAGCGGGAAGATTGTGATCCACAGCGAGCGCATCGCCAGCTTTGGCTACGCGGACTGCCCGCCGCACCCGGCGTGGCTGGAGCCGGACGAATGGCATGGCAATGCGCAGCCGGGGCAGCTTCAGCTGCTGTCTGCCCATCCTGCCCATCGTCTGCACAGCCAGCTCAACTATTCGGCTCTGCGCGAGCAGTATGCGGTGGCGGGTCGTGAGCCGATCGCGCTGAATAGCGACGATGCAAAGGCGCGGGGGATTAACGACGGCGATCTCGTTCGCGTCTGGAACGCACGCGGGCAGGTGCTGGCTGGCGCCGTGGTGAGTGACGGGATCCGCCCAGGCGTGTTCTGCATTCATCAGGGAGCATGGCCGGATCTGGCGCTGGACGAGGGCGGTATTTGTAAGAACGGCGCCGTAAACGTGCTGACCAAAGATCTCCCCAGCTCGAAGCTGGGGAATGGCTGTGCGGGGAATACGGCGCTGGCATGGGTGGAGAAATATGAGGGGCCGGCGCTTCCCCTTACGGCATTTGATCCGCCTGCCAGCTCATGATCCACGTCGGGTGTTGGGTATCATCCTGCCAGGCGCTGTCTTCGATGCGAAAACCCTGAGCATGATAGAAATTCACCGCCCGCACGTTTTTCTGATACACCTCCAGGGTTAAATACGGGTAGTGCTGCTGAACATAGTTCAGCAGCGCACGCCCGATCCCCCTTCCGATGAACGCCGGGGCGACAAACAACGCCCCCACGAACTGGAACTGCATGACGCTGATAAAACCGCACAGGGTACCGTTTTCCTCCCAGACCCAGGTCTCGGCGGCGGGAAGGTAATCATCCCGCACTACCGCTTCATTCGCTTGCCAGTAACTTGCGTCGATAAACGGATGCGCCTCGGTGGTGCTCTCCAGCCACAGACTCAAAAGCGGAGCGGTATCCTCACTTTGCCATTTGCGGATCATGGTGGCCCTCCGGGTGGCAGAAGCAGCCCTTAATGTGGTCATTGACCAGCCCGCAGGCCTGCATAAAGGAGTAACAGATGGTGGTGCCCACAAACTTAAAGCCGCGTTTTTTCAGTGCTTTTGACAGGGCATCTGAGGCGGGGGTCGACGTTGGGATCTCTGCAAGCGTGGCGGCCTGCGTCACCTTCGGCTCGTTATCCACAAACGACCAGACAAAAGCTGAGAAGGGTTCGCCGTTTTGCTCCATCGCCAGATAAGCACGCGCGTTACCAATAATGGCCTGAATTTTACCGCGATGGCGGATGATACCGGTATCCAGAACCAGCCTTTCCACGTCTTCGTCGGTCATGGCGGCCACCGCAACCGGATCGAAATGGTGGAAGGCCTTGCGATAGTTCTCACGCTTTTTCAGAACGGTGATCCACGACAGCCCGGCCTGCTGGCCTTCAAGGCAAATCATTTCAAACAGTTTTTTACCGTCGGTTTCCGGCACGCCCCATTCCTTGTCGTGATAATCGATATAAAGCTGATCCTGGCTTACCCAGCCGCAACGTTGCATAGGTCATCTCCCTTCCTGATACGGTAAACGCAAAAATTTCAATCTGCCCGGCTTGACGTGTTTGCTAAAGAGACAATAGTTAATACAGGGCTATACGCCCTAATACCTCTTCGAACAATGACATATATCGCCGAACTCGGCTCTTTCTGGAGTCGCTTTGATGATGTTAAAAAAAATCAGTGGTCGCCATGCTGCTTCTGGCCTGGTGGGTGTCTCAGCCTGCCTGCTTATATGTAACACCGCTTTTGCGTGGCAACAGGAATATATCGTTTCAGATGCACAAAGTAATACGACGGAACGCTATACATGGGACGCCGATCACCAACCTCGTTATGAAGATATTCTCGCGGAGCGTATCAACCATTCGCAGAATGCTGCGGGCTTTGCCCTGAACGACCCATCCGGTTCAGATGCGGAAACCGTTCTGAGCGTTGGCTGGAATTTTCCCGTGGCGGGACATTTTACCACCGGCCCCGTCATGGCGTGGCGCACTGATGGCGCTCCCCCTGCAACGGTGAATGCATTTGGTGAGGTAACTACCACGCAGCCGCTTACCGATCCCCTCTGGCATGCCAGCGTGAACTCGTTGGGGTGGCGCGTTGATACGCAGTATGGTGATTTACATCCCTGGGCGAAGATCAGCTACAACCAGCAGTCGGAGGAAGAATATTTGTACACCCTGGGCTTAAGCGCCAAATTTTAGAATTGTTACTTTTTTAAACGCTGCGGTAACATATTTAATACAATAACGGCGCGGGCTGTGGTGATAGTGGTCACTCACCTTTAAGCGTTTTCTTTTCCGGCAAGGTCATTCATTCCCGCTTCCAGGCATTTCATTCCGTATCTCCTGCATTTCATGCCGTTTTACCCCTGGCGTTTTGGGGTTTTGTTTATCGTGTCCTCAGCGAACTTCCTTAATTTCTCTTGCAGGACACTGCCATGAACACATCAACTTATAACCGCACGCGTTGGCTGACGCTTTTCGGCACCATCGTTACCCAGTTCGCACTGGGCTCGGTCTATACCTGGAGCCTGTTTAACAGCGCCCTGTCCGATAAGCTCGGCGCACCGATAAGCCAGGTGGCATTCTCCTTCGGCTTGCTGAGCCTTGGATTAGCGATTTCCTCTTCCGTGGCGGGCAAACTTCAGGAGCGCTTCGGCGTGAAGCGCGTAACCATGGCCTCCGGGATCCTGCTGGGCGTGGGCTTCTTCCTGACGGCACATTCAAACAACCTGATGATGCTGTGGCTAAGCGCCGGGGTGCTGGTGGGTCTGGCGGACGGCGCAGGTTATCTGCTGACGCTGTCTAACTGCGTGAAGTGGTTCCCGGAGCGTAAAGGGCTTATTTCCGCGTTTGCCATTGGTTCATATGGCCTGGGCAGCCTGGGGTTCAAATTCATTGACTCCCATCTGCTGGCCTCGGTGGGGCTTGAGAAAACCTTTATGATCTGGGGCGTGATTGTGCTGGTAATGATCCTCTTCGGCGCCACGCTGATGAAAGATGCGCCACAGCAGGAAGTGAAAACCGTTAACGGCGTGGTGGAGAACGATTTCACCCTCGCTCAGTCCATGCGTAAGCCGCAGTACTGGATGCTGGCGGTGATGTTCCTGACGGCCTGCATGAGCGGTCTGTATGTCATCGGTGTGGCGAAAGATATCGCGCAGGGGATGGTAAAACTGGACGCGGCGACGGCGGCAAACGCGGTAACGGTCATCTCCATCGCTAACCTCTCGGGTCGTCTGGTACTGGGTATCCTGTCTGACAAAATCGCCCGTATCCGTGTGATTACGCTGGGGCAGGTCATCTCCCTGGTGGGTATGGCAGCACTGCTGTTCGCTCCGCTGAACGAGGCGACATTCTTTGCAGCAATTGCCTGCGTAGCCTTTAACTTTGGCGGCACTATTACCGTCTTCCCGTCACTGGTGAGCGAGTTCTTCGGCCTGAACAACCTGGCGAAAAACTACGGCGTCATTTATCTCGGCTTCGGTATCGGCAGTATTTGCGGTTCACTGATTGCCTCGCTGTTTGGCGGCTTCTACGTGACCTTCTGCGTGATATTCGCTTTGCTGATTATTTCGCTGGCGCTGTCCACCACGATCCGTCAGCCGCAGCGCGAACTGTATAAAGAAGCGCATGTATGATGCGATGAAAAGAGGCCGCAGGGCCTCTTTTATTTATTTCTAAATCGCTTCCGGACTTGCTATTTTGTAAAAATCTTCATCGATTCACATTCTCTGCTGCCACTTTTCTTCCCTGCTGTGGTCTACTTATCGCGCTTGTAGACGTTTCTGATAACGGTTTCTCTCGCATCTACTTACTCTGTCAGCTTTCTCACTGAGATTCGGCGGGTTTTTATACCCCTTCCCCCAGGGTTGTTTGCATGAAATATATTAGGTCTCTTACCCAGCAAAGATTGTGTCTGATGCTGGCTGTCTATATCGGTTTGTTTCTGAATGGCGCGGTGCTGTTCAGACGAGTGGAAGGTTATTTCGAACACCTCACTGTAAGAAATGGAATTTTTGCCGCGATTGAAGTGTTTGGCTCAATTCTGGCGACCTTCTTCCTGTTACGCCTGCTCTCTCTCTTTGGCCGTCGTACATGGCAAATTCTGGCCTCGCTGGTGGTGATTATCTCCGCCGCCGCAAGCTATTACATGACATTCATGAACGTGGTCATTGGCTACGGTATTGTGGCCTCGGTGATGACCACGGACATCGACCTCTCGAAAGAGGTGGTGGGCCAAGGGTTCATCCTGTGGACGATTCTGACCTGCCTGATCCCGCTCTTCTTTATCTGGAGTAACACCTGTCGCTACACCCTGTTACGCCAGTTGCGTACCCGGGGACAGCGCATCCGCAACGTCGCCGTCGTTCTTCTGGCGGGTCTGCTGGTATGGGCGCCTATTCGCCTGATGGAAAAGCAGCAAAAACGGATCGAAAAAGCGACAGGCGTGGATATGCCAAGCTACGGCGGCGTGGTGGCTAACTCGTACCTGCCGTCTAACTGGCTGTCGGCGTTAGGTCTTTATGCCTGGGCTCAGGCGGACGAATCCAGCGATGTGAAATCGCTGATTAACCCAACCAAAAAGTTCACCTACCAGGCTCCGGCTGACGGGCTGGATGATACTTACGTGGTCTTCGTTATCGGCGAAACGACGCGCTGGGATCATATGGGTATTCTCGGTTATGACCGCGATACCACCCCGAAACTGGCGCAGGAAAAGAATCTGGTGGCATACCGCGGCTACTCCTGCGATACCGCCACGAAGCTCTCGTTGCGCTGTATGTTTGTTCGCGAGGGCGGTGCGAGTGATAACCCTCAGCGCACTCTCAAAGAGCAAAACGTATTTGCTGTTCTGAAGCAGCTTGGATTTAGCTCCGATCTGTTCGCCATGCAAAGTGAGATGTGGTTCTACACCAACACCATGGCGGATAACATCGCCTACCGCGAGCAGATTGGCGCCGAGCCGCGTAACCGCGGAAAGAACGTTGATGACATGCTGCTGCTCTCTGAAATGGAACAGTCGCTGAAAAACCATCCGCAGGGTAAGCACCTTATTGTTCTGCATACCAAAGGGTCACACTACAGCTACTATCAGCGTTACACGCGCGATTTCGCCAAATGGACGCCTGAGTGCGTCGGCATTAACAAGAACTGTAGCAAGCAGGAGTTGATCAATGCCTATGATAACTCGATTCTGTATGTGGATACCTTCCTCAGCCGGGTGATTGACCAGCTTCGCGATAAGAAAGCGATTGTGATCTACGCGGCCGACCACGGCGAGTCCATCAACGAGAAAGAGCATTTACACGGTACGCCGCGTAAGCTGGCGCCACCAGAGCAGTTCCGCGTGCCGATGATCATGTGGATGTCGGACAAGTATCTGGAAAACCCGGACAAAGCTAAAATGTTTGCCCACCTGAAACAGCAGGCAGAGATTAAGGTACCGCGCCGTCACGTTGAGCTGTACGACACTATTATGGGCTGTCTCGGCTATACCTCACCGAACGGTGGGATTAACGAAAACAACAACTGGTGTAAACTCCCTGATAACACCACAAAAGCCGCGCAGTAGCTGGTCTGGCGAGAATATCGCCAGTTGAATGGCTTTTTGAAAATAAGGGATTGACGAGGGCGCACCTCAGCAGTAAGATGCGCTCCGCATTCGGCGAGTAGCGCAGCTTGGTAGCGCAACTGGTTTGGGACCAGTGGGTCGGAGGTTCGAATCCTCTCTCGCCGACCACATTCTAAAAAGGGCTAACCGCAAGGTTAGCCCTTTTTGCATTAACGCGTTACCCCACCCGAGTCCTCAAAATACCCCTTAGCCCTGCTTCCCCCTGCCTGCTTGCGGTTTTGTGACATAATCCATTGTATTTTTTTATATATAGTTTGATCTTTTTTCGCGTTGCTTATGGATAACCTCAGCATTTTTCGCTGTGCGTTTTAACGTTCGCGGTATTTAGTGCTCAGATAATCACCATTCTGTAAGAAAATTTACCCATTCTGAATAAAACTTAATCACTGGGTGTTGCGAAATAGGGAGGGGTTTGTGCTGCAACATGGCGAGTAGCATAAATTTCTCTGCTGAAAACTGGCATTCAGAGTTTTTTTAATCTTTGTTTGCGGTTTCTCACACTCCACGTAAATCCCCGCCACCTGTATTGACGTTTTCACATTCTGTTGACAGATTGTAGGGCACGAGGGGCATTTCAGGGAGGATCTGCGCTGCAACTCAAACGCTCTTCTGAAAGGATTCTCTATCCCTTTTAACGCCCTCGGGCATCACCGACCGGACCGGGTAAAAAATAAATAAAGGTCAGGCGGCGTAACACAACAAAGCAAAACATCACATTGGAGCACAATAATGAGTATTTCCTTGAAGAAGTCAGGGATGCTGAAGCTTGGTCTGAGCCTGGTGGCCATGACCGTCGCAGCAAGCGTACAGGCAAAAACCCTGGTTTACTGTTCTGAAGGCTCTCCGGAAGGCTTTAACCCACAGCTCTTTACCTCTGGTACGACTTACGACGCAAGCTCTGTACCGATCTATAACCGTCTGGTTGAATTTAAAACCGGTACCACGGAAGTGATTCCTGGCCTGGCTGAAAAGTGGGATATCAGCGAAGACGGTAAAACCTATACCTTCCACTTGCGTCAGGGCGTGAAGTGGCAGGACAGCAAAGAATTCAAACCTACGCGCGACTTTAACGCCGACGACGTAGTGTTCTCCTTCGACCGTCAAAAAAATGCCCAGAACCCGTACCATAAAGTGTCTGGCGGCAGCTATGAATACTTCGAAGGGATGGGTCTGCCAGACCTGATTGCTGAAGTGAAAAAAGTGGACGATAAAACCGTTCAGTTCGTGCTGACGCGTCCGGAAGCGCCATTCCTCGCTGACCTGGCGATGGACTTCGCCTCTATTCTCTCTAAAGAGTACGCGGACAACATGCTGAAAGCCGGCACGCCGGAAAAAGTGGACCTGAACCCAATCGGTACCGGCCCGTTCCAGCTACTTCAGTACCAGAAAGATTCCCGTATTCTGTATAAAGCCTTCCCGGGCTACTGGGGCACCAAGCCGCAGATCGACCGTCTGGTCTTCTCCATCACGCCTGACGCATCCGTGCGTTACGCAAAATTGCAGAAAAACGAATGTCAGGTGATGCCGTATCCAAACCCGGCTGACATTGCGCGCATGAAGCAGGACAAAAATATCAACCTGATGGAGCAGGCGGGCCTGAACGTGGGTTATCTCTCCTTCAACACCGAGAAGAAACCGTTCGATGACGTGAAAGTGCGTCAGGCGCTGACCTACGCGGTGAACAAAGAAGCGATCATCAAAGCCGTTTACCAGGGCGCTGGCGTTGCGGCCAAGAACCTGATCCCACCAACCATGTGGGGCTATAACGACGACATTAAGGACTACACCTACGATCCTGAGAAAGCGAAAGCGCTGCTGAAAGAAGCGGGCCAGGATAAAGGTTTCACCGTTGAGCTGTGGGCGATGCCGGTACAGCGTCCTTACAACCCGAACGCACGTCGTATGGCGGAAATGGTTCAGGCTGACTGGGCGAAGATTGGCGTACAGGCCAAAATTGTGACCTACGAGTGGGGCGAGTACCTGAAACGCGCCAAAGCGGGCGAACACCAGGCGGTCATGATGGGCTGGACCGGCGACAACGGGGATCCGGACAACTTCTTCGCGACCCTGTTCAGCTGTGCGGCAGCGAAAGACGGTTCCAACTACTCTCGCTGGTGCTACAAGCCGTTTGAAGACCTGATCCAGCCGGCGCGTGCGACCGATGATCACAACAAACGTATCGAACTGTACAAGCAAGCGCAGGTTGTCATGCACGATCAGGCTCCGGCGCTGATTGTTGCTCACTCCACCGTGTACGAGCCAGTGCGTAAAGAAGTGAAGGGCTACGTGGTCGATCCACTGGGCAAACACCACTTCGAAAACGTGTCTGTTGAATAATAAGTAGGGTGTTCTCCCTCTCCCTGTGGGAGAGGGCAGGGGTGAGGGGCGTGCATGCATCCCCTCACCCTAACCCTCTCCCGAAGGGAGAGGGAATTTACATTTGTGAGCAATACAGACGTCACGCTACTGAGCGTGCGTCATCAGAGAGAATCCGGGTTATGTTGCAGTTCATCCTCCGACGTCTGGGACTGGTTATCCCGACGTTTATCGGTATCACCCTTCTCACTTTTGCCTTCGTCCATATGATCCCGGGTGATCCGGTGATGATTATGGCGGGCGAGCGTGGTATCTCCCCTGAACGTCATGCGCAACTGCTGGCTGAACTCGGCCTTGATAAGCCGATGTGGCAGCAGTACCTCCACTACATCTGGGGCGTATTACACGGCGATTTAGGGATTTCACTGAAAAGCCGTCTTCCGGTGTGGGACGAGTTCGTGCCGCGTTTCCAGGCGACGCTGGAACTCGGCATCTGCGCCATGATCTTCGCGACCGCGGTGGGGATTCCCGTCGGCGTGCTGGCTGCCGTTAAGCGTGGCTCTATTTTCGACCACACCGCCGTTGGCCTGGCACTGACCGGCTACTCCATGCCTATCTTCTGGTGGGGCATGATGCTGATCATGCTGGTCTCGGTGCAGTGGAACCTGACGCCGGTCTCCGGACGTGTCAGCGATATGGTTTTCCTTGACGACACCAACCCGTTAACCGGCTTTATGCTGATTGATACGGCGATCTGGGGCGAAGAGGGCAACTTCATTGATGCGGTTGCGCACATGATCCTGCCTGCAATGGTGCTGGGCACTATCCCACTTGCGGTGATCGTGCGTATGACTCGTTCCTCCATGCTGGAAGTGCTGGGCGAAGATTATATTCGTACTGCCCGCGCTAAAGGTCTGACCCGTATGCGCGTCATCATCATTCATGCCCTGCGTAACGCCATGCTGCCGGTGGTGACCGTTATCGGTTTGCAGGTCGGTACGCTGCTGGCCGGGGCGATCCTGACCGAAACCATCTTCTCCTGGCCAGGCCTTGGACGCTGGTTGATTGATGCGCTGCAACGCCGTGATTATCCGGTTGTGCAGGGCGGTGTATTGCTGGTCGCGACGATGATTATCCTCGTCAACCTGCTGGTCGATTTGCTGTACGGCGTGGTGAACCCGCGTATTCGTCATAAGAAGTAAGGGGCCATCATGTCACAAGTTACTCAAAATAAAGCGGTTACCGCACCGGTGCCAATGACGCCGATGCAGGAATTCTGGCACTACTTCAAGCGCAACAAAGGCGCGGTCGTCGGGCTGGTATATGTTTCCATCATGATCCTGATTGCGGTGTTTGCGAACTTCCTTGCGCCGTATAACCCCGCAGACCAGTTCCGTGATGCGCTGCTCGCGCCACCGGCCTGGCAGGAAGGTGGTAGCCTGACGCACCTGCTCGGTACTGATGACGTTGGCCGCGATGTGCTGTCTCGTCTGATGTACGGCGCGCGCCTCTCTCTGCTGGTTGGCTGTCTCGTGGTGGTGTTGTCGCTGATCATGGGCGTTGTGCTTGGTCTGGTGGCGGGCTACTTCGGCGGCATCGTTGATAACGTCATCATGCGTATCGTCGATATCATGCTGGCATTGCCAAGCCTTCTGCTGGCCCTGGTGCTGGTCGCGGTCTTTGGTCCTTCGATAGGCAATGCCGCGCTCGCGCTAACGTTCGTTGCGCTTCCTCACTATGTCCGATTAACCCGTGCGGCCGTGCTGGTCGAGGTGAACCGCGATTATGTAACGGCATCTCGAGTGGCGGGTGCGGGGGCGATGCGCCAGATGTTCGTCAATATTCTTCCTAACTGCCTTGCACCGCTGATTGTTCAGGCGTCGCTCGGTTTTTCTAACGCCATTCTCGATATGGCCGCTCTTGGCTTCCTTGGCATGGGTGCGCAGCCGCCAACACCGGAATGGGGCACCATGCTCTCCGACGTGTTGCAGTTCGCGCAAAGCGCCTGGTGGGTCGTCACCTTCCCGGGTCTGGCGATTCTGCTGACGGTGCTGGCATTTAACCTGATGGGTGATGGTCTGCGTGATGCACTTGATCCCAAACTGAAGCAGTAAGAGGCACGAGATGGCGTTATTAAATGTAGATAAATTATCGGTGCACTTCGGCGATGAAGGCACACCGTTTCGTGCTGTGGACCGCATCAGCTATAGCGTAAATCAGGGCGAAGTGGTTGGTATCGTTGGGGAGTCCGGTTCCGGTAAGTCAGTGAGTTCACTGGCAATCATGGGGCTGATTGATTATCCCGGCCGCGTAATGGCGGAAAGCCTGGAGTTCAATGGTCAGGATCTGCAGCGCATTTCCGAAAAACAGCGCCGCCAGCTGGTGGGAGCGGAAGTGGCGATGATCTTCCAGGACCCGATGACCAGTCTGAACCCGTGTTACACCGTGGGTTTCCAGATTATGGAAGCCATTAAGGTGCACCAGGGCGGTAACAAGCAAACCCGTCGCCAGCGCGCTATCGATCTGCTAACGCAGGTGGGTATACCCGATCCGGCATCGCGTCTGGACGTTTATCCGCACCAGTTGTCCGGTGGGATGAGTCAGCGTGTAATGATCGCGATGGCCATTGCCTGTCGTCCAAAACTGCTGATTGCCGATGAACCGACAACCGCGCTGGACGTGACCATTCAGGCGCAAATTATTGAGCTACTGCTGGAGTTGCAGCAGAAAGAGAATATGGCGCTGGTGCTGATTACGCACGATCTGGCGCTGGTGGCTGAAGCGGCACACAAAATCATTGTGATGTATGCAGGCCAGGTGGTGGAGACCGGGAGTTCACACGATATCTTCCGGGCCCCGCGTCATCCCTATACGCAGGCGCTGCTGCGCGCGCTGCCGGAGTTCGCGCAGGATAAAGCGCGTCTGGCCTCGCTGCCGGGGGTGGTACCGGGTAAATATGACCGTCCTCAGGGCTGTCTGCTTAACCCGCGCTGCCCGTATGCGACGGATAAATGCCGCGTCGACGAGCCGGAGCTGAACCTGTTAGCTGACGGACGTCAGTCGAAATGCCACTACCCACTCGATGATGCCGGGAGGCCAACACTATGAGTACGCAACAAATGCTGTTGCAGGCCATCGACCTGAAAAAACATTACCCGGTGAAGAAGGGCCTCTTTGCTCCTGAGCGCCTGGTAAAAGCGCTGGATGGTGTCTCCTTTACTCTCGAACGCGGAAAAACGCTGGCGGTGGTAGGGGAATCTGGCTGTGGGAAGTCCACGCTGGGCCGTCTGTTAACGATGATTGAAGTTCCGACTGGCGGCGAGCTTTACTATCAGGGCCAGGATCTGCTCAAGCACGATCCGCAGGCGCAGAAACTGCGCCGTCAGAAAATCCAGATTGTGTTCCAGAATCCGTATGGTTCGCTGAACCCGCGAAAAAAAGTGGGGCAGATTCTGGAAGAGCCGCTGCTGATCAACAGCAACCTGAGCAAAGAGCAGCGTCGTGAAAAAGCGCTGGCGATGATGGCGAAGGTGGGCCTGAAAACCGAGCATTACGATCGCTATCCGCATATGTTCTCTGGCGGTCAACGTCAGCGTATCGCCATCGCCCGTGGTCTGATGCTCGACCCGGACGTGGTGATTGCCGATGAACCGGTTTCGGCGCTCGACGTATCCGTGCGTGCGCAGGTGCTGAACCTGATGATGGATTTACAGCAGGATCTTGGGCTGTCGTACGTTTTCATCTCCCATGACCTGTCTGTGGTTGAGCACATTGCCGATGAGGTGATGGTGATGTATCTGGGACGCTGCGTAGAGAAGGGGACGAAAGATCAGATCTTTAATAACCCGCGTCATCCATATACTCAGGCACTACTGTCTGCGACGCCGCGACTGAACCCGGATGACCGCCGTGAGCGCATTAAGCTGACCGGCGAGTTACCAAGCCCGCTTAACCCGCCGCCGGGATGTGCGTTCAACGCCCGCTGCCGTCGCCGCTTCGGTCCGTGTACGCAGTTGCAGCCACAACTGAAAGATTATGGCGGACAGCTGGTGGCCTGCTTCGCGGTCGATCAGGATGAAAACGGCGAAAAGCCGCATGCATAAAGGAAAAAACCGGCGATAAGCCGGTTTTTTTTACGTCTGAGATCTACTTCCGTAAACGAATCTGGTCAACGGCGTGTTTCTCACTCTTGGTGAGGATCAGGCTTGCACGTTCGCGCGTCGGCAGGATGTTCTCTTTGAGGTTGACGTAGTTGATCTCATTCCACAGCCCGGTCGCCACGTTGATAGCCTCTTCTTCAGAGAGCTGAGCGTAGTTGTGGAAGTAAGAATCCGGGTCGGTGAACGCCCCTTCACGGAACTTCAGGAAGCGGTTGATATACCAGCGTTGCAACAGATCTTCAGGCGCATCCACATAAATTGAGAAATCGACAAAGTCAGAGACAAACACGTGATGCGGATCGTGAGGGTAATCCATCCCGCTTTGCAGTACGTTTAAGCCCTCCAGAATCAGGATGTCGGGCTGCACCACCGTTTTGTCACCATCCGGGATGCGGTCGTAGATCAGATGCGAGTAGACCGGTGCGGTAACATTCGGCACGCCCGATTTTAAATCAGAGACAAACTTTACCAGGCGGTGCATATCATAAGAGAGCGGGAAGCCCTTCTTCTTCATCAGGCCGCGTTCTTTCAACACCTCATTGGGATGCAGGAAGCCGTCGGTGGTGATCAGCTCCACGCTGCGGTGTTCCGGCCAGCGGCTCAGCAGCGCCTGAAGCACGCGCGCGGTGGTACTTTTACCCACTGCCACGCTGCCCGCAATACTGATGATATAAGGAATACGTTGACCGTTCGTGCCGAGGAACTGTTCCAGTACGGCCTGACGACGCAAGTTGGAGCTGATATAAAAGTTAAGCAAGCGAGAGAGGGGGAGATAGATTTCTGCCACCTCTTCCAGGGAGAGATCTTCGTTTATCCCTTTTAGCCGTGCGATTTCACCTTCCGTCAGTGTCATAGGGACGGAGTCACGCAGGGCTGCCCACTGGCTACGGTTAAACTGAAGATAGGGCGTCATTAACGTTTGCTCTTTTTTGCTCATAAGCATGCTTCTGTGAACCATCACGAAACGGCGGGTGCGGGCTCATCACATAGTTAATTTTGGACAATGGGCAGGAGGTTAACACCAGATGAGAGGAATAATAAGAAAAAATATGGGAAAGCGATGCTTAACCGGGCAGGCATCACCCGGGGCTATAGCGTGCCGAAATCAGGCGTTCATGTTGGATTTTTAATCACGAGCGGATGAATTTACAGCGGTTAGCCCTGGTTTCGAATAAAATGTGAGCGAAAGAACGTTTTATGCAATTTTTTAGTTGCATGACTGCGCAGGTCTCCATAGAATGCGCGCTACTTGATGCCGACTTAGCTCAGTAGGTAGAGCAACTGACTTGTAATCAGTAGGTCACCAGTTCGATTCCGGTAGTCGGCACCATCAAGTCCGGTGGGGTTCCCGAGCGGCCAAAGGGAGCAGACTGTAAATCTGCCGTCACAGACTTCGAAGGTTCGAATCCTTCCCCCACCACCACTTTCTGGCAGCGTCAACGCCGCCGGAGCTGGTTGGAAAAATTGACCAGCTCGAACAGAAAAGAGAGAAATCTCTTTTTTTGTTACAGAAAGAACTGGGTAGCCGAGTTTCAGGATGCGGGCATCGTATAATGGCTATTACCTCAGCCTTCCAAGCTGATGATGCGGGTTCGATTCCCGCTGCCCGCTCCAATACGTGCTGATATGGCTCAGTTGGTAGAGCGCACCCTTGGTAAGGGTGAGGTCCCCAGTTCGACTCTGGGTATCAGCACCACTTCACTTCTCCCTCCCTTTCTCTCTGTTTCAATGTAAATGTATTCAACAGTTCAGGCATTTTCGCCTGGTTGATGTGGTGATATCACCGATTTATCCGTGTCTTAGAGGGACAATCGATGTCTAAAGAAAAGTTTGAACGTACAAAACCGCACGTTAACGTCGGTACTATCGGCCACGTTGACCATGGTAAAACAACGCTGACCGCTGCAATCACTACCGTACTGGCTAAAACCTACGGCGGTGCTGCTCGTGCTTTCGAT
>NZ_JBMKHQ010000013.1:0-298 GCF_049237385.1 Enterobacter cloacae complex sp. IR5412 | reverse complement strand
ATCGTGTTCCTGAACAAATGCGACATGGTTGATGACGAAGAGCTGCTGGAACTGGTAGAGATGGAAGTTCGTGAACTGCTGTCTCAGTACGATTTCCCAGGCGACGACACTCCAATCGTTCGTGGTTCCGCGCTGAAAGCGCTGGAAGGCGACGCAGAGTGGGAAGCGAAAATCATCGAACTGGCTGGCTTCCTGGATTCTTACATCCCAGAACCAGAGCGTGCGATTGACAAGCCATTCCTGCTGCCAATCGAAGACGTATTCTCCATCTCCGGTCGTGGTACCGTTGTTACCGGTC
>NZ_JBMKHQ010000012.1:100150-137671 GCF_049237385.1 Enterobacter cloacae complex sp. IR5412 | reverse complement strand
TGATGGCCGGCAGCAGCCCGTCGTTGCCTGATGGATCCAACCCCTCCGCTGCTATAGTGCAGTCGGCTTCTGACGTTCAGTGCAGCCGTCTTCTGAAAACGACAAACGATGTCAGAATAGAGTTAAATTTCCTATTGATTGACATATTCCGTCAAAGGTAATAGATTTCATCCTGACACTTTTGCCTTTGGAGGCATCTTGCAAGGTCAACGCATCGGCTATGTCCGCGTCAGCAGCTTCGACCAGAACCCGGAACGGCAATTGGAGGGTGTTCAGGTGGCGCGGGTGTTCACCGACAAGGCTTCTGGCAAGGACACCCAGCGTCCCGAGCTGGAAAGGCTGCTGGCCTTCGTCCGCGAGGGCGACACCGTGGTGGTGCATAGCATGGACAGGCTGGCACGCAACCTTGATGACCTGCGCCGCATCGTCCAAGGGCTGACACAACGGGGCGTGCGCATGGAGTTCGTCAAAGAAGGGCTGAAGTTCACCGGCGAGGACTCACCGATGGCCAATCTGATGCTGTCGGTCATGGGAGCCTTCGCTGAGTTCGAGCGCGCCCTGATCCGCGAACGTCAGCGCGAGGGAATCGTGCTGGCCAAGCAGCGCGGTGCCTACCGGGGACGAAAGAAATCGCTGAACAGCGAACAAATTGCCGAGTTGAAACGGCGAGTTGCGGCAGGCGACCAAAAAACCTTGGTGGCCCGTGACTTCGGCATCAGCCGCGAAACCTTGTACCAGTACCTGCGGGAAGACTGACCATGCCACGCCGCTCAATCCTGTCCGCCACCGAGCGCGAAAGCCTGCTGGCACTGCCAGATGCCAAAGACGAACTGATACGGCACTACACGTTCAACGAAACCGACCTGTCGGTGATCCGTCAGCGTCGCGGCGCCGCGAATCGATTGGGCTTCGCTGTGCAGCTTTGCTACTTGCGATTCCCTGGCACCTTTTTGGGCGTCGATGAGCCTCCGTTTCCGCCCCTGTTGCGCATGGTGGCCGCGCAACTCAAGATGCCAGTGGAAAGTTGGAGCGAGTACGGCCAGCGCGAACAGACACGGCGGGAGCACTTGGTCGAGCTGCAAACGGTTTTTGGGTTCAAGCCCTTCACCATGAGCCACTATCGGCAAGCCGTGCATACATTGACCGAGCTGGCCTTGCAGACCGACAAAGGCATCGTGCTGGCGAGCGCACTTGTCGAGAATCTGCGGCGGCAGAGCATTATCCTGCCCGCCATGAATGCCATCGAGCGCGCAAGCGCCGAGGCCATCACCCGTGCCAACCGACGCATTTACGCGGCGCTGACCGATTCTTTGTTATCACCCCACCGTCAGCGCCTGGACGAACTTCTCAAGCGCAAGGACGGCAGTAAAGTGACGTGGCTGGCATGGCTGCGCCAGTCGCCTGCCAAACCGAACTCTCGCCACATGCTCGAACATATTGAGCGCCTGAAATCCTGGCAAGCACTTGATCTGCCCGCAGGCATCGAGCGGCAGGTTCACCAGAACCGCCTGCTCAAAATCGCTCGTGAAGGTGGCCAGATGACGCCTGCTGATCTGGCAAAGTTCGAGGTGCAACGACGCTATGCCACGCTGGTAGCGCTGGCCATCGAAGGCATGGCCACCGTCACCGATGAAATCATCGACCTTCACGATCGCATCATCGGCAAGCTGTTCAACGCGGCCAAGAACAAGCATCAGCAGCAGTTCCAGGCTTCCGGCAAGGCGATCAACGACAAGGTGCGGATGTATGGGCGCATCGGTCAAGCGTTGATTGAGGCCAAGCAAAGCGGCAGCGATCCGTTCGCCGCCATCGAGGCCGTTATGCCCTGGGACACCTTCGCCGCCAGCGTCACCGAAGCGCAAACATTGGCGCGGCCTGCCGACTTTGATTTCCTGCACCACATCGGTGAAAGCTATGCCACGCTACGCCGCTACGCGCCGCAGTTCCTGGGCGTGCTCAAATTGCGGGCTGCGCCCGCCGCCAAGGGTGTGCTCGATGCCATCGACATGCTGCGCGGCATGAACAGCGACAGCGCGCGCAAGGTGCCCGCCGATGCGCCAACCGCATTCATCAAGCCGCGCTGGGCAAAGCTGGTTCTGACCGACGACGGCATCGACCGGCGTTACTACGAGTTATGCGCCCTGTCGGAGCTGAAGAACGCGCTGCGCTCCGGTGATGTCTGGGTGCAGGGTTCTCGCCAGTTCAAGGACTTCGACGAATACCTGGTGCCGGTCGAGAAGTTCGCCACTTTGAAGCTGGCCAGCGAATTGCCGCTGGCAGTGGCCACCGACTGCGACCAATACCTGCATGACCGGTTGGAATTGTTGGAGGCGCAACTCGCCACAGTCAACCGCATGGCTGCGGCCAACGACTTACCGGATGCCATCATCACCACCGCGTCAGGCCTGAAGATCACGCCGCTGGACGCGGCAGTACCAGACGCCGCGCAAGCCATGATCGACCAGACAGCTATGCTGCTGCCGCACCTCAAAATCACCGAGTTGCTGATGGAGGTCGATGAATGGACGGGCTTCACCCGCCACTTCACACACCTGAAGACCAGCGACACGGCCAAGGACAAAACCTTGCTGTTGACGACGATCCTGGCCGACGCGATCAACCTGGGTCTGACCAAAATGGCCGAGTCCTGCCCTGGCACCACCTACGCCAAGCTGTCTTGGCTGCAAGCCTGGCACATCCGCGATGAAACCTATTCGACGGCGCTGGCCGAGCTGGTGAATGCGCAGTTTCGGCAACCCTTCGCCGGCAACTGGGGTGACGGCACCACGTCATCGTCGGACGGCCAGAACTTCAGAACCGGCAGCAAAGCAGAAAGCACTGGTCATATCAACCCGAAGTATGGAAGCAGTCCAGGACGGACTTTCTACACCCATATCTCCGACCAGTACGCGCCCTTCAGTGCCAAGGTGGTCAACGTGGGCATTCGTGATTCAACTTACGTGCTTGATGGCCTGCTGTACCACGAGTCGGACTTGCGCATCGAGGAACACTACACCGACACGGCAGGCTTCACCGATCACGTGTTTGGCTTGATGCATTTGCTGGGATTTCGCTTCGCGCCGCGTATCCGTGACTTGGGCGAAACCAAGCTATTCATCCCCAAGGGCGATGCCGCCTATGACGCGCTCAAGCCGATGATTAGCAGCGACAGGCTGAACATCAAGCAAATACGCGCCCATTGGGATGAAATTCTGCGGCTGGCCACCTCCATCAAGCAAGGCACGGTAACGGCTTCGCTGATGCTGCGCAAACTCGGCAGCTACCCGCGCCAGAACGGCTTGGCCGTGGCGTTGCGCGAGCTGGGGCGCATCGAGCGCACGCTGTTCATTTTGGATTGGCTGCAAAGCGTGGAGCTGCGCCGCCGCGTCCATGCGGGGCTGAATAAGGGCGAGGCGCGCAACGCGCTGGCCAGGGCGGTCTTCTTCTACCGATTGGGTGAAATCCGCGACCGCAGTTTTGAGCAGCAGCGCTACCGGGCCAGCGGCCTCAATCTGGTGACGGCGGCCATCGTGTTGTGGAACACGGTATATCTGGAGCGTGCCACCAGTGCTTTGCGTGGCAACGGCACGGCGCTGGACGACACATTGTTGCAATATCTGTCGCCGCTGGGGTGGGAGCACATCAACCTGACCGGCGATTACCTATGGCGCAGCAGCGCCAAGGTCGGTGCGGGGAAGTTTAGGCCATTGCGACCGCTGCCACCGGCTTAGCGTGCTTTATTTAATGAGATGGTCACTCCCTCCTTCCCGGTACTATGCTGAGGACAGGCTTTCATTCGGAGAACTATCATGGAAAACATTGCGCTCATTGGTATCGATCTGGGTAAAAACTCTTTCCATATTCATTGCCAGGATCGTCGCGGGAAGGCTGTTTACCGTAAAAAATTTACCCGGCCAAAGTTGATCGAATTTTTGGCGACATGCCCCGCTACAACCATCGCAATGGAAGCCTGTGGCGGTTCTCACTTTATGGCACGCAAGTTGGAAGAGTTGGGGCATTCCCCAAAGCTGATATCACCACAATTTGTCCGCCCGTTCGTTAAAAGCAATAAAAACGACTTTGTCGACGCCGAAGCTATTTGTGAAGCTGCATCGCGTCCGTCTATGCGTTTTGTGCAGCCCAGAACGGAATCTCAGCAGGCAATGCGGGCTCTGCATCGTGTCCGTGAATCCCTGGTTCAGGATAAGGTAAAAACAACCAATCAAATGCATGCTTTTCTGCTGGAATTTGGCATTAGCGTTCCCCGAGGAGCTGCCGTTATTAGCCGACTGAGTACCATTCTTGAGGATAATAGTTTGCCTCTTTACCTCAGCCAGTTATTGCTGAAATTACAACAGCATTATCACTATCTTGTTGAGCAGATTAAAGATTTGGAATCCCAGTTGAAACGAAAGTTGGACGAAGATGAGGTTGGACAGCGCTTGCTGAGCATTCCCTGCGTCGGAACACTGACAGCGAGTACTATTTCAACTGAGATTGGCGACGGGAAGCAGTACGCCAGCAGCCGTGACTTTGCGGCGGCAACAGGGCTTGTACCTCGGCAGTACAGCACGGGAGGTAGGACGACATTGCTGGGAATTAGTAAGCGAGGTAATAAAAAGATCCGAACTTTGTTGGTTCAATGTGCCAGGGTATTCATACAAAAACTGGAACACCAGTCTGGCAAATTGGCCGATTGGGTCAGGGATTTACTGTGCCGGAAAAGCAACTTTGTCGTCACTTGTGCTCTGGCAAACAAGCTGGCCAGAATAGCCTGGGCCCTAACGGCACGACAGCAAACTTATGTAGCATAACGGCAGAAATACACCGGTTTAAAGAATTACTGATCTGGTTTTGCGAATACTGATATTGATGATACTAACGGCCCACCGGCCTGTTGAGGAACCTGTAAAACGGAAAGGCTCATTGAAGCCGTATATTTTCTGGAGGTTCATCAGGCGCGGAACTCATCAAGGCGCGGGAATAAAATCCCATTCAGACGCCGGATAGATTCAAGCAAGCCAACTTGTCGTCAAAATCGGTGTTGCAAAAACGGGAGTGACCATAGATTCCGTTTTCTGAGACGACCCCATCTACGTCAGGTTTCCGCTTTGGTTCGCTGGTGGCCGTCTCAGCTTGTTTTAGGGTGGAACGTGGATAGGCCAGGTTATATGCTGCGCCTGTGGTCATTTGCTCGATGACCGCAGGTGCATAACCTTCTGCTTCCAGCTTACGATATGCAGCCCGGTAGTCTCTTTGGGTTTTCAGCGGGTATATCTTTCCGCCTTTACCATCGAAAGCGATAAACCAGAAATCGTCCGTGCCAGTTTCCAGATTTCTGCAACGTTTCAGATGCCATCCGCCTTCTCTCGCCCAGATGGTACGGTTATTTCTGGCATTCGTTTTGTCATAACCGTTCTCGTCAAGCCAGCTATCAAAGCTGGTCAGCCCCAGATCCTGAACCTCCAGAGAAGGCACTCGAATGACCTGCAAGGTATGGCGGGGTCTTGGCTCTCTCATCTTGATCTCTTCCTAGCGCTGGTCTGGGAAATACGGATATTGCGGGCCATATTCATAGTCATGCGGGCCTGGCTCAACTTCCCAGAATGGACGGCCGCTAATTGTCTTTGGACCGCGCTCGTTTACGATGTCTTCTACATCCTGAATATTAAATGGCATCGTTGCCAGTAACAGCTGATCTTCGGGTGTCAGCGTCACAGTTGCACCGTCGATACGGCTGTAAAGGTCGGCAAACTGTTTACCTGCACCGTGCAACCGGTGCTCCGCTACACTTCTGATTGCGTGTAAGTCCAGCTCCGCCGCTTCCATGCGATCCACGTATAGTTTCATTTCTTTACGCAAAGCGCTCAGCTCACGGGCTTTAATAAACCCGCAGGCGTACCCACCCAGGGCGATAACTGCAATGATTGCTAAAATTGCCATTTTTTTCTCTCACGTGATTGCGGCCGTTACTCTAGTCTTAATGTGAAGTCTGGGAATTCGCTGGATGTTAAGTACGTTTTCATCCCCAGACTGACAGATGCTAAGGCGCGATCCCAACACTCCATTTGTAAGTATCAGGCCCATCTTCTCCGCTGGTGGCATCTGCTACAATCTGTGCATAACGTTCTCCAGCAAGTTCTCTTACCATCTGATCCACGACCCATTGCAGATGATGCATTTCATCGGTTCCGCCGTAACGACAAGCCAACTCAATAGCCCGCTCTATTCTTTTTTGTTCTTCAGTCATACTGAATCCTCACGCTTACATCAGCTATTCTGAAAACATGCACACTATAAATTGCGGCTGTCATTTCTCAGCCAGGCGCCTGCATTGCTGCCTCATTCCATCAAAAATACTTTCCGCAAGCTGCTGGGGGAACTGGTCCGGAAGAAGCCCGCTAACACGTTCAATGACACCCGGGGTTCTGGCGATGATTTCCTCTATCATCGCCTCTGTCTGCTGTTTACTCAGGCCGGTTATCTCACCATGCCTGATCCAGTGGCGTCGTTGTATTCGATATATCTGGTAATAGTTGCTACTGCCACGTACGGCCATCGCCAGTTTGCACTTCTGCCAGGATATCTGATTGTTCCCATGACCGATCACCGGCCATGCCGACAACACATCATAGAGTGGTGTAAGGTGATAACGTCCCTGTGGCCCAATAGAAATACTGAAATTTTTAGCGTGGCCATCTGTTGCGGCCATCATCCAGAAAACTATCTGCGTCATAAAAAACTGCGCTTTGTCACGCTCAGCACGGTCTGAATTACTCAGAACTTCCATAATTTCCGATATACCTGGCCCGCCGTCCGCCTGATATTTTCGTAATGGCGAAATGCCCAGGGCCTGACACATATCCTCCTGGGGTAAACGAATGATCCATTGTCCGTTTCCTGACCATTTTCGGTCAAAACGTTCTACCACCAGCGCTTTCTGATCTTCAAAGTGAGCAATCTGCGTTCTTGCCACGGGGAGCCCGTACTGTTCGAGAAGTACCGAGCAGAGCCATTCATTTTCAACCGACGAGCGCATGTCGGCTTTCATGTTCCCCACAAGTCCGAGCGGTAGCTTGAATATATGCGTCGTTGGTGTATTACCCTCCGGCATACACCACCGATCTTCATGCCACAGTAGGGCTGTTTTCTCCTGAGCACCGGCAATAGATAAACGTAAGTCGTCGTTATCTTCTGGCCTGCCCGGTAGCAATGTCTCCGTGGTATTACGCAAAGTTGCCGCAATTTCTGATTCAGTAAGCGGGTGATACTTCACGGAATATAAATCTGTGGGTTCATCTCCGTCATGAAGCAGCTGTATCGCGCCCACGCAGTCTTTTCCCAGCTCCGTCAGAAGATCAAAAGGCTCCAGGCTATCGGCCTTGTAACGCATTGCCAGACGTCTGCGTATGCCTTCGCTGTCCGGGAGTAAATTATCAAAATAGTCACGTACCACATTTCCACGCCAGACCTGGTTCCCGGGAGTAAAAGGAAGGGACAATGACAGCGGCCTTCCCTGTTCGTCTGCACTCCAGTCAGGAAGGTATTGTAAGCTGTCTACCCCTTTACTTTTTTCCCAGTATCCGACTTTGATTCCGTTCATCCAGATTGCCAGACGCTGCTGTTTCCGGCTCATATCGTTACCATTTCTCCTGTCGTGCAGGTGAGTTTGATTTAAGCATTTCTTCCGTCTGCTTCCCCTCTGAAGAGGCGGTTGTCGAGGAGAAGCTGATTTTTACGCCCAGGATAGAAAACACCTTGAATAGCCGTTCAATGCTCGCACTGGCAGGGTTGGCTTCCAGACGTGAGTATGTCTGTTGAGTGACCCCTAACCTTTCGGACAGGTCTTTTTGCGTCAGGCCATTCGCCTTGCGAAAACCAATGAGCAAGGGACGCAACTGGTTGAGCGTGTTTAACGGGTAATCATTATTGATCATAAGCTGGCCTCAGTAGTTCCTCTGATACACCTTGTACGCTGTTTTCTAAACATACACCCTAAAAGCTGTAATATCAAATTAACAGCCTAAAAGCTGTTAAATAGAGAGTACAACCTTTAGGCTGTTACTAAGTGGCAGCATAAATCTTTATGAGGTTTGATATGAGAGAACTATCAATAATAAGCCGTTACGCTCGTACAGCATCCGGTAAGAGAGCTGACAGATCAGGATCATCGGTAAACGAGAAGCGGAGTATCTTATGGCCCTGTTGTGAGCTGTATAAATAACTACGAGCTACTCTCTGCCTCGGGGAGGAGGCAGAGAGAGTATTAAAAGCAAAGGCAGACATTTTTAGCAGCTGGTGGGCTATGGGGTTCCGGAGGTGCTCCGGTGAATGTTACTTGACTGGCAAGTTTCCTGCTATGATGGTCAATGCCTCGATGCTGTCTATATTGTTCTGAAGCCGTTCCAGTTCTGCCTTTTCAATACCGGCCCAAAGCTTTAAGTGTCGCTGATAAAGGGACCACTTGAGTGAGTGAAAACCATTCCAGGCCAACCCCATCCAGGAGGCGTAATTCGCATTGAGAATATTGCCGGTGATATACATTTTACCTGCGTTAACAGCACTGGAAGTTCCATAACCCAGGGCAAGCATCATCCGGAAGCGTGGATTTAGCCGCAACGGCATGGTATCCAGTAAGGTCTCCCCAAAAGCTCCTTTTCCCAGCGATACCTGTTTCGCCACATAGAAAACCCGCATCAAAACTTCCATTATGCTCATCGGAATACTTGTCACGATAAACTGACGAAAGTCATACCCGTTGACATACATGTACTCTATTTGTTTGCCGAAGTTAGAACTCCCCACAGGGATCCCCTCAAGCATACGAAGTAGCCCCATAAAAGGAGCCGGTAACCCCATGCCACGGTTTCCTTTTGCTGAGGGGGCATTAACATCCGATGCCAGGTGTCCAAACATTCTGGCGATGAGCCTGAAAATATTGGTTTCGTCTGTAACGCCTTTACTGGAAGGATAAACCACGATCTGTCCATTCTGAACCACCGTACAGGTCCCGTTCAGCATATCCTTTATACCGAAAATAATGCCCAGTACGGGATCGTGTGACAAAGCTCTTAAGCGGTGATTTGTGGGAGACAAAACGCCACCGGCCGCACCCACTAAATCGCTGCTGATCGAACTGTCTGGTGCCCCTATAGGGAACAAATCTGAGAGTTTTGTACTCAGGTCCTCCGGCAAAATGGCATTGAAGGCTTTCTGCACCTGTTTATTGAAAATACCATCCACTTCTGCCGTAAAGCTCACCGTAGGTTTTGGCGGGGCTCTGACGCAAAGTAAATCCAGCATGGATGCTATGAGCCCGCATCCGCAGGCAATAGCATAATCCCAGGCGTCGAGTGCGTAGCGATCATTAAATTCTTTAATATGATTCTGGATCCGGGCATCTACAACAGCCAAGTCATCCGTGGAGAGTATTGTGGCCAGTCCAATATCACCGCATACACGCTGGTTAGCCTCGCTATATATAGTCTTGAGACCAGTAGAATGCATGGCAGTATCTGAAGGGGTCATTTCTCGCAGATGATGTTCTTTAAGCGCCAGATGCTCCGCTTCATCAAGTTCAGTGCCGCTGATTAGCCCGGTCAACTGTGCCTTAAGGCTCTCTATATCACTGTTAATTGTCTCGTGAGCGTTCGCGATATCCTGACCACGGAGCTGAATATAACGGATGGCCCTGAACTCATCATCATAAGGAGACTGACTCATGTGTTTACCTCACCGCGACCAGGCTACCTTTTGGAGCTTTCTTAGTAAGCATGTCGATTGTTGCCTTGATGCCAGCAATTTCTGCCTTAAAATATTCCGCATTCGACATCAACCTTTCCTGAACTTCGTAGAGCTTTTGGATGGCCTGACTAAGGGCGGCTGTCAGTTTCGCATTTTTTTTGTGTTTCACTATCGCGTACCCGCCAATCCCTAACACAGCTACAGGTGCGGCCAATACCGCAATGCCTGCAACCATACCGCCACCGACGATAGACCCTGCTGTAGCGAGCCCGGAGGTTATGCCTGCTGCTGACACTCCCGTTGTACCAAGCGTATAGAGAGCACCGAAGGAAGCCGCTGCGCCTACGCCTGACCCCGCCAAAGCTGCTGCGCCCTCAGTAATACCCGGGAACTTATTTTCAAGCGCCTGAAGAGCACTTGTAACTTCATCCATTGCCTTCTTGCGAATTTTTTCGAGCTCTTCAGTTTCGGTAGCGTCCATTACAGGCCTCGTATTCATAACTTGCTGTGTGATAGGTGAAAAAGAGCACCATAAAAGTGATGAAGAAATCATGACTTACTATTGTGGCACTTTCGAGTTCATGTTTGTCAGTTTCAATGCTGTTGCTGTTAGTAAGGGCAGACGCCATATCGGGCAGACCCAAAATAACTATCGTGCCAGCGTCATTTTGGAACTGACTTTGCTAAAAATCAGTAGCGGACTGAACAGACATGTGTGGATTTGAATCTGGGCAGGTTCCAGACATTATTCCAACCAGACTTCCAATGACAAAATGCTCGTCATTCTCGGAGACGACATAGGGTCCACCAGAGCAACCATCGGTGTTGAAATGTGCTATTACAAAGCGAGTTGTGAGATGTTGGGGAGAATGATTTGAGCAATTTAAAGGCCAAATGCCTGAAACTTCACCAGGGAATGTCGAAATTGTTGTCTCATTCATTGGATATCCGACACCCAATGTACCCATGCCAGCTGCGGGAGCCAGGACCTTAAAGTAACTACTTACAGGCTGTTGTATTCCAGCTGGTAATACGATTTCTGCACTGTCAACAAACGGAATGCCGTCTTTAAAGTCTGCCCTGTCATTAGCCTCATTGAGAATGAAATCGACTAGAACAGGCTCTTCGTTCACCAGTCCTTGATGGTTAAGAAATTTGACGTAAAGTTTAAGTGTATTGCTGACGGGATAAATTTTTCCAAGAGCATTGGTAACAACATGGGCTGCGGTGAGAATCTTTTGCTGCTGACCATTATCGAAACCAAACGCAGTTGCTTCGAGATGGCTACTAAAATGAGGATCATTGCTTACATAGATTTTACAAACGTAGTTTTCAAACATTATTTCCTCCTTTTGCCGGTACCTAATCAGTTACACGGCTGCATGTTATAAACAACTAAACTCGCTTCCTGATATTTGAGTTTGTATGTTTTGCCAGGCACCAGCTCACCTCTGAAACACGGTTAGTCTCCTCCATGACATGGTTATGGCGATGGTCAGAAACTGTTATCGACGAAAGGCTGGAATTCCTTTAATGGCATTATCCATTTCAAGTCGTATGTCCTGAACGGGAGCGTATATTTTTATGATTCCAGATCTTAACCCTGAAACATTCCCCGTATCAAAACTGACCCGTTACAGATAAGTCACCACCGGTGCTGTCGATTAATTTAGTGAATTGCATGTCCTCATCCCATAAAGGGTAGGGCCTACCCCCGGCATCGAGCAAACCTGACCACCCTGCCCTTATTAAGACCCCACATGCGGCAATGGTGCCCTGTCCACGCCGCCCGCGAACTTTGAGGAAATGGGGAGAAAATAAAAAGAAAACAAAAAGTTATCGGCTGAAGTACCGGCGCAGATCGGGAATCAGGCGAAGCCTGACAGCACGTTAGGGCCTGGCAGGGGGCTTGAGGGATGAGGACATGCAATTGTGATAACCTTCCCGCCACGGGGTCGGTTAAATTCGTATCCTGCCGGTGCAATTCCAACGGCCGCGTTACCAGTTCGCCGGGTAGCATGGCCAGCAAAGCCAGGCATCGAGCACCCGGGTTTCACTGACGGCCGCTGCATAGACGCCGGTATCCGGGAAGAAATAAACCGGGGTGGCGTTGTTCAGCTGGTCGCCTTCATCGGCCAGAGCGCCGATCACCTCATGAGGCTTAAGCAGCATATCCGTTAAATATTCATCCGGGTGGATGGCATTCAGCGATATGGCCATCTCCAGAAATTCATCCAGGGTATGGCGGGTACGATACCCCCGGAAAACCTCGTATGAAGGCGTGACGCATTCACCATCCAGGGAACAGGCATCGTAACCGGCCAGCTGCTCTTCGGTGAGTCCGGAGGCATGCTTTGCCACAAGATTCGTAAATTGCTCTTTATCGTCCATCACAATCCTTACGCTGTAGGGGCCTGTTTGTGTTATCACTGCTTCCGGTTTTTACTTCGCACAACCCGGCAGGTATCCGGTCGCCCGGGCGTCCTTTGCGGTCTTGTTCGCCCTTCGCCTGAATTACGTCAAATCCCTTTCACTACCCGGCCGCAGGGTGACACCTCCCCTTTTCTCCGGAAGCGAAAGAGGAAGAACAGTTTAACAGCCCGGATCCTCAATAATTTTCGCGTAACGGACTAAATAACCGGTTTATGCAGCTTCTGATAACCACAGACCGCGATAGAATAAAACGTCTGGTGAGGAACCGGAGTGTTATGTAAGCGGGGGGTTTAACTGGGTATCTGTGTAGTCCTATTTAGCCAGATATCCCGAATAAAAACCTCAACGATTAGGTAAACGAAATGGATGGATTCTGGTCGATGTTCTGTTTGTTTGTCGTGGTAGTTTCACTGCATAAAGCCCTTTCTGTAGCAGCAGCACGAGCAGACGCAGCAAAATTAAATATGCTTCTCAGAATGAGAAAGTTTAAAAAGTAGCTTTCAAGACATCTGAGAATTCTTTTAAATCCTCAGAGGAAGTTATATGTTTAGGCTATT
Source organism: Enterobacter cloacae complex sp. IR5412 (assembly GCF_049237385.1). Lineage (NCBI taxonomy): Bacteria > Pseudomonadati > Pseudomonadota > Gammaproteobacteria > Enterobacterales > Enterobacteriaceae > Enterobacter > Enterobacter cloacae complex sp. IR5412. The sequence continues at coordinate 124,937 of NZ_JBMKHQ010000012.1, read as the reverse complement.
TGCAAACTAAGGTTGGAATTCCATCATTCTAGCCTTAGATCTTTGATCAAGTGAAGTTGCTCACTTGGTTGGATTTTACCGTTTCCTGACGGCTTTTCAGAAGCGAGGGCTGGTTGGAATGCCTTCCAGCTAGAAGTCTTGCAGATGCTCTCCGGGCATTAACTCATTGTCGAATCTGCACCAGTATCACTAGGTTGTTGAGCGGGCGATTAGCTTTTTCACTGAGCCGCTGTACACTCGACTGCTTCAAGAAGCACTACTTACCATTTGCCTGCCGTAAGGTCTGTTCTTAGCTGGATTTTTTTGGGAGGATACGCAGTCATGACAACTCAATCCAGCTCAATACAATACGCTTACGCGCTAGACGGCGAGGGCACCCTCACGCACATTGGCGCTGCCCTGCGCTCACATACTTACACCTGCCCAGGTTGTAAGAGCCCCCTGACCCCGGTAATGGGCGAGTTCAACGCTAAGCACTTTCGCCATTCGGAAGAATGCTGTGCCCTTGAAACCTATCTTCACAAGTGCGGCAAAGAAGCATTCTTCTATCGCTACCAACAAGCTCTCAGCCGTGAAATGCCTATTAGCCTTGAGCTGGAGCGCCGGGTTGCCTGTAATGGTTCTCGTTTAGCCTTGGTTAGAGACGAAGCACGTCAGTGCGTAAAATCCGTGCCTGCACGCTACAACTTGACTCAATTTTTCGATCAGGCAGAGCTGGAAAAACACGATAAGGTCACAGGGCTGCGACCAGACGTGATGTTGTATGATACGACTGGCGAAAGGCGTTGCTACGTAGAGATTTGTGTCACACACCCCTGCTCTCAAGACAAGATCGAAGCCGGTATCCCGATTCTTGAGTTTAAGGTCCAATCTGCCTCTGATATTCAGATGTTGCTTACCGGGGCCTACTCGATCAAGGAGAAGATCCTGAGAGTATTCAACTGGCTTCCCCCGTTTCAATCTGTGGACACCTGTAGCGGCGTCTGCTCAGTAGGTAACGTGGATATGTCTGTCTGGAGTTTAAGTGGTTCCGGCCGACTCAACGAACAAACGATGCCGCTCGCTGAAGTGGATTTAACAATCAATTCTGACGTGAACACATGGCCTAGATCGTTAGGGGCCGCTGAGCTGGCTGATAACTTACGAGCTTTTATCCGTCACGCCGATCCTCATTCACTATTTCCCAACTGCATTATGTGCGAGCAAGCAGGCCGATGGGAGGATGGCTATCTGCAATGTCACAGTAAGGCAAAGATCGTTCCCTACACCGAGGCCCGTCAGTGCGCCAATTACAAGGTTAAGGCATGACCAAAAGACTGACTTGGGAGCAGAAAAGTATTGTCAGCCATGACACCGGACATGCGTTGGTAAAAGCCGTACCTGGTAGCGGGAAAACAACCACACTTGTAAAGCGCGTTGAGCGGCTGGTCAAGACGGGAACTGATCCTCGCTCCATTCTGATCCTGATGTACAACAAGTCGGCGCAGGTGAGCTTCACGGAGAACTTGAAGACGGCACTGATGTCGAGCGTGATTCCAGAAATCCGCACGTTCCACAGCTTGGCCTTAAAGATTGTTGGTTACGGAGAACGCCAACAGATAATCAAGAAGAAAGACCTCATTACTCCAAGCGACTACCGCTATGAGCAACTGGTAAAGCAAGCCTACCGCTATGGCTTTGACCATGAGGCGAATTATATTGACCCCAATGAAATTGAAAACTTCGAGCTGTTTATTGCTCGCTGCCGGGCGGCGGCCGTAACTCCTGTTGATGCTGCCAATGATCCAACGTTCAGCAACATCAAACGGGAGTTTATTCACGCCTATGGCCGCTATTGTGAGCTGCTGGAGGAAAACAGTCTGCGAACCTTTGATGACTGTTTGATTGAGGCTGTCGCACTGTTGCGTAATGACAGCAGCCTTGGTGCCCACTTCAAGCACATCATTGTTGATGAATATCAGGACGTTAACCTGATACAGCATGACATGACCCGCTTGCTATCTAAGTCGGATACGTCGGTTATGGCTGTTGGTGATGTTAACCAGTGTATTTATGAGTGGCGTGGTGCTCGACCAGACTTTATCGGCGGACTGTTTGAAAGGCACTACCCGAATACGAAGGTGTTTCAACTGTCATGCACGTTCAGATTTGGCCATGAGCTTTCCTTGATGGCTAACTCGGTAATTCGGCGCAACTCTACAAAGCTGACCAAGCTTTGTGTCAGTCATCCTAGCACCCCCAAAACAGAGGTCAGATTGCACTTTGATAACTGCCTATCCAAGGTGCTATCAAACCTCTCGGTGAGCAGTGGAACACAAGCCATATTGTCCCGCACTAAGGCGAACCTTGCTGAGGCGGAAATTGCTTTACGCCTGTGTGGGCTACCTTATCGCTACCTCAATGGTTCAAGCGCATTACACACCCGCACCGAAATCGGGATACTGGTAGTTGGCGTCTTGCTGTCTGTGTACGGCGATCTGCGGCTACTGGAAAACCATCCCAACAAACAAGCGATTGTTTACGGCTTTCTGAAGGAGGCTGGTTTTAGATGGCAGAAAGGGCAATTCAAAGCGGCGCTCAGTGGATTGATGGCTCCGCACGCCGACCTATGGTCTGCTCTAGGTCAGTTATTCGAGGGCGCACAATACCAAAAAGATCGGCTGGGCAGGCTCGCCACTATCTGCCAGAAAGACGGAGAGGAAACGCCTGCTATCGATGTGTTACGACGCCTGAGTATGGAGGGTTTCATTGATAGTGTTGGCTCTGAGGGTGTAACTCGCACTGGATCGAACGACCAGCAACGAGGGGTCGTGAGGATCGGGGAGCTACTTGACTCCAGTAAGATCGATTCCCGCACGTTTTTAAACCTTATCTTGAATCCAGGCGAGGCTGCTACTGACTGCGATCCCTTCATCCTTTCCACACTGCATGGTTCCAAGGGGCTGGAGTGGGATAACGTAATACTGATCGGGCTGAATGAGCAGGAATTTCCTGGCGGCAAACCCGATGATGTTTACAGCGTTCGCACATCGATGAACACCCCTCCGGCCGAAGAGGAAATCGAGGAGGAACGTCGGCTGTTTTATGTCGGTATCACTCGCACAAAACAGCAGCTAAATCTGGTGGTCCCTCTTGATGAAGGGCTTGCGCGGTGGCTCAAAAACCGCTGGGATAGCACCCCGAAGAAGTCACCGATAGCTACTCGCTTCGTCTATGAGGCTGGCTGGACTGCTTGTGCGGTTACCAGTGATGCGATCTATAACAGCACGGTAGAGAAACAGAAGGCTGACTTCAGCAAGTTTCACCAATGGTATCTAAGAGATCTTCAGCGGCTAAAAGTCTAGGGCTACCGATACTTTTCGATTTCAGACAGGTGCTCGTTATCCAGATCAATTGTGGCTTTTCTTTCAGAAGCGAGCTTCTTCGCTCGCTTTGCATACTGAAGCCCCTTGGCTGGCTGCTCTCCGCGTAGGATCTGTTCAGCCTGCTTGCTCGTGCTGTGCCCCAGAAAGCGTTCGTACTGCTCGTCAGATACCTCAGTGCCGATCAGTCGTTCGATCCAGCCGCTTTTCGGCGGGTAACTTACGCCCAGCGCAAGCAACTGCCTTTTCTGTACCCACTATTTCCGGCGCGGCCGGCTTCAATCAAGGCTTTGGTTAGAACTACAGCCATTTGGGGACTCTCATACACAAACCTGAACCATGCGGGTCTGATTGGCGGTCAAGATAGCAGCGCATCGAAATCAACACTGAACTCTGCTTCTAAGAACTCAATCGTGGCTGGTTGGCTATCGAGCGATGCTTCCCGTGTAGACTCCAGTGCGCACTCCAATCGACGCAGCAGAGTAAACGGCAAAATGATCTTGCCGAAGTCGGTATGCTTGAAATCCCCCCCCACAGGTCTTCCGCGTTCTTCCAAATGAAATCAGCTTGCGAAGCAGCCGAACCTACGAACTCTGCCATCTTGGCCTCCAACCAACTTTTGCACGAAACGGCACATCTTCCAAAAGAGGGTTGTCAACCAAGTTTTGCACAAAACGGACTTTGATCCATTTCTAACTAAAATCTACAATCCAACCTCAGATTGCAAATAGCCTATGTTTATTACAGATGGTATGGTTCGTGTTTTTGTTTATTCGATGGCAACTGTACTCTTTCTGCCGCTTGGCTTGTTGAAAAGCACGTGGTGGTTTTCACCATTGTTTGCGATAGCTGCTATTGATTACTTAATGTTTCTGCGTCGACAAGGCTAGTTGCTGAACCTCATACCTCAGAGCAATCTGTATGTTTTTTACACCACTGGTTAAAAGGTCAGGCTACGTTCCTGACGTTTTTTAAAAAACAGTTTTATGTTTGATGCGTTACTGGTCTGTCTGGTAACCCAGTGGTACATTACCATTATTAAGGCTGGCTGGCGGTGGTGCATCATGCTTAAACGACCCTCTCTGAGCGTACTTTCCGACAGTCCTGTGCACCGCACCACTTACCCGGCAGGCCTATGTCTTGGTTATTCTTCGTTGTACCTTTTTCTTCAGCTTTATCCCTGACATGTCTGTCTGAACAGTTCTAAGCAAACCGGAATGTTGTCATGGCCAAAGTACAAGGGCTCTTTGTTGGATACCGAAAATTCGCTGTTGATCGTGACTGGCTTCGTCAGCAGGAAGAACAACGTTATCGGGATCGCCAGCGACAATTTGATGAATGGTCCAGGAAATGGGTCACTGTAACCAGGCTCAAAGAGACTCGTTTATGGACTGACGGAGCCATCAGGCGATGGTTGGGTGAACCTCAGCAGCAGGGTAAATATAAAGTTTTCCCCGTTGAAGCGGTTTTGGCTGCTGAGAAGTTGAATGAGTTTCGGCTCTGGCTTAAACCCCGACTGGAAAAGAAACGTGCCCAGCACCACCACTTTTTAATTCCATTTCTGTAAAGTAGAAACAACGGCAGTTCCGGCCGCATTCAAGGCTTCGGCATCTGGTCAGAAATAAAGCGCCATTTTTCAGTATAAGGGAGGTTAGATAGTGGAAGGTATTGAGACACTGAGTTTGCAGCTTGATGAGAATGAAACTATGGCCCTTGCTCAATTAGTTAAACGTCTGAGCTGGAGCGATCTTCGTGGCTGTGCTGTGAGTGACGAAGAAGCCTGGGTAATGAAAAGCGCAATTGAAAAATTACAACAGGCGTTAAGGGAAGAAGGTTATGCGCCTCGATGAGGCTGGCTTCGTTCTTTATTCCGATAACAAATTTGCTTAAGGACTAACTATGAGCCAGCACTGGTATGAGGTGAAAAGCAATCAGGGAATTGTTCAGGTGATTGTTGGGAGAAGATATTAATGTAATGCGTTTCTGCATTACATCAAGCAGATTAGCTTTTTCTGGTCAAAATAGACGATGTGATTTTTCTTTAGCCGAAGTCCATCCGCTCCCCACGCAACCGGTAAAGGTTCGCAGGTTTAATAAAGATAGGTTTCGTATCTCCCTAAGGGTGGGATAGGTAAACTCATAATGGCATCTGTGTTTACTATGTAAGTATTCGGGTAAAATTCATCTAATACAGTAAAGTTTAGTTTCTTACAAAAGCTTAATAAATATGGGTTTTTCACGTCTTCTATTACAACATCGCACCAGGGATTCGATTCACAGCAAAGCTTCAGAAAAGACTTAAACCATCCCTTGTTTTGTATTTCTTCCGGAAGCCGTACCACATGTATGGTCAGACAATCTCCATGATAACGATTAGTACTTTGTCTAAGCCCTACAACAATCCCCTTTTCTTGAATCTGTACACCTGCCTGATGCTCTTTCATGTCGGGCGTATAGTGCCTTGCTCTGTTTAACCAGGCCACCAGCTGCTGAGCCGTACTTGGTGATTCTTCAGCTATCCATTTCAGGTACTTGATGCGGTCCATATGCGCCTCCCTGTACGATTTCCAATGAACAAAGGCTCTACAGTATTAAGCTGCTGTAGAGCTCATTCAACCAAGCTCAAACTGTGCGTATTAAAGGATGCCTAACCTTTTTGTTTCATCGATCCACGGTCTGAATTCTTCCAGTAGATTATCATATAACTTTTCATCGCTAATCGAACCGAAATCATCCATGGCAAAGAAGTGGGTGTTATCAACCCGGCGGTCAGTAAAGTCATCCAGATTTTTGAGGATACCGTAGCTTGAACCACCCAGGCCGACAAACTTCCAGAAGATGGGGTAGTTGGCAGAACGCCGGATTGCATCTTTAATCGCCCGGGTCTTGCTGATCCCGCCATCGGTAATAAATACAACATACACCGGGATTTTCGAGTCCTTAAAGTAGTCGACTATTTCTTCCATCACAGGAGGCTCGTTGTTTGTCCCTCCGAGGCCCGGCAGGTTCTCCCAGGCTGAACGCTTTCCAGCCCCGCGAATGGACTGAATATATGTGTCCAGGTTGTCCAGTGTGACGTTTGGATACTTCTTATGCTTCTCTCCAAATCCCCAGACATCCATTTCACCGTCGTCGTCGAACTGGGCGGCAAGAACGGCGATGCGGTCCAGCACAGACTGAACGTTACCCTTACTGAACTGGCCACTCATTGAGCCGGATGCGTCAAGTACAAATGCAACCGCTGCCTCAAGGGTGTCCAGTTTATTTTTAGTAAGACTGACCGAGGCTTTTTTAGCGAGGCTTACAAGGCGCGGAGATCTGGTTTCCAGTTTCTTTTCCAGACTGATACGAGCAGGCTTTGCTGGCTGCGGAGCTGGCTGTGCGACATCAACGCCATAGCTAATGGCCAGAGGCTCAAGACCACCGTTGAAACCCTGCCCGAGCGCACGAAGCTTCCAGGCGCCATTGTGCCGATATACTTCACCCAGGATAATTGCTTTCTCACTGCGGCCCTGAGTCTCAGCCTGGAACTCAGCGATTCCTTGAGCCTGCATGCTCAACGAACTGAGCCCACTGATGGTATCTTCACCATCAATGACAACTGTGATTGCAATTTTACTGATGTTCGCAGGAACACGATCCAGTGCTATCTCAATGCTGGACTGCTGAGAACCGGTAACGAGCTTTACTGCCCCTTCAGGAGAAGACAGATTATTGTAAAAGATAAAGTCAGAATCGCCGCTGACCTTTCCCTGAGCATTAAGCAGGAACAGGCAGGTATCGGGTTCGCCTTTAAAGCCGGATTTGGTAGGGTACTGAAGATTCAGCCTGATCGCAGATTGCTGAAGTGGTATGTTTTGTCCGGATTGTAGATTCACATTAACTCTCCTGATTTTTGATTATTTTAAAGCGCAGCGTTTATATAGGTTCCCCTGGCTTAGTTCAGGACGCTGGATTTCTGGTGAGGCGTATATATGGTGTGACACCATATTTCATCACGTTGAAGTTTCTATACCTGTTGAATTGGAATTTCCATTGGTCGGGTATTTTATCTTCCAGAACCCGTGCCTTCATAAGTCGCAAACGTAACATATATCAGAGGGGCATGCTGTTGATATAAGGCACGGAATACAGGCTTTAACCAGCAACCAGAGAAAAATCCGTTTCCTGCCTTTAAAAGGCTCACGTCAGAATTAACATCTCTCTGCTTTCTGAGATTCCCGAACCCTTTCTGCCCCCCCCCTCCTGATAGCGGATCGCAACCAAAAAAAACCCCGGCATTGCCGGGGTATGATTCAGCGTTATTTTAGATGTTAACGCCGTGCTGGGAGGCAAGAGCCGCCAGGCCACCGGCAAAGCCCTGACCGACAGCTTTAAACTTCCACTCAGCGCCATGACGATACAGTTCACCGAAGACCATAGCGGTTTCGGTTGAGGCATCTTCAGACAGATCGAAACGGGCAATTTCCGTGCCGTTGTCGTTGTTGTAAACGCGCATGAAGCTGTTGCTCACCATGCCGAAGTTTTGTTTACGCGCTTCTGCATCATAGATGGTAACGGCAAACACCAGTTTTTTGATATCTGCTGAGACTTTGGTCAGATCGATTTTGACCTGCTCATCGTCGCCGTCGCCTTCACCGGTACGGTTGTCGCCCTGGTGCTCTACCGCGCCATCAGGGCTGGTTTTGTTATTGAAGAAAATGAAATGCGCATCTGACAACACTTTACCGTCTTCGCCTACTGCGAACACGGAAGCGTCCAGGTCAAAACCCTGACCATCGGTTACACGGGCATCCCAGCCTAGGCCAACCATAGCAACATTCATGGTTGGTGCTTCTTTGGTCAGAGATACATTGCCGCCTTTTACGAGAGAAACTGCCATTTTTAGCTCCTGCAAACAGTTGAATGAGGGCTGCATTAACAGCCCCGGGTAGAAAAGTTACTTTTTGATCAGGACGCGTTAATGCCGTACTGAGCACATACAGATGCCAGACCACCAGCATAACCCTGACCTACTGCGCGGAATTTCCACTCACCATTGTGGCGATACAGCTCGCCGAACAGCATGGCAGTCTCAGTGGACGCATCTTCGGTCAGATCGTAGCGAGCAACTTCAGTCTGGTTATCGTCATTAACCAGACGAATAAACGCACCGGATACCTGACCAAAGCTCTGGCGACGAGCCTGAGCATCGTGGATGGTCACAACGAAGATGATCTTGTCAACTTCAGACGGGACGGCGTCCAGTTTAATTTTCAGCGATTCATCATCACCATCGCCCTCACCGGTGCGGTTATCGCCGGTGTGCGTTACGGAACCGTCGGATGACGTCAGGTTGTTATAGAAGATGAAATCTGAATCGCCGCGCACTTTGCCGTTTGAGGCCAGCAGGAATGCTGAAGCATCCAGGTCAAAGTCCTGACCGTCTGTTGAACGCGCATCCCAGCCAAGGCCCACCAGGACGTTTTTCATTGACGGAGCTGCTTTACTTAGGGAGACGTTCCCGCCTTTGGAAAGAGAAACACTCATAAAATAACCTCTTCGATTAGTAATTGTTCAGGTTAACACTTAAGGGGATTAACTCCCCTTTTCCTCAGATTCAGGTTTGCCCGGGAACATGACGCTTGCGAGAATGCCCAGCGCCAGTACACCCAGTACAACATACAGGCTGGTTGTTGCCGCGATGCTGTAACCATGATGCCAGATGTGATCGGTCGCATTCAGGCCGAGTTTTGCCGCGATGAAGAACAGCAGCACGATAACGGCCTTCTCCAGATGAACCAGGTACTGTTTCAGTGCCTCAAGGACAAAGTACAGAGTACGCAGGCCCAGGATAGCAAACATCATGGCACTATAGACGATAAGCGGTTCACGACTGACGGCAATGATTGCCGGTACCGAGTCAAACGCGAACATTACGTCCGAGAGTTCAACCACAGCCACACACAGGAACAGCGGGGTCGCATACAGCGCCGCTTTTTTACCACGGCCAATGGTGACATCGCTGTTTTCTGGTTTCGCCAGTTCAGCATCCACTTCCTTCTGGTTAAGCAGGAAGGCATGCCCTCTGAGCTTCGGCCAGATAGGGAAGAAGCGTTTAACCATGCGGTAAGCCAGATGCTGGGAGTAATCCTCAATTTCATCATCGTCATCACCGCTTTTAAGCATCATGACCGCTGTCCAGGCAACGATAATAGCGAAGACAACTTCAACATACGGCCCCAGACTCAGCAGGCTCGTACCGATGGCGACAAAGATGCCCCTGAAGACAATGGCACCAATGATCCCCCAGTAGAGAACACGGTGGCGATAACGATCCGGAACGGCGAACCAGGAGAAGATGGCCATCATGACGAACAGGTTATCGACCGACAGCACTTTCTCCAGCGCATAACCCGTGACAAACAGACTGGCAACCTCAGCACCGTGGTGGATATAGAGGAAACCGGCAAATGCCATCGCAACCACAACCCAGAATACGGACCAGAGCGCCGCACTCTTCAGCGAAATAGGCTTGTCATCACGGTGCATAAACAGGTCAATAAAGATGGCACCGACTGAAAGCGCAATAAAAACAATGACCGTTTCAGTCGGGAAGCCGATGTGTGTGGAAACCATATTTTACCCTTAGGGATGTGGATCAGAGGCCAAATTCAGCCGGGTCGAAGCCCAACGCGATAGCGATCTCGCGGGAGGCCAGTTTCTCGTCCTGATCGAAGTTACCGTCACTTTTCGCAACGGCAATACCAACACGTAAGGCCAGCTGAGCGGCCTCAGGCTGATCTTTCAGCGCCAGGATGTATTTCATGGTTTCGCCCTTGCCGATTTCAACATCGAAATCGAAGCTTGAAACCAGTTTATTGAAGAACTCAATCACCTCATTGGTATCGAAGACCTTCAGCTCTTCTGAAGAGCGCAGAAAGCCCATCATTTTCTGCTTTTCTTCCGAACTTACGCCGTCACTCGATACGGCAATACGGGCACATACAGCAACGGTGCCCTGCATGAATTTTTTGTTTTTGAAACGGCCAACCTGGCGGGTCAGTTCGTCACGGCCTGAGTTAATGGCACCTTTAACTTTGTCGAAAAAGCTCATACCTGTTTCCTTTGTTGCTGTGTTATTTAGAACCGGCGCTCCAGCGAAATCCCCAGCCAAATGCCCGGTCCATTTCGTCCTGGCCTTTGAAGTACTGGTTAATTCGCTCGACTTTAATTGCGCCGTTTTCGTTTACGAGTCTGGCAATGGCGCACAATGTGCGACGGTTTTCACCTTCGGTCAGGCGGGTCTCAATGGGCGGTTGATCCGGCACATGAATGGTGACCACACCATCAGTCTTGTCCCAGCTGGGAACACCTTCATAAATAAAGGCGTAAATCAGCACTTCGCGGATATGCTTCCATTCACGTCCATTGATATGCAGCCACTCGCCGTCTGATACATCACCCGTCCGGTCATCGCCCTTGAGCTGAACATACGGTTCATCGCGATAATCACCGAATGCATTACCGAGCGCCTGAATGACCGATTTATACCCGTCCTGAAGCTCAACAAAGGCCCCCAGATCCAGGTCGATTCCTTTGGAGCCGAACATGCCTGCAAAGCCTGATTTGCCGCTGCCCCGGTGCCAGTTCAGGTTGATCCGGATTTCACCGAAGTTATCCCGTTTGGTCAGGCTGATTGCAGGCTTCTCTTTTGTCAGCGATACCTTGCTCAGGCTGATTTTTGTCTCAACTGGCGGAGGGGTTACAACCGGAGGAGTCGGGGCTGCGGGAGCCGGTTCGTCGGCAATATTTACGCCGAAATGCTCTGCCAGCGGTTTAAGTCCACCGTTGAACCCCTGCGCAACGAAGCGGAATTTCCAGTCATTATTACGACGGTAAAATTCACCCAGAATTAAGGCTGCTTCCTGACGGCCGCTCAGTTCGACACTGCCGCTAACCAGGCCGGTAGCCCCTTGCTCCACGTCGATGGAAAGATTACGAAGACCGGACGCCGTCTGCCCACCGTCACAGGTCACGGTGAACGCAATTTTCTGGACATCAGGTTTCAGCCGGTTGAGCGCGACAGTAAAGGTTGAGTACTGGCCTTCACTGACCAGGCTGACGGTACCATCATCGTTACGTGGCTGACCATAAAACACCATGTCCGCATCACCCTGCACCTTCCCGTCGGCATACAGGCGAAACGCCGAAGCATCCACCTGGCCGCCCGAGGTGATCCGGACCCGCAACTCCTGGGCTGGAACGGGGGCATTGCCCCCCGGCGTCAGGTTCATTAGCGAATAACCGCTGAAACGATATCGGAGTGCATATCGTCAATTGTGCGGCCGCGACAGGCATGGCCAAGGGCGGTAAAGTCCCAGTTGCCGTTATTACGGCGCAGCGAAGAAATAACGATCCCGGTATGTGAGCCCTGCTCAGTCAGCTTGTAGCGAGCCAGCTCTTTGCCGGTTTGATCGACAACGCGGCAGAACGCGTTTTCGACGTCATTGAACGACTGACCACGGAAGCTGTTTACCGTAAACGCCAGGTATTCAACGTTTGCAGGCAGTCGGGAGAGGTTGACATTAATCACCTCATCGTCACCGTCACCTTCACCGGTCAGGTTATCGCCACTGTGCACAACAGCGCCGCAGGTGGATTCCAGTTTGCGGAACCAGATGGTGTCAATTGTTTTACCGGTGCTGTCCATTAATACGCAGCCAGCATCGAGATCGATTGAGTCGTTGCCTCCAAACAATCCTCCAAGAAGACCTTTTTTCTTAACCGGATCCCAACCGAGACCGAAATGAAGCTGGCTTAATGCAGATGATTCTTTGCTGAGTGATACCGTCTGGTTCTTAACTAATGAAACCATGTTTTATTCCTTAAAATGGTAATGACCGAGACAATCAAAGGTATATTTAGTAACTGACGAAGAAAATCATATCATGATGAAGTTCTCTGACAAGGGAAATTTTGGTAGTTTTCTGTAAAAACACAAAAAGAAATCCTTTTCAGGGTGTTAATTTTCTAAGTTTAATTTAAATATCAATGTGTTATCAGGAATCCAAAAAACCTGACGCACTCCATAACCACAGGAGTTATTAATCATATTATGATTGACATGTAGCTTAGACACTCATAGACTCACTTCTCAATCATAAATTTGCATGGCGTTCCGGATAATTAAAAAAAATGAACAAGAAAATTTGGTTTATGGAAGGTTTATCCTCCCAGCGAGATATTATTCAGGGGGTAAAATCATTTGCAAAAAAAAATAATTTTGCCATTACCGTTTTTGCCTCCCACCGTAACGAAAGAAATGAAATCCTTTCCGTTGCCGACTATTCTTTGACTGAACCTGAAGATCCTCAAAAACGTCTTCAGTTTATCCAGGAAACCATTCAGTCCTACGGCATCCACCATATTCATACTGGCCGTAACAGCCAGTGGTTTGAAGAACACCGTTCAGCCATTGAATCGACCGGTGCCACCCTTACTACCGGTGCAACGGGCGTCGACTGGTTAACTCTGGCTGACGAAAAAGTTACTTTTGCTCAGTTTATGGAGCAAAAGGGTCTCCCGGTCGTACCATCCTGGCGGGTGAATACGCTGGCAGAATTAAAAACACACCTCGCGGCCCCGCCGTTCACTGACAGCCCGGTATGCGTGAAGCCGGTGACGGGTATCTATGGCATGGGATTCTGGCGCTTTGATGACAGTGCTTCGCCTATGGCCGTCTTTAATCATCCCGAACATCGTCTGGTCAGTCCGCAACAGTATATTGCAGCAGCATCAGCTGCTGAGTCGTTTAAACCCCTTGTTTTGATGCCGTACCTGCCAGGCCCGGAATTTTCCGTCGATATCCTCGCGGATAAGGGCGAAATACTCGCAGCCGTGGGACGCCGTAAGGAAGGGGTTATCCAGTATCTGGTAAACGAAGGAAGCGCCTGGGAACTGGCGTGTGACTGCGCCAGGGTTATGAAGGCCGACGGGCTGGTGAATGTTCAGACGCGAAACGATGTGAATGGCAACCCGGTGCTGCTTGAAACCAACATGCGTCCGTCAGGGGGGGTGGGTTATACCCTTCACAGCGGGGTGAACCTTCCTGGGTTATTTGCTGCCTTTAAGCTCGGTCTGATGTCTGAAGATATGGTGCGCCAGAGCGCTAAAAACACCTTTTCTCCGGTTGCGGTGAGATCCATTACGGATGTAATTGCATACCCGGAATCACTCTCTAACCTTCTGAATTAAGGCGTATTTATGTCTGATATCCTCGAAGATATGATTTATCGCCGTACCCTCTCATGCGGTACGATTCAGGTAACCCGCGACCAGGGTGAAGTTTCGCTCGATGACCTGTTTGACATCGCTGAAAGACGTAACCCGAAACGCGCCTTTCTGTTTGTCAGCAAAGTACTCGGCAGGCACATTCCCGTGCCACCCTCAGTCATGCGGCAGGCCTACAGACAGCTTGCCAGCCAGTTCCCCTCGACACTGACAGGACCCGTACTGTTTATCGGTATGGCTGAAACCGCCGTTGGGCTTGGGGCCGGTGTATTTGATGAAGTGCGCCACCAGCATCCTGAATCTGTCTATCTGACCTCTACCCGTCACCCGGTTGATGGCACGTTGCTTTGCGAGTTCAAGGAAGAACACAGCCACGCCACCGATCATCTGATCTATCTGCCAGATGATGAAGAGAAAAGACGTCGTGTTACCAACGCACGAACGCTGGTTTTGATTGATGACGAGGCAACCACCGGTAATACCTTTATTAACCTGCTTTCAGCCCTGCGTAATACCGGCAAGCTTCAACATATTGAACAGGTTATAGCCGTTACGCTTACCGACTGGAGTGGCAAAGCCTTGTCCGAGCGCAGCACCTTACCAGTCACTTCGGTTTCTCTTGTAAGCGGTAAGTGGGGATGGACCCCATTACCTGATGCACCTGTCCCGGACATGCCGAAAGTCAACGTAACTTCACGAGGAGAATGGGACATCCAGGGAAAACAGTCCTGGGGCCGACTGGGGATGCTCGCACCTGCGGCCGATCTCGGCCATGAGGTCTCCGTCCACAAGGGGGAACGTATTCTGGTTCTCGGGACCGGGGAATTCGTCTGGGAGCCGTTCCTGCTTGCTGAACGGCTCGAAGCTGCCGGAGCACAGGCATTTTATGGATCGACCACCCGCTCCCCTATCGCCGTTGGTTATGCCATTGAGTCCGCCATTTCCTTTACGGATAACTACGGGCTGGGCATCCCCAATTTTGTCTATAACGTCGCCCACCAGCAGTTTGACCGCATTCTTGTGTGTACTGAGACACCCGCAGAAAGTATTGACACGCAGCTTCTTAAAGCGCTGGCTGAGGTTGCGGCCGTCGTGGAGATTGTTACCTATGAATAAACCCGTTGTTCTGAGCGACCTTGACGACACGCTCTTTCAGACCCGTCGTAAAATGGTGGACGAGCTGGCCCTGGAGCCATTCCGTACCGGTGCCGTTGATCGCACCCTGAATCCACGAAGCTTTATGACGGAAGAACAGTCCATGTTGGTGGACTGGCTCCTGGAGCAGGCTGAACTCATACCCGTTACCGCACGGGGAACTGAAGAAATCAGCCGCGTACGGATCCCTTTCCACTCCTGGGCAATCACCACTCACGGGGCCGTCATTCTCACGCCAGAAGGCAAACCCGACGAGGAGTGGAAGGCCCATATGCTCGGCCAGCTGGCTCCCTATCAGGAAAAGCTGACATCGATGCAGCGTCTGATCACTGAAATGATGGACGCAAAAGGGATCAATGCCTGGGCAAGGCTGAACTTCGAATACGGTGAAACGGCGGTTTATATGGTGATGAAGCACCGCGACAGCACCCGCCTTGACGAGCTCAATGCCATTGCAGATGAGATAGAAACGGTGTTTCCGACCGAGGGCTTCTACATCCACCGCAACAGTAATAACGTGGCCTGGCTTCCCACCGCGGTTGAGAAAGGGCTGGCAGTCAGATGGCTTCTTGAAAAACTTCGGGCTGAACGCGGAGTCTTCCCCGTAATTGGTCTGGGCGACAGCCTGAGCGATCATCGTTTTATGAAACTGTGCAGCTGGTTTGGCATCCCGCGTCAGAGTCAGTTTGCAGATGCCATTTCACAGCGAATTTTTGGAGAAAATTAAAATGCAGCCACATGACACATTTACCGGCTCATACCAGCCCGGTGACGTGGAATTTCTGCTAAAGCCGGTAGTCATTGAGATGACGCCGGTTGAGCAAAAAGAAGAGCTGATTCAGTCAGGGAAGAAACATTATTCGGACATGCTCAGTCAGGAGCCAGCGCCAACACAATGGCATCTTGATTTGTTTCACCGGGCGCTGGATCGGGGCGCAGAGAGACTTGCAAAAGAAGTCACACAGCTCGCTATTGCTCTGGCCGAACGCTTCGGTGATGAGCCCATTGTACTGGCCAGTCTCGTCAGAGCTGGCGTGCCGCTCGGCGTTATGCTGCACCAGGCCCTGCGTGACATGGGGAAAACCTCATGGCATTACGGTATCAGCATTATCCGGGATCGTGGAATTGACGGTGCAGCCCTCGACGTCATTGAAGAGCGCCATGGTACCAGCGGTATTGTCTTTGTTGACGGATGGACAGGTAAAGGCGCAATTACCGGAGAGCTTGTACGCGCACTGAAAGATCGCCCGGGCTATCCTGAGCAGCCGCGACTGGTTGTCCTGGCCGATCCCTGTGGCTGCTCCTGGCTTGCAGCCAGTGATGATGACTGGCTCATTCCTTTTGGCATCATGGGTGCGCCGGTATCAGGCCTGATCTCCCGGTCAGTATGGTCCTCTGAAGGATTACATGGGTGCATGGTTTGCGAGCATCTCAGTGAATTCGAATGCAGCCGGATGCTTGTCGATACCGTCGCCCATTTCCGTAAGAAGTTAACCCCGTCATCCCTCGCTACCCTGAGCTGGAATATGGAGTCAGCCCGGGTCTTATGGCAGACAAGTCGCGACGTTATCGCGTTCCTGGCCGATGAATTTAAAGTGGACAGCGTCAATCGTATTAAACCCGGTATTGCTGAAGCAACCCGGGCTGTATTACGTCGGGTACCGGACCATGTATTTGTGCGTTCTATTGACGACCCGGACGTTGCCTTGCTTGTAGGGCTTGCTCGTGAAAAGGGAATAGTTGTTACAGAAATGGGGGGAACCCTCGGCCAGTATCGGGCTGTAACCATTATCAAGAAGGTACTCTGATGAAAAATCGTCTTTCTCCCTGGAATCTGGGAGCCACGCTATACATGCCTGCAACACGGGAAGATATTGCTGATGCCGTCCTGCACGGGAAAATCCCGGGTTTGCGCTCTCTGGTGATTTGCCTGGAGGATGCTGTCAGTGAAGCAGACATCCCCATCGCCCTCAAAAATCTGGAGCACCTGCTGCACGAGCTCAGTAACAGCATGCGTAGCCTGGGTAAAAATGACTGGCCTCTGGTGTTCATTCGCCCTCGGCATGCCGAAATGGGCAGATGGTTAAAAGCGCATTATGATCTTTCCGCTGTCGATGGGTTTGTGTTGCCGAAATTTACCCTCAGTTCGTTAGCTGAATGGTGGGATATCATGGGCGGGACTCACCTGTGCATGATGCCAACGCTGGAAACAGAAGACGTCTTTGACGTGGTTCAGATGCGCGAGCTGGCCACTCGCCTGGTGGAACATCCCTGCCACGACCGCATTATTGCGCTTCGAATCGGCGGCAACGATCTTATGAACGTTGTGTCGCTTCGCCGCCCCCGGGACCTGACGCTGTATGACAGCCCGATGGGCTACGTCATCAAAATGCTCGTTTCAGTCTTCGGCCCGCGTGATTTTGCCCTGACCGCGCCCGTATGTGAGCATATTGACGATCATGCCGTTATGGCCAGAGAGCTGGCTCTTGATATGGCACATGGGCTTGTTGGGAAAACGGCCATTCACCCGGGTCAGATAGAGGTCATTCAAAACGCGCTGATGGTCACTCAGGGTGAGTATTCTGACGCTCTGCGGATCCTGAACTCTACCCAGGCCGTGTTTAAGTCGCAGGGAGCAATGTGTGAACCCGCCACACATCGCCGCTGGGCGGCTGGCATTCTGGACAGAGCTCGTTTTTATGGGTTACAGAACGAGCAAAGCGCTGATGGAATCAGATTACTTACCGTGACCCAGCATCATTAAGGAAATCATAATGGGGTTCAGGTTCAGAAAGTCGATCAACATTATTCCTGGCGTTCGCCTCAACCTGAGTAACGGTGCACCGAGCCTGAGTGTCGGGCCGAGAGGTGCTTCCGTTTCTTTTGGTAGCCGGGGGACCTATGCCAATCTGGGCTTGCCCGGTACCGGGCTGAGTTACCGTACCCGGCTTGACCGGGCCGCGCGTTCCGGAGGTGGAAACCGGACGGCAACCGACCCGGGGCTCAGACAGGCGCTTGAGCAGGAAGCCGCTGAACTCATGTCAGCGGTAACCGCAATCCGTAATATTCACGAGCTGACGCCGGATCCAAAAACAGGCATCAGCTGGGCAGAGCTGGAAGCAGTATACCTGCATAACAGAACGTCGCCTTTTCAGGTTCCGGCACCGGTGCGTCCAGAAAAGCCAGACTACCTTGCATTGCCGGAAAAGCCTGCCGAGAGCGAAGGCATTAGTTTTCTGGGTAAATGGTTTGAATCGGAATCAGCTAAAGCTGAGCGCCACGCCGAAAATCTTCGCCGGTGGCAGCAGGAGCTGATTGATGTGGAGCGTGAGAATACCCTTCGACAGCACCGGTACCAGCAACAACGGACGGCCTGGGCCGAACAGTATGCAAACTGGAAGTTTGAAGCAGAAGAACATGAAAAACGGCTCGCCACGGCTCAGGCAGATGCCCGGCAGCAGTTCCGGACAGACGCCGCGTTTTTCGAATCATACCTGGCGGGTGTGCTGGCAGAAACTGAATGGCCGCGTGAAACGATTGTTGCATTTGAAGTAAAGCCGGAGCTATCAGCAGTCCTGCTGGACGTTGATTTAGCTGAGATTGAAGATTTCCCTGATAAGATTTACGGCGTTAATGCCCGGGGCACGGAGCTGACGGAAAAAGCCATGACGCAAAAAGCCGTACGCGAAAACTATGCCCGCCACGTCCATGGCTGCTTGTTCCGCCTGGTCGGTATCGTTTTACATACGCTACCTTTCGACAACGTGATTGTGTCAGGCTTTACGCAACGGGTCAGTAAGCGGACCGGCTATCTGGAGGATGAGTATATCCTGTCCTGCAAATGCACTCGCAGCCAGATGTCGTCAGTAAATTTTGCAGGCATAGAACACATTGATCCGGTTGAAGCGTTAGGCGATCACCCGGTTATTCGAAAGATGAGCAGTACCTTCATTTTTCAGCCTATTGAACCACTAACCCTTTAAGCAGGCTAAATCTTACGATGCAATTAAATACCAGACAGGCCCGGATTTTTAAGCTTGCCAACTTACTGGGCACCGGCAAGCCCGTTTCCGCTGCCGACATTATAACCAGTCTGGAATGCTCAGAGCCGACATTAACCCGGGCCCTCAAAGAGCTACGCGAGTCATATTCTGCGGAGATCAAATACAGCAAGGCAGGTCATTCCTACCATCTCGTTAATCCGGGCCAGCTGGATAAAAAGACCCTTCGCCGGATGAATGAAGCGCTCGCACAGAATGCTGAACTGAAAACCGGTGAGTCTACAGGGAAGGTCGTACTCGATAAGGATAAAAAAACAGCCGTGTCCTTATCGCTACGCATGCGGATCTTAAGAAAAATTGACCGTCTGGCTGCGCTGAGTGGCTCGACCCGAAGTGAAGCGGTAGAGAAGCTGGCTCTGCACTCCGTTGACGAACTGATAAAAGAATACAGCGCTAAAAAGTCCTGACGCTAAATCTCAGACCGGGGTGAAAACCCCGGTTTTGTCATATTTTACCTCTGTATTGGCGTGACGTAGTTTTGATCTATTCTCCTCCCGCAATGCCAGCAGCGCCTTACTGACTACAAAACCTGGTGTCTTGACATCCTCTTGTGCTACACATCAATCTTTGGGCGTTTTACACTCCATTCATGCAGATCTGTGATGTATGATGAATTTCATACATAAGACAGTTTATTTGTCCGAGTTTTTTCAGAAATCTTATATTCCAGTCCGGTCTGAATTATTTTTCTGTTGATAAGAGGCCATTCACATGTCGGTAATTCTATGGTGGTTAACTTATTTCTTTAATGCCGCTTCTGAGTATTTAATCTCCACCCGACAGATGTCGTGCCGTTTTATCAAATCAACAAACCCTGGCCTCTTCCTGAAACTACTCTCCTCTTCCGATCTCTTAAGAAGGAATTACATTTGAGACGCTTACCCGTATATCTGCTACTCGACACGTCCGGCTCTATGCACGGAGAGCCTATCGAAGCGGTTAAAAATGGCGTTCAGACGCTGCTTACCACGCTGAAACAGGATCCGTATGCACTCGAAACGGCTCACGTGTCAGTGATCACCTTTGATTCTTCAGCCCGACAGGCAGTCCCCCTGACAGACCTCCTGAGTTTCCAGATGCCAGCACTAACAGCCAGCGGCACCACGTCTCTTGGCGAAGCGCTTTCCCTCACGGCCAGCTCCATTGCCAAAGAAGTACAGAAAACGACGGCTGACACTAAAGGTGACTGGCGTCCCCTTGTATTCCTGATGACGGATGGAAGTCCGAATGATGACTGGCGTAAAGGCCTGAATGACTTTAAAGCGGCCAGAACCGGCGTTGTTGTGGCATGTGCAGCCGGGCATGATGCCGATACCAGCGTCCTCAAAGAAATCACTGAAATCGTGGTTCAGCTCGATACAGCTGACAGTTCGACGATTAAAGCTTTCTTTAAATGGGTCAGTGCGAGCATTTCGGTAGGCAGTCAGAAAGTGGAGTCCAGCAAAAAAGAAGTGATCGGTCTTGAAGACCTGCCACCGCCGCCGCCAGAAGTAAATGTGGTCTTATAATTTTATTGATTAAGGGGATATCATGTCTGTCAGTCTGAGCAAAGGCCAGGGCGTAAGCCTGAAAAAAAATGAATACGATCTCTCGTCCGTTACTATCGGCCTCGGTTGGGATATTAATGAGGAAAAGAAAGGTTTTCTCGGCGGGATCTTTGGTAAAAAAGAAGAAGAATACGACCTTGATGTGATCGCTTTCCTGTGTAATTCAGCCGGAAAGGTGACCGATCTCGGCAATGTGGAAAATGGTAAACCAACGCTTGTGAATGGCGATATCATCTTTTTCAACAGCCTTCGCCATAAGTCAGGCAATATCTGGCTGACGGGCGATAACCGAACCGGAGCCGGTGACGGTGACGATGAGCAAATTATTGTGCGCCTGAATTCCCTTGACGCTCAGTACGAGAAAATTGTGTTCATCGTTCAGATCTACAATGGTGAAAAGCTCCAGCAGCACTTTGGTAAAGTTCAGAATGCCTTCATCCGGGCAGTAGATGCCCGTAATATTGAAATGGCACGATTCGATCTTTCTGGCGGACCCGCCTTCGCCAGCCAGCGCTCCATGGTCTTTGCCGAGCTGATACGCGAGGCTACAGGCTGGAAACTCAGGGCAATTGGTGAGCCTTCAGAATCAGATTCGTTTGTCTCGCACCTGAGGAATTACATGTGATGCGCCGCCTGCCTGTTTACCTTGTTATCGACACATCCGGCTCGATGCGCGGTGAGTCAATCCATTCCGTTAACGTTGGAATTCAGGCGATGCTTAGCGCTCTTCGCCAGGATCCCTACGCCCTCGAAAGCGTTCATATCTCCATTATCACCTATGACAATGAGGCGCGTGAGTTCATTCCTCTCACGCCGCTGGAAGACTTCCAGTTTTCTGACATCGTTGTGCCAAGCGCAGGCGGGACGTTCACCGGTGCTGCCCTTGAATGTCTGATGCAGTGTGTTGAACGGGATGTACGTCGCTCAGATGGTGATACCAAAGGAGACTGGCGTCCTCTGGTATTCCTGATGACTGATGGAACCCCTTCTGATGCCCTGGCGTACGGTGAAGCGGTAAAAGCGATTCGCGGCCGGGGATTCGGATCCATCATTGCCTGCGCCGTTGGTCCTAAAGCAGGCCATGAGCACTTAAAACAGCTCACCGATAAGGTTGTGTCTCTGGAGACGCTAGATTCAACCGCGTTTGCAGGTTTCTTTAAATGGGTATCGGCCAGCGTGTCTTCCGGCAGCACAAGCGCGGGGATTAATAACGGAACTGATACCCTTCCCCCTCCTCCACCAGAAATCCAGCTGGTGCTCTGACAGACAGAAAGGTGCTGTTTCCGGGCAGCACCTTTCTGTACAGCAACGTTTTCTGCTGGCCGTACCAGCCGTACGAGGAAAATTATGAGACGCCTTCCCGTGTTTTTTGTCCTGGACTGTTCAGAGTCCATGATTGGTGAAAACCTGAAAAAAATGACTGATGGTCTGCAAATGATCGTCGGAGATTTAAGAAAGGATCCACACGCACTTGAAACAGCCTGGGTCTCGGTAATCGCATTTGCCGGTGTAGCCCGTACGATTGTACCTCTTCACGAAATTGCCTCGTTCTACCCTCCCCGCCTTCCCGTTGGCGGCGGTACGAGCCTTGGAGCTGCATTGCGTGAGCTGACCGTGCAAATTGATACCCAGGTCAGAAAAACCACTCATGAGGCTAAAGGCGACTGGAAACCCGTCGTGTATCTCCTTACCGACGGACGTCCGACTGACGACACAACCGCAGAAGTGAAGCGCTGGAAGGATCACTACGCGAGTAAAGTGAATCTCATTGCCGTTGGCCTGGGGCCGTCAGCGGACCTGAATATCCTGCGGCAACTGACAGAGAATGTCATGCTGTTCACCGAATCTCAGGAAGGGGACTTTACCCGCTTCATCAAATGGATCACGGCCTCGGTTACGGCGCACAGCCGCAGCGTCGGGGACGACAAACAACCTGAGCTCAGCCAGACTGAATACATAGTCCGGCTGGCCAAGGACGAGCCAGTAAAAGCGTACGACGAAAACTGCGTTACGCTTACCGGCCGTTGCAGCAAGACCCGTCGTCCGTACCTGATGAAGTATGAACGGCCACCAGCAAGGGTTTCCGGGCTCGATTTCAGTCTGAACCTGAACAGCTTTAATATTGCCGGATGCTATCCCATCGATGAGGACTATTTTGCGTGGTCAGATGCCACCGCTACCGGTTTGCAGGTAAATACCAGCGAACTGCATGGCGTACCGGGTTGCCCCCACTGCGGTAATGCCAGTGCGTTTGCCCTGTGCTCATGCGGAAAGTTGCTGTGTATTGACGGCCCGGATGACGTGATCTGCCCGTGGTGTGAAACAGGCCTGTCATTCAGCAATGATGGCGGAAACACTAACTTCGACGTAAACAGAGGGAGAGGTTGATGTCGCAAAATGCTTTACTTGAAGAGAAGATTATCCGCTTAGTTCTGTCTGAGCTGGGCCACCCTGTTGAAGGTGAGCGGCTTTTACTTCTATCGCAGGACCCATCCCTTACCGAAGAAATTATGCGGCTTAAAGAGCGGATTGAGAGCCTTGCACAGGGTTTATCTGCGCGGGTTAGCGAAGGTGATAACGACGCAGAGATTGCCGCCTCGTCAGCATCCAGTCTTTCCGATCAGCAACAAACGGTCGTAAGTGTTGCTGATAACCCGGGCATTGACGCTACCGATACATCAGCACTGCAACCCCTGCCAGAAAATGAGCCTCATCCTCCGTTCTGGAAGCTGATGCCTTATTACGAATTTGATAAACCAGCACAGAGGGAAGACGAAAACCTGTCTTCCCTGGTATTAAAACCCGGGCAGATACCGACAGGCCAGCAGCGGGCCAGCTTAGCTGTGCCACCTGCCGTTCCCCCGAGAGCTAAAATAACGATCCCCAACGCCCGCGCAGGCGAACGTTTCTCTTCGCCGGTTGCTATCGTTCTGGGTGAGGGCCAGCAGGCTACTGTCAGGGACGTTGTCTTTCCCCGGAACATTGGCCTGTCTTTTGACAAAGAACAGGAGTTGCTGACAGGTACTCCCACCGAAAGCGGCGATATAGAGCTTTCAGTAATCTGGTCATGCACGTCGCACGACGAATGTGAAACAAAACAGCTATTTATAATCAATCCCGATCCGAGAAGCCTGTGGAAGGTGGTAGAGCCACCAGCAGACGCTCCCTACCCTAAGTCCCATCTGGACGCTGCTGGCCTGGTCAGGGGTGATATACGTATTGCTGCCGCCAGTCGCCGGGGACGCTCTCATGAGCATGCCGGAAGCTTCAGAGATGACGACTTCTACATCAACCACTGCCAGGAAACAGGATGGTCTGTCATGCTGGTCGCAGACGGAGCCGGTAGTGCGGTAAATTCCCGGGAAGGCTCCCGGATTGCAGTCAAAACGGCTGGCGATTACCTTTTAAATCAGCTCAGTGGTGTGAAAGGCGTCCATTTAAAGCAGCACATCACGGCGTGGGAAGGGAGCGATCAGCAGGCAACAATAAACGCCATGCTTCATCATTTTAAACAGGCAGCTACGCTCGCGGTCAACAGTATCCAGAACGAAGCCATTTGTGCAGAACAACCTGTGAAATCCTATTCAACAACCCTTCTGGCAACTGTAGCGCTACGAACTGATAACGAGCTGTTTGCGGCTGCATTCTGGCTTGGTGATGGTGCGATAGGTGCATACAGCCCTTCCGGTAAAGTCAGGATACTGGGAAATCCCGATAGCGGAGAATACGCAGGACAAACCCGTTTCCTTGACCAGAGCATTATCGCAGACCCCTCGTTTAGCGGCCGCATCAGCGTGGGTAAATGGAATGATGTATCTCACTTGATCCTCATGACAGACGGCGTCTCAGACCCTCTGTTTGAGACGGATAATGGGCTTCGCAGTGACGAAAAATGGACCCGTCTCGTTGATGAGCTCAACCCTGTCCTTACAGACGCCAGTATTGCGCCTGAGAGGTTAGGCGACTGGCTTAACTTTTTCTCCACAGGGAACCATGATGACCGCACTATTGCGGTGTTGTGGTAAGGGATACGCTTTTTCGGTGATCAATATGGCAAATATCGTTACGTGCAAAACAAAGGACGGCGAAACAGTCCAGTATGTTGACGAGGTAATTGGTTCGGGCTCGATGAAGGATGTTTACTTTTCGCCTGATAAATCATACGTCGTCGCTTTTTATCATAAACCGCAGAACGAGCAGGCCCGGGATCGGATTGATATGATCACCGGACGCTACAGGCAAAACATTTTTGGCCAGTCCGGAGGTGAATACTGGAAGGACCTGTTTTGCTGGCCGACCCATGTTGTTGAGCATGGGCATAAAATCGGCATCGTGGTTCCAACCTACAAAAGCTACTTTTTCTTTAAATACGGCTCTAAAAACGATGATT
>NZ_JBMKHQ010000012.1:60132-100107 GCF_049237385.1 Enterobacter cloacae complex sp. IR5412 | reverse complement strand
AGGTCTGTCTGCTGCTGACAAGAGCCGTCAGAAGGATGCATGCGGCAGGTCTCTGTCACAGCGATCTAAGCTATAAAAACGTGCTTATCGATCCAGAAATGGGACATGCCTGCATCATTGACGTAGACGGCCTGGTTGTCCCTGGAAAGTATCCTCCCGACGTGGTGGGCACCCCGGATTTTATCGCTCCGGAAGTGGTGAAAACCAGTCATCTTTCCAAAGAGGATCCGAACCGCGTATTGCCAAGCATTACTACTGACCGTCATGCGCTGTCGGTGCTTATCTACATGTATCTGTTCTTCCGTCATCCGCTACGTGGCGGAAAAATACATGACATGTCGGATGAAGTACGTGATGAGACCTTATCTATGGGTGAGAAGGCACTCTTCATTGAACATCCGACAGACAAAAGCAATGCAGTCAAAGTCAGTCAGCTATCGTCCTTTTCACTGCCCTGGGCTGACCCGGAGAAAATTCCTTACACCATCATGGGCCCTTATCTGACACCTTTGTTTGAGCGCGCCTTTATAGATGGCTTACACGATGCCACTAAACGCCCGACCGCCGATGAGTGGGAAAGCGCCCTGGTTAAAACAGTCGATCTGATACAGCCCTGCCAGAACAAGGCGTGTGAACAGAAATGGTACGTTTTCTCGGGTAAGACAAAGCCGGTTTGTCCCTACTGCGGTACGCCATACAAGGGTAAATTACCGGTTCTAAATTTATATTCTTCCCGAAAGGAAGGCAGTTATCGTCCTGACGACCACCGGTTGATGGTGTGGAGCGGGCAGTCAATCTATGCGTGGCATGTGAATCGCCTCATTGCGCCAAATGAGCGTACAACCGATTTGCAAAGGAAACGAGTTGGGTATTTTGTTTTCCATAACGATCAGTGGTGGTTAGTAAATGAAGGCATAAATGGGCTTATGTCATTACCGGATAAACGACAGATTGCCATTGGGGAAAAAATTGAACTGACGAATAACGCTCAGTTTGTTCTGTCAAAGGAGGAAGGCGGCAGGCTGGTCGTCGTTCAGTTAGTAGAAAACTAACGGACGCCCATAACGACTAAAACGTTCTGGCAGCATACTGAACCTGTTTAATGAATCACTATATTAAGCTGTGTCAAATTTAAGCTGCCAGAAAAACTGACTGTCTGTGCCGGATATGCGGTACACCTCCTGCGGCAAGGGTTTAATGCGCAAAGCCCAATTTATTTATAAGAGTGAATAGTTTTGTGGCTCTACCCTGCCGCTCTCCTTTCCTGTGTCATGGTTTTTAACATCTGAAATACTGACATTGTTAAGCCGGTGATTGTATAAGGCGATGCGGACAATCTCATGAAGATATTCAAGTTCGTTTTGTGTCAAGGACTGGCCTTCCTGGGTTTTTGAAATCATTTCCTGCCAGCAGATCAGTCTTTCGTAACTGACATGTTCGCTGTTTTCCAGGCAGTGCAACCTGAAATAGCGAAGGAACAAAGGAAATTCATCGGTCTGAGCGATGTCATAAGCCCGAACCGTTAACCTACACAGACATACAATCGTATCCTGCTGTAACCTGACTAACGCGTTATGACTGCCCGGAAGGATATCAGGCAATTTCATCTTACAGTCAGCAAGGCGCTGAAGAAGAGGCCCTTCCTCTGAAGGCTCCCGTCCCCGATACTCCTGAAGAGGTTCAGATTCAAGTTCATGCATTAATGGATGATATAGCCATTCCCGGGAACTGGTCTCATCAATGATCAGGCTTTCAATGCACTCACTGTATGTTGTTTTACGTCGCCCGAGCTGCACCTGACTGATTTCATATTCAATATCTGGAAGATCGATACGCAATGCGGCAACTCTTTCGGAAGGATGAAGGTGGTCAAAGGTTAACTTCGCAGAAATGCTACGATCCCTGTCCAGAAAGACGGCCACACATAAATCATTAACCTTTACGAACAGATCAGCTGTGCCTCCGAACATACTGCCGCTTCCAATAACCTCATTCAGTGAAACCGGCCCACCATCGTCGCCAGCGAGAAGATTTGGGAAACCAAGAACCTGGTGCTCGTTGATGACTTCAATAATTTTTCCCCGGATGGCTTCCATCAGACCATCACAGTCACCGGCTACAGCAGTACTGTGTGAGAAATGCCAAAGCTTGACCTCCCCCTGCTTTGCTAACAGATCAGTTTTGCAAGCGGGGCAGATGCAGTTACAGTCGATACCCCGGCTGACCTCTGTAATATCTAAAAAGAGTCCTGATTCTCTCTGGAGTCCAAATGGAATACCAAATGTGTAACTCTTACGCATGGCTGCACCCCGTTTTTGATAATTATTCAAACTATATCCGAAATAACGGAGGAGGATTTCTGTAAAACGAATTAAAAGAAATGATTTTTTAGTTTTCCAGATTAATGTTTGACAAGAATCAAATGAGAGCCTTACAAATATGGAGAGAGAAGTTTAGGTAAAGTAACTTTTATCACAACTTCTAAAATTAAGGAGAATATCGGATGTATTTAGCAGTGGGCTTGGCTTATGATTAAAGTCTTTCTCCGAACTTAATAAGAAAGTTAAAAAGACAGGCTATTACAGTGCCTTTAGCCCCGAAAGGGGCATAAACTATTTTCAAATCCAGACACAGTCTTTTTGTTGTGCCAATATCAATAATTACTCGCGAACAAAGGTCCACACACTCGCAGGAACTTTGTCATATAACTTTTTCATTGTCAGTTCAGCTTTACGATGATCATAAGCACCAGAAATTTCAAGAGAGGCGACACCCGAGTTTTTTTCACATAACCTTTCAAATACTTTTTCGAGCGTTTCGAACGAACTACACTTACGGAATTTCATTAAATAAGACTGCTTTGTGTCAGACATAATCAACCTTCTTTAGACAGGCCTCAACTGGCCAGGGATAATCTTAATATCATTTTTCACTTAAGCCTAACGATTTCACAACCTTTTTCGTTGTTTCCACCCTGTTCATAACCAGGTACATGAGTGCTAAAATGACTGTAAATAAAACCAGTGTATCCCGGTGAGCAGGATGAAGAATCAATCAGTGATCAGACAGTTTTCGGAAAGCGAATTGCATCAGCAGCTGGAAACGTTCGGCAACCATGATAAACAGCTTTCACGCTTGATCCGTTACTTTTCCCATCTGAGATACAACACAGCTAAAACCTATCTGCACTGGCTACGAGTATGGAACGAATGGTATCAGGCGAATGCCCGGTTGCATACAGACTGGCCAGTAAGTTCGCTCCCCGTGTCTGAGGAAGCTCTGCTGGCGTTTATGGGGCATCTTGAAGGCAAATTGTCACGAAGCAGCATAAACAGCTGTCTTCAGGCCTTAAACAGTATCCATAAAAAAGGGCTTAACCTGCCCGGGATTATTACGTCTGAAGCATGGTACATGCTGGAAGCCTTAAAACAATCGGAAGCCCGGAAGCGAAAGACGACTAAACAGGCAACTCCCTTTCTTATTGGCGATCTCAAGGCTCTGATAAAGTTACGCAGTACTACAAACTCAGTTCGTAAGCTTCGTGACCTGTGCCTGATCTGGACAGGCTTTGAAACACTGCTCCGTTCATCCGAAATTCGCCGTATACGTCTGAAAGATCTGTCTCTGGATAGTATGACCGGTGAATTTAACCTGACGGTATACCGTACAAAAACGAACATCAGTACACTTCTTACCTACCGGCTGACACGTCAGTTAACTAACTGCCTCTTGAGATTGATGAACCTTGTGAAAATGGATCAGCACAGTCATCCGGATGAATACCTTTTCCAGGCCGTAAATTTCCATGATACAGGCTATATGCCACCCGGCTGGAAGCTTCGGAGTAAAGGGAATGAGCTATCTGAGCTTCTTAAACGGCATAACCTGCCCTACCGTGCTAAACAAAGTCTTCTGAACGATGAAGATGAGGAAGACACTGTGGACGATGCCGGTATGCTCAGCAAAAATTCCCTTTTACGGGCATTTAAAGAAATGTGGAATGAGCTTTATCCAAATGAGACTAAAACCCGTTACTGGACAGGGCACAGCGTTCGTGTAGGCGGTGCGATACAGCTGGATATTGAAGGTTACTCGCTACCACAGATTATGGAAATGGGGAACTGGTCGAATGAAGAAATGGTTATGCGCTACATTCGCAATATTGAAGCTGGTAAAAAAGCCATGATCAAGCTTATGCGAAATGCCTTTGATGAATAGCGCCCTCACGGGCGCATAACTTTATTTTTTCTTGAACGGGTTAAGTCTGGTGAGATTAGAGAGTGCCCCTCCCGGAGGCAAAATTCCCGTCCTTTTATATTTGTACACGCCATTTAATTTCATTGTCTGGATTCCAAGATTAATAAGCGTGACAAGTTTAAGGGTATACAGGAGTGTAAATTGGGGAGCAACCTGAATAAAAACTAATAACAAGCCTGCACACATTACACGTAGCCATGCCGCGTACTCCATGCTCAGCGGACGCTTGAAATAGAATCTTTCGAGCAAATCAACTGTCTTATTACTGATCCACGCCGCCGCCACTGAGAGTAACAACACGATGCACACCATAATGCCCAGTTCCATTTTCACTCCCTTCTCTTTTAGTCTGTTTAAGTTGAGGCTTAGCCACAGTAGTTTTGTTTTTTGCTTTTTTCTTAGGTTTGGTATGGTGAAACAGAAAACAATCCACCATTACCCAACCATTTTTATATCGAGCCACCAGCATCTTCTGGCTGGGGTAATGAGCATGAAACAGCATTTTCACGTCCATGGTGCCCATCAACGACTGTTTGCGCTTTAGCTCATCCTCAGCCATCTGAAATTCTTGTAAGAATTCTGAAGACAGACGCTGACGCAGAATTCTTATGGCACTGGAGTTTTCATCATTCTTTGCCAGGTGCCCGAAGCGTACAAGTGCCTTGTGGGTTATCTGGATGGGTCCCAGATGAGAGCTGAGCTGTTCGTACTGCCAGAAGTAGGTCAAATCCACCTTAACCCAGCTGATGCTGTCCAGCAGAGCCTCGTTCATGATGGTTCCGGACATAGGTACCATTGTCAGCCTGGCCAGACGCATATGTATGTAGTCCGTAAGCAACCTCAGCGACTCAGGAACGTTTTTATTGAGTAGGAGATGCTGAAGCACCGGGGTTGCGGTCTGCCAACACAGATTGCGCCCGTCAGGCAGGAAAGCAAACTTTTGATCGTCAGGCGCAGAGTTCGAAGCGTTTTCCTTACGAAGCAAAAAATAATGGCCGCACAGCAGCTCTGCTCTTACCTGGTCCTCGTCAGGGTCATGTCGGGCTTTACTTAGATCAACGGTTAGCACAACGCGGTTAATCGCATCAGCGTGATATTTTTTTACCCAGACGCAGACACGATAGAGACGCTCATCGATTTTCTGGCTGGCTGTGGAAATCCATTGCATTGTTGTTCCTTAATTTTCGGGGCTGACAATGAAAATGCCCAGCTCAGCCCCCGGCACGAGTTCTGTATATTTCAGGCTCAGCTTCCGTTGGTTGGACGGACCCTGGCTGTTTTCAGGAGCCCAGTCAGAGAGCGTTTTTAATTGAGGTATGTTGCCTGCTGCGAAAATGGGCAAGGATGCTTTTACTACTGAATAATCAGTCTCAGCATATTTATTCCCGTTTCGTTCCTGCCCTTCAGGCCTAAATGCAAAAATGTGAGCAATCGGAACAGGGAAAGAGTTAGTTCGACAAAGGCGATAAGATTCGCCCTGCTTCAGTGGGTGAAATTCAAGACGGTGTAAAGCCTTATCGATATTAGACACGACATTCAAATTGGTAGTTGCTACATTTTTTACTTCTGAGGCTCTCCTGCGCTCCAACAAACTCACAAGTTGCTCTGCTGTTTTAACTTCCTGGTTTCGGTTTAGCCGCCATGAAAAAGTAACTTTTTTAAGCTGGGACTTGATGAAAAGGATATTTCTTGTTGAGTGCATAGCGACAAGGCCCGGGAGCTTCTTGTGCACTTTATCAAAACGGACATTCTTTTTATTATCGATACGCCTCATTGCCGCAGCAAAATCATTTTTTGCTTCGTTTATAGAAGTGATCAAGCTTTCGAGAAGATCTGCTCTTTCGGGGACAATGATTAGACCCGGGTATTTAGTGGTTACTTTGGTGGAATCATGACTTAATGACTCTATGTCATCCACACAGATGTCAGTAAGTGCCTGAATAATTTCCTCAACCGAAGCATCGTCTTTAATACTAACCCTGATGGGTTTAACCTGCTTCAAGCGCTCTTCTGTTCTAGATACGGTGGAGACAGTCATCAGGTTTGCCATCATCGGGGGGGTGTTCGAAAGAAAACACTTGAGCGAGTCGATGCGTTCCAGAATCTGGTCACGAAAATAGGGCAAATCGTCATAACTCATACGTTTCTCCAGGCTCATGTTATTTCCAATCAATTTTGCTGCCCAGGCTGACCTTGCAGAACATAAATGTCATGTAAACCTCTAAAGAAGTCATTTTGAAACAGCTTTCACAGCATGCGATTTATGTTCGATAGGGCTCATGAACAAAGGATGATAATGGAGACGCCATGGATAGTGGATAGTCTTACCCACCTGGGTGATCCGATTGAGGCGAAAACGACCATTTATACAGTCAACTGACCAAAGCCCGGGAGAAACTAACCTCTTCCAGCGGTAAAAAGAGAAACCTGCAACACAGAGGTCATGCTCCAGGAAATGTTGAGTTTCGACGACGCGAACTTTTATCAAAAACCCCAGCATTGGCGAAAACCAGATCAACAACCATGTTGGCGGCAGGATGACTTTGTTCAGGAGATGATCTGTCATAAGCAAGGCAGATAACATCAGAAAACTGATAGTCAACCACAGGGCCATCCAACCGGCCCATACGCGGCTCTGACAGGGTTTCCATTCGAGAAGAAAAAGTTTTTTATGCATTCTGCCCCGCCTAATTTTAATGTATTGCCGAAGTATGCTGCATCATGATGGTGGTGCGGGGAAAGATTTCAAACTTCCACAATTCTGAAGCCGTGTTCCAACCATGAAAGATCCCGTCTCCACAGCGAGTGTTAAAAGCAAGAATTTCATCCCTGACCTGGTAAGCGAGCACTTCTGGCATATCAATAAACTCAGGTAAGGAAAGAAGAATTCCATGGATAACTTCTCCGGTTAACTTACTCATAACCTCTTCCTCAGACAGGGCAGCGTCCGGGAACAAACACAACGGAAGTGAAAAACAACATAGGTCAAGACCAATAGCAGCCCTTCCTGCGTCGTAGCCTTCTTCATTAACGACAAAACGAAAGAATTTTTCTGTCTCACCCCGTAATGATGACGGTCCTTCAGACGGAACTTCAATACCACTGAAGACTTTATCGGTCCAGTTGGTAAAAGGACTGGTGAAAACCCAACAAATTAAGGATAACGCCAGCTCTTCCTTAAACATACGTTCAGTGCCGGTAGTTCTGGAAAGTTGCTTTTGAGTACTCATGTTTTACCTGTTGCATGAAATTATTGATGTTATATAAACACAACCGGCATTTTATCTAATAGGTTTGAAAACACTAAAAATCGCAAATGCTGGTACCTTTCTGTTTTAAGAGATTTTCAAGGTAAAGTGAGGCTAGATCAATTGGCTGGTTCTCTTCAAGACAGGCTCGCACAAGATCTTCAATAGAGACCGAATCAACCCCCCTTCCCTGTAAAATTTCTTTAGCAGATGCCAGCGTTTTATGAACGCTTCGACTTAGTTGTAATCTGACTTGTGTGCGGGTATCAAAAAGACAATCTTCTGTGACACTTTGTGAAACGGTTCTACTCATTGAAAAATCACTCCATTTCTGGGATCGAATGAAAATTAACAGCTATAGATGTATCAGGTTTCCCATTTTCTACGATACTCAACCACGTACGCGCTGAGATTTGTTGTTCACAGACGAGTATGTAACCTGTTCCCTGTTGATGATGTAGCTCAAGAGCTTTTAGGATAGGCTCTGAATGAGGTCCGAGAGCATCACGCGTGTGAATAAGCGTTTGCTCTGGCAATACGTTGCTAAGCATAGACAGCAGAACATTACGCTCATCCTCATTATCCGACAAAACAAGAATTATACGAAAACCCGTTTTTATACGAAATCTGATTTCTGAAACTAACTTTCTTAATCTTAATTTATATATGACCAGGCGGAATCGAGTCATCAGTAAAGAGACCACTGTGAAGATAACGATTACTGCGCCATATTTTGACCTGTAGAACCACCAGTTAAGGCCTCCAGCAACTATCAGGATTAACATTAAAATTAAACTCCCATAGAAAAAAAGTGCTGGGTAGCGAGTTGTCTTTCCTTCAATTAGTGCTGAGGCAAATATCAAAATGGATATTCCGTAAATTACCCAGTCAAAAATACTTTCTCCAATCATTCTTTAGTGAACATCCTTAAAAGTGGAAATGTAGGTTTATGGGTTTATGCATTTTCCTGATGGCCTTGACAACCAAGGATTTCACAGAAATTGTCACAGTGTGAAGCTGTAACAAAGCGCTCTCCACGTTCGAATCGCTCAACCAAATCCTTTCTTACTTCACTTCCAGGTTTCTGGAAGATGTACTCAAACTGGAGATCCTCGGCCGTTGAAAGTAGTCGTTCTATGCTGAAATCAACATGGTAAAAGCAAAACTGATTATCAACCGGGGGAAAGTTGCTTTTGGTACTGTTCTCGTTTTTGGATTTTAGTTCATTCATGAGCTCTCCTTGGTTGAGAACAGTATACAAATCTCTTTAGGGATTTTTTTTCGTTAATAGCACTTTTTTGAGTTTAAAGAGTATGTTCATACCAGAGCATTAGAGGCTACGAAAAGGATAATGGAATTAGAAAGATAGATTTTAAGTGGTGATGTAAGGTGGGATAGGTAGAAGAGGAGTAGACGCTTGTAAGCGAGGCAAAAAAAAGGCACGGAAACCGTGCCATAAGAGTATGTGAGAAAAAATCAAAATCAGGGAAAGAATCAAGCAGCTTGTGAAACTGAATCTCCAACTGCAAGATTTAAATTTCTTAGGTTATCGAAAACTTCAGATACTAAGTCATTACGGTCGTGGATTTTAATCCGCCCACCGGTTAACTCTGAAACATAAACGGTATGGCAGAGGTCAGTAACCACTTCGCCGTATTCATCAACGACTTCCAAAGATGCAATCATCGGAATATAAGAAGCCGCAGCATAGCTCTCATAAATACTTATTATGGAGTCATTGTTGCGTCGAGAAATTACCCTACCAGAAGGTAAAGCCTCATCTTCCATATAGCAATCAGATAGGTCCTCACAGAAGTCATTTTCTTTAAGTGAAATATTAAGGGTCAATTCACTGTTGATAGAGCGTGAATAAGAATATTCACTCAGTTTATAGCAAGCCAAACTTATATCACTAAAAGTTTCATAAGCTTTATAGAGGCTCGATGTTATAGACTCAGATACAAATGTTATTAGTCCAATAAAATGAGTATCCCAGAACTGTTGCAAAGCAAAACGGGCAATCATAACCTGACCATCAACCTGCATCAGTCTGTTATATTCATCCCGGTCATAACCTTTCGACTGAGAAACATCATTAGACATGCTAAGAACTTCACTACAAACATCATCATATTCAAAACGGCTAGTTGCAAAGTGTTTTCCTGAAATCTCAAGGTACTGACCAGAGACTGCGTCAAACACCTCAAGAAAGTAACAGAGTCGAGATTTTAAAGATTCTCTGTTTAAAGCTTCTATTTCATTCTCAGAGATACTATCGACATATAAATCAACAGCATTCTTGAGTTCAATAGCTTTGATATTACAGGTAAAAGAAAGCTCGTCACTTTGACAATGGCAAACACTTAATACTATATCCGCCTCATCAAAATCTATGCCAAGATAGCTCAGAACTGCTCGGACATAGTTTTTATCATCAGATGAATGTGTCATATACACTACCTCAAATTTGAGAGGAAGTGCCCCAGAAGGGAAGCGACTTCCCCACTGGGTTAGATAAAAGTTTGGTTAAGCTAAAAGAAGATGCCAGCGACAGATTTTACATTGTCATAGACAAGTGTCTTCAGCCAACCAAAGTTACTTTTTTGGACTGAAGCAAAAGGATCATTGAGACGCGTTACGAAAATCGTCAAAAGCTTCAGTTATTAGTAATGTGCGATCAGTTACTCTGTATCGGTCATTACTTTCGAGAGATACGTAAGTTGAATGCGAAGAATCACAGACAACACGCCCTCTTTTATTGATCAATCTTACTTCCATCATCACCGGCACATTGATAATTGAAGCAACATCGGTATAGAGGGATATGAGGGCATCATTGTCACAATATAACGCCCCGTTCCCATCAAATGTATCGTTAAACTTAATATATATATCTGGCATATTTGCCGGATAATCATCAGTATTGAAATCAATGCATAACTTTAAGTCATCATTAATACGGCGATTAATCTTATGCTGCCCAACACGTACAAAGCCATGTTCAACAGCTTTGATAATCCTTAAAGTTTCATTAAGACAATCTGTAATTCTTTTCTCGACAAATGAGATAAAGTCACCAAAGTCGGAATGAAAAAACTGTTTAAGTGCAAATTTCGCAACTAACACTTTCCCATCCACCTTCATTTTATCGAGATAAAGATTTCTTATAGCATCAGTAGAAGAATTAGCTTTAGATAACTCTTCACAGTCATTAATAATCATTGAAACAATATCAATAACTTTAACTGGGCTTAAAGTATTACTATATCCGCGAATATCAAACGTAAAAAATCCGAAATTCTTAAATACTCCAAGAAAATAAATTATTTTTTGTTTCAAAAGAATAGAATCGGAGTAAGATGCGTTGTGCTTTATTAGTTCAGATATGTAGAGATCCAACATACAATTTAAATTATCGATATCTACATCGTAATCAAAGGTTACTTTGTCGAACGAAGTATCAGATAATTGAACGGTTATATCGTCAGCGGGAACATTAAGGCCTAAATTTTGATAAAGAAAGGCACTAACAAATTCCACGTGGTCAGATTCTTTAAACATTTACACTACCTCATGACTAAAAAGGAAGTGCTTCCCACCGGGAAGCAAGTTCCCGGATGGGTTAGATTAATTATAAAAGAGTTCTTCAGAAGGTAAATGCATTTCTGGTTTGAACTGTTTTAAGGAGTTGTTTATAGCTTTTCGATATAACCCTGAAGAGTGTGGCTTAAACATTTGATATTCCGTAACGAGCAGAGGAGACGTAAAGCATCCTAAGTTCACTAGTGAAATATTTGATGTTTCTTCACAAACATCTAATTCAGCGTATATCCGCCTCTTCATTACCCTGCCTGCTAAATAGCGACGAACATGATTTATAAACTTGTCCGCATCTGATATAGAATTAACTATATAATCAGATGTGACTATCTGATTAGATACAGTTTCAGGTATAGCTTCGGCTATTATTTTTACGTTCATTTCATAATCAACACTATGGAAGCAAGCAAGAATTTGTGGCTTCGCGCTTTCTAAAATCTTTTCAAGAACAGAAAAAATCAGAGAGAACTCGTTTAAAATTCGCTTTTGTATAAGTCCATGTAGATGTTTTATGAAAGGAGAACCGTGTTCAACAAGGCCTAGTATAAGATCCTTAGAGGCCAAATCTGAGCGGTAATAAACGTATTCTAGATTATCCCGGTTAAATCCTTTGATAAGCAAATCAGGCTGCTCTGAGACCAGTCGTAAATGAGTTGAAGCTATAGAAACTTCAAAACGAAAGTTCGCGAGATTTACAGGGCCTGCTTTTAATGTAGCCGCTTCGGAAAAATAAATGAAAAGAGGATGCAAATCATCGTTACCACAGTAAAGATGGTCTGCGCCCTTAAGATATTTCACCAAATGAGGTAGAAAAGATATTACTGGAATATCAGCCACAAATCGAATATGCCGAAATGGTTTTGAATCCAAATATATATTTTCCACTACAGCGCCAACAAAACCCATTTTAACAAGAATAGATTCAACTAACTTTTGTATCGCATTCATTTAAATACCCTCTTAATAGAGGGATTTCTCCCAAAGGGAGAAATCCCTATGGGAGAAAATAATTTTAATTAATAATTGTAGCGAAGCGCATGTTCTTTTTCACTAAGATGGTTTTCATATTCCGACTTACCAGAACTTAAACACTCTTTGAAAAAGACCTTTGAAAAATTCTTCAAGTCACTTCGGTTGTTAATTTCTTTGTCAGACATCAACTTAGCTGAGTGTGAGGTATCCACAGGCCCCAACCACCATTCATATTTAATATAAACACAATTGGTTTTTGTATGTCCATTTAGAAATCGTTTTGCATTTCTAAGTATTTTTCTACAACCGTTAAGGTCTGAAAGTAAGATATCTGGAGCAATGAGCTCTTCCAGAATATGACCAGGTAAGCCTTTCCTAAAAAGCTCAACATCGTAACTACAATACCAGTCACGATAATTAAAAGCTTTAATAAGTCTTTCAGGTGTATCCAAAGATATCTTATTCAGGATTTTTAATGCAAAGCATACAGCATCTTTTAACAACTCGTGCACCTCAACATTGATAAATGAGAAAAACGAGCTTAATTCTTTCTCTAAGGAATTATACAACTTACCGTAAATATCCTGAGAAAAAAGATACTGCAATCTTTCTTTATTATAAGTGCAATTCGAAATTGAATAGACTTCTCCTCTTTCGATTTTGCACCCTTCCCTTAAAACTATAGGAAACCTCAAATGGTTAACAATGAAAGAATGATTCTTTCTTTGCTTCAAAGCATCTAATTGAAATTTCGTAATTTCCTCCAGATTTGCATCTTCAAAACCTGGAAAGGGAATATCACAGAAACAAGAACTATATGCTTTTGCTGATTCATACATAAACTCCAGTGAAACATCAGCATCAAAAGACATACCAGAGAACATGCCCTGCCCATTGTCTAAAAATGTAATGTTTTTAACCTGTATTTTTTTATGTTGAACAACCAAAAAGGCATTAATGATTTTTTCGATAATTTTCATGTGATCCTCTCTCAATAAAAAAGGGATCACTCCCATATGGGGTGTGATCCCCACATGGGTATAATTTAATTAAAAATCTGTAAGACCTAAATCTTTATTTCTACCACAAACTGTAGAAGATATAAGACGTTTTACTCGCTTTCGAGCACTTCGGCCTGACGTATCTTTCAAGTACATCGGTAATGACAATGATGAGATTTGATTACTTCGCTTATGATGGCAGACTATATAGCCCTGCCTCCACCCCGAACGCACAAACTCACGGATGCGGTTAATATATGCCGAAGCTTGAGATTTTGTACTTATCGATTCAGAACACTTTAAGTTCTGTTCGATAGAGTAAAGCTCAGCCGCCATTAATTTCACCTCATACAGGTCATCCCCATAACTTATAGTTTTCAACAGCTCTTCCTTTTCCCGAATGAAAAATACTTGCTGCATTCCAAGGATCAGGTCATAGGCCTCTCGAAAGAGGTCGATAAGCTTATTACGAACATAAATCATAAACTCCTCAAAGTGCTGAAGCCAGAAATAAGCCGCATTACTTATTTGTGAATTGTGAGAACAAACAAGCCCTTTAGCAAGCTCGACCTCTTCCTCCCGAAAAGTAAAGTTACTTTTCTTAAACCGACTTTGTTCAAAAATGCTTTGATGCATTTCTATCCATACAGAAACAAAACCGAGGGATTCAAATTCTTCGTTTAACAAATGTAAACTTTCGAAGATTTTCTGAATTTCGATCCCGATGTCATATGACAGTGGACATTCTTTTATAGAATAAACATAACCGGGTAGGAAGTGAGATAAATGCTCAGTTCGCAAATATAAACTGAATTTAAGTTCTGTCAGTGGTTGTTTCAAAGATAATTTAGATGATTCGCTTATATTTACTGGTTCAACACCATTTCTAATCAAAATAGCTTTTACCAGGTCCGTAGCTAACTTCATACAGCCTCCAGTCGTTATTGAGGCCTCCCTGATGCAGGTTGGCCATCAGGGAAAATATGTAAATCAATTAGCAACCAATCAGACCGTTGCCATTACATTGTCAATGTATCTGACAAGGGATGGGCGGTCGTCCTGTAAGGCAAAACGGCGAAGGTCATCAAGATTATACGCAGGAAGATAATCAGCGTAACCTCGAATACGAAGGTCCTCAACCACAACTTTTATATACTCAAATCGTCCAAGATTTCCTTTTAATGGGGGTTTTCCTGGACTAGACAGCATATCGTCTGCTTGCTCCCATGTGATTTCTTTAGCTTCACCACTATGTAGATCAAGATGGACATATATGAATGACTTATAATCTCCACGGCAACGAAGATAATATTTCGGATAGAAATATTTGTCACAACGCAACAAACACGTTCCTGAAGGACGAACTACGTACAACAGGTTTCTGTCATTTTCTAATATGCCATGTTTCAAAATCGTTATATCTATCTCATTATCATGCAGCAAATAGCATGACGATGGTTCATTGACGATGCGCGATTTTATAACAGCAGCAAATTTATTAAAAACTTCGTTAGTTTGAAAATTCATTAAAATGCTCTCCGATGTAAAACGACGAGCATCACCATAACGGTAATACTCCCGTTATGGGTTTTAATAGTTTATGGAATAACCATGTCATACAACCGACCATAGCCAGTAGTACCGCACATTTATTTAACTGAGCAAGCATCTCAGCCGTGAAAAGACCTTAAAGGCAGGTAATTATCACGAAGGAAAGCGGTTATCTTATCAATACAATTTAAAAAATAATATTGATAAGATAACCCCCCCCGCAAAATGCGGGGGAGTTATCGTTGTTACAGCTGATTAAGACATTCAGGAGCCCAGTGAATCGGGAATCCATCCTGCCCTGTTAACTGGAGAACATCGTTCCAGTCGATACCCTTTTTCCCATCAGGAATATCTTGTGCTGGTTCGAAGACTTCAATTGTCAGCTTTGATGCGGGATATCGTTTAGCCAAAAACTCAACCATGCGGCTTTGAAGTCGCTGAGCAGCTTCGATACCGGCACGAGTGCCTTGTGAGTTAGCAATATCCTTATCCGCCCAGATATAAAAGTTTATATATTTTACATCCGGCGGAGGCAGTAAAAAATCAGGAACAGTAACGTTTTCAAGGCACCATGCGGAGCTGGCTGCCCAGCATGGTGTTGAAGTCGCTTCTACAACAGAAAGCGCATTCTCGATCCCTTCAGCCACTCCCAGTGTCCAGGTCGAACTACCTGAATCATAGTGAGGGTCAAACAACTGAATTGAGCCACCTGTCATATCGGCAGGAGGCTTCATCATCAGCTTTGGATTTTCTACAGGTGCCTTATCACCGTTTTTGTCTACGTATGTTCTATGGATAGTCAGAGGCCGACCTCGGGTGTCACGATAGATTGCAATCATTCCCGGATAGATAATCGATTTCTGCTTATCTTTATCCCAATAGTAGATCCGGTTATTAAAGCCTAAATCCTTTGGTAAGTGACTCAGTAAGCGGGAGATCCCACGATTACGGAGGTACAAAGCAACAGGAGTATTAGGCTTTATTTCACCGGTATAGTGATACATCACATCAAGTTTTCGCATTCGCTTTGCCACTTCCTCTCGGTCAAGAGTTTCTGTGGCACGAACTGCTGATTTATAGCGTCGTTCATTTTCAATGTCGGCGTCAGTTAACGGAGCATGCAGATCCATCCCGAAAAAATCTGAGAGAATCTTTTTGCAAGTCTGCGTTTTACTTAATTCATAATATTTCGCCAGAACATCAATTCCGTCGCAAAACTCATTTACCGGAAAGTCATTATGGATCGCACATCCGGTATAAAGGTCTTTTTGTCGGAAACGAAACTTCGATTTCCCTGCGCCAGTAAACGGGCAAGGAACCTGGCTCGGGGCTTTTGCACAAGCGTCTTTGAAAGCAGGTATTCTTTCGAATATATACTTCCAGCCAGACACTTCAGCAATTCGAGCATGAACGAGTTTAATAAAGTGTTCAGATACTTCCTGTGGTTTACGACGAAGAGCCGGGGATGCATAAGTCATGATGATCTCTCTTATCTGGCATTGTGAGTTTCTCAATGCCTTCTGCGGTGCAGAAGACAGGGAGAAACCCACAACGCAGAATTTAAGAAAGAGGGCCCGGGGGCCCTCAACATTTATGCTTCAGTCGTGAAGCCATTATTCTCAAGACGCTGTATGTAGTTATCTACAAGTAACGCAGCCTGCTGGCTATTACCCTCCGCTATAGTGACTTCGCGGAAGATTCTTTCCTGAGGGCTATCATTGCTTATAACTTCACCAACACGTCCGAAAATACGGACTTTATGCATCGCACCGACTTTTTCATGTTCTACACGGTAAGTTTTTATCTGAGTCATATTTTGCTCCTTATTCCTTCATGGAGCAAAAAGACCCACCGGGGCCTTTTTGCCCCGATTGGGTAGAGTTTATTAAGAAAGTATTTGATGAACTAGCTTACTGACTTCAATAGACAATAAAGAAGTATCATCAACTGTTACGAAAGTGTCCGTTTCAAAACCAATTATTTCATCAGTCTTAATACCAACACCAACGATTTCTATTCCATTACATTTAGCCTTTTCCATAACTTCGACGATAGTAAATTCCGATTTATTCGGATAACCATCAGTTATAAGAAAAATTATTTTCCTATCGAATTGGCTGTCAAGTAACAGATCAACAGCTGCCATTAAAGCAGATCCCGTAGGGGTATAATAACCCTTACATCCAAGAGTGAATTTCGATAGAGATTCCTCAACGCTTTGATCAAACGTTTTGATAATCTCAAATTCACTTTCCTTGAAGGGAAAAACTATATTGGAGACATGCATTTTTGACAAACTTTCAGCGGCCATCGATAAAGCAAGATCTGACTTAATGGCATGAATATATCTTTCATCATTAGCCATTGACGCTGAAATATCACGAACTAATACGAGGCCAACATGCCCTCTATTTTTAGATTCGCTTTGAGCTCTGAAGACATCACGAACTCCCATTTGTGACAGAATTAATCGATTTCCATCGAAGGTAATTCCACGCTCATGAGTTTTGTTTCGGCCACGCATTTTAACCTGCTGTAAAACAGACAAGTCGCTACCGATTGAATGACTCAGAGACAAAGCCTCATTGTAAACATTCAAATCGATAAGGAGATCAGGGATATCCCATTCAGAAGCACCGAATTCGGCTTTCACGTCATCGGATACTTTTGATGCAATACCTTCAATCTCTTTAGCCAAAGCATCGTGATAATCTTCGCTATCCTCATCACTGCTAAGAAAGGCATCCAACAAATCTGCCAGTATCTCCCATTGAGCCGATGAAAAGTTACTTTCATCTTCAACGTTAGTCGAACTGGCTTCATCTGATTCACTCTCGGAAGGGTTAATCGCATCAGTATCGTCTTCAATAATGTTATCACCCGTGGGATTGCCACCGGTGGGTTCATTATTTCCCTCGTTATCTTCAGCAAGTTCTGAAGGCTCAGAACATCCCTCTTGAGCAAGATCAGCGTTATCGGAAGTATCTGCCTGACCTTCACTATCGTCCTCAGAATCATCCTCACGACTATCAGTCGACGTAAGCGATTTATCTTCTGATTCGGTATCGGTATCGGTCTCGGATTCATCATATGCCTCCTGCTCCTCCTGCTCTGTCTGCTGCTGTTGTTCCTTTGCCTCATCCCGCAGTCTCTCTAAAAGAGCCAGGGTCTTACGAGCAAGGGATTCACAGCCCTGAGTATTTTCACAACCAAGAGCATCATGAAAAATTTCCTCAACATCAGAAATTACTGGAGAAAGTATCTTTTGGGCATAGTCAAAAAACGGATCGAGGGTTTCTTTGTGACCTACCTGCTGAAGGACTTTTACTCGCAATGAGTTAAGCAGATACCACTCAATAAATAGGACAGGATTTTCCGGACGAGAAGATATATCAGGAGTCATCCTTCCGGCTTTAACCATCAGTGCGTAAGTGGCTGCAAGCCGCCGCTTTGCATCCGGATAATCGTTACCAACCTTCTCTTCCATCTGTACATCATCGAACAGATTTATA
The DNA here is from genome assembly GCF_049237385.1 of Enterobacter cloacae complex sp. IR5412. Lineage (NCBI taxonomy): Bacteria > Pseudomonadati > Pseudomonadota > Gammaproteobacteria > Enterobacterales > Enterobacteriaceae > Enterobacter > Enterobacter cloacae complex sp. IR5412. Next base: position 81,966 of record NZ_JBMKHQ010000012.1, on the reverse strand, counting down.
AGCCCGGTAAGACGTTTTGCCCTGCTATAAGCTTTACGTTTCTCAGCGAGGCTCTCAAACTCTGCATTCATTCCGTCATCGAAGCGTGTAAACCCTTCAGATGACATGAGAACACTATTAAAGGCGTCACTGTAAACCTCACTGACGGTATAGCGACCATGACCAGCTTCATGACAGGTAAAACCTTCAATCAGACTGACAAAGTCATCATCGCTATAATCGCCGTTTGGTAAAACACAAACTTTATTGACAGGATCAAAATACGGTCCTTTGGTATTGTCGTCTATTACAACTCTTACATCGCCTAAGCCGCTAATGACTTTTGCTATATTCTGTAAACGCTTAATATGGCGCGGCGATGATTTAAGATCTAATTTCATAGAATACCTCTTTATAAAAAGGGGTACTCACCCAGATGGTGAAGTACCCATCTGGGGTTTTTAATAAAGCAAACAGTTACCAGCCTTTGAGCTCGATATCAAAACCATTTTCAGCATTGTCTTCCTGTTGCGAAACTGATTTCTCAGGTTCAGCTACAGAATCAGTGTTTGAAAACGTGCTGTTTTTTATATCGTTCTCTACGACAGGTTCAACCTGAAACACATTTGTTGAATCTAAAATAGCTTCAATACCTGTGTTCTGTAGCGCGTTCGGTTCTGTTTGTGAGCTTTGATTAAATGATCTGGTAATAGATTCCAACCAGTCAGTAACCTTTTGCTCTCCTGAAATAATACGCTTTAACATTGAAGCATCACTCATGAAATAAAACCACTGCTGTAACACCGCAACGTCGCGAGGTTCAGAAATGGCACCTTTAGGTAAATTATTCATTATGTGTTTTATAGCTTCTGCAAGTACTGCCGCCTCTTTATGTATAAACATGAAGCTAATGATCTTATTTTGCATTTGCTTCAGTCGGTCAATAGTACTTGAGCGCAAATTATTATTTTTACTAATTTTTTCATAAACCCTCATTGCTTCTTCTGCCAGATCTGTTATCAATTGTTCCTGATAGTAGTCCTGGGTTTCATCACCTTCAACGCTAATAGGCGTAAAAGGAATAAAGTGAGCAATATTAAATCTAAAGGATTTTATGAAATCATCTTTAGTTAATTTCAACTGATCAATCAAAGAAGACATTCTTGGGCTTCTATTTTTTTCAGCCTCAATATGCATCTCATAATTGTCTACAACGTTTTGAATACCTGCCTGAAACTCTCGTTCAATCTCTTGGGCCCCTTCCAGAAACTCTTCCATACTGGAAACTGGTAAAATCCACATATTGCTATAGCGGATGCACAAGCGTGAGCAAAGGGTTGATATTCTGCTGGTAATCGTACTTTTGAAGCTAAGGGCTTTTATGTCAATCCAACGTACTTCGCTTTTAGATACGCTTTTTTGATCCGTAATATCATCTCCATCATAAGACAAATCGATTTTATCGGTTCGACGCGATCCTTGACAGCCACTTATTTCAATTTTTGTTATAACTGCACCTTCCAGTAAATCTGGATATGATTTTGCAAAATTCTCAGAGATTTGTTTTGCAGATACTTTGTTAAGCATTGAAGTATTTAAAGTCATGGGTTTCTCCAAAAAAAAGGGGAAACCCTCCCCAACGGGAAAGATTTCCCGATAGGGTTGATATTAAAGCTTCTCTGGTGCAATTAAAAGAATACCGGGAAACTCAGCGGCAACATCATCATTGCCCATTGCTCCCTGATACATATAACCTTTTAATTCCATTTCTTTAATTAGACCTTCCATATTTATTTTACCATCATGATAAAACAATAAAGAATAGTCGTTATTCAGTTGCATAAGTCCAGTAAAATTAGTTCCGTTTTTTGCTATAGCAATGGTAGCAGCACCATCCGTACTTAAAAACGCACTAAATTCAAGATGGGATAACTCTGAGATACAAATATCAGAGGTTTCATAACAAATCCCATCTAACTCGACTTTTTTGCTGTGAAATACTCCAGCGATTTATCCTTGTCTTCGCCAAGAGAAAGATCTATAGCTTGAAGAACAAGATCGACCACATGTAAAGGTAAAGCAGAAGCAAAAGCTATTTTGAAAGTGTCAAGAAGACTAAAGGTTTTTAACGTCATCGACGTGCCAACCCAAGCTACTAATTGACGAATATCCATCACACTGTCTTCTGTACCAGAGTCATTTACTGCAATCGCTACTCTTACGAACTTCTCAATGACCTGAAAAGGCAAAGAGCTATATCGTTTAGTAAGCACATTGGTTAAAGCAACTTTGTCGGGCTTCTCCATTTCAACTATCAAGAACCGCTTTATAAAAGCTGCATCTTGACGTTGAGAAGAAACGAACCGGCGAGCGCCTCCACTCATGTTTGTGTTTGCAGTACCAATAAATCGCGTGTAGCCATTAGCAGTTATAACCTCACCACCATTAGCACTGAGTGACCAGGGCTTACGTTCAATGGGCATGTGAAGTTTTGCTGCCGTATCAGGATCGATTTTGTCCACTTCATCCAGAAGAATGAGGTGACCATTACGAAATCCCGTTACCAAATCGCTGTGTACAAAACCTGTATTACCACCATTAAGACTGCGCTCACCTTCAAGCTCATCAACTCGAATATTGCTGTTGATCTGCTTAATTGTCAGCGGCCAATTCATCATGTGGCTAATGTACATTACCATTTCAGTCTTGCCAGAACCGGACTCACCTTTAAGACACACACTTAAATCTATATCCGGACTGATAAGCAGTTTAACCACTTGTTCAAGTATTCGGGGATTTGGTATGTAGTCTTTGTTCAGCGGAGCTCGATACGAGGTTTTAGTTTTGAAAACAGGCACAGCCATCTTTGGATCCATTTCTGGAATACCAAAAAGGTCCTTTGCTAGAACTAAAAGATACTCACCTTTATCCACATAATGTTTTAACTTTATAACATCCGGGGAAAGAAGAGCTTCTAATTTTTCATAAGCATCAGAAGATGTTTCATTTAACTTCATAGCGGCATTAGACATTTTTAACTCCGGTAAAATGCAAACACCGCCCTCTGGCAGATGTTTGCCAGTGGCATTTTATTTGAGATTCATTTGGCAAATAGTTGCCATCAGTTTCCTGATTTGAGGCACATTATAACCAAGATGATTTCCCACTATTTCAAAAGCTTCAGACATGATCCATTCAAAATGATTTTCGAATATTGGATTTATTTCTAACTTGCCAAAAGCGTTTCGTTTAGTTAACAGATCACATGAAACAAGCTCGTCAAACAACTCTAATGTGGATTTAAAAGCTTTTATGTAAACATCCATAATTTCCCTGTCAGTCCATTTAACAGCCAGTTTTTTTTCTGACATTAAATAATCCTGATCAAAGAAGATGTCCCAGCCCATATCGTCATTGCAATCATGCAAAATGATTTCATCATCATTCCTGCATTCAGCTAATTTCGTGTTTTCACTAATCGAACGATGCGAATGATAATAGAGCCATGATTTTAATTCCGCTCTAAATTCACATGCATCAAGTCCATGAGATAAACAAGTGTATTCAAATGATTTTGACATATACCACCGTGTTTCAGCTTCTAAAAGTGGATTCACTGTGATATTACCATTGTCATCTTTGAAGAATAACTTTCTCCTCAACACTAGTTCTTTAATGATTTCCAAAGACTCTTCCATAGCGGATAGAAAAACAACATACACATCCTCAGGGGTCCATTCTATTACCAGACCACCCAAATCTGGGTTATATTCTTCAACCGAATATAGATAATCTGTTTCTGCTGCAAAATTAATTGTATGCAAAATCTGATTTTTAAGTAATTTGGATTTTTCATAAAGGTGATTTTCACGCCTTTCAGAATCATAATTTATCTCAGAAATGTTACTTTCATCTGATTTAAAGTTTAATCCGGACGTGTATGCATCATTTAAATGCTCTTTGGGTGAATCAACTATTTGCGTTATTTCATCTTCATCTATATCGAATATAGAAAAAAAACTAAGTTGATTACTACTTATTGCAGTAGCCCTAAATTTTTGTTTCATGGGGACTCCAAAAGGAGAAATCCCATGAAGGGATTTCTCCCCTTTAGGGTGGGTTTAATGTCAGATCTGATTAAAGCTACTTTGTCCAAAACCTTTTAGAGGTTTAGGTATGTGAGCCAACTTACTTGTTGCTACCACTCTCATGTAGTCAAGAGGATGTTCTCTCCCTTCAATCATAATAGTATCGACAACAATATAACCGGAGACCATCAACTCATCACCCTGATTTATACCAGTGAAACAGGTTGAATACATTTCAGGCGACACCTTGATTTGAACTGAAAATTCTCTCTCAGTGATTTCACCATCAACTTCTGTCTTCATCCTATTTTTGAGCTTTATTAACAAACCTATACTCTGGTCAGTCATTTTTTTCTCCACAGCACTGATAACTATCCCGGACACTTTTACTTCATTGATATATTCAAGATATGACATTTTCCGCTCCTCGATTTGTTCAAAGAGAAGCCCCGTTAGGGTTCCCCCTTAACAGGATTAAATAAATTTATTAGTTACATACATGAACGTGCAGACTACCAAACAGGCAATTCCGGCAATATGTAACCAATTTCTTGTTGGTTTAGTTGGTGCAATCGCTAAAGAGTTCTCCAACTTCTCTGTTACAAGACGTCGATTCTCTGCTTTAGCCGCATCATCTAAATATTGAGTTTCACGCTTAGCGAGAGTCTCAATTTTCGATTTTATTGCATGGTCCCATCCTTTAGTTTCAAAAACGCTTAACTCACTAAAGGTGTGCGTCATGAGATCTTCTGGGAAACCCAGTTTTTTCATTAACGGACGAATGGTATCATACATTTTTTCTACATTTTCGTAGTGGGCCTTTACTGCGACATCAAAACGCTTACGTAAAGTTAATTTTTCACGTTTGCAAATGATGTCCGAAACCCAATTTATTAACTGCTCATTTTTGAGTTCACTGGCTTTTTCAAGTGAGTAATCCAGATTATCCACGTCAAGAAATGAATTTAATCCGTATTTTTCAAACTCCTCAACAAGATATTTATCCAGTTCAGTTAAGCTTTTAAAAAGTGGTACATCTGGGGAAGCTTTAAGAAGCTTATAAGCTCCTTCGAAATCAATTTTCTTGACCACGAGCTCCACAACATCCACATGATAATAGCTTGAATAAGCAGAAAGCTTTTCGGCCAACAAAGACACAGGCTTAAGAGACTTAAGTTCAATGATATTTGGGCCGTCCTCATTCAAAATAACAATCAGTTCATTATCACGTTCTGTATATTTCATCAGAACTTCTAAGAGCTGTTTGTTTAGCGCCTTATCCATCTCTGGAATAATTTCACTAAAGGTTTGATGAAGGGCTTTACTGCGAGCTTTATTTTTAGACATTTGGGGTCACCTATATATAGTAAGAAGGAAGAAACAAATTTTTGTTTCAACACGAAGGCAAAGCCTGTCATTCATCTCCCGTAAGCTATGAACCGCCTGATTTATACTATCTGGCATTAGAAGTACGCAACAAAAATAGCCCCAGGAGGAGCTAAATTAGTTACGGTTTGGTAAATTCAGATTGCCTTTTGCAGGCATGGGAAGTGCACCAGCGACAAAGGTGACATTTTGCCGGTGGTGTCTTACAGCTTGTTTAAGCTGGCCGCTTTTCACGGCTAAATCAACGCTTAACGCGAAAGTAACTTTAAGCAAAGTTACTCAAATTTGGGAGCTGATATTTAAGCTCATTGTTTTTATACTATAGCTTTAAGCATAAGTAAATGCCCATATCGAATTATTCTGTATAAAGTGGAGAAATTCGAATATTAGCTGCTTCTTTCATCTTTTCTTCACTGCATTCTCTTAAAAAGAAAGAAGGATCACCATACCACATTACAAAAAGTTGCTTTTCTGCACGCGTAAATCCAACATAAAGCAAACGTCTTTCTTCTTCTATTGCCTCCTCCCCAACTGATCTTTTACTTGGTATCTGATCCGCATTACAACTCATTATTATTACTTTATTCCACTCAAGACCCTTTGAACCATGCAAGGTTGATAGGACTACTTTCTCTGGGCTGTATTCCTCGTCCTTCTTCCTAGGGCCTAATGACATTGCAGCAGCACGATTTATCATATTCATCCAACCAGTCTTTTCTGCCCACTGTTTACAAGTGTCTAAAGCAATTTTTGTTAAGGTTGCTGTACCTTTATTACTCCTCATCTTGATTGACGACGATTCCATCCATTTCGTAAGGTTGGCGAAACGTTTTGCTATCTCAACTTTATCAGAACTTTCCTGGGTAAAGCGCACGAAGTTTGAATGTAATGTTTTTGTTTCGAGAGAACTGTCCTCCGGGATGGCAAGGTCGCCAAAAGTAACTTTTCTTCCTCTCATACTCAATGCCACTTCATCCAAAACTGATTCCTGTTCTCCAAACAATGCCAATACTCTCTTCATTAAGCGAGGATCATTTGATTGTCGGAAAAAGGCCATAAGGCTTAACACATCGCTTGTTTCTTTTTCATCCCAGAATGATTTACCTCCGTAACGAATTACTGGCTGTTCGATCAAACTTTCTAGCTCATCCAAGTGAGCATTATTGCGGCTTAGAATTGCCCATCCATGTGGATCCTGATTTATAAGGCTTAAAATACCCTGTATCTGTTCCTCCATATCTACATATGAACGAAAAGTGACCTTTCCCCCTCCCTTTTTTGCCGAGCGTAACTCTTTGGCATAACGGTAAACATTCTTTCCTATCAGTGCTCCGGCCACCTCTAAAATTTCAGGTTCACACCTAAAGCATGTGTTTAAGTAAAATATGTTAGGTCTGAAGTGTTTTTCAAACTGTTGAAATATTTTGACTCCTCCTGAGGATCTGAAGGAGTAGATGGCCTGATCATCGTCTCCAACTATACTCGTATAGACTCCAGCTCTTGTATGCAATGCTATCCATGAGAATTGTATAGAGTCAGTATCCTGAACTTCGTCTACTATCAAATGTGTCAAATCTAACGTGCGCATTTTTCCCGAATGCATTTGACCGACAACAAATTTTGAAAGAGCATTGAGGTCCGCCACATGGTCTTTCTGGCATAACGCCTGATAGGTATTAAACAAATGGATCTGTTGTCTGTTATGCCGAACTGAAATCACATCCGTATCCATTTCTCTGCCGATAGCATCAATAACGAATTCAGCTTCAGCAAACTTCATCGTTACACCGGATTCTTTCAAAGCCCGGTGAATGACAGATCTCTGTGCTGGCCCTATCAACATCTTTCCCGGCCAGCGAATCATGTCCAGTTGCTTCTTAACGAGTCCGTGAAAAGTATCCACCAGCACCCGGTCAAGATCCTTCTTGCTCAATCGCTTTTGTAACTTTGCTGCAAGTGCGTTTGTTGCAGCGCGAGTAAAGGTCACCATCCCGATTCTTGCATATGGATACTTTTTGAGAATCGATATAACCGCTTCTATCATGGTGAACGATTTGCCTGATCCAGGCGCTGCTATCACCATATTGTTTGCGCTAGCATTCTCGATAACAGGTCTTTGCTCTTCTGTTGGCTTACCCATTTCAACCTCATTACTTCGTTTTAATAATTATACATTTTTATAAAAGCGCTTTTCTTGTGTACTGCTGGTTCTACTGGAAATCACTTTTTTTCCTTTTTTATGCAATCAGGTTGTTTGTGAAACGCGTGACTATGGAATAATGGTTCCATCTCCAAAAGACATTACAAAAAGGGCTTTAAATGAAACTTTTACGTTTAGTATCTCTGGTCTCTTCTGTCGTCATTGGTTTTTCCCTATCGGGTTGTGCCGGTGACACCGGCACTACGCCAGGCACCGCTCTGAATGCGTACAGTCACGGCCAGTACTGGCATGCTAATGCAAATGATTCTGTCGCCAAGAATGCCTATTCGTTTGCTGGTTTCGACGTTAATTTTAAGGAGCAAGAGGTTACTCCTGGAGGGGATGCCGACAACTTTCTTTCTAAGTATCTCATCAATAGTTCGATGGGCTACGTAACAGGCGGTCTAAAAGGTTTTGGGATCATGAGCCTCAGCTCTTTGTACAGTTCTTCTGACGCCGAATACATCCAGGTCAATCAATACCTAGTGTTCGTCCCCAATCCAAAAAAATTGCCTTACAATGATGAAAGTTTGGTACGTGAGGGAGCTAAGTATGTTTTTGAGCATACAAAAGCAACTCAGGCCTCATTTGGATACAACCCTGAAAAACAGAAAGCAGCTCTGGCCACATGTAAAATTGATATGGCAGTCGTCAATAAATGGAGTACCTGTGATCTGCCCTCTAAGCCTGATGCTGATGTTTTCCCTACAGATTCAATGTACAGCTTTCAGGCGATTCGCCCCGCAACAGGAACCGAAATTCCTGAGCTAAACCTTCCCGCTGGTGATTACGCTGTAATTCGTTATGTGTTCATCCCATTTAAAGGAAACGAAACAAGCGCTGATTTTTCGGGTATCATTTTCCGTTCTGATAGCCCAAATACAACAACTCCAGGGGGTGTTGCAGCCTCCATCAACGGAAAAGATTATTACCTCTTTACCGGTGAATACGGTAAAAAAGGCTTCCCAGAAAAAACATTGAAAGCCAAGTAATTAAAAAAGGGGCCTAACGGCCCCTTCTTCAATATTTCGGCAACTGCTTGCCCGTAACCGGATCCAGCGTAGTTGAACCTACCTCACATATGGCCGGTCGAGGTAAATAGCTACAATCTACATTTTCCTCTTTTATAGCCTGAGCATTTTCTTGTCTGGCCTTTATCATATTTTCTTCACCGCCCATTGCTTCCTTGGTACGTTCTGATGGAAGTTGATAGTTCTCATTCTGGAATGGTAAGTTTTCCACAATTGATTCTTCGGAGAATTTTGAATATTGATCAGGAACTTCTCCTACCTGAACTGCATCATTAATCCACTCCGTCAGATCAATTTTATCGAAATCCAGTTGCTGTATTTGCTTTATTGATAGCCCCACGCAATTAGAGGCGACAGGGTCTATTCCTAATTGCGGATAAGCTTGTTGCATAATAACGCGTGACAACATGGAATTATAACAGCACATGTCTGTTGCTTTTTTAACGCATTTCTTTGTGAAACCAACATTCAGATATTTGACGCATCGTTCCGTATCTAATGTAAAACAGGATTTTTGATTCTTATGAATAGAAGCTTCCATCTCTTTCTGGTCGCATGCTACCAACATTTCTAAAAGCATTTTAGTGACCTGATAGGCTGTATAAATCCAACCGATCACGTTTAATGCAAGCATAAAGTTTTGAACCGCAGCCGAGAAGACAACCTCTCCTCCGGTAGTAGCAACGTTCTTAAAGACAAAGTCACGAACTGTATCTGGTAGCAATTCGTAGGCTTTCTTCATTGCCATCTGCTTAAGCTGACCTATACCGAAGCTGGACATTGTTTCCTGTGCCAACTGGCCAGCACCTCCTGCCCCTCCAGAAGTTGCGGAAGACCCAACTGCCCTGCTTAGATTACCAGCGACGTTTTCATATACGCTCGTTAAGGAGCTCGTGACGTTGTTCCACATTTGCCCTACTGTTTTACCAGCTGATGCAGTCCACTCTCCGACCGCATTAGACATAGAAGCCCATGTACCTGTATCACCGCCGGTCCATTTTATTAGCTGAGCATTAACTCTGGTCCAGTTTGTGTTTCTGATCATAGATCCGGCAAGCATGATACCTTCAAGTGCTCCTGCGGTTCCCTGTGGTGCTTCGCAGCAGTCCGTCTTTGCCAGGCCATTTACAAAGCCTACTGAACGACCACACCATTCAGGTTTTCCTTCAAAGACGGAACATGAATTGGCATCGTTAGGGTCTTCGCATTTGGCTTCGCCCTGCATGTACTGAACCATGTTTGAATAAGCCGCAACTTTTCCAAAATCGTTGTTCTCTTCCTTTGGCCCAGTTTCGCATGTTCCACCTGAACATGGGATCATGCCAACACAGGCATTTGTAGAAGATTCAACCTCCCGAACTACATCCTTCCCTCTGTCACAGGTGTATTTCTGTTCATACATGTAGCAACTGTTAGTGCCCTCATCGAACCAACCCTCTGCACATGTTTGTTTATCGAGTACACATGCTGCATCATTTTTATAAGCACTACATGCATCAGGCATACTCTTTATTTCTTCATAGTTGTAACAGAGGTCCTTTCCATTAGCGTCTTTCATAATTTTTCCACTAGCGTCATAAGAGCAAATTTTGTCTTTGGCCAATGGATCACAAAAGTAGCCTTCAAGGTTTGTCTTCCAGGTAAGAAATCCTTTATCACCTTCATACAGAGGCTTTGCCAATGAAAGCACGCTTTCCGGAAGCCGTTTTGTGCCAACATCCATATCTTTAAACCGATCGAAACGGCAGAATGTATTCGGAGCTTGTACAGCATCGTAACAACCAGCTGGTTCCTGGACGTGCTTATCTTCGAGCTTCATATTTTCAAAAGTCAGCTCAACCTCAAAATACCCTTCACCCTTCCCACCAACCCATACTCTGGATGCCATTGTCACTTCTCGATCAGGCTCCTCATACACCGATTTTCTGACCTTATCAGTCACATCGTAAACCTTGTCGAGTTTCCACGATTTTTTTAACTCCCAAGATCCCTTAGGAGCCGGATAGTCACTTTCTCGATATGCACCATCTATGTGAGCAAAAATCTGCGTGCCATCAAGTGTTACCCGCATGTGGTCATCCCACTCCGCGTTAACAATCTTTGCTGAGGCCAATTTTGCATCCGGATGGAATTTTAATGTCAGTTCGTTATCATATACCCCGTCACTCCAGTAGTTGTCATCACGGCGACCAAACCATATACGCACACAATTATCGCCGCACATCGACATGTCTCCGTTTCCGCCTGAAATGTAAACAGGGACTGAAAAATCACGGGTTATCGTGCAGCTGCTGAAGTTATCTTGCTTAGGCGAGTTACAGTAGAACTCTTTGTAATCAGGATAGTGTGTGGTTACTGTTTTTTTAGAGGTCTCAACATTACAGTTCTGAAGCCAGTTTCCAGTACCAGCAACAGCATTTGTTATCTCATTTCTCCCCGCAGTAAACATGGGATCGTTAGGCTTTATAGATGATGCCGGGTTGTCCTTGTTAGCATTTACGAGGGTGCGGTAGGCAACGCCATCATAACTTTGAGCATCAAATAACTGGCTTTTCCGATTCTTTATATCGTTTACAAAGCCATCCTCATCCCCATAACGATCTGCGGCATTGAACTTAATATCGCTGTGCTTTTGCTCTGAGCTGAAAATCTCTCCGGTATTTGTTTTGGTTCCAGGAGTAGTATTGGGATTACTGCTTATACCAATGTTGCCATTAGCATCCCGAGAGAGCAGCTTTGCCCCTTCCTTGGTATAGTTTGAATTGATTGTCCCTCCAGACATACTCGGCAGTTGTACGGCGCTACCAATGGACTTTCCATCGGATGCGGCATTTTTCATGACACTTTCATTTGAGTTCCCTGCCCCATACTTTCCGAGATTAAGATTAGCGGATTCGGCTTTACCCACGTATTTCTCGGTGATCTTCCCACTGACATTCTCGCCTGAATCCGCATTCTTGTACTTCTCAACAATGTCCTGAGCACTGGTTGTCGCATTGCGATTTGCGTTAGGATTAGCAAGATTAAAGTTACTTTCGAGCTGGTCAAATATAGCGTCTGCCGCATAAATACGAGGAGTCATTACCATATTTATGAGAGAGATATAAAAAGCCCAACTCATAGTATTGGCAATCATTGATGCAATAATAGTTGAAGCTATCGTTTTTCTAAGTTTCATTATTTTTACCCTTAGAAATCAAGCGCCTGGTATATATCTGACGCAACAGTCATTGTAACGCCACAACATATAGACATAATTATCATTGCCTATTTTTTTGCGCCCACCTTTAAGGGTTGACCAGTCATGTACCGAATCACCAAGACGATGACAGCAATCCGGCCCTTTCGCCTCAGGAGTTGGGAAAAGCATTGAAAGCCGATACTGGGAACGAGGTGTAAAGTATTCCCACGTTTTCTCACACATTGCGTCTGCTCCCATCGTTCGCATCAGCATTCCCTGGCGATGTAGTTTAGTCAGAAGACGCTGGGTTATCAGTGAACTCGTCCTTACAGCGTCATCATTTGCGTAAATGTGGCCGGTTAATGGATAAAGGTTGCCATCGCATCCGGCACAAAAGTATGCAGCGAGATTATCCTTTCCTGCTGTTACTGCTACACAGTCAGCAGCGCACACCATTGAGGCAATTGGGTTTGCAAAAACTACTGCCTCTGGATTCAGGACGAGTGTAAGCAGATCACTTTCCCACATAGGGTCCACTTCGCTTATATAGGTCAGGCTGGCATCTATATAGGGTTCAGCAGTGCACTCGCCAATAATCAGTAATTTGAGCATTGTCATGATTGGGAACTCCCAAAGATGAACATCGTAAAATCCGGCTTCAGTTGCTGTCATTGGCTGATTTGTGTTGCTTTTACCAATATCAAACTGCGATTTTTGAAGCATCGTGCCTTCAAGAAAGGGGCTGCACCAGGGGCTCTTTACAACTTCTACAATCTTCACCGGCTGAAAGAAGCTCAATTGCCAACCTATTTCCGGTACGCCGTTCTGATCTGTGCAGTAGCAACCCGGACGTGAAGGAGCAGCGCCTTCTGGAGCTGCCCCTATGCCCATTATCCTCATGGGAAAAATGCAGCTCCAACAGATATTCTTAATCAAGCCCTGCCACACTCCAGCTGACTGACACATAGCCCCAGGGACTCCAGCATCTGCTGCCATAGCCATACCCGGTATAGAAAGCGAAAGCATAACTGCTACAATGAACTCTAAAAGTAACTTTTTGAATTTTTTCACCATCATGCTCACTTGGATGTAATAAATGTTGCAACACTTTCGATATAGTCGACGGCTTTGGTAAAATAACTTCTCATCTGGTCCGGATAATTTAGCGTCAGCCATGTTGCAAAGAGAGCGCCTATAATAAATCCGAGTTTCATCTTATTTTTCCTCTGAAAGATTTGGGGCTCCGATACCACGGACTTCTGCCTCGCTAAACAGGGTGATCCGGAATTTATCTTGGTCAGTAGTTATAAGCGCAGGTGTGTTTTTAATCTGAAAGCGTGAGATGATCTGTTCGTTAACTTTAAACACCTTACCGTTAAATTTTTCACGTAAATCATTTAGGTGATCCCATCCATTATCTTTTTGGATACGGGTAAACATTGGCATTACTTTTCCACTACCCAGACGTTGTCGATACTGCTGCTCAGCCCATACCAGCTGGCCCGGATTGAGTGGATCGAAAATTATCATCGTCAGGTTTTGAGGAAATCTCGAAAGTGGATTAATCAACTCACCGGCGGAAGCTATTACACGGCCCTGCTTATCTTTTACGTCCTGAGTGACCCTCACTGTAGGGTCAATTAAAAATTCTTTGTGTTCCTGGGCAGGAGGGAGGTCGACCATCCATTGATTTTTCCATGTGTCAGAAACGGCCCTTTTTTTTGCACCTTCCCAGTCATATTTTTGTGCACGTTCTTCCAGTTCTTTAATGATGCTCTTTTCTTCAACGGGATAAGTGGTACCAGCAACCGGGAAAATATCCTGATCGGGTTTTTTAGCAAGTTCTCGCTGAAAAAACTCAACGTTGAAGGAGCCTACCATTTTTGCAAAACGAGCTTGCTCCCTAGAAATAATTGTCGGTACTTGAGTTACTTGATACTGACTGAAGCTATCAGGATCAATTGTAATCAAAGGAGATTCAAATTTTCCTTTGACAATCATTTGGTTTATTGCTGCCTGTGTCTCTGGTAGCCGAGTAGTTCCTTTCTTTAGACCATTGAAAACTACACGAGCTTTATGCTCTGAGGCCGTACGTAGAAGGTCTTCCAGTACATAATCCGGCAAGCTAAATGAAGCAAAGATCGTTATTCCATTTTCAGTTGATAGTGCTTCTTCACGTGTGCTATCCATTTTTCTTTCGAAGTCAGCAGCTGTGATGCCCGAGGAACCAAACAATTTTTCGATATTTTTAGATTGTCCTCGCATGACTTCCGGCTTATTTTCCACAGCTTTCAGAGCCGCTTCATTAAGGCTGGCGTTTTCTTGAATTTCATCACGTCTTCTAATTATATCGTTGACAGCTTCAGAGTTATTACTTTGGGCCCTGATAGCCTGGGTATGGTCTATAACTGCTTGAACACTATCCGCATTCATACCGGGGACGTAACCACGGTTTATTTGCTTGCTCAGGTCCTGGTTTTTTTGGAGTGCTTCAGCTTGCGCTATGTACTTCTGCACATCTGGTGATTTTAGCGTAGCATCAAGGCTAAGAGCCCCATCTGGCTGCTGTGCACCTTTAGCCTGTGCCCCAAGCCCTTTTGCTTGCTGAGCGATTAGGTCAGCATCATGTTGATACTCAGTGCTTGCATTTGTATTACTTAAAACTGCACATAACGCAAGTCCAGGAAGTATTGGTAAATATTTTTTATTTACATTAAAAGATCGCATATGTTTTCCCAATTACTGAATTCAGCTTTACTGTTCCCCAAAAACGGGAATCCCATGAGTGATCGGTTTGCCCAATTAGGAAAACTTCGCCTTCAGGAATTATCAATTCTTTTTCAATCAAAATGGACGGAATATTGTATTTCTTCGAAATACGACGTGCATTAGCTTCAAAAAATTTGTCCCCGTTATAAACCCCATCCATTGTTACTTTAAGTTTGTCACCGCCCACACCGGCAACAATTTTTATGACTCGTTCATTTTCTGGGATAAAACGTACCGATTTCGGCATGTTAAATGCTATGAGTTCACCAGTTTTAATACTTTTATCCGAATGATCAATCATATAAAAATCAGCAGGCAGGCACCCATTCAATAAACCGTATCCAAATGTATAACGGGTGAAAAAGACACACATAACGAGAATCAGCAATAAAATATTAAGGGGGACATACCAATCCAGTATAAGCAGCCCTCTCTTTTTAGGTATGTAGTCGCTCATATTTTTCTCACTGGCACTGAAGAATATTTTTACTAGGCAGATGCACCTCTATCCAAGTAATTATTATCCATGTTTTTCAACGCTCGGAAGTCTGCAAACCAACCTAATATTCACCTATAAGAATGTTAATTCCTCAGCATGTATACGCAGCTTTGTTAGCGGCCATGAAAGATGCCTTTGGAGCAAAGTTACTTTCCGACATTAATTTTTCAAAGGTCCAATTATTGGGTATAAAAAAGCCGGGACATAATGTCCCGGCTTTATATTTAAAAATTAACTACTCACTGCTTGGTATTGATACAGTGTTTTCAGACTTACTTGCCTCTTCAGCCGGTCCGAAAACTGTCACGTGCTGTGTTGCAAAGTCTCCACTATCATCATAAGCAATTACTTTTATGTCCTGCTTACCACGGTTAAGGTTTTTAGAAAGTGTAGCCGTACTACCGAAAACGTTCCTTAATTCGCCGTTGATGAACCATTCATATCTAACCATTTTTCCATCAGTATCATCACATTTATTGGTAAAGCTCCAGCTTAGGTTGGTTTCCGTGTAGCTCAATGTACAATTAGGCACTGCGTTTTTAACGACATCAAACTCAACAGATGCTGAACCTCTCTGTCCAAGTTTACTAACAACATCAATTGTAATCTCGTATTTCTTTTCTTTTAAACCCGAGATCAGTTGAGCCCAATAATTTTTGCCGCTGGGTATTACTTCACCGTTCACCTTGTATGTGACCGTATCTATCGAGTCCGCCGAATGAGATAGCTTGATGTTTGACCTTAAGGTTACATCGAGTGGAGCTCTCATATATTTGTTAGAGAACTTGGGTGTCATCTCAACGTTCATTGGCGTTTGTTCATCGACAACAAAGGTATTTTCGATACGCTGTTCATTGTTTCGGTTATCTTTGAAAACAACCATCAATGTATATTTGCCAGGATTTTCAATTGTAAATTCTTTGGTGTCACCTTCATCTTTAGTGATTACCAGATTCTCTTTGTCGTAGATCCATTCACGGGAATAAGTAACACCAGGATAGTCTCCATCCTTAATACCGCTCAACGCAACGCGTAGGGTGGTCGGTGCCATGTCGTATTTAAGTTTGGAGCTTATTTTCATCTCGGGAAATTTATAAACCCACGATTTGACAGAAACTCTACGGGTAGAAACCGTATTCTCCTTATTGTCCGCTAACCATGCACTGTATTCAAAAGCAGCATATCCCTGTTTATCCAACATTTGCTCAGTAAGGGTAACAGACAGTGAAGAGCCCTTAAATGTCTGGCCATCCGGTGTTTTCCATTCTTCAACTACGTTATTACCATTCTGGTACTTACTGTTAGGGTTCGTGAACTTACCTTCCAAAGTAACTTTTTGACCAACCTCTACCTTTGAAACCCCCGTTACCGAGACAGAAAGGCGCTTGGGTTTTGCGGCTGCCAACCGAGCAGACGTTTCCTTCCATGAAGACTCCTCTGCCAGTTCATCGGAATCAAGGTAACGCATCCGGGCATAAATCGTAGACGGTAGGGTATCAGCTGAAGCCACAGTGTAAGTTGTATCTCCCTGCACCCAGTTGACTTTATCCTCTGACCAGAGAACCTCAGCGGTGCCTGCTGGTATAGGTTCATCGTTATCAAGCAGGGTTACAGGTATATCTGAGCCCTGAAGAATGTCTGTAACATCTATACTGAGCTTAGGCTGCTTGTAGGTAACTACCGTTAAGGCATCTGTGTAGGAAATCTTGGATGTGAATTTATTAGTCATTTTTGCCCTATAAAGCCACTTTCCTACTTCTGTCTTTTTGATACTTACACTTCTCTTTCCGGTCATGTCGGAAAGCATGGTCCAGGTTTGACCATTATCAGAGGACTGCTGCCATTCGGTGGGGGCGAGTGCATCAGAGTTAGCCGTACTGGCAGATTTGAAGCTTACCAGAGTACTAAGTGGGATCCTTCCGATAATAAGGCTTTTCGACAGGTTACCCTCCAGTTCCTCACCTTTATAGATTCGAATGCCTACAGCACTGGTCTCACGTTTCATTTCAAAATCAGAGAATGGCGATCTGACCTTAGCCACACCAACCAGACGCATATTACCCAGATCCATATTTTCAATTTTAATCTTGGTTTCGACAATGCCCGCATCATTGACCGGCAATGCTTCAGTCAGCGCAGTTCTTTCGTATGTAGTTTTATAACGGCCTGTTTCTGGATCTTTGCCGTATACACTTTTTTGAGAGTATATCGTGACGTCCCATTCTCCCATTGTTTTACGGTCAAATGCACTTTTACGTGTGGAGTTGTTATAACGCCCCACTGTTACCTTTAAGGGCACTTCAAGAGATGTGGCTGTTTTTTTGTCATCCACTTCCATCGATGCTCGAATATTGAAATCAGGCACCGTATATACGTTGAGGGTGTCTGTAGTTCTTAATTCTGGATCCTTTGAGTATTCTACAGCTATGTCAAAGACGTTCTTTGTCCACAATGGTGCAGCAGCAACCTTGACCCTTTGTACAAAGGTCGTTGCATCGTTGTTTGAGGAACGATTTTTAAATGACGTTTTGACAGCCTCAGAGCCGTTTTGAGAGACGATCATCGTAACGTCAGCTGGTACCACCTTCGCTAATATTCGAGCGGCCTCCCCCCCGGTCGTATAAGCCAGAGCAGTGTTCGGATTGATGCCTGCTATGACTTTATTCTTTTTGTAAGAGATGATCGGGTTGTATGGTAATTGTGTGGTCAGAGTACGGCGATTCCTTGCGGAAACCGCTTTAGAGCCCTTCCCGTTAATCATATAGACTTGATAGTCGAGCAGATTCTCACCTGTTTTATTAAAGAATCCAGTTAGACCCGGGGTACGTCCTTTAAAATAGAACTCCAACCCATCAGGGACATTGTTCCACTGAGGGTAGCATGCTGTAACATCTGATTTTTCCCCATACCAGGCGAGGTAAGCATTCGCATTTTCCTCTGTGGTAAACAGAGTGCATTTATCACCAGCTGTTTGACTAAGCAGGTCCGTATACTGACGTACGCGCGAGTAAAGAGTTACGTTTTTTTCCAGATTCTTAAGAGTGAATCCAGTAGGTTGATAAGTGAACACGGTACTGAAATTTACGTTTTTTCCATAAAGGTTTTCAGCCACCACAGTAATCTCGTGATCCGAATTAACTGCTAAATCGTCTCCAACCGGCAGGTAGTAAATACCTTTATAATTTGTAGGTGTTAACGAAACTACTTTGTTGTCTATTGTTACTGATTTTATGTCAGCAACCCCAGCCTGCCCCTGGAAAGCTGCAACGATAATCTCGTTCAGGAAGTATACGGGTGCTCGTTTAGTTAATACCTGCCCATCTTTGAGAACCATAAGCGTTGGGTTATCAGACAGCATCAGTTTGCTTTCAGGCTCAGTGTACGTAGAAGAGTTTTTGCTCGTATTTTCTACTGTAAAAGTCGCTGCGTAGGACCCGTTTATAAGATCCGTTAAGTCAAAGATATAGAGGTACTCATCACCGACTTTTTGAGGTCCACTTACCGGCTGTAAAGTTCTACGTAAAGGGGTTGCCCAGGACTGTTTGAAATCAATCTCAGTGCCATCATCTAAAGTCACTTTAGTCGTCGGCTTAAACACGCCATCCGGAGTCATAGTGAGCGACATAGCTGTTGGGAGCCACCATTCACCTTCTGTTTCTTGCTGGGGTACCTTAACGGCCACAGCAACGGTTTTGGCTCCGGTATAGATGTCCTGGCCACCTACTTTGATTGTTTTAGCCTCATCGGTAAAATTCCAAAGTGTATGGTCTACTACAGGAGGCCGATAATCCCAGTTAACAACAAGCTTTTTGGATTCAGGAGGTGCGAAATAATTATTCTTAGAGTTTGCTGTAATTGTGATATCACGTGAACCCAAAAGTTCATCTGTATCACTGGCCTTAATGCTTCCAACTTCAATGGTACAGGAAGTTCCGCCAATAGGTACTTCACAGGCGGAGCCTGAACCTATTGAGATGTATTGAATATAATTGCGGGGTTCAACAGAAACAGCGATATCTTTGATCGCTTCATCCTTTAAATACGATTTGAAAGAAAAGCCGTCATAGACTAATCCGTTCAGGGATGATTTAAGACCGGTGATAGTTGGTTTTACCGGTGCCACACTTTTGATTGAATATTCACCTTTTACTATTTCAACTTTTTTCCGTTCAGAACCAGAGAAGTAAGAAATCTTGTAAGGTAGTTTTAAATCACCGGTGGTGTTGGGAACGCCTGAAAGAGTGAAGCCGTTAGAAGTTAATCCCAAGGTATTGGGTAACCACTCAAAAAAACAAACGAGGTTATCAACAGAGGAAGTCGCTCGATCATCAACCGTTACATTACAGGCTGTGCCTGCACCTGAGGCAGTGATAGTGTTAGAATTAACGTATGCAACAAAGTCGCCCGGCCCCGGGTCAAAGGATACGGCTGGCAAATCAGCCTGTAGCTTTCCTGAAATCATAATCGCTTCAGCATAGACCGCTTTAATCGGAGCAATTAAAGAAAACAACAGGGCTAAACCTAAACCTGATTTTCTCATGACGAATACCTGTTTTTCTGAGCAAAATTAAACTCACTTTACGATGAAAAACAGAAATATCCGTTCGTATAACATTTAAAAAAACCTGTATTTTTCCGTATATTCCGTATGTTAATGCGCTATTTTGAATTCTTGGCTTCAGATAAGCGAAGCGCGGTAATTATAGACTCGGAGCTTACCCAGGGCGTTTTTTGAGCAAGATATCCAAGTATGTAGAGGCCAATTTTAACGCAATCCATTTGTGAGACGGGGACCATGTGCATGAAGGGTTTTAAGCCATCTTTATCGACTGGAACTATCCCTGCGGATAACAACAAACCGCCCCTCTCGTTTGGGGTAACGCTTATATTTTTGTATACGACGTGGCCATGATGTGAGGTTTTCCTCTTATCAATCTTTAAAGTATGCATGATTCTAAGAAATACAGATGCCATCTGCATAACTTCATTCGTCGACAATTTTAGAAGTACAGAACGGTTTGAGCCCCAGTCATAATCTTTTTTTGCGTTCCTTGGAGCGACGTGCAATGTAAGATAATAATTATCAATCTCATTTGAAAAAGGTGAAGGTTTTGATGAGCTAACATCTTCATTGTTCATCTCAATGACAAGGGCTGCATCCTGACCAAATGCTTTAACATTATGGTTTTTAAGAGCGAAGTCTGAAGTTGCCATATAAAAAGTCACTTTTGATAAAACCACATACCGCCTAATGATTCATCATCGGCAAGATGCTTGAAATTTGATAGTGTAAATCCTGTTTTGGTTTCAGAAATCACCAGGCTGTAAGATGCCGTATGTACAAGGCGAGAATTGTTTAGATCAAGATCATCACAAAAACCAGGGCTTTTGACGGGGTCAGCCTTTTCAACAAAAGTTACTTTTGAAGCGATGCCGTTGATCACGATTTTCTCGTTATCAGCAATTTTAATGTTTAAAGAAGGCGAGCTTTTATCACATGGCAGGAAGAGTGATGTCTTTTTAAATGTGTTTCCAGTGAAGTCCAAAAGGTCAGGTTTAACCGGAACATTGTTTAGGATTTTATAAACTCCAGCAAATGCACATAACACAACAAAACCAGATAAAACATATCTAATCTTAGACTTCATCCCCCAGTTCCTCTCCTAAAAGTTTTAACGCGCTTACGCACATAAGCCTCAACTGATACAGTAAGTTATCAGCGGTTATTCCACCAACGAAGGTAACTGTACGTCGTATTGATGCTCCGCCAGGCTCGCACTGGATATGGCCAATACCAGAATCACGGAGGAAGTCATTTTCTGCACTTACAAGGTCTGACTCTACAGGTGGAATGATAACTTCAATGAGTATTGTATCAACTGGGGCCCACTCCCAATCGAACTTAAGAGAGGAAATTGGGGATATAGAAACAAGAAGCTCATCAATATTAAAAATTACGGGTTTTATTCCCATAACCTCAGACTGAATGAAGTGGCTTTCTACCATAACTACCGGAAACTCTGAAATAGTCAGAACTCCGATTAACTGGTCTCGGCGTAAACCATGTATTAGTGAGTTGCGAGATAGCATTCGATCAGCCTTTATTATAATAATCAATCATTTGGGACAAGGACAAAAGGGATTACAGAAACGAAGATTCTACATGAACATCGTTGTCAGTGACCTTAGGTCCATCGGGTATAAGGGTATCAAAAAATCCTTACATAACCATTAAACCACAAAGACTTTTTACGTAAAATAATAATTAAGTACCAGATTTATTAAGATAATTCTTAGGTTTTTTACAAATTTAGGAAAAATCCGCACTTCCTGTAACAGCATCCAAATTAACCTAAAATACCGTTTCATTAACAGTAATTTTACAGATTCAGCTGAAGCCTGAGTTTATTATAACAAAAAAAAGGCCAGCAAGTATGCTGGCTTTCCTGGTAAGACAAGTTGAACTCAGAAGTCGATTGTACTGTCTCTCACCTATCTTGCGGCTTTGTTGAATAAATCGAACTTTTGCTGAGTTGAAGGATCAGATCACGCATCTTCCCGACAACGCAGACCGTTCCGTGGCAAAGCAAAAGTTCAAAATCACCAACTGGCCCACCTACAATAAAGCCCTCATCAACCGTGGCTCCATAACTTTCTGGCTGGATGATGAAGCTATTCAGGCCTGGTATGAGTCAGCAACA
>NZ_JBMKHQ010000012.1:59633-60027 GCF_049237385.1 Enterobacter cloacae complex sp. IR5412 | reverse complement strand
AAAACGCCCACCCGGGGTGAAATCGCACACCTGGTAATTGATTCCACCGGGCTGAAGGTCTTCGGTGAAGGCGAGTGGAAAGTCAAAAAGCATGGCCAGGAACGCCGTCGTATATGGCGAAAGTTGCATCTGGCAGTTGACAGCAACACACATGAAATCATCTGTGCAGACCTGTCGCTGAACAACGTTACGGACTCAGAGGCCTTCCCCGGGTTAATCCGGCAAACCCACCGGAAAATCAGGTCAGCCGCCGCCGATGGCGCTTACGATACCCGGCTATGTCACGATGAACTGCGGCGTAAGAAAATCAGCGCGCTTATCCCTCCCCGAAAAGGTGCGGGTTACTGGCCCGGTGAATATGCAGACCGTAACCGTGCAGTGGCTAATCAGCGAA
>NZ_JBMKHQ010000012.1:50040-59545 GCF_049237385.1 Enterobacter cloacae complex sp. IR5412 | reverse complement strand
CTGAACAAAATGACGAAAGCAGGTATGCCTGAAAGCGTGCGTATTGCCTGAAAACACAACCCGCTACGGGGGAGACTTACCCGAAATCTGATTTATTCAACAAAGCCCTATCTTGCCAAAGTCGCTAGTCGCTTGTTTGCCTTAGCTTTAGATTTTATGCTTATGGAGGCGGTTTGATTTTCATCCGATACTTTTTCTAGCACTGGCACCACAGAGGAAATGGACTTTTCTTTTGAAATTTTGGATGCACCTGAAGAAAGTGGGCTTTCAGATGGTATAGAGGTATCGCTTCCCTCATTTTCAATCTTCACACCAAAGCAGGCATGTTCCTTTTGTACAAGGAAGGTTTCTTTTACAGAAACAGAATCCTGCTTTGAATTATCTAATTGTAGAGGTGTTAAATACTCCTTAAACTTTTGATCTAAGACATTCTCTAGCAATACATTAATAGGAGGCTTAGGTTCAGTATCTATAGTATTTCCATCATTCAGAAACCTATTAAGATCTGCAAGTGTTAATCTTTCGTTTAAACCATTTATAAAATTTGCCAAGTCAGGAAATAAATTATTTAATACCAACCCGGTACTAATAGCCGACCTAATTAAATCCAGTTGGTCACCCCTATGACAAAGTTCTGTTTTTTTCAAGAAACTATAAACATAGGGTGCTTTTCTTTCGGATATCCAGAAAGACCGGATCTGAATCCGGTCGTTATCTGCCTTATTTGAGATAGGGTATTTAGCCATGTTCTAGCTCATTATTCTGAATAAATAGTATCAGCAATTGCCAAAGATAATGCGAACTGCGGATTGTCTACCATGATAACTTTAGCCGTTTCAAAATGTTTACGAATAGCTGTTTCGATGAGATATGAACCTCCCCCAACAAGGAAAACATTATGAGGCCTCTCTTCGACTTGTGTAACCGCTCTGATTACTTTACTTTGCAACTTCTGTACCGCAGAGTTTACCGCATCAAAAACACCGTCACGCTTGTCCTCTGCAACCTTCAAAGCTGATTTATCATGACGATTATCAACAAGATGATGAATGTAAGCATTACTCGTATTCAGTTTCTCAGATTCAAGATACCTGCTGATCTCATCGTAAACAATAGAACAACCAATACGGTCAAAACCTTTTACTTTCGAAATCTGTTCTAATTGCCCAGTAATACTTGCAACATCAAGAGTAGTACCACCAAGATCAATTACCAAACTTGATTCAAATGAAGCAATATCCTCAATTTCATCTGCCCGGGTCACAGCTGGTAAAGATTCAGGGAAAACAGTCACAGACAAAACGTTAAAAGAATAGCGTTTACCGTCAAGATAACGCTCTACTGGTTTCATCAGATTATCTTTTTTTCTCTGAATATTTTCAATATTCGTTTCCCCTAAAGCAGTATAGAACTGGCTAAGTGGTAAAGTAACAAAGAGGTGAACATCCTGAGGAACTAAACCAGAAGCATGAAGTGCATGGTGAACATTTAACCGGCTAATTTCATCGTATTGGTGAGATACATCAGTCGATTCCAGTGAGTTACTAGATTCGCTGTGATGCGAAAACCTTTCCAGCCCATCAATAAGATAGTTAAAAGGATTGAGACCCTCATGGCGAACACGGAAATCTGGAACAAAACTATTTTGTGTAAGCAAGGGAACTAATTCGTTTCTTTCATTAAGACAAACCAGTTTTGCAGCTTTACTTCCATCATCGACAACGATTTTTAAAGCTTCAGTGATATCCTGCACTGATGGTGAAACAGGACTTTCAGATTTTAATAGTTCAGCCATAAAAACTCTCTTTTATTAATAGGACCATATTAGATATTAACTTTATACATTAATGGTGACCTATTATCAACATTAACACTATTAAAAAAATACGTAAGTCTATGTTATTTCAGCATCCTTCCATTTTAAATACCTTACCGTTAAATTTCCTGTATTCATGTATTAACCATGTTTATAAAGGAGCCAATTATAATCAGAAAGTTACTTTGCATCCTAAGTATGAACTGTTTGAGAGCCAGGACTGGGGCCTTTACCTGTAAGTAACAAAGGTCCTTAGGCTTAGAATCCAAAATGACGCCTTTTTGTAAAAAAATCATAGTTCGAAATACCGTATCATCGATGTAAACATACGTAGAGGAATTTATGGCAGCTGAGCACGTCCAAACTATAGACCTTACAAACTTCTCCGGAAGGATTTTCTTTCTGGCAGATCCTCATGGACATTACTCTGCGCTGTGCAACTTGATCCAATCAGTTACAAAGCCAGAAGAAGAGATAGTAATTTTCTCTACTGGAAATTTGTTTGACTATGGGCCGGAACCCATAGAATTGATGAAGGCGATAAACAGTGGCTTTTTCGATGGACGTTTTGTGAGGCATTTCTCAGCTGCCGGAGCCGGAGAAGAAATGTTAAAAAAATTGTTACCATTAAACAAAGACCGGAGAACATTTTACCCCAGCACATACCTCAATGAGAGATGGTGTGTAATGGGCGGAAAGTGGCATAAAGCTGTGAATCGTTACTATTTAGAGGAAGAGGTAAAAAAACTTCTTAATACCCAGCTTGGTACGATGATGCAGATTTTACTAAAAGGCGATATAAAAATTGGGGTTTGCCCTTCTGATTACGCCCCTATCCGCACATCATTCACTGATACTTATAATGCGCTTCAAGCATTCAACTATGCCAATGTGAATATTTTTCAGAGCCAGTTTCTATTCGGTATGGACCATGCCGTAATACCAATGATGATAAATGACGTCAACCTTATGGTCCTAGGTAGGAATCCTGTAAACAGCATTCGAAAAGCCCATGGTCGTACTCAAAACAATCTTCCAGTACTGATCGGTAATTGTTTGCATATAAATACTGGATCACTCTATATGTCAAAATTAGAAGACCAGGTAATAGTTGCTCCGGGTATACCGCAAACTGACTCACCAGCACTTACATTAGTAGAAATAATCATGAAGAACAATCCAGTTTTATTGTGTCATCAGCTAATACAAACAACAAACAAGTTTTATTCACTTAAAACCTATCCTTTAGAACTCGATTCGATTGAAAACAACATTGAGGTAACAAGATGAAGATAAATTGGAAGATTATCTCAATTTCAACATTACTTTTGCATCTTCACGCAGCAGCTGCACCACATCAAGAGAAAGAGCATAGAAAAGATGCTTTTTCTTCTGCCGCACAGAAAAGTGATTCACTTATATCTGCTAAAGCGGAGCTTATAAACGGAAGGTGGTTTATAAATGGTAAATATAGGCCTGTTCTAAAGACCAGCATGACCAAAACCAATTTCTTAGAAATCATGAATGTTTCAAATAAAGAATCACTTTTTATTGTGATACCAAAACTTGAGTATAATATCATTGCCAAAAATAAAATCTTACTAAATGAAAAAATTGCATTAAGCGAAGGCACATCCGGAAAAAGCATTGTTTGGGTCGAGCCAAAATCAAGTCTAACTATATCGTTTATAAATGACCTTGCTAATACGCCCCTTCAGGCTATCGTTTCGATCACAAGAAACAACAAAGATATAATTGCCATCTTTGGACCGGATCAGGGTAAAGGGTTTACTCTTCCCGGAAATACGTCTAATGATCAAGTGTCCGTTCCTGACTATTCTGACCTAAATATAAAAAAACTTAACATACCTCAAAGTGTTGGTAATCCAGTAACCATCAATCCTAAAGAGAAGAATTACCTCTTAGTTGGACAAGGAAAATATGAAATCTTATCTCTTCCTAAATATCAACATTTAGTATTTTCTGAACCCGTTTATATTGAGAAAAGAAAAAATATCCTCGGTGGTTATGGTTATTGGACGAAAGAAACAATTCTCTACCCCGGTGAATCATTATCTTTTATAACGAGCGCCAAAAACAATCTAAGGAAGCGGGATGATTAAAGTTATCACACTTTTATTGTTTGCATTACTGACTGGTTGTCAGTCAGTAGAAAGTAAAATCGAAGAACTCCCGACAGTTGGTTTTGACCCTATTCTATACAATAAAAGTGAGGCCTTTACTGACGGAAAAGTTACTTTACGTGTCGAAAGTTCAGGAACTGATGTTTGGCTTGTCGCCAAGAATGGAACCAGAAGTTTTATTGAGCTTTCAGGCCTAACGCTAGGTGGTAGTCGTTGTGCTTACAATGCCCGTAGTAAGCAACTTTTGCCCCCAGGCAGCGTAAGCACATTCGTAGTTCCTACGGTTGGAATGCTTGGACTTTGCTTCAACAATGAAGATCAACTTATGTTTATTAACCGTGCTTTTAGCAGAATCTCTCCCAAAGCAAAAGGAAAAGATTCGCTTTCGCTTTTATTTTCTGTTAGTTACGATTTTCCCGGAAAAGCGGACCTAATTACTAACCACGATTTTCAAGAGTTATATCTTTTATTTTTGAATGAGGATAATCTATGAAACAAACATTAATTGTTATTTTAATATGTTTTTGTCACACGGCTTTAGCATATCCATACCGTATCTATACTGTCCCGGAAGGGGCATTAGTAAAAAACATACTAACTAATGAATATCTAGGAAAAACCCCTGTGGTTGTGGACGTGAGCAATACCGAAGCTGGTTCTACTTTTGGGATTTCATTATTTAGACATGAAAATGTTGCTATAAAGATTTTTACAGTAATGCCTTCAGCAGAAAATAATTTTGCTGTTTCTGGACCTGACGTTGCAACTATGTCATTGCCGGGAAAAGCACCTTTAAACGTAGTAAATGATGGGAATGGCGCTTCTGTTCATATAGAACTAAGACCTTATATGTCTGAACCTGCGCACACCCCATATTAATATAACAAGAAATTAAAAATATAAATCATATGAACTGCATCATAAAGATGCAGTTCAATATTTATTCTGATACTTTTAATTTTTCTTTTATGAACTCCTCTAGTTCCTTAATAAAACCCGCATTTATCCTATTGAATTCAAAGCGAATTTTTCTACCAGTATTGTTTTTACTGATTCTTGCATACTTATCTTTGTTATCAAAAGTAATAAGATCACTTGTTTCCCATTTTGTGGAATAAGTTTTTTCACAAACACTTTCCACAGATTGTGTGATTTTTTCCATTACAACTTTTTGAGCAACCTGGAGATCTCCAATGTCTAAATCTTTTGTTTCCTCTTTAACATTATCTATTACTTCATCTAAAGGAAATAGATTTTTTTGCACATATTTCTGTAAACGAGACAAGCGACTATAATAGGAGTTCGGGATTCCTTCATAATCCGGGAATAAAGAGATCAATGTTTCGTCAATACGGGCCGCCTGGATTCTTTTGGCTACCGATACATGACTAATCCCAAGATATGCTGCGAGTTCTTCATTAGTAGAAAATCCTTTTTCTTCCATTTTTTTGATAAATTGAAACCCAACTTCTCTATATGAAAATTTTCGAGATGTTTGTGCTGCGGATATAATTGAATTTATATCATCTTCGGTTAGTTCATCCGGAAGAACCCACAGGGGGAGATCCTTTTCTGCCTTTATACAGCAGAAACGTCTGCGACTTCCTTCTATTAATAAATAAACCCCATCTCTTTTTACAGCGATCCCTTCGGTATCGACCCCTCTTTCTTCAATCTGCTTAAGAATATCTCTAACAGAATAATCTGTAAGGGCTTCTTGATTTCGTGGGTTCGCTGGATGGACTAAGGTCTCCTTCTCCACTCTCTGGGCTGGAACAATCACATGTTCCGCTTCAAGTCTCCGGCCCTTATGAAGAGTGAATAACTTTTTTATGCGAGGTGCTGTTTTCAAACCCGCAAGACCTGAACGGTGACCGACTTCTGTCCGCTTTGGTGCGTTTAAATATCGAGATTTATCATTCCCGATATGTTGCTCATCGCTCATGCGTTAACTCCTTGCTTAGCTGAAAAACTTTTTATTTCATTTATAAATTGCTGATATACCTGTAATACAGATTCTTCTGCGACATCAAGCTGCTTTGCGGAACAAAGTTCCTCTGATTTTTTGATATCAAGCACTGTACGCCCTTTGGAAGCAGCTGCCTTAAATGCTTCAGAATTTTTTATGTTAGCGGACATCAAAAGGTCCTGAACAGTTCTGATTAATTTATCCAAAACTATTCTTTCATATGGACTTTTGTCATCTACATTGACAGCAAGAACTTTGAACCATTTTAAATTGTCGCCCTTACTTGGTGATTGTTTAAACCTTTCACTTATTGTAAGCATGAAGTCTGTAGTAGAGGCGTAATCATATTCACGTGGTGACACTGCGACAAGAATCCCATCGGCCGCTTCGTCAGCAGCCCAGATCAAAGGTGAATCTTCAGGTGGAGTGTCTATAATAATCAAATCATAGTTCTGCTTCAGTACCGGTAAGATAACTTCCTTGAAACGTAGTAACAAAGACGTACGTTCTTCTCTAGAACATTGCCAGTATTTATCTTTAAAACGAGCATCTGTCGGAAAAGCCGTTATTACGTCCAAGTTTGGCAGATGCGTTGAAAAAGGCATATTAGTGATGATTTCTTCTTCAGAGAATCCTGAATCTAAATATTTTTTATACTCAGAATTTTCTTCATAAATTCCAAGGATTGCATCAATTGCTGTAAGGAAGACATCATCTTCTGAGACACTTTGAATCATGCTGCTTCCAATCGAACCTTGTGGGTCCCATTCGATCATTAATACACGTGCATTGAGTTGTAGATCTAAAGCAGCTGCTACTGCTAAAGCTACAGATGTAGTGCTTTTCCCTGTACCGCCTTTATGATTCTGAGTAACAATAGCTCTGCTAAAGTAATGATCGCGGTACTTGGGATAACCCAGGGCATCCATTATTTTTTGAACATCCCAGCGGGTGTAAAGATGATTTTTGTTTTGATAAATAGGTGCACCAACAAGTTCTTTTTCTTCTAAGTCCGAAAGTATTTTATTGAACGTTACTCGTGACTTCCCAAAAAAATCAGAGAGATTTTTTTTATTCAAACAGTGGTTATAGATCAGTCTATCAACACCATCAACACTATCATCAGAAACAGATACTCTTGATGAAGCCATCAGAGATTCCTTTAGAGAAATCTGCTCGCTTTTCATGCGCTGACCAACGAGGGCGATCTTTTCAAGTAAATTCATGGTTATGACCTTTTTGCACTGAAAACCGACTTTTACGCATATATGTAAACTTTACGTATAATGCGTCCATTTCCTTGTTATGCGTACAATTCTATCCTTAGTTTCAATCTTAAGCTAATGTTTGTTTACTTTTTTATGATTTTTTGTGAGCTTAACTTGCAGATGTGAGCTCAGACTCTCTAGTCCATACCTAATGCACAACCTGTTTAAACCACGATTCTTGTCTCCTTCTCTACGCTTTGAAGTTAAGAGCTCCATTAATGAATCTTCACGCCTACCCTATTTCTTGCTTAGACCCTAAAATCTATCTCACCGGTGTGCTGATATACGTTTCCTAACTGTGAACCGTTGTCGTCAGTCCAGTCTAAAGATATGAGGTGTTAATCTCTTGAGGAGGCACACTACGAATTATGGGAGCAGAGTTAGCAACCTCACCCCGAAATGAAACCCAACTTAAGGAGGCAACCCCAGTGTGGAGATTAAGGGGGTTAAATCTGCCAGCGGCTGACAGTGTCCCAGCTGCTGCTCAGTCACACCACGCCCTGATTTAATCCCCTGCCCGGTATTGTAATGACCGAAAAAAACCCGTGCACTGGTGTCGGCAGACCGGCATGCATGAATATGACGTTAATCTGTATCAGCAGGCACTTTTCGCATAATGGGAGCAAGTGATAGCAACGCCGCCCAGAACGGAATGCCAACATCAGGACTGAACCCAAGTTTGGCGATTAAGGGGGTTAAATTTGCAAGCGGATGACAGTGCCCCCAGCTGCTGCTCAGTCACACCACGCTTGATTAAATCTCTCGCCAGGTCTTGTTTTGACCGAAAATAGCCCAAGCACTGATGTCGGCAGACTGGCATATAGGAATATGACGTTAATCTGTATCAGCAGGTACATTTCGCATTATGTGAGCAAGTGATAGCAACCCAGCCCGGAACTGAAGGCCAGCATGAGGACAGAACCCCAGTTTGGCGATTAAGGGGGTTAAATCTCACAGCGGCTGACAGTGCCTTCAGATGCTGCTCAGGCATACTACTCTCCCTGATATAATCTCCCATATGTTCTTGAGATCGTCGGAAATCGCCCATGCACCGGTGTCGGCAGACCGGTATGCAGTAATGTGAATTTAATCTGCATCATCAAGCACATTTCGTATTATGGAAGTAAGTGTTAGTAAACCAAAGCCCGCCCAGAACGGAAGGTCAACATCAGAACAGAATCCCAGTTTGGCGATTAAGGGTGTTAAATCTGCAAGCTGCTGACAGTGCCCCAGTTGCTGCTCAGTCACACCACGCCCTGATAGAATCTCCTGCCCGGAAATGTGATGACCGAAAAAAGCCCGTGCACTGGTGTCGGCAGACCGGCACGCAGGAATATGACGTTAATCTGTATCAGGAGGCACATTTCGCATTATGGGAGCAAGCGATAGCAACCCAAGCCCAGAACTGAAGGCCAGCATCAGGACAGAACCCCAGTATGGCGATTAAGGGGGTTAAATCCGCCAGTGGCAATAAGATCCCGAGCGGTGTTTAAGAAATATTTCCCGAAGGACAATCTTCCGCTCGTACGATGAATATAGTGTTCAACCCGGGAGAGGGATCACTTAACCTGCTTAGCCTAAATCTTACGTCATTCTCTAAACGGAGTTTAAGCTTAATGGTCCTGAGAAAGTTAAAAGGACTACCCATAATGACGGTTTGAGATGGCGAATAAGGGTTTTTTCTGCCAGCGGCTGACATTGCCCCAGCTTCTGCTCAGTCACACCACGCCTGATTAAATCTTCCGCCAGGTCTTGTTATGACCGAAAATTGTCCGTGCACTAGAGTCGTAAGACCTGCATACAGGAATGAGGCGTAAATCTTTATCAGGTGGCAAGGTTCGCATCATGGGAGCAAGGGTCTTGAACTGGAGGTTAACATCATAAAATCCCAGATTGGCGATTAAGGGTGTTAAATCTGACAGCGACTGAAAGTGCCTTCAGATGCTGCTCAGGTATATTACACCCTGAAAAAATCAAGCATCTGTGCTTGCGAATATCGGAAAAGGCCATGCACCGGTGTCGGCAGACCGGCATGGGCAATGAGACGTTAATCTGTATCAGCTGGCGCATTTCGTATCATGGGAACAAGTGTTAGCAACCCTCTCCAGGACGGAAGGACACTATCAGGACTGATCCCAGTTTGGCGATTAAGGGGGTTAAATCTGCCAGCGGCTGACAGTGCCTTCTGATGCTGCTCAGACATACTATGCACAGATATAATCACCCGTCCGTCCTTGTGATTATCGGAAAAGGCCATGCACCGGAGTCGGCAGACCGGTATGCAGTGATGTGACTTTAATCTTTATCA
>NZ_JBMKHQ010000012.1:49883-49994 GCF_049237385.1 Enterobacter cloacae complex sp. IR5412 | reverse complement strand
GCAGGCGCATTTCGTATTAAGGGAGCAAGTGTTAGCAACCCTGCCCAGGACGGAAGGACACTATCAGGACTGAACGCCAGTTTGGCGATTAAGGGGGTTAAATCTGCCAGT
>NZ_JBMKHQ010000012.1:0-49849 GCF_049237385.1 Enterobacter cloacae complex sp. IR5412 | reverse complement strand
GGCTGACAGTGCCTTCTGATGCTGCTCAGACATACTATGCACAGATATAATCACCCGTCCGTCCTTGTGATTATCGGAAAAGGCCATGCACCGGAGTCGGCAAACCGGTATGCAGTGATGTGACTTTAATCTTTATCAGCAGGCGCATTTCGTATTAAGGGAGCCAGTGTTAGCAACCCTGCCCAGGACGGAAGGACACTATCAGGACTGAACGCCAGTTTGGCGATTAAGGGGGTTAAATCTGCAAGCGGATGACAGTGCCCCAGCTGCTGCTCAGTCACACCACGTCCTGATAAAATCTCCTGCCCGGTAATGTGATGACCGAAAAAAGCCCGTGCACTGGTGTCGGCAGACCGGCACGCAGGAATATGACGTTAATCTGTATCAGCAGGTACATCTCGCATTAGGGAGCAAGTGATAGCAACCCCGCCCAGAACTGAAGGCCAGCATGAGGACAGAACCCCAGTTTGGCGATTAAGGGGGTTAAATCCGGCAGCGTGAGTAAGTGCCCGTGCTGTGTTAAAGAAATATTCCCTAAGGACAATCTTCCGCTCGGCCTTTTGTATAAAGTTGTCACCCCGGGAGCGGGGATCACTTTACCTGCTTAGCCTAAATCTTACGTCAATCGCTATCCGGAATTTTAGCTTAATGGTCCTGAGTAAGTTAAAAGGGCTACCCATAATGACGTCCCCAGATGGTGATAAAGGAGTTAATTCCGCCTTCGGCTTACAGTGCCGCAGCTGCTGCTCAGCAACACCACGCCCTGATTAAATCTCCCGCCTGTCCTTGTGATGACCAAAAATAGTCCGTGCACTGGCGTCGTAAGACCGGCATACAGGAATGAGGCGTTAATCTTTATTAGGTGGCAGGATTCGCATCATGGGAGCAAGGGCCCTAGAACTGTAGACTAACATTAGAAAATCACAGTTTGGCGATAAAGGGGGTTAAATAAGTTAAAAGTCTTCGGTGAGCAAATTGGATAAATTTTCAGAAACCAAACCGTTAATAATAAACTTTTAGAAGAATGATTAAAGGATATTAAGTTTTGTATGCAAAATGACACCAGTGATCTGTTTTCACTAATAATGCCGCGCTACTTTGATTACCTTTGGTAAACAAAAATGTAATTTACGTGATTTTCATCTTATAATGTCAGTATTGAAGTTATAAATTTTGTTTACTTAATGCGTACACAACCTAACTGCGATTTGTATTTATGTCACTGTTTTTACACCACATTAATTATAAAACCAAAATTTGCAGCACAGTGATGAACTCATTAAGTCACAACCTCATTTGTTTACTTAAGGCATACAATAAAAAACCAGATTCTTATGAGACATCTGGTTTAATTATTTTTGCTTGAAGATATTTACTCTACGCGGCCAAACCCGCTGCTACTTCTTGAGCATAGAGAATTTCTATTGCCTCGCCATAGCTACAATTCTCGCGGCTTTGAATTTCCCATAATTTACTCCTGTCAGCACTATCCGTAGTAAAACAAAGCTCCATTTTCCGGTCTACGTATAACCGACAGATCTCTTGGAAGTTTTCGAACCTGACTAACATCTCTGAAAACACCTTTTTGACTGTACGAATATTTTTCATACGTTCATATTCTGCATCTGAAGTAGAAAAATATTTATTAGCCTTCATTGCTTCAATGCTTTCTTTTTCTTGTTTCATGATTATCTTCCAAGGCGAGTTAGCAGTCAGGGCCCGGCCAACAGAAGAAGTAAAATAATCTTCAAACGACTGTGTGATACAGATGCCAGCGCAGTTTGTTTTCCTGAACCTACGCCATGCCGCTTCGAGGAAGGAAGAGAAGAATTGGTTTGATTGATTTCCGGCACCTGATGAATTATCAGGACGAATGTACTCCCATGCTTCATCAAGGATGAACAAGCGACGACGCCCATCTTTTTTGATGAACATTGCATGCTGAGCAGCCTGAATGATAGACATTAATACAACTGTCTGAAGGTGGGGGGTGCCTTTTAGCTCCTCCAGTTCCAAAACAATAAATCTGCTGTCGAAGTTGATTGGAGGCAACGTATCGGTAAACCGGTGCCCATAAATTCCACCTTCGCACCATGCTCCGAGTTGCTCCCCAATATCCTTTATACGTTTGTCTTCATGCTTCTTGCAACGCAGAGCAAAGCCGGTTATTGAACCGGTCCGACCTGATTTTCTGGATTCTTGGTACTCTTCTGCAATAAGCTGAAGCATCACTGATTGTTGATAATCATCGATAAGGCCTTTCTCTGAAGCCATAATTTTTAGCTGATTCAAAACCATTATGGTCTGAGCAACTTTGTCTTTTTCTGCATCGTTTGAAGTTGATTCACCGGTAAATTCAGGTGCTTCGTTAAATACATCGTCGTTAACAGTGATGTCAGTTAGGAAGGCAAAGGGATTTAGGGTGAAGTCAGGGGTTTTACCGAAATCAATAAATTGACTGTTTGTATATTGTTCCGCAATCCCCTGGTAAGAACGGCCCACGTCCACAACAAATACTTGAGCACCGTCAGGATCATCATCTGGGTATTCGTTTTCTAAAAAATGCTTAAATGTTGAGCGATAATGAACGAGGTTATTAGATCGCGGTCCAGCTCCAAGATAGTTATTGATTAGATATGCTGTCCAGAATGACTTCCCTGCACCTGACGTTGCACCAATAACCATGTTATAGCTTGCAGAAGTCTTGAAAATATCAAGTCCCATGAGTTGACCTTCACGAGAAACTAAACTCAGTACTGGTCTATCTGTATTACCTTTCCAGGGCCCAAAGATCGGTGTCATATGAGCCGCTCCGGTGTTGCTCACTACTTCGGAACGGTCAAGGTCGAAAATTGTCTTTGGGTCATTGCACATTGGCAGACATGACATAAATGACGGGAAAACGATAAAGGAATCATCTGCTACTTTGACCCGGCTTTCGAGGTAAAAGGATTTGAGATCGTTAGCTGCTGTCTGCACAGAATTGGCATTACTACCCATAACAGTGAAAGTAAGATACCCTCTTAAAAGCTTTGCGCCATCCTCAAGCTCGCGAGTTACGGCCATGTAGTCATTATCCATATCCCGCAGGCGAGGGCAGAATGTGACAACTGAAGGTATACTTGCCTGTTTATTAGTGATTGCTTTGTAGCGGACGTTTTCTTTTGACAACTTGAGCGGATCGGCAAACTGAACAGTCTGAGTGATCATAAATGGGCTGAAAATTGTCTTACGTCCATGCATCCAGTTAACTACTAACTCATACATACAACCGAAATTGACGTATTCAGGAAACTTTACAACGGAAAGTTGTTTGAAGTAACGATGCTCAGATTCGTCGTCACTTTGTGTGACTGATGAGAAATGATTTTCTGTGACTGTATACTTACGGCCGGGAACGTTAACTTGTTCATTAAGCCTTTTCATAGTGTTAACGTCTATGAAACCTTCAGCCCACCGGGAGTTCTTTCCGGGGTTTACGACCTTATCTATACAATAGAGCCAGTTTTCTGCATCGACCTTAAACGGATGCAATCCAATCGTAATTAACTTACTTACAAGTTCAGAGTAAAGTGAATCGATACGCGAATGTTCCAGCTCGGTAGGAAGGGCAGACTGTAAAGGAATCGATAGCGAGATCCATACCTGAAAATCCCTCAACATAAGGTTATCATGATCAGGTTTTAAAGGCTTATGCATACTTCTGTCGTAGTAGTCCAACTGATAACCATTAAGCAGATCTGCTTTAAGCTTATCGTTCCCAGTCATACGCCCACCTCGCACAGCTGACCAAGCACTAAGCTGTAAAGTCAGGTCTGGCAATGCAGTCAGAGATATTTGACAGACAGTATCTGTAGGGAAATCCATTTTGAACATTTCAGCAAGAACATCTTGCTGATTATCAAAAACTCCAGGGGATGGATTACAGATAAACATAAACCCTAATCTGTTGCCATCAATCAAAAAATAGTGAGTCCCTGCTAATTGATCGTAAACAGGGATAAACCCACCTAATTGATGGCGATTTAAACCGCTATTGTAATTATTGATAGCTTCCATATTTGACCTTACAGTTGTCTAACAATGCCGTTCGAAGAGACAGCTTTAGTTGCTTTTTGTTGCTGCTGCATATTTTCCCGGGCCGCATCCTGTACTTCTAAAGGAACTATGCGAGCTGGGTTTGAGGTCGAATTCTTGCCAGCAATCCATGTTTGCGGTTTTACGTTGACATAAACGTAGCCGGGAAGATTAAGCGCATCGTTATCATCGGTATAAGGTGCAAAAGTAATTCTCATTACTTTCCCCTGTTGCAGAACAGCAAGTGGTTCAGGAGCCACTACAGCTTGTTTATAACCTTGCGAACGGTATTGCTGGATCTGCCCAGGGTTGAGAGTCGGGTTAACGGGCTGGCCATTGTAAAGAGAGTACATATCCTTACCAGGGCTGATATCAGAATTAGGTGCAACGTAGCGTGGGGCATTTCCAGCAGAAACCGGATAGCTTGTTTGTTTAACGACTTCCGCAGCCGGATGAACGAAAGGGTTACCAGTTGAAGAGGCAGTGCTATAACTGCTAGTCATCCTTACGTTTGAATTAACCGGTACACCAGAAATAGGCCGTGGTCCAATGGATGAAGTAGGGGCACCCATTTTTAAAGTTTTATCGTACATGACAGGTAACTGACCAACTGGCTTAATTTCGGTTTTTGAATAAGCCACAGGCTGATTTTTAAGGGTAGTAGACTGTGGATATTTGACTTCCCCTGGAGGGCTAATTTCAGTTGGATAACGGCTGTCATTGACAGCCGATTTCTCCTTTCCCGATTCCGACTCTTCCCCCGCCAGTGCAGACAGATCATCTCGATTATTAGTTAACTCCATAACTTCGCGAGGACCTTTACAGATAACGCCCTTTTCAATGCCTGGACATTCGGATTCGGAACTACCGATGGAGCACCCCGTAAGATATGAGGATGTACCTACAACCAGAGCACTGAGTACCAATCTTTTGATGTTCATAAACTAGCCTTAATTTGTCTCAAATGGATTTTTTAAGAGAGGTTCAACGCTTTGGTTCAACCAGTAGTCGAAATCTTTTGGAATGCCATTACCAGCCAAACCATCCTGTCTGACAACTGAAGGTACACCCTGCAATTTATAAATTCCTGCGAGCATCAATGACGCTACCAAAGGTTCCGCCGGACATTCTTCTGCTTCTTTTTGAGAGAGCAATCTTTTTTCAATGTCGGATTTGCTTCCCATTAGCCAACGAAGAATATCGAGGTTGTTTATTTTTCCTTTTTCTTTACTACACCAGAGCCTTCTAAGCTCTTCTTTTGGCTCACCGGGTGAGGGAACTAAAACAATATCTATCCGATACTTGTCCCGATCTGCATAGAATTTCTTAACAAGTTCCATGCAACCGTCACAATCAAGTGTTATGAAAATGGCTGCTTGTCTTTTAAGCTTTGAATTTCCCAGAGGAATGGACGCTACAGTTTCCAGAGGGAAGGGGGCCTCATCAAGACTAATAAAATAGGAATTCCTGATTTCTTCTACAGTCAGAACAGGTTTACGTTTAATTACATCAACAAGGCTTCCCCCAGTAAGGGAGTATCGGCCATCGGTCGTTACTGCCATTAGCTGCGAACGTTCGTCCTGAAAGAGGTATAGCCCACCAGAAGGAATGTATATGGCATCCTTAGGTTTATATCCTTTCATTTTTGATAACACACCCGAGATCTGACTGGGTGAAACGCCACCTTCCTTTGCCTTTGCCATTAACGCAGCAGCATCACTATTAGTTAGGACCTGCTCTGAAGCATAAGTGACCGTATTCGCCATAATGGCGAAAGCCGCCATTAAAGGGAAAAGTAACTTTTTCACTATTGGGTGCCCTCTACTTCTTTGCATTATAAGAACTTGATTGTACCGCTTCAGAGCTATCTTCAAGTTCCATATAAGTGACGATTTCAACACTATCCGGTACAGTAACGGCAAGCGTTGCATCAATAATTAAATAGCCACGGTCACGGTAGATCTTCATTAATGTTCTGAAATATTCTTCGAATTGAGATCTATCATTGTCAGCAGTACGGCCTCCGTGATGCTTGAAAAATTCCTTACGTAATTCAGGCATGTCAAGCACTGCAATCTTGTACGAAGGCTGGGATTGTTTATTGAAGTAATCGTAAACATTCATAAAGCCTTTATAACCATAAATAATGACCAATACGGCAAAGGCGAAGAAAAATAAATACTTCAATATTTTTTCAATATCAATTTCGAAGGTAATTTTTTTTGTTGTCCTTTCTCGCACCATTTTTTTAGTGATTTCAGGTCCAGCTGATTCAGGCGATTCTTTTTTTTCTAAACTATCCATTTAAACCTCAGCGACTGGTCAGATTCGTTGGAATTGTAGTTCCGGTCTGAACGACAAATGTAATAGCTCGGCCAGGGCTAATTTCTACGATTGGCCACTGTTGTTCTGCAATTGCGGTGTAGTAATCGACGAGTCGATTAAGACCACCTTGAGCTGCACCAGCCCCGGCTAATGCCCCAAGTGCACCAAAATTAGGGGACTGATACTGAGCCTGTGAATTAGGGTCGATGTTAAGTGAAGATACCTTACTGGGACTTAAGCTACCGGCAAGTGAAGAAAGTCCACCGGCAAATGCAGCTCCTGCAATTGCGTTACCATTTCGGCTGATAAGCGTGCCTCGGATCCCATTTTTTCCGTCATTTTCACTTACAGCATATGCTTCCAGTTTTACGTCAAAAGCTTTCCCTTTTGAATTAACACAAGAGATAGAAGTGGCACGTATGTAAGCACGCTGTGACGCCAGATCACCAACAGCTGAACCCAGAAGGTTACAGTCACGCAAATCCATGGTGAAATTATTGGGCATGATGACATCTTTTTTAATACGCATCGTTACTGGCATTGGTTCTGATTTGGAAGAAAGGCTTGTAGGCGCTTCAAGCCCGGTAATCAGAACACCAGTGATAATAGATGTTGCCGGAAGAAACATTTCATCTTTTCGGGCAGCATGCCGCGCTTTGCTATCAACTGGCGCAGTACCATCACCTCGTACAGTCCGAGTTGGCGCTTTATCTCCTGCAATGACCTCTCTGCCTTCCTTGATTCTGTTTTCAGACACGGGCATAACCTGAATGACACCATCGGTACCATTAGTCTTAATGGAACTTTGTGTGATTGTTCTCATTGGGCTATTACGCGTAGGTGTGATAGAAGCGTAATTAGGGTTTACGCCATTAATCGGCGCATTAGCATTAAGCTGATAAGGAGCTGCCGGTGCCTGCTCATTAATCGTTTTACGCGAACTACCAGCATCCAAGTTACGATTGCCGTTTCGATTTGTCTGCATATCATTAATTTGCTGAGACAGCTGCTGAAGTTGAGAAGTTAAACTTGCAACTTGGGCTTTAGTTTCCTGTTGGGCTTTTTCTGCTTTTTCGCGGTCCTCTTTCGCCGCATTTTGGTCAAGTCGGTTTTGCTTAACCATTTCTTTATATACTTTCTGGCTTTCTTCATTACTCAATTTGTTCATTTGCGAATCATCTAACAACAAATTGGTCTGCATGTCTTTTTTCTGTGTTTTCTTTTCTTTCTTAACTGGTGTGGAAAAAATAGACTGGCTAATAATATAAACAATCACTACCAGCAGAGCGCCAATAACAGAAAGTCTGACGGTCTTATTTTCCCAGGCCTTTTTAATGTCCATGATTAGCTCCACTTGTAGGTTTCTGGAATCGTTTAATTTTTAGATTTCGTTCGCTGTCAGACATCTGAGGAACGATATAGGGTTCACCTGCTCTGGCCCAGTTTTCACGAACAGATGGATGATTCATTTCAGCTTTATCTATCTGGCTCGTTCTAGATATTTCATGTTTGTAATTAGGTTCCAAAACGTTACTTTTGTGATAGTCAAAAGCATTCTCCTCATTAATATTGCCCTCTCCTACAAATTTATCAATAAGAGTTGGATCGTTCATTATTACTGTCTGAACGGGAAAAGCGTTACTGCCATCTTCGATACTAATGGGTGCGTCCGGAACGATTAATACACTCCTTTTTGGTATATATTCTGACCTGTAGTAAAAGCTGGTTAAAGCAAATACGACAAAACCAATCACGGTGGCCCCAAGCAGAGCAGGCAAAGTAACTTTTCCCATATTATTTTCTGATTAGACTTGGTCTGGTTGTAACCCGGGCCTCGCGTTCCTTGAACAATTTATCCCGGACTATGTAAAGCTCTGTTTCTTCTCCCGGTTGCAGGTATGCTTTATCAAATAAAGCACTTGCAATAACGCCTTCTGCCATACACTGCTGATCAGCAACGATTTGACCGTATGGTTTATCGTTTTTCACAAGAATTACATCAATAAGTTCACGTGAGCCAACCAGTCTCTGACCGAGCTTTGCATACATATTAAAGTTACATGGTGACTGCTCTGGCGCAGGAATACGAGAAAGTCGGTCCTGTTGTAAACTGAATCCTGAAGGGACCTCACCAAGAGCCACAGGAGTCAATAAATCAATGATTCTTTGTTTATGATCGTCTTGTTTTGGATCCGTTGGAGCCAGTTCTTCTGACTGGGAGCGGGCCAACATTTCCTCATAGTTTTGCTTATCCAATGAGGTTTCACGTTTGGCTTGCATAGATGGGCTTAAAGATGTAGTAACTGAAATCATCGCACCGGGAACATCAAGCGGTACCAGGGTCAGGTTATAGGTCGATTCAGGTACCTGATCTTCAGACAACATAATCCCGATTGGTTTATCGGTATTAGTTGAAATAAAGACATCGCCACCATTAACAAATATGCTTGCCTCTTCAGCAGGGGTAGAAGTACTGACAGAAGCATTCTTGAAGCTGGTCGATATTCTGTTTTGAAGTCCTCGTGAAACTGGCAGTACCACATTCCCACCAGGCGGCACATTTACACGCTGAACTTCTTTATATCGGTTACGAGCTTCGACATAAAGTTCATCGGCTTTTGACGTGGCGGTCGCATTGGTTGCATTCTGCTGGGAAGAGGTACCTGTTGGTCTCCCATAGCTATCAATTGCACCAGATCGGGTCTGTGCGTCAAATCCGGGGAGACTAGGATTATTTGATAATGCTCCAGTAATAGCGCTTACCGCAGGCGAAGCATTGCTGGCTGGGGAAAGTTGCACGGTAGGGAGATCAGTTGTAGGTTTTTGTCCCTGCGCATTACCGGCTTCACTAAGGTTTGTTTGTGCACCTGACTGTTCAGAACCAGCTTGACCCGGAATAATGGCTTTTGCAGCTCCATTCTGAAATCCGTCAGCACCAACTGGCATTACAACCGGGTTATTAATTGTTGCTGGCAATTGGTATTCTTCAGCGATTACGCAGTTCGAAGTCGTGAGCATGATCAATGCTGTAATTGCGTTGAAGCCTAAGCCCTTTTTTTTAATCATCACTTGTTACCTGTAGACGGTGGCGGATTATCCAGCGTTGCCAGTTGCTCTTTGCCGTTTATCGTAATTTTTTTAATATTCGGTGTTCCGGAATATTGATTTACATATGCAATTCTTGGGCGACCATTTTTCATCCCGAGAACCCATTCATAAGTCCATTTCGATGATTCAGTTTTGTCCGGAACATTTACAAGTCGAGTCGTTTTGGTACCCCAGACATAGACCATGTCATTTTTTGGATCAAAGTAAATATCATTAGGCTTAAAGGTCTGCTCAACACCACGAGCCTGCATGATATTTATCTGCTCCTGTAAAGACTCACTCGTTTTAGCCTGTAGTTCAGGTGAAAGGGCATCGAGGACATAGGCCGTCACAAAGGAAATATTAGTTGGATTAATATTCCCTAAAAGGGTACTAAAAAAGAGAGCCCATTGTGTTTTATAAGATTCCGATGCTTTGTTACCAACAACCGTGATCTCTTCATTCATGTTTGGAGGGGTAACAATCGTCACTGGGTCAGTGAAAAAAAGAATCTTTGCAACCAATAACCCAATGACGGCTATTGAAACAGTATTAATGCGGATAAGTTTTGTATCACGATTAATCAGGGCGCTGTATGTAATTCCAGCACCTGACGCTTCAGCTTGTGGGCTAAATCGTTTTTTAATGTCCAAAAAACGTCCCTTAGCACTTTCATCTTTCTTTACGTATGACTGTTCAAGATCACCGTTTTCATCCTTTTTAGATTTTTTGAAAAAAGGGATGTTAATGCCACTTAGCATTTTCATTCATAGCTCCATCAAGAATACAAATCTCTGATAAATGGATCGTTGAAATAACGGCTACTAAAAACTGCTTTACCTGGCAAAAAACCGAGCCACCAGAGTTTGTGTTTTAGCAATCCTCTTATTCCTGACTCAGCTGCTTTGTTATACGCAATCCAATACACAACCGCTGCTACAACAGAAAACCCGAAGCATTCGAAGATATTCCCAAATGCAACCAGAATGAATGCAAGCCCTAATTTTTTGGCATCCCAAAACAAAATCAGTAGAGGCATGTTGATCCTGAAAGGGAATCTATAGGTATGCTGAGGAACGTCGTTCTGCTTACTCATTAAAAATCCAGAGAGGGGGATGAACCCCCTCATGCATGATTAACAATAAATTACAGCGGTACGCCAGCATCCATAAAGGTGCTGATAATTTTCTCGCCGTTGGCCATTACCAGCATCATGAATAATGAAACCAGTGCCAGGCCCGGGTTAGGCTTAAGGACAGAGAAATATACGCTTGAGATCAACATCGCGGCTGCCAGAATTTTGCCCGGAGCTCCAGTCATACTTTCACTCATGTATGACCAAATATCTCCCAGTGCCCCATCATCTGAACCCGCATATGCCAGACCGCAAAAAAGCACGGTCAGCAGAACAAACAAAATCACTTTTGCGCTTTTTGTTTTAAAAAGTGCAGCCGTGTTAGATTTCTTTTCACTAAGGCCAATATTTAAAGAAAGTTCCATAATTACTCCGTGTAGATTTGAGTTCACGTAAACGCGAATGAATAATACTTTTTTATTCCGATCCTTCCGTTCGCATAAACCCCCTTTTTTTAACGTTTAGCGATTGGTGAATTTTTAAGCAAAGGGCCTAAAGCATAATCTTTGAAAGGTACCAGTGAACGCTTAGTAAAAGTTTGAAAGAGGGGAGGGGGTAAGATTACGTTAAGCTCAATCCTGAAGCTGATGAGACTCCTCAAGCATAAAAGTCACTTTTGATGGTTTGAAAAGCTCTAACTAGATATCGGGCAGGTAACTAAGCTTCATATCTAATCTTTTTTGTTCCCTTATTATCTATCTCTTGATTCTGAGAAGGCCGCATATCACTGTGCTCCCTGGTTCGGCAACTATCAGTTGGAGAAACTACATACAATCCTCGGGCCGGTGCGTCATTCATCTAAATGCCTTTTACACCTCTGGGCGTGAGTGGGACTTTGTCTTGTCCATACGAACATCATTCATTCGAATGCTTTTGGCCAATGCTATTTAAGCAAATGCTTTCTGGCTGAGTCCTTTTGCGAATGAGTCTTTGATATAACTGCATGAATTTTGGGTTGTTTGGTGTACTAACAAAACAAAGGCATTTCTTTGAATGCCATTGGAGTTGTGATGCTTCTGATATTTTTTTGATCTCATATCAAGCACATAGTCCTTCTGATGCCCAATGTCATAGATGTCTTGGACCATTCTCGCTCTTAACAAAGCTGAACTGTGTGTCATTCGACCTAATGCCATTCACCAAAATGCCTTTTTATACCACTGCATAGCTATGCTCGGGATACAGTGGCAAACAAAAGCATTTCAATGAATGAATTTTTGGGATACCGACATCAAAAGCATTTGTATGAATGTAAGAGGCGTAATCCACAAAAGGCATTCACGTGAATAGAGTGCGCACGAAACCATCTTGCTCAACGGCATTTAATGAATGGGCTAGCATGTACGCTTGAGTCAGAAAGGCATACAGATGAATAGTCAGGAGTTCGTTTGAAAAGTTACTTTTTTGCACATTAA
Source organism: Enterobacter cloacae complex sp. IR5412 (assembly GCF_049237385.1). Classification (NCBI taxonomy): domain Bacteria; kingdom Pseudomonadati; phylum Pseudomonadota; class Gammaproteobacteria; order Enterobacterales; family Enterobacteriaceae; genus Enterobacter; species Enterobacter cloacae complex sp. IR5412. Next base: position 37,810 of record NZ_JBMKHQ010000012.1, on the reverse strand, counting down.
GCCGAGATGTAAGACCAGTAGTAAAAGAAGCACTAAGCATAGCACTGATAAATAACTTATTTTTCAGCAGGTTATAACCAGTGCATACCAGATAGCTTTCAACCTTGTTTGGCAAGGGCCAGCTTAGGGCTTCTTTTGAAGATCTGAAATTGTATGTCGCGACCTTTCTTAACTTCTTGATAATCGAGATATCCGATAGATTCAAGTTCCCGCATTGCTTTACGAATTATCTGGTTTTGCGTACGAATAGGGGTTGTAAGAAGCAACCTTTCCCTCAACCGTTTCATATTAACGAACAACGTACCAGCTGGCATTGCTTCAAAATAAATATAGAGAGATTGCGCAGCTTCTTTTTTAGCCAAAATGTATAGAACCTGAAGGCTTAACAATGTCTTATGGTCGTAACGATACAGTTCCCACATAGAAGGATCCCCAACCAGCTCAACAGTATCGCTTTTTGGATCAATCATAGCCTTCTGCACCAGATGCGTTACTGTGAACCGACCACTACGAGAGTCTGAGAAGGCAAGCACTACCGATGCAAGGTTCATTAATGACTCTTTAAAGCGCGCACGAGTTCGTTTGTTGATGTTTGTTGAACTGATACCACACATCTTCGCAAACTCGTTAAAAGTCAGGCTAATCTTCTCGGAAGTAAAACCATATTTACTGAAAGCCATGATGATCCCGAGCCAGCACTTAAAGTCGGTAGACATAGATAGTTTGACACCAGTTATCTTGATGTCGTCATAACCCTCCGATCTTGCAATTTCCATACACGAAAGCTCATCAGAGGCATCAACTTCAAAGTTTCGGTCGCGGTTTTCTTTTGTGCCGACAGGGGTAAATACACTCAATCTCAGCAGGGCCACGGGCTGAACCGACTTGGACGAGTTAGGCGTCAGTTGATAAGTCTTACCTGATTCATTACTGGTTACGTCAAAAGGATGGATTAACTCGTTGTTTTTAATCATTAACTTAACTCGTCGGTGATAAGATTTTCATTTGGCAAACTGTTTATAACATATTCTTGCAAATGCTTTTTACGCATTTACCTAAATGCCATAAGCATTCCAGTAAATGCCTTCCTTATTCATTCAAATGCTTTTCGCATGCATCCGAATGCCGGATCCTTTCATAAAGTTACTATAATCAATGAGTTAAAGATGCCGTGATCTTTACTTGAACTCTATTGATCTTTAGTGATCTAAAGAATTGATCTAACCTGTTGAAAACAATGATAAGTCCATATAAAACAAGGAATAGCGCTCCTTTATCAATATCTACAGATCGCAAACGGAAATGAAAGTGGGTTTACTATCATTGTTTTATTCAAGACAGTTTTTATTTTAATTTTATTAAGCAAATTTTTTGAGTTTACCTTTTAGATGTATCAGCCCTATTTGGCAAATTTGAGGTTCATGTATCATGTAGTAAACAGGAGGAAGATATGAACAACAGCAAACATACAGTCATTGAAGTGGATACTAATCTAGTTGAAATTGAAAAGGGATTTAATCCCCGAGAGGCGGTAATCGGAGATTTGTGTTACGAACAAGAACCTGTCAAATCGATGATTGTGTCAATCAAACAAGCCTTTAAGGAAGGAAGGCAGGTTGATATGATCAAGGTCGTAAAAAGAAAAGGTAAATATTTAGTTCGTCAAGGTCATACTCGTTTTCATGGCTTAAAATTAGCAATTTCTGAAGGTGCTAATATTCCAAAATTATCTGTTATCTTAATCGATTATAAAAACGAAATTGAAGAATACCTTGAGAACCTCGATGGTAACAGAAGCAATGGGCTAAATCCGGTTGGGCAAGCTCATGCATTAGCTCATGCTGTTAGTCTCGGGTATTCGGTTGAAGAACTAGCAATGCGATATCAACGATCAACTACCGCAATTCGTAATATGCTAAAAATCCTTGATATGCCATTAGAGCTTCAACGTTTGATTAGCCTAAATCTAATCAAAAAAACGCTCGCCATTGAAATAATGTTAAAATATTCCAACGATCACAAAATGGTTTTAAAACATATAGAAGGTTTCTTACCTGGCGTTAAGAATATTGAGACTACAACGAGCAAAATTGTAGGCATACCTGAACACAATGCAGCTGGAGCAGGACCAGACACCTTAAATAAAGGCGGACCAGAAAAGAAAAATTCGGCAGTCACACGTAAGACTTTGGGTATTAAGCGCCTCTCGCATAAGAAAACAGAACGGCTAAAATCTGAATTTCTTGAGCTTGTGGAAAGTACACATACGGAATCTATAACGAATACTCAAACAGAACTAAAATTTGGTAGAGATAGTGCACACTTGTTCAAAAATGTTGATAGTAAAAATGTAATATTTTCTGATGATGGTGTTCAAATAATCTTGAATGATGAAAAGCTAAATATTTTATTGTCTTTACTTAACGACGAAAATACAGCAATCATTCTTTCTAAACCAAAATTAGAAGAGCTTCTGGAAATTCGAGATCTCCTTAAGGAATAAAAAACCGAGGATTAGTTGAGTGATTAAACCTATAAAGCTGACTCTTATCGATAATTATAATGATTTGCTTCTAACTCATGAAGTCCTTAAACGCAACATGGAAGAGTTAGAACACGGTAAACGTTTTGACCAATTTCCTGAAGGGCATGACCACTATGAAAAAACTGTGAAAGAAGCTGTAGCAATCGTAGAGGCACGTTTGGAGGTGTTTCGAAAATGAAATCTCTTTTCTTTACTCTTGATGGTCATATGGTACCAGCCTCAGTGAATGTATCCCTTAACGGAGATGGAAATTATTATGCACCTATCGAAAGAGAATGTAACGAATGTGCGGGCACAGGCCACAAAGGGGCTGATGTATGTGAAAAGTGTCATGGGGTGCAAACAGTTGGACCCATTATTGAAAAATTAGTGGTACTAGAGCCAATTACCTTTCTCGATAACATTCCGGAACTGCGTGTTAACCCAACACTCGAAGCATGGAAATCCAGAAACCACGTACTTATTGAGAAAGCAAAAAAGGCTAACACTAAGTTTTCTAATAGTATATTGGCGCAACTAGACAATAACCGTTTTTTGACAGAACGCCAGCTGGATTGTTTCTTTACAACCTTTGATGTGATGTTGTCTGAAACTCCGGAAAATGAACAAGAAATTTTAAAACATAGCTACAATATCGGCCAGGTCATAAGCATTGAACTAACATTTACTGAAGTCAGGGCCGCGTACGCAAAAAGTAAAGGGAGTTATTTTTTTACATTTACTGGTAAAGTTAGAAATGACGGGATCGCTTTAACGGCCGATAAACAGGATCACATTTTATTGGGTGAACGTTATCATTTGACTGGAAAAGTCAGAAAATTCTATGATTTTGATTCGAAAAATTATGCTGCAATAACAGTTTTTAAGTTAAGTAAACTCCAAGACAGTTAAATGTTTTACTGCTTAAATATAGAGCCAAGACTTAAACTGTCGTTAGGACTCACTCACGTAATATTGTTGCTTACGCAATGGGTTTTATCCCTCATAAAGATCTGCGAGTATAAATCTTTTACATTTAAATTCCCCTCTATCACAACCTTTTCAATAGTAAAAAAATGATAATCTTATTAATTATAATTTTTAATTTTTTGTATACCAATACCATACAGTTAAGGCTAAAAGGTGATGATGGAGATGGACTTTAAAATGCACAATGATCTGGGTCTCGGTTTCATTTGTAAAAATGCAAGAACATCGTCAAAGCCAACGTTAAGAAAAGTTACTTTTCCGGTAAGCGCATATGAAACGTCTAAGCTTTCTTTAACCGGTTTTCAATGCCCCACAGCCTGCCGATTTCCTTTTTTTGTGCTATGCATGATAATCCATAACCATCTTTCGTCTGCATGCCCTATCAACCAAAATGAATGTTCAAATCATATATCGCAATTTTCTATCGACATTAAAGTACAAGATTGGCTTAGCCGTTCAAGAGTAGCGTTTATTGATTTCCATAATCTAAGAAATACAGATAAAACCACATTAATAACAGTGGAACATCTTGAAGCTTTACTTACTGTTATGTCAACTACTCTTGTCGCTTACGCTCCATATTCAAAAAAGAGACTTAACTTTAGCTTTCTAAATTCATTTACTTTGTCTAAAACTTCTCAAAGTTACACATTAACTTTCCCGGTAGTTCTCAGTCCGCTTTTAGATGCTCTTGGCGGTTTCATTCAGGAATGCATAACCGAAAAATTGTTAAAACGACGAAATTCGAATTTCATGGTTTACGAGTATCTTAAACGTTCAGGCCAGAGCTCTCATAAAGTGGAGGACATTAATAACGACTTACAGCTTAAAACTCTAAATATAAGACTTATGAGCGTCCTTACTGGGCTTTCTCAGCAAGGACTCATTTCATTTATTTGCGAAGGAAAGAGGGGCGACCGGAGAATAGAAGAGCTTCAGTTTATACCTTATGTTCAACGAACTCACCCTGAGGTATTAACTTTTCAGGAATGGATTAGCCCCGTTGATTAGAATTAACTCTATTTCAGCACGGCCAGTATTTCTGTTTCCGTTTTCCGTGTATTTGGCTTACTTCCTACGGATCGGTAAGCGCTGAGTCTGTGTATGACGAATCCACGCTCTTCATAGAGGCCCAAAGTGAATGGTGTCAGGCTATTTGATATCGCAACAGCAGCGCCTTTTCTGTGAGCGTCAACGAGCATATTTGCTAACAGCACGTGGTCGCTTTGGCTGAACGGTTTACCATCGTAACTGACAAAACTAGTTTTGCTTGTTTTGTCATATGGCGGATCACAATAAATCTGATCTCCTTCGCCGGTTGCGGCCAGAGTCTCCTCAAAACCAGCGGTGATCAGTTCAATACCTGAAAGACGAAATGAAAGGTAGTCTATTTTATTGAAGTCAAGCTTCAGTTCTGTATGTTTCCCCCAGGGCACTGAATAGATTCTTTCTGAGTTATAGCGGCACATACCGTTATAGCCCAGGCGATTCAGGGAGTAAAACAAAGCCGCTCTTTGAAGCGGTTGACCAGAAATACAGGTTTTGTTGAAACGGTCCCTCATCTCATAGTAGTCCTTTTCGACAAAGGTTTTATCCGCTAGGTTTTGGACCTGATTTATAAAGTTAGTTTTCTGTCTTTGAATAGTCCTGTATAGGTTGATCAAGTCTGGATTGCTATCTGCAAGCAATGCATTTTGTGCAAACATGTTCAGAAAAACGGCACCACCGCCTATAAAGGGTTCTACCCACCGGCAACTATGATCGTGTGGGTAGTGATGGCTGATGAAAGGCATCAGTTTCGTTTTTCCACCAGCCCATTTGATTATCGGCATGTGTCTGAGATGTCGAGTCAAAGTGTCTATACCTGAGAGAGAAATTTAGGTGCTGGTATCGTACCTAACCACGGGCTTTAACTAATAACTTAGGGAGCAAAAAAAAGTTGTTTAAGACGCACAGTTTTGACTTTCAGCATTGCGGATTTATAAGATTTTTCCTCACTGATACCTGAACTTTATGTTTTGGATTTATGTCTTTGTTTATGAAGCGATTTTGATGCCATCACAAGAAATGGGGAGCCCTCTTTTTTTGTGAAAAATCAGAATAGGCTCAAAAAGTACCTTTTTTGCGAAAAATTATGGATTTTTTTTTCGGTAGTATCCCCGCTACGCAGAAAGTAAGCAGAAAAATGTAACGGAGCCCCTATGAGTGTTTTACTGACAGAACCTACACAGCAAGCTAATGACAAGGTCTTTAAAACGGCCCATGTTGCCTTTTCAGTAGTTACTGGCACAGGTCGTTACGTCACTGGGCTTAAACAGTTCCGTGATGCAAACCCTGAACTTTGTACTGAAGTAAGTGACCAGAAAGCATGGGCTATCCACCCTTCAGTAATTCAGGTCACGCCAGGCTTCAACTCCCGCGAAATGGGAATGGGTGACGATTACTATAAGCTCCCTGAGGTTGAAGAACACATCTACAACATCAAGAATGCCTACATTCGAGGTGACTATGTAGACCCTATCCGAGTACGTGTCATTGATGGGGTACCTTTTGTTCGCCAGGGGCACTGCCGTTTAAAAGCCGCAATGATGGCATGTGATGAAGATCATGACATCACAATCCTTTGCGTTGAGATTAAAGAAGATGAAATTGGCTGTGAGCTCGCGACCATTGATGGTAACCGTGGTCTTGCGCTTTCTCCTGTTGCGCTTGGCGAGTCCTATCGTCGCCTACATTCTCTTGCTGGCTGGTCACTCGAACGAATTGCTCAACGTGAAAATAAAAGCCCGACGACCATCAGTTCTCTTATCCGCCTGACAACCTGTTCTGTTGTTATCAAGAAATGGATTCATGCTGACGCTATTTCGTATGTTAACGTGCTTTCACTGATCGATGAGCTCGGTGAAACAGAAGCAATTTCACGTATCAAGAAGATGATCGCGGAACTTGAGCAGGCCGATGCGAATGGCATCACGGTGAAAAAAACCCAACATGGTCAGGTACGAGTCAGACCTTCAGACTTCAAGCCAGCACGGATTCCGCCGGTTATTGCCACAAAAGCCGTAGAAGGCGTCAAACTCATCACCACCAGCTTATTACAGAAACTGGGGGATATTGAATTGCCGGAGATGACAGATTCAAGTGCTGACGAAGAAATCAACATTACGTTGAACCGCAGTACTCTGGAGATGCTGAGAAATCTTTCAAAAGAGATCACAGAATCAGAGAACAAGCAGCTTCGCCGTGCGGAGAATCGTCAGGCAAAACTTAATGGTGAGAAGCCAAAATACCCACGTAAAAAAAATGCTAAGAAGGCAGGGGAAGAGACCGATCAGGATACTGACCCACAGCCGGACGCAGAATAATTTACTTTTGGCAAAGTGTTGGTTTTGTCAGAGTCATTAAGGATTCAGGCTTTTTGCCCGCCTTTTTTAAACCTCCATGTATCGTTCTTGCCCCGTTTATGCGGGGCTTTTTTTTTGCTTCTTTCTATGAGTTGACATCTTTAAGTTTTATTCAGAGACATAAAAAACTTTTTCGTGTCACTGAACCTATTAGGTTACAGAGCGACGTTGCTATCCTGGTAAAAGTTTTTTCTAAAGGACCGGTAAAATGTCATCTCTTGATTCTGAAGCTAAACCCGATAATGCAGGTCACAGCGTACTGGCTTTAACAACCTCTCATAGCCTGGTGGTTAGCTCTTCTGAAACATTTCTTCCAGATATGCGCAAAGAGCTCGGCATTATCGCGGATCTTGTTGAGTCCTATAATGATGAACTCTGCTTGTTGAAACACATGGCTGTCCAGTTCAAAACCCACAATCACCAGAAACTTTATTCTTATCTCTCAGGCTACAACCACAGTATCTCTGAAGCGGATGCCTTGTTCGCGGAAAACGCTCTGAGATCTGAATACTGGAAACGCGTTATGGCACTCACTGATGTTTTGCCTATCATGTCGGATGCCAAACGTAACGAATGGGATAAGCAGTTTACGGCCGACCGCTATATTATGCCGCCTCAGGTGATCCCTGATTTCACAGCTGACGCTGTAGTAGGCACAGTCGTTGCTTTGCTTAATGACCGCAATCAATTTATTAAAGAAAGGGTTTACGACGTCTTCCAGTCTCTGAGCCGCAGTCATAAGACAAACAAAGCTTTTGGGTTCTCCACCCGCATGATCACTACCGGAGTTTGCGAGCCGTCTAAATACCCCTGGCAGAAATTAAGGGTGGATTTTAAAGAGTCTGGCATTTCACCACTGAGCGAGCTCCGCGTTATATGCGCATTCTTCCGTGGCGAACAGGTGAAGGCGATCCATAACACCAAATCATTGGTTGAGGCGTTGGTCGAACATGAGGGGTTCAGAAAATGGATCTGCATCGATGGCAACAGTATTCGTTTCAGGGTTTACAAAAATGGATCAATGCATATTGACGTCCACCCTGATATCGCCGAGCGGCTTAACAATATTTTATCAGCTATCGTACCGCTGGCATTACCTGCCGACCGCATGGCTCATAGCAAGAAATCTTTGGAGGCATTCCCTGTACTTAAGCAGTGCATCGACTTTGATACCCGGATGCAGCTTTCTGAACTAATGTTTAAAAATGACGGGGACAATAAATGGAGTTGCTGGACATCTTTAGGGTCTCTCGCCGAACGCAAATCTTCGAGTGTTGCCGCTGACACCCTTCGGTTCTTAGGGGCAACAGTAACAAAATACGATGTGACATTTTCCTATGATCCGTGTGAGGTTATTCGTTACATCGGCCAGATAGGGGAGATGCCTGATATTGTATCGCATCAGTTTTACCCTTCATCTTGCCGAATCAGCGAATATGTATATTCCCTGCTCGGTGCAGGGGAAGGGGATACCCTCCTGGAGCCTAATATTGGCCATGCGGATTTGCTTAAATCATTCCCTGCCGGTGTGATCGTTACTGGCATCGAGCTTGATACTTTGAATTGCCTTATCTCCCGGGCTAAGGGATACGATACGACAGAAGCTGACTTCCTCACATGGTCTAAGTCTAATCAACAGAAGAAGTTTGATTATGTCGTGATGAACCCACCTTTTGCCGATAACCGGGCCAGGCTGCATCTCCAGGCAGCTGCATCTCATCTCGCAGCCGGGGGATCTCTAGCAGCCGTTCTTCCATTATCTCTTCAGGGGCTCGATAACCTTCTGGGGGAAGAATTCCGGACGGAATGGATGGACGTTTTTGAGAACGAGTTTGAAAACACGACCGTTTCGGTTCGCATCCTGTACGCCGAACGTATTCAACAAGAGGAAGTCCTATGAGCAACCAACCCACCAGCCTGCCAGAAGAAGATATTGAGTTTGTTATGGATACCTTTCAGAGGAGCATGGGTAAATCCAAACCTGTCAGGGATACTCAAATAGAGGGCGAGAAACCGCAAAGTAAAGAGTCCGCAAACTCAACTGAAAACCCCGGTTATGAAGAATTCTTTTAATTACGCTCATGATATCCTGGTGCAGTTATTTAGAATGATATTTGAGGGATGGGGGACATTGTGATTAAAAGGCGTAACATTCGACGATCAGTTTATGGATTGCTTATTGTTCTTATCGCCGGAAATGTGTGGTTAGGCCTTAGAGCTGATAAAATTCATAAAGTGCGTTATCAGGATTTCTGGTCACCGGCAACTGTGATTAAAGTAACTGTAATGCCTTCAACGAATGAAATCCAGCTCAGTGGTAAAATCCCTAAATCGGTAAGAGTTTCAAACAATTATGTTGAGTACTCGTTACCGGGCACACTCTCGGACAAGACCATTTACCGAAGCGTGTTAGAAGATGAGATGCTCACTTTGCTTAATGCTGGAGGTCAACTTGAAGTTAAATACACTCTGGACAAGCAGACAAATCGAACTAAGGTATGCACTAAGTGCTTACGGGTGATTAAAGATATTAACCATCAATATTCAGCCACTGAGGTAAAGCATGGGCAGTCCTAAATTTGAAATTGCTGAGCAAATTAAAATGTGGATCGTTGTTTATCTAGTTTGCTTTTTAGCACTTTACTGTGTGTTAAGCGCTCTACATGCGCTTTATGATCCGCTAAATTTACCTGCCCTGACGTGGCCTATCAGCTGGTTCGTGGTGCCTGAAATGACAAGTTTTGGCAGTGCATTATTAGCTTTTGTCCTAACGCCAGGCCTTTGCTCTATAATTGCTGTTTTATTCGGTAAGTCTACCTTTAAAAAAGCTAAAACAAAAATATAGAGTTAATTAGATTGGTGGCTCAGGTTTATAAAACCTCTCACTAGAGAGGTTTATTTATTATTTTTGACTGAGATTAACAGCGTTTTCCATAAATGTATCAATAACAACCGTAAGAGACTGGCTGGTACCATGGCTATACTCAGGCCAAGGTAAAAAAGGATATGAAGAATACGCCATCAACATGATACTGGTTGGGCAACGCCAGTCCGTTGGAACACCTTTACTGTAATGGACAATCATAGCCGGGCGACTACAATCAATATCTCCAGCGTTTTTATCGAGTACGAAAGTAGCCAGAACGCCGGTGTCCTTCTGGGATACGAAAACAAGGCTGTCAGTAAAAATAAAGGCCATTAAGGAAGAGGCCAGGAAAGCGCCAGTAAATAAGGACTTCTTCTCTTTCCAAACGCGTCGAGCATATAACCCCATTAGCGCTACCGCTGAAACCATTCCGGACCACTGAGCACCCAAAGAAAAATCTGTTACTGTTTTAGATGTCATACTTTCATTAATAGTAATCATTGCGACAATGAATGGTGATGCAATTCCAAGTGTTGCTAGGACTATCAGCGATATTTCAGACCGGTTTTCTTTAGCGGATCCTTTACTTATTGCAGACATTGCTCTGAACATAACGAATGTACTGTTGAGCATCAGAAAACAGCATAAGAGCATGTATAACATTGGGTTTCCTCAACCTAGAAGTGATGGTTACCCTGTTATTTTACATAAATTTGACTCAACAGATGCTTTTAAAATCTCGCTTCCTTGAATTTAAAAACATATCAGCACAATTGGCAAACATAAAGGAGCAGCGTCTATCAAAAGTTACTTTTATGATTGGTTGAATACTCATTTTGAAGGCTAAAATCCAAAAAAGTGGGTACAAAAAGTTACTTTTGCGTCATCCAGATGCACTGCCGCCATTTTGCATTCTGTACGTTGGTTGCTTTCTCACTTGATGTCTCTTTTAACAGGCAAATTATCACTTTATCCGACCGGACCTTGTAGGCTGAATCCGTAGAATAAGGCTATAACCTATTCCCGGAGCATCATATGCGTAAAACTCTAATTGGCTGCATGGTTGCAACTGCCCTTGCTACTGTATCTTCGGCACATGCTCAGGTATTTAGCTACTCATTTACAGATACCAATAAGGCTGTTCGGAATATTAAGCCTGCAACACAAACATATCTTAATCCCGCTGGTGTTTTGACTCTGAACTTGATATCGGGTCTTGATCGGTACGAGCGAGTGACGGTCACACGAGACAGCGATAAAAAGGTTATGTATTCCTCCGTCTCGACCAAAACGAGCGTTGCAGATCGTATCGTTGCTGCCGATGGAACAGAATACTATGGAAAGGATATGGTTCTACCGGCGCTCGGAGAAGGGACCTTTACTGTAGTCAATGAAACTCTGGATATTCGCCAGACTGTAGTGAGCACATCTACTTATCATTTCATCGTTGATACAACTCCTCCACGCTATAAGAGTATTTATCCGAGTCAAAACGCAGGTTACGACATGGTACTTTCTGGGCCACTTTGGGAGTTGGGCCGAGGCGGTAGTGGCCAGTTTTCTATATTTGCAGACGGTATTGAGGATGCTAGTGGAATTGCCAAGATCCGTCTTGTCATTAAACGAAGTAATGGTTCTGTGGTCTCCGACAATAACCTGAGTTATGACACAGCCAATAAACGTGCGTTCTATCCGTGGATTAAAGATATGAACACCCAGGCTGGCATGCCCTCAAGTGATCTTGATGAAGAATTCACCTTCAATTTCATCGTTACGGACCTGGCAGGAAATACGCTTAACATTCCTCCCCAGCGGTTTTTATATGACGATCAAATGGGAGAATTTACGCCATTTGCAGTTCATGACTCACGTGTAAGCACCAGTGTTGTACCCGGCATTTCTTCGGGATACGTCCCGTTTAAACGAGGCCTTACAGTGCTGGAAAACCCCTACAAGTTGGTTATACGTATCCCAAGAACTAACTGGAAGCCATATCGAAATGGTGGCATGAGCATTACCAATAACTATGGCGGAGTACAGGTCCTTTCCGAAGATGCCACCTATGTCTACGTGGAAGTTAAGCTGCCACAGGGTGCCTTAGATGGAAACTACTATAGACCTGTGAATACATATCAATGGTCTGGAGGAGATCTTGGTCAGTATGCCAGCTGGCTCAACTGGGATCCTGCCTCTGTAAAGAGTCCGGCTTGGGGAAGTTCACCCATAGAACGACAAAAGGCTGATGGAACATGGTTCAACAGCGTAAACTGGAACCTGTTCAAGGCATCTGATATGCCTATAAAACTTACTAATATCCGGTTCAATGTACAGGCTAGGCCATATGATCAAAAAATCACTGGCGGAGCAACATGCAGTATTCCAGCTGGCTCAACAACCTGTACCGTCTCTTTGCCCCAGGATATTATAAATGGCACTACCGGCTATCTTCATAGTGGCTATGAAGTAAGGTCAACCACCGAAGCAACCTTCTTTGCCCCTATATGGGAGAATATAGCCTGGCATACACTGGGTCCCTCCGTCACTGGATTTGATTACATTGAAACCACCAACATTCTCCAGGTTTACGTGAATCAACCTGGAGATGGTTCATATTTCGACCATGTTTATGTAAATCGAGTTTGGTTGTCAGATAAAAACCGTAACAACGCAGAAATAAGCGTAACCGGCAAACAAACAGGTAGAAATATGGCGTCTGGGAACTACACGTATGAGTTCAACATGAAAGAGGTACCAGAAGGCAGTTATAACGTGGTAATTAATGCCCAAGATACATTCAACAATACCGGTAACCTCCCTTATCAAACTGTTGTCGTTGATAATACAGCACCATCTGTAAGTATTAGCTACGAAGGAAAACCGATCAGCAAAAACGTAACAGTATATGGGCTGGAGAACGTCCGTATACAGCTCACCGATGCTCTAACTAAACCATCCTTAAGCCGTATGACTCTTCGCGGTGGCCCTGTTTCTGATGCGGTGGAATTGTCTTGGGTGAATCTGGGAAACAACCTGTATGCACCTAATTATCCCAAGATCTTTCCGTCTCTTAATGAAGGCGAAACATACACTCTCACAGTTCAGGCCAAAGATGAGATGAACAACGTTAAAGAAAGCTCAGTCGAATTTAACTACCTTCCAAACAATCTCGTCAGGCTAGAGAATCTGAAAACCTTAGCTGTCAATGCTTCTCTCAAAACATCTGACAATACTCCTCTGGCTGTTCTGTATGCCAGCCAGCTGCGTAAAAAGGATGGTTCAATCGCTACAGGGCTTCAGGACGCAGTGCTTACTGTCCGTAAGGACGCTGCATTCGGCGTGACTGTAAATGGTGTTTCTGCGATGCCAGGTGAAAGCAAAGAGCTTCAACTGGATTTGGGGCTCGGGGACAGCCGTAGCTTTCCTATTTTCCCTGCTGTATCCGGCCTTACAGGCAGATCTGAGTTCATGATTAACATTGAAGAATTAAAATAAAGCAGGGCTGTTTTGCTGAAGCACAACGGCCGTCTTCTGATGCGCCGTAGCCCATGTTGTTGCAAATCAGTCCGACGTTCATTGCGTAAGTAACGCTTACTGCGGACCATGGTAGTGATTAGACTCACTACCATGGTCATTTCACCACATATCTTCTCTGCATTGCTCTTGTTGGGCAGACTAGTAACTCGTCACTAAATTGCAGCTTTTGTCTTGCTAAGTCGCTGGTATAACTGCACTACGAAATCGTCAAAAGATTTTATCCCTCATGTAGATCCAATAAATGATCCCAAAGGTGCCAGAGAGTACAAAGAAGATCCCGGTACGCTGTAGGCCGCATGGTTACTGGGCTGGAGCATTGTCACTGACAACAGTAGCGACATAAGTGACAACGGGAGTGACTTAAAAGACAATGGTAGAGACTATTTCGACGTTGGTAATGATTTTAAGTGACAATGGTAGTGAGGTTAGACTTAAACTTCCACTGTAAGGTAAGGTGACTCGCATTATTTAAATAAATTATTACTTTCAATTACTTGCGACACGAGTCTGCATGTATGCTTCTATTTCTCAAAAATTTATCCACCGAAAATGCCTGTGGCTGTGATTTAGCTTTGACGACAGTTTTTATCAGGGAGGCAAGTTGAGACCTGTATAAGAACTAAGCATTTATTTATCCCCATTTTCCACAAGGTAGTTCCAATAATTAGTACCTTAGTGTTCCTGATAGATCAAAAGAGATCCCCGCTGCCTCCAGGCCAGACGGCACAAGGCCTGAGACGTGATCAGTGACAACAGTAGTGATTATTTTGACATTGGTAGTGATTATTATAACGTTGGTAATGAGTTTTTTGACATCAGTAGTGATCAGAGCGACAATAGTAGTGACTTTTCATTAGATCTTTTTAACTTGATCTGATCCGTTGTTGATAAGAGTTGCAGGTCATTGTATGCAAAGAGTTTTTGCCAAGTTTTAATGAGTGGAGTCGTTTTTTTAGGTAGAACTTATGCACAGATATGGATCATCACAATGATCCATCCAGTGACATAGAGTTCGCTGGGGCTTACTATTCACCAATCTGTTTACACATTCAGTGATAACTTATTATGACTAAAGAGAAAGATACTGAGCAGCAGGACCTGGTCACCAGGGCTTTCTCTGTTAGAGAGAAAGAATCAGGTAAAGACATCATTTTGCGTCCTAACAGCAACCGTACGGTGCAGTCTATTGCTTTGATGCGGCTCGGGCTGTTCGTCCCATCACCAAAGAGTGTGGGGCGTCAAAATCGGGAATATAAAACGGTTGGCTTTGACGCAACGAAAGAGTTACAGACGCTCTCTTTAATGGAGAGCGAGGGGTTCACCAATATTTCAATTGTCGGTGAGCGTCTTGATATGTCAGTAGATTTTAAGACGTGGATGGGCATCATTCGAACCTATGCCAATCATCCGATTAACAATGACACGATAAGCTTAAAATTCACTGAATTCCTCAAGCTATGTACGCCTGAAAATTATCGCTCATCTACAGCGTCCAGAAAACGTATAGACGCCTCCTTACGCAGGTTAGCATCCGTTACCTTGTCGTTCACCAGTAATAACTCGTCCAAAGTCTATACAACGCATCTGGTACAGTCTGCCCTGTTAGACCCGGAATCAGATCAGGTTGTCCTTCAGGTTGATCCTAAGATTTTCGAGCTCTATCAATACGATCATAAGGTTTTGATGCAGCTGAAGGCAATTAAGGAGTTGGCCAAGAAGGAAAGCGCCCAGGCTCTCTATACGTTCATAGAGTCATTACCGCCAAATCCTATACCGATATCCCTTACTCGGCTGAAAAATCGTCTGAACCTCAAAACACGAGCAAATAGTCAGAATGCTACCGTGAGAAAGGCTCTTGAAGAGTTGGCATCGATAGGATACCTCCAGTACACCGAAATTAAGAAAGACGGAAAAGTATACTTCCAGATTCATAAGCGGGATCCCGATCTGAATTTGAACAATACTCAGCCTCCTTTAGAAGTGGTTGAAGATGAAGAAGAGAACTCAGGGTCTTCTGTTTTAGAAGGTGAGTTATGCCCACCAGCTGACCCGATAGACGGCGATGATGTTCTTACCGTCCATGATTTAACCGCTGAAGAACTGCGCTATATTCGTAGTCTTCGAAGCCAGAAAAAGAACAGCAACGCCAGCTAAAGTTAACCCGGCGGTTCAGGCTCCGGGTGCTAAATTACTTCTTCGATTTTCGTTAGTCCCAGCCCGCTCTTTCACGTCAACGGTAATGAGTCAAAAGTCATTACCGTTGTCATTGTTCTCTACCACCCTATGTAGATCGAGATTGCGAATTCAACGCTTTCTCCTGAGTCACCTGTTAACACCCGGTTTCTACGCTTTACTTCATTGGCCAGTACATCCAACGGAAAATATCGTAACGGGGTGACAATGGCAGTGAGTTGACCCACTCACTACCATCGACATTCAAATCCCGGCTTCTCTGGTAGCTATAGTGACAATGGTAATGATGTGTACCTTACTGGCATTGTCATTGTCCTCCGAGTGTGCGTTCAGCTTTGGGAGGACACCGGAACTTAATGCGGCGAGTCACGGCCATTGTGAATCTCGATTGGATTGGCGAATACGGCTTCCGGTTGGGCCAGATGTCAATGGTTATGCTTCATCCAGCTCATTACTGTAGTCATTGCCGTTCAGCTGAGCTGATGCTCCTCTCATTCTATGTGGCGACAACGGTAGTGAGCCCAGAAAGTGACTACCGTTGTCATGGCCGTCCAGTAGAGCGGGTCAACCTCTTAAATCACAGGGTGACAACGGTATTGAGCCCAGAAAGTCACTACCGTTGTCATGGACGTCTGGTTAAGCGGATCTACCTCTCAATTCACAGGGTGACAATGGTAGTGAGCCCAGCAAGTCACTACCGTTGTCATAGTCGTCCCGTTGAGCAGATCAACCTCTTAACTTACAGGATGACAACGGTAGTGAGCCTATTAAGTCATTACCGTTGTCATTGCCATCCAGAAGAGCGGATGATCCTCTCAATTCATACGGCGACAATGGCACTGAGCCCAGCAAGTCACTTCCGTTGTCATAGCCTTCCAGAAGAGCAGATGAGCCTCTTAATTAACAGGGTGACAACGGTAGTGAGCTCATTAAGTCATTACTATTGTCATGGCCGTACAGCTGAGCTGATCATCCTCTCAATTCACACGCCGACAATGGTAGTGAGCTATTAAAGTCACTACCATTGTCATAGACGTCCAGTTAAGTGGACCATCCTCTCAATACACACGGTGACAACGGTAGTGAGCCATTAGAATCACTACCGTTGTCATTGCTTTTCAGGTGCACTGATAAGGCTCTCAATAGACACGACGACAATGGCAGTGAGCAATTAGAGTCACTTCCGTTGTCATTGCTTTCAGCTGAGCTGATAAGGTACGTCATTTACACGATGACAATGGCAGTGAGCCAATCGAGTCACTACCGTTGTTAATGCCGACCAACCGAGGGAAGGGTCCGCTCAAAGAACTGAGTGACAACAGTAGTGAGATCATCCAATCACTACCATTGTCAGCTTAAACCTGTAGGACGAAGAGGCTTGTCCGATAAAATGACGACAATGGAAATGAGCCTATCCATCACTACCACTGTCATTAAAGTCCAGCGGTTCAACGTTAATCAGTAGCTCCGGATGACAATGGTTGTGAGTCAGGCAATTCCCAAGCATTAAGTGACAGCAGCGTAACACCTCTAAGCTCACTCCTGTTGTCAGGGGTTAGGGTATTGAGTCTCTACCGTCGTCAGTGTTTCTGAGACACCAGTATTGCAGATCACTACAATTGTCACTTAAGTATCGACGGGGGAATAGATGCAAGTGACTGGCTAACCAGTACCAGTTTAGATTCAAAACGATCCCATCTTTGTGGATGCACTTGAGTAAGCTCGTATGACGATATGTCAGAGAAGTGACAACGGGAGTGAGTTGCCGGACTCACTACCGTTGTCATCCCCGGTTGAAGGAAGAGGATCCCCGGGGCTGTATATTTACCGGGTATCCTTACTCAAGGGTTTCGACACTCACTCCCATTGTCGTAATCAACGAGTGTGCATTGTCTTTTAAAAGCATCGCTGGAAACGTACGATTAAAGTAACTTTTCTTTCGGTTCTTCCTTGCGAATCTCTGAAGACGTACTGGCTGATCGGAGTCAAGGAGGGCAGTAAAATTGAAGCCGTCAGTTTTACTGTCGGCTCCGGGTAGTTACTTCAACTCGTCGATCTGAATCATGAATTCTGAGGTGCCAACTTTCCCATTTTCGGAAGGATAAACGGGTAACAGAAGATTATCCCCCTGGCCCATATCTATTTGCACCTCAACTGACTCACCTGGAGCCGCCTGTGCCCCGTTAAATTTAATACCGAAGGCTGCATCCTTCCGCACAGTCAGCGTTGCGTTCTGGACCCCTTTAGCAATTTCTCCATTTGTCTTACGCAGAACGTTAGTGGACAGGTACGCAAGGGGTACGCCATCTGTCGTTTTGAGAGGCGAACTGACCGATAATGTGCGTAGATTATGTAACTGCACAAGGTTATTCGGTAGATAACTGAACTTCTGAGTATAGGTTTTGGTATTCGACTGACTATCGGCAACTGTTACGCTAATTGAATAATTTTCAGATGGTTCGAAATTTGGGAACAGCCTCGGATACTCAGGCATGTATGTATCTTTGCCTGCCGGTGACCACGTAAGCTCAACGTTATCAGCTGTGGGGCCACCTACGAGCTGAAGACGGGTTATCCTCGGGGTTGTCAGATTATCTGCCAGAGCGATCCTGAGGTTCTCCAGGCCGTACACTACCGTATCGTCTTTTACCGGCTTTCCGTCGAATGTTATGGCCACTGTCGGAGGAGTGTTATCCAGAGCAATTTCTCCGAAAGTTTTATTGGTCTGGTTCTGGAAGAAGTCCCTGATGTTGACCTCAACGTTGTATTTTCCTTCAGACTGACGGGATAAATCATAAGCAATCGTGTAGTTACCTGAGATACGAGATTTGATTACGCCTGTGGGTGACATCCGGGTACCGGTGTTCTTATCGGAAAGATAAAATTCCCTCAATGAGACCGAGTCGAACCAGTTACCATCGCCTTCAAGTGACGCCAGTACATCCAGCTGCTTGTTAGTCTCGTCATATGATATCGAGTTTATTACCGGCAGTTGTTTATTGTTCCAGCGTGTCATAATCCATTGCTCAGACCGCAAAATGGGATTGCTGATGCTGCGAACGAAGTAAAGGATCCTATTGTAGCCCTGGGTACCCAAGGCCATATCAAACGTCTCAGGCGCTTCACACGAGGTTTTTCCTGCCGGAATGGTGCAGGTCGCCTTACCGCCGATCTCTTGTGCAAAGGGCCGGGCTTCAACGTTAAAACGAAGTCGGGAAATTTTAATTGGCAGTCGTGATGAAGCCACACTCTCAAAATCCTTCCACTTAACCCAGTTCCCCTTATCATCGAGGAAATCTACCCAGGTACCCGCAAATGCAGGCGTTTGGTTTGCAGATGGGTTTAGAACGAGGCTGTATGACGGATAATACCCTCCCCACTGGCCAAAGTTCGCCATACGAGCCATATCCCCATTAATTGAGCCATAGGGAAGAGTCATTTCAACATAAGCATAAGTGCTGTCTACAGCTATCTCTTTGGGGGCGGAATATTGATTGATGAACTGAAGCCCACCTTCTGAATAAGCACGGTAGTTAGATTTTGGGATCCGGTAGACTAATCGAATAGGGTTTTCGTTAACGACCATACCGGCTTTGTAAGCCGGATAATTAGAAACCCCGGGTACGACGCTGGAAGACGTATTTGGATCATGAACGGCCCACAGTGTCATCTCACCCAGCGTGTTGTCGTAGCGAAATTTTTGAGTTGGCAGCGTTCGGCTATTACCTGCGTTATCGAAGATAACAACTTTTGCAGTAAAGTCTTCATCCAGGTTGCTGTCTGGTATTCCGGTTCCCTTAACTGAATTCTTAGAGTAAGTGTGGTACATCTTTTGGCCGGATACGTCATACTGCATCTGTGTAGTGCTGTAGAGGCTACCGTCCTGCCTGTAAATATATATTAGGCCCTTATCAATACCATTTGCATCACTTACGCCCGAAGAGGTGAAGTCATACTGCCCCGTTGCCTCTAATCCAAGCTTCCACACGTCACCAGCGGTAGAGCCAGAACCAGTATTAGCGGTAAGAGCATTTGCCGCTGGAGGGGTGACATCAATTAGCCAGTTATAGTTATAGGTCGCTACAGGCTTCTGATTGAGATCTAACACGTTTATCTGAACGACAAATTTGCCTTCACCCAAAGCAGGCAAAGTTACTTTTTTGCCGTAGAACTCACTACCGTCAGCAGCTGTTAGTCGGTCTGATACACCCGTCCGTGTAGTCGTAGTATTAAGAATGACAGTTCCAGTGTCTTTCGTGACTTTGACATTAACGAAACGATCAAGACCTGAAATAAGTGTCAAAGTTACCGGTGATGCCGGATTAAGCATAAGACGAGAAGACGGGGCGTGGATCTCAATACCGTTCGTGTCTTTAAAGGCCGATTCATATATCTGAGCTGGGGCCTGAACAGACATACCGAGTCCGGCTACAGCAGTAATAAAAGCGAGATGTTTCATTCTTATTCCCCTTTAGGTTTGGTGTTATTTTAAGCTTTTCCTAAAGGTCACTATGTTCGTAAAAGTATAAAAAACTTCTCCATATGGTGCTCGAAATTACAAATCTATAATTTGCCTTTCGACAAACCTTATTGTGCGTTCAGGACGGAAATCTTTCTTTTTGGAATTACATCTGACATTTCTGTGGTGTCCAAACTGGCAACGATTGCAAAACTTATAACATTAGCCTGAAACTATCGGCATCCACATATCGCATTAAGTGATGCTTTTACTTTGTGTAAAAAAGAATCAGGATAAATTAGGTATGTCAGATATAAATGCGTTAACGGACGGCATATATGAATCAAAACCTGGCGGCATTACGCCACCAGTCGAGAGGGGAGTGAACCTCAGTCAGTACGTCTACCTTCGTTCCGCAAGGCGCTTCTTGTTGTGAATTACAAACTGCCCTGGCGAGAACTGCATCATTTCACCCCTAGCAACACACGTGCCTCTTCAACGGTTTGCCAAGAAGGCATTGCTACGCCAGATTGAGTGCCGTTGCCCCTGCGCTCACCTGTGTCACATTCTACATAAAGACGCATCAGCATCGCTTCTGTTTCAGCGGCCCGGCTATTATCCATTACCAGTTCTGCTGCGCGTCGTAGCTGTTCTGGAATGTCATTCCACATTCCCGCACCACTTCTGTCTTTGTTAGTGAGCAAGTCTTCAATAGCAGATGAAGCCATGTTAAGCAGGTCAGCCGAAACTAAAGGCATCGGCGGGGCGGTATAGAGGATTCGACGTCTTCCGCGTCTGTCTGGATCGTATTTATCATAAAAAGCTTTGTTCACATCTTCCCAGTGCCACTGAAGTTGCCCGGTTGCGTCATGGTGGCAAAACTCGCACTGATAAACAGGCGCAATCGACATAACTGCCTTTCCAATACGTGCCAGTACAGCAACTTCGTCAGCTCTGAGACTCATTGCTTCGCTTGGGTTACTACCCTCGGCAAATTCCAAAATTTGTTCAATACGTTCTGGTGTGAAAGTGGTCATAGGCTTTGAAAACATATTTTTCCAGTTGTGCTTACCATATCATCAGGCATTAGGAGCGTTAGCGAATAATTAACAGGTCAGGACCAAAACTAAATCCTTCCCCCATACGGTCTTCATGACGGGAGACATATGCCTTACCGTATTTCTCCAGATCCTGTAAGCGATCTTTTGCCAGATTCCACGAGTATTCCTGGCCCCACACGGGTCCGTCACGCCCGTCAAAGCGGTCAGGTTTACAATTTGCTTTCAGAAGAGCGTAGACATGCTCCACCGTGGGTAGCTGCAAAGCACTATTAGCCTGAGAAACGGCAGTATGCGTCATTTCTGTTCACTCTTTATTGATTTAGTCAGTTAAGCCGGTCAGGTAACTTTAACCGGCTACTCGTATTAAGATTTCTTTCCGGTTGCTTGTCAGTTAGCGGCGAAGATCAATTTCAAGGCGGGCTGTTTTGACCTTTGTTCCGGACTCCCTAAATGTATCATCCGGAAGAGGCGAAATTTGTCCGCCAAGTTGTTTGACTCGCTCCCTGAGCGCTTTTGTCAGTGTGTCTTCCCGGAACAATACCCCAGCTGACAGAATGGCCTGTAAGCGACCTCGCTTAGCGAGCATTGCGATGGCATGCATGACATGTTTAACGTCAGAGCGTTTAAGGAATGGTGGATTCATAACGATAACATCAAAAGTTTCATCGGGCTGGTACCCAAGAAAGTCGGTATGCACCAGCTCGACTCCTGTGCTAAGGACACTATCGTTCTTCACTGCAAGGAATCGCTCATCGTTCAATTCGATCCCGGTAATCAATGCATCCGGAGCCGCCAGTTTTAAGGCTTTCAGAATGCGGCCATCACCAAACTCTGGCTCCAGTACACGCTCCCCGGCAGCTGGTTCAGCGCGTAGAACCATATCTGTGACTAAATTCTCAGGTGTAGGGAAGAAATTGAACAGATCTCGTGGGATGTCAACCGAACCTGTCAGAATGATTTGCTCGATACGCTCAGCTGCATCCGCCGTAAAAATATGTGCCTGCTCTTTTCGGTTCCATTTGCCACCGGCGGCTTCGAGCACTTTGTTTGTCTTAACATAAATGCTGCGGTCGAGCTGGTCGGCCAGGAAAAGAAAGTTCCCTTCAGCACGGCAGCGAGATAAGACGTTCAGAACTTCAGTTGAGATTTGCATTAAAACTCCATTAAGAGGATTTACCCGCCTGGCGGCAGCGGGTTGGTTACTTAAACGGGACAATTCAGATTTGGCCTTGGTTAGTCGGCAGACAACAGCAGGGATGGGCTGTTATAAGAGAAGCGGTCAACGGGAGCCTTATCAAATCGCTGACCGCTTGCATCAGGGGTCAGAACGAGTCCGTTATGGGCGCAATGAATGTGGAGCAACATATCCCCGCCGGTGTTGATGTGTAAGGCAGGCACACCCTGATCGATTTCGAACATGACACCAAAACAGGGGTTACCTTCCTTGTTAACAACTTCACAGTGGATGTTATGTTGGCCGGTAACGCTGACCTGATAGGCCTGACTGTCCTCTTCTGGCAGTGTTTCCTCCTCCAGGCGCCAGTCCTGAAGTGTGAGGCTAATTTCAGGGGTGTCATGCTCTTTCTGAAGAGCCTGGATACCTTTACGGAACAGCTGCATCATTTCAGGAGTAAGGCAGTCTTCCTCAGCTCCAAAATGTTCTTTCCAGCCTTCAGGATCTGCATACATCCAGACGTTTTTAGCGAGCGAAGGTAAGGAAGCATCAGGCTCTACAAGGAGGTGAGGGATGTTCTCTTTGATTCCGAGATAACGTACCGGCTGGCCATTAAGCGGTAACCCATCCGACACTGTAACTTCTGTTCCTGGCAAGACGACGCTGTTTACCAGACCTCCACAATGTTCGGCCACCACGCGGCCTAAATCTGCCATAAACATCCGATGCTTTTCTGGTGAGTCCAGCTCACCAAGGAGTTCAGGTTTAAGCAGTAAACCGGTAATAATCTCAGTCAGTTCACGAGGAGATACTAATTTATACATTTTGTTTTCCTTTTCTGTGTTGGCTTTATATTACCAATCCAGATGCACGAGCTAATAACCTCCAGACAACTTTTTCAAAAATTATTTACTTAAAGCAGGGTGCTAATATGCGCAAGAAATGAATTTAGGAAGGACGGCTTCAAATTTAACTTTTTGGTTTTTTATTTTAGACGGACTTTAAAATAGCATCGTTGATAAAATAATAAACATGGTTTGTTTTTTTGTTTGTATTGACAATCAAATGGGTATAAATTAATTTACTTACATGGCGTATATTTAACGCCACCGCCCCGGCGGCACCGGGCATAAAAGGAAAACCATTTTGAAACCGATGCTCAAAAAAGATTTTTTTTCAGCTATTGAAAACCTTCTCAAAGCTGGCTTTCAACCTCGCTTTTACACTGTTAACAGTGGCCGAATCGGTCTCATTACATTCACTGATAAAAATGGAACAAAACAGGTCGAACAGGTTTATTCCTGCACTTCTTTAGCCGCCAATACTTTTGGAAAGCGCTTCACCACTTGGTTAGAAGAAATTTTTCAAAAGCATAATGAAGAAAAAGTAGCTGATTCCGGGTTCGAGGTTGGTAGCCGTGTCTGGGATAAATTGATGTATACGTTGCGCACCATTTCAGAAATTCGTGCCGGGGGGGTGCTGGTGCTGGATAACGGTGCACAGCGTACACTGGATGAAGTGCAAAAAACGGCACCTGAAACAAACCAGGTGGAGCCAAAGGAAATCTCTTCACTTCAGGAGCTGCTGAACGCTTCCAAAAATCTGGAGCCGACTTCGCCTGAGCTAATTGCGGCTCTTAATGAGGCTCTGTCAACCGCCATAAAACGGTGAATGCAACGGCAGTCTGGCACATCAGGCCTTGTCAGAGATTAGGCCTGAAAAGCACTTACGTACCGATATAACACCTAATTCCCCTCTAAGGAGATTGCCCTAAATGGCGATGAATAAAAAAGAACAAGCCGCGTATGATGAGCTGGTGGCACAGGCCAGAATAAACCGCGCTTTACGCTGGTCTGACTATGGCGTTGAACGCGATATGCCCGTACCAGAGGTCTCGGGGGAATACCAAAACGGCTGGAGCTTCAACACCGCCACTGGCACTGTTTATCCGACATGGAGCGGAACTACGGTTCACGGCACACGGGAAGAGGGAGAGGTTGTCGATGCAACCTCCCGCCGCATGCGAGGCATGAATGGTAGCCAGAACGGCATACCACAATACAGCACCAAAGAACGCGCCCTGAAGGCATTACGCTGTTCGCTTGAAATCAAGTTTGCCATGCAGCTGGATGCCATAGATAAAGCTATCGCAAAAGAAATAGAGCTGTCCACCGCTCGCCGGGAGAGCGATACATCAGATGCCTAGCGGTAAACCATCAATTCAGGCCCGTGATCAGAGGGGCCTTAACGCCCTGAAAGAGGCGGTTCCAGCGACGGCACAACTACAGATGCGGGTTACCCCTGAACGTAAACTGCGTTACGTCAATCAGGCAAAGGCCGAAGGTCTGGGTCTAACAGACTGGGTCCAAAAGCATATGGATAACGTGTGTGATCTGGCAGGCCAGCCTGAAATAACCATGTACAAAGATGATGGAGAAACAAGTGGCCAAAAATAACAACAGTCTCAAACAGCATGTCTTCAATATGCTGTCGGCTGGCAGCGAACTTAAAGAAGTGAAGCGTTTTCTCACCAGCAAGCGAGTTAAAGCCCGCCTGGCAGTGTCAATGATCCACGAGCAGGCGATTGCTGTGCAGAACACTGAATACCAGAATTATCCGGCTTATAGCTAACTGGTAACAACAATTACAGAGAGATACTTAAAATGAGCGTAAACCCAGAATACACCAGGGTTCAGCATGTCCAGATTATTCGCGAGCGAGATGGGCAGAAGGAAGTTGTTCGAGTCTATGATGAAGATGGCGACGTGGTTCTGTGTTTACCTGCCTACATTCAAGATGAGGAAATAAATCTTATTCTGCGCCGGTTGAATGACGTATATTCAGTCGGATATCGTGTAGGTGATGCAGCCCGCCGCCGCGCCATCAAAAAAGCGCTGGGGGATGATGAGGAGTAAGGCCATTTTTACTGGCAAGATATCTGTATACCGGAGTCTTTAGAGTACGTTCTAATGGCTCCGGATTATTAATACTGTTTTACTCATGCAATAAAAAGCAAACCA
This sequence comes from Enterobacter cloacae complex sp. IR5412, assembly GCF_049237385.1. Lineage (NCBI taxonomy): Bacteria > Pseudomonadati > Pseudomonadota > Gammaproteobacteria > Enterobacterales > Enterobacteriaceae > Enterobacter > Enterobacter cloacae complex sp. IR5412. Next base: position 12,585 of record NZ_JBMKHQ010000012.1, on the reverse strand, counting down.
AAATTCTTTCGCTAATTCATTTTTAAATGCTCAAATCATTAAATGTAAGGAGCGTTATTTATCAATAGGTATGGCGTTCTTAATGGCTATTAAGCTAGTTCTGCTTTCGCTTGCTTCTGGAAATTAGGGAAACCTAATTTTACCCTATCAAAAAGTAACTTTTCTGGTTTTGTTGCATTCACGTAAACAAAAAAGTCCCGCCGGGCAGAAAAGAAAAACATCAAAAATAGCTATTTTCCCGAAAAGATCACGAACACTGAAAAAGTATCATGGGGAACCTGATCAGGAGACAACCCATGAAAATCAAACTAGCCCTGCTTATTGCATTTGCAGGTTTCAGCGCAGGAGCTTCCGCTGAAATCGCAGAATTCAGCTTTAAAGATACCCTGAACGTTAAAAAGACCGTATCGCCTGCATCCGTATGGATTAATCCGGTAACGAGCTTTGACGTTGCCGTTATTTCCGGTCTGGACCGTTATATTACGCTCAGTCTGCTGAAAAGTGACGGGAGCCTCATCTGGAGCACGAAAAGCAGCCTGGTTACCGTTGATGACCGTACCACATCTTCGACAGGCTTTGATTATTACGGCAAGACTCTGACCGTACCAGCGATGGGAGAAGATAGCTTCACCCTCAGAGAGGTGATTACCGACTTGCAAGGGAAGGAGGTCTCCCGGCAGGATTACCCGCTTGCAATTGACCGAACGCCTCCGGCAACGGGTACCATAAGTTATACGAGAAATGGGTGGAACTTTGGCAGCGAAGCGATCTTCACTTCAGTACCAGCCGGTATGCAGTACGCCAGCGTCCAGGCACTGGTCTTTAATGGACTGAGTGATAAAGGTTCCGGGCTTGCTAATGCTGAATATTTCATAACCGATGCCGCTGGAGTGGAGCGTAAAAAGCCAGCGGAAATTAATACAGTGGAAGGTAGCGTAACCGTTCAAGTCGCCGACGCAAGCAGCAATGCCCTGGCACCGGAAAACCGCTCTGAATATAAAGTGGGGATCTACCTTTATGACAAAGCGGGAAACAGGAGCGAACTAAGCCGCCGAAGCGTAATTGATCGGGTTAAGCCTGACGATATCATCCAGGTGCAGGACGCCACTACCGGATCATGGGTCTCCTATCAGTCTGGCATGACCGTCTTCCAGAACCCTATTTCCGTACGGGTATTAAGGAAGAAAAGTGACTTTACTGCTGTTAACGGTTCCAAATATGGCTGGGCGGACTCGAATTTCCAGACGTCCGATAGCACTTATAATATCTATACTTTCAAATACATATATCCAAATGTGGGGGATACTTATCATGAATTTCAGACTCTGGCGGGAGGAGTAAGACGAATTCATCATAACTCCCTCAACTTCACTCCAGCCCCGGCGATGGAAATAGCCCCGAAGATAGTGGCTAAAGAGATGTACCGGAGTGATACCAGTGAGTGGTTAACTCAGGCCTCAATCAGCGTTAAAACCGCCACCATTAGCCGCATAAAGGTAACCGCAGAACCCCGACCATACGTGCAAAAGTTCAGAACGGTAAAAAATGCAGCCTGGTTCTGCACTATTCCTGTCGGACAAAGTTCATGCGAGATGACGGTTAACTTCAACTACACCAGTGACAAAGGATTTGAGTATCTGCATCTTTACTCGGGAAAAGATGGTGACAGCATATTCGATGCGCTTGCTGGTAATTTTACGGTTATCTGGGATAACAACCCACCGGTGGTTAATGTCGCTCAGGTAAACAAGGCCTCCAAGACAATCACTATGACGGCCACCGATAATGATCGCGTCAACGCCTGGAACATCAGCTACTGGGATACCAAAGTTTTCGAAGCCACCCTTAAAAATGCCCGGGGGGAAACTTTCACCCTGAAGCCTGTGACTGTCAGTGAAAGCGATTATAAAACCAAAAACGCCACTTTCTCATACGCTGGTCTACCGGACGGGGATTATACGGTTGTTAGCGTGTCTGCCACGGATCTTGTTGGAAACACAGGAACCAAAACGCTTAATGCACCGCTGAAAATTGACTCAACGCTTCCGGTTATTGCGTTCAGCTTTAATGGCGCAGACGCAGAAGGAAAACTGGTTAAAGGGCTTGAGAACCTACGCATAAGCGTTACTGATGCCTCTGGGGATGCTTCCCTGATATCGCTTCAGCTCGCTGGTGGACCTAACTCTGAAAAGGTCACCCTTGCATTCACGCCGCTATCCAAGGATGTCTTTATTCCTGAATACCCCAGAATCTTCCCCAATACTGACGAATCGGGACAGATGTATCATCTGGAGGCTCTGGCTATTGACGAATCAGGTAACCGGACCACTAAAACGCTTAATTTTACCTACCAGCCAGCTAACCTGATTATGCTGGATAATCTCAAGACGCTGGCCACAGCCGTAGCACTGAAAGCAACGGACAACACGCCGCTGGCCATCATCCGAACCAGTGTGTTGCGTCGTCAGGACGGTTCTATCATTACCGGACAGTTAAACGGAACCCTGACTGTTCAGAAAAACGCCCAGTTCGGCGTTACGGTTGCCGGAGTTACGGTCCAGCCTGGTGAAACTAAATCGCTGTCACTGGATCTTGGTAATGGTGAAGAGCGCACATATCCCGTTACTCCCGCTGTAAGTGGTCAATCTGGCACGGCCACATTTACTATAGAATTCCCTCAAACATAAACCCTACACAAGGGTACGGTAGTATGCCGTACCCTGTTACGCCATCCTCAATGTAAAATGTAGAGTTGAGCATGACTTAATTATTACTTTCTCATTAAGTGTCTCTTAAACTGCAAACGGGAAAGTAATATTCCCGAGACGGGAAGGACTCCTTCCTTTTGGTTATAATCTATGATGCTAAACTGTGTAATTACACCGGAACAATGTCCTCGTTTAAATCGCTGGCACCAGTACATGATTTATCCATGAATGCTTTTTGATGCAATTTTACTTCAGAATGCTCTTAATTTTTTAAACAAATTATATTTGAATCCTTCGTGTATAAATTTGCAGCCCCTCTCTCAATGTTTTTTTAAAATATTTACTCTCAGGTTATTAGCCAGTAGATTCATTCTGTCATGATTACTCCAGAACTAACCGGAGGAATCACATTATGACCAAATATTATGATCGCAGTGGAATTGAAATCTCCAGCGCAAAAATCCGCTGTGTTGATTCTGTAAAAGGTACTGCGGAATATACTTTTCGTATTGTTTGCGATAAATGCAATGGGCGGGGAGAGCGTAAGCATTTTTATAGAAGTCGCTGTATGGCTTGTAAAGCCACGGGTTACAGCCTCGAAACGACCCGTACTGCTTACACGCTGAATGCGCTGTACCGCATTAATGCGCAAGCTGCCCGCAAAGTGTCAGCATCCCTGCAAGACGAGCGTTTAAGGACTGAAAGCGCCCACAGTTCTGCGTTCACAGCATGGTGCAGGTCTCATCAAAAAATGGTTGATGCAATCACCCAACAATCCAGTAGTAATAATTTTCTGGAAAGCCTTAAGTCTTCTTTAACCCACCAGCGTCAGTTAAGTGATAAGCAGCTGGCAGTTGCCGCCCGCATTTTAGGTATTCATTAATTCAAAGCCCTTTTAATTTAATTTTAAGGTCAATTATTACGGAGGAACTATGATCCATTCATTTAAAGACAGACGGCTTGAAAAGTTCTTCCGTAATGGAAAAACAACGGCAGGTATTCCTTCTGAAATTATTAACGCGATTCTGTGTCGACTTGAAACGCTGGATAATGTCCAGAGTGAGCGGGAGTTATTATCCAACAGCTTGCGTTATGAACGCTTAAGAATGACGTCAAACCGTTATTCCTCCATTCGAGTAAACTCTAAGTATCGATTATTCTTTGAATGGAATGATGGCGCACATAATGTTCATTTGTCTGCACATGACTATAAATCGCTCATCCATTAAGGTTAAAAATGAAGCTATTTTCAATTTCATCCCGGGATACAAGCATGGACGCGATGTTTTATATCCAGGCCAGTACTAAACAACAGGCAAGTTACATATTTAGTACCCTTTCCCCGAAGCCTACTGCGAACTGCCAGCTTACAGATTTGCAGAATGAGACGGTCGTCCCTTCCATAAGCCCTATTTCGCTTTCACTTAACCCCTGGTCGATCAATTCCCAGTCCCGAACCCGGGAACTGCGTATGGCCACGCATGGTCTTAACCTGATCTGTGCAGTCACGGATGAGCATACCCGTCAGATAGTTGACTTTTGCGATAACCTTGGACAGCAGCTTAAGGATCCGGACGACAAAAGCGCCTGGGTTAAGCTCATTAATTCTGAATGCGCTTTGCTTAATTCTCCGCGTCTCTATCCCGTTCTGCTTGAGCCGGATACACCGGCACAATTTGAAATCTTTGTGCCAGCTCCGGAAGATGGAGAACACGACACGGTCATAGCCAGCGTTGTTAAAGAATGTTTCGGAGATGAATGCCGGTACAGAGTAACGGACAAAGCTTTTGCAATGTCGGAAAAGCCAGTCATCAGGCTGGAAGCTCATTTCAATGACAAACGCGAAAAGGTTTTAGAACTGACCTTTTCCTGTTTCAATCTTTCACTCTCAGCGTCCGTGCATGAAAACCAGCTACGTCAGATTTTGTTACTTTGCGAAGACTTTGGCGTAAGGCTTCAGGGTAGAGCAGGGGCATCCTGCCACGTTAATATGCGCAGTGCTTACCGTCGTCTTGCTCATGTTGGCACCGGCTCTCGCCCAGGTGATGACAGTGATGTGCGGGTCTATACCTCGTTAAAAGAAGAAAAAGATGTTAAGAGGCTGCTTGATAAGTCAACCAGGGGAAGTGAGCTTGTACCGGCGAGGCACGGGCAGCAGTTTAACGGGGTCTTAGTGAATGCCACACCCGCATCGGCCACTACTGGTTTCATTTACCTTTCGCATGATTTTCCGGAAGGCCAGTTTATGATGACAGCCGAGGTGTTGCATGTTGGAATTACACCAGGCGGTATTTACTACATTGAAACACTGGACGGTTACCGGTTTATCGTGACAGCGTTTGAGAAGGGATTAATGAACGGTTTGAGGGAGTTTATAGCTGCAAATGAGGAATATTTTAAGTATTACCGCTGGTCTTAGTATCTGAGCTGAAACCGGTAGGCCAGGGAAGGCAACCGGGAAAATGCAATTTAACCTGATCCTATACCTACGACTATCTTTATCCACTTATAATAGCCTCACCAAATTATAATGCCCGATCACCGCATTTGCTTAAACCTCACATATTCTTCTTATGCTTCCCCTGATAATCTACGACCGAAAGACAAAGGAAAGTGAATACGAAATAAGATTTATGAGCACATAAAAGTTACTTTTCCTTGGTGGCACATCACAAACATTGTGGGTTTCATAATCCTTTTTGTTATTTAAAAAGGATGTGTTCAATTCTAATTAAAGGTGGTATTTTTTTTGAAAGTTTGCTGGGAGGTTATTAGCTGGGGGGATGGGTAACAGTATAATAAGTACAGATGAAAAGGAGGTTTTATGAAAGCGTTAGACGTGGTTTCAACTCAACTCAACTTTATTAATCTGTTGGATCAGGCAGGATATGCTCTTTCAGAAATTATTGTAAAACGCTTCAGTGCTGCACCAGCCTTTAACGAAGGGCACTGGTTGTTCATTGCAGAGCAGGATAACCGCTACATTGAAGTGGTCTGTATTCTCTCTTTAGCTTCAGAAAGCGGAGAGCAGCATATTGATGTTTTTATTAATATGTTCGAAGACCCGATTGATGATGTTATTTCACGAAACATTGAAACCAAAACCTTTGCGACGCTTTATAAATACATTGAACGTATACCTTTTACTCCGGGTGTAAAGAAAGAATTCTTGAGCAGTATTGAGAACATCAATTTTAGTTAATCAAAAACCACAACTTTTTGCCACCAAGTTATTAGGTAATGCTATCAACCTGATATAATTACCTTAACATGAATATGAGCGGAGCCGGGTTATGTCTAATAATACTGAAGTCATTAGCTGTGATTTATTTTCAACTCTATCTTCACTTAATTTTAGCACCGAGGATATTACAGGTTTGACTCCGGCCAACTTTCGAAAGGGAGCTTTCTTACATGCAAAAATTTCTGCTAGCCAGGCCACGCGAGCGACTGATATTTCCATTCAATTACTCACGGATCGTGTTTCAGGTGAAATGAACTACGTAATAGTAATTGGCAGGCACGAAGGACTCCTGCAAAGCGAAGCAATTGACCCAAACGCTGATAAGCAATACCGGGAAAACCGTTATTCTCGCCATTTTATCTCAGTAACCGATGCCAATACCAAAGCCCTGAAAAAAACCTGCAAGGTAATGAAAACATATATCAAAGAGCAGGCATTTAAGCCTAACACCTGGGGGCACAGTTTCATTAAGGGTTGATTTATTCTTGCCCCGGTGAGCCGGGGCAACGCTAAATTAACCTCAAACTGTGCTGGAGGCACAAATGTCTGAAAAACACTTTATCGTTAAAATCCAGAACCGAAACGGCGACCATGAGAATAGCTATGTTCGGTTACTCGTCAGCGATTGTGAGAAAAATGCTTGCCAGACGGCACTCATTTCAGAGTGCCATGGCGAGCTTGAACAGCTGAGTTTTGAAGACGGTGGGGTTTACGACTACAACGGCGAAAATCACTACAGTGTCAGGAGCTGCGTGGAGGTTGCTCCAGAAGACGTTGCAACTTTGCAACGCTTCCTTTAACACCTGCGACATTTGATTAAATATCGGGCGTCCGCTACAGGATGCCCGTGATTTAAACGATTCCTCAAAGATCGCTGTCACTCCTGATAACTGTATTAAGAGCAGGTTTGTGATAGGTTCAGCGTAACAACATTACTGGAATTTTGGTTGCCTTGATGAAGAGCTGCTTTTCTGATTTACCCGTTAAAGACGGCACGTCCGGAACCTGGAAACTGGACACATTCGAAATTACCGCAGATAAGGCGATGAGCCTCGCCCTTCGTGCCGAGTATACAGGTAATACAGACGAGTTTATCCCGCCCGGTAGATATCGGCGTTTGTCCAACGGCTGGGATGTGGTGATGTCCAATACCCCGATGGAGATCAGAACCTGCCAGGATTTTTTAGAGCGAGCCACCGGGCGCGTGCTCATTAATGGTCTTGGTCTGGGGATGGTGCTTCACGCCATTCTTCAAAAAGAAGATGTAACCCATGTAACAGTAATTGAAAAAGAACAGGACGTTATTAACCTCGTTGCGGCCTCGTTTGCAAACGATCCTCGCGTTGAAATTATCCATGCTGATGCAATGATGTATTGCCCACCAGCAGGCGTCACGTACAACGCATGCTGGCACGACATATGGCCAGACTTCGCAACAGCTAACCTCTCACAGATGGATAAGCTGGAAATTAAGTACCGGGACATCTGTGAATGGCAGGGCTCGTGGGGCAGGGAGGAGTGTGAGCAAAAGCACATTGAGTTTCAAAATCTTGGGGCTGATTGAGTACAACTTTTGAAGGTGTCTCCGCTAAAGAAGACTGGGTCTCTTTGCGCATGCCCAGCTGTGCTGCATGACCTGACAAAGCCTATAAATAAACAGATCGGTTTGATTTAGTAATCCCCCTTCCAACCATCAGGCCGATATTTAAACTGCATCTCCATTAAGGATGGCTGATGAGCACGATTTCTACGGATTTAATTGCACGGATCTACGCAGCCTCCGAATTGCCGTTGAGCAACGACGAGCTTTATCGCGAAGTGCAGCGTGAAACTGGCATGTCGGATGCCGAATTGCACGAACTGAAAGAATTTGGGTCAGATAAAACCAGAACCAGCGGCGTCAAACACAAAGTACGCTGGTTTCAGCAGACTCTTCGGCAGGCCGGAGTCATCGAACGCGTTCCAGAAAAACGGGGCGTCTGGAGATACTCCTCTAAGACGAAAACAAACCTACACGAGTCATGGGAAAAGCTCTGTGTTGTCGGTTTCTCAACTTCTCTTGGGGCATCGGTTTTTGGAAACGCCTATGCCTTCTTCAGCAATATCACAGAGCAAATTCATCTTTGCCTGACCTCGCCGCCTTACCTCCTTCGAAATTCAAGAGACTACGGGCATGGCGGGGGGCGTGGCGAGCAGGTTTATATTGACTGGCTTCTGCGTATCCTCGAACCGATCGTGAAACAGCTTGTACCCGGCGCAAGTGTGGCATTGAATATCACTCAAGATAGCTTTAATAGGGGCAGGCCTTCACGTTCTCTGTATCTGGAGCGTCTGACACTGGCATTATGTGACAAGCTGGGGCTTGAGCTCATGGACAGGCTTCAGTGGGTGAATCGCAGTAAGCCCCCATCGCCAACGCACTGGGCATGTAAGCAACGAGTGCAGCTCTGCTCATCGTATGAGCCTGTGCTGTGGTTTACCAATGATGCGAGTAAGGTTCGTTCAAACAACTTACGTGTACTGCAACCGCATTCAGAGCAGCATCTTAAATTGCAGGCAGCAGGCGGTGAAAATCGCACGACCTTTTATGGTGATGGGGCGTACCAGCTTAAAAGCGGATCCTTTGGAAATAAAACAGAAGGAACGATCCCCAAAAATACTTTGTTTTACGGCAATAGCTGCGCTGATACGAGATTTTGCCATTCCATTGCCCGCGAGCTAGGTTTTCCGCTGCATGGTGCAACGTCTCCTACCAGGCTTGCAGCGTTTCTGATTGAGTTTTTGACAGAGCCGGGAGATCTTGTTGTAGATCCCTTCGCTGGCCTGCATAAAGTTCCCATCGCAGCCGAGCGACTTGGCAGACGTTGGCTGGCGACGGACAAAATCATGGAATGGCTGGCGATTTCCCGAAACCTTTTTACGGCCGCACCGGGATATAAGAGTAACCCCATGCTGGACGAGCTCGCCGAACTGTATCGGGCTTAATGCAAGTTAACGGTTTTGATAAAGTGGTTTGAAGCGACAAGCGGTTTATTCATTTTGCATTGTTTCTACCATAAAATGACAATATTAACGGCTTAGCATACGCCGCAGAGATAATTAGGGTGCCATTCATTTCCGGTTGTCTGTATTAACGAGTGTATTCAATATTCACTTGTTTCTCCGATATAGACCCAACAAAAAAAACTGATGGTTGTGATACAGAACTTGTTGAATTAACATCCGGTACATTAACTATATTGGTAATTTAGACGGTTTCTAAATTAAAGGTGGACAGATATGAAGTCAGATACAGAAATGGTTTCTCCTATCGAGTTGCACATTGGCGATCATGTCCAGCGGCATGGTGCTTTATTTGAGGTTATGCATATTGTTGAATCCGAATGCGATATTCCCGGCGGCATCCGGGTAGCAGCATGCATTTCACGGGTTATCGGTGACGTTACGGGCAATATTCCTCGTGGTTGGCTGGAAACACCGAAGCGTATGGCTGAGCGAGGAGTTAAGTGGGCGACGAGTCTGCCTGAGGGGCTTTACTTTAACATCCAGGGGAACGCACATGCGAAAGTAAGCCGGGTTATTCGTAATGTGACTAATTGAAACTTTTTTCTGAATTGCGGTGTAAAAGTTACTTTTCACCGCATCGTTTTCCCTAACTACTAAATCAGAGCTTCTCTGAAATAAGCGGATTTAACCGCTAGCGATTTATTCAGGCCATTTTATTCTAATCATTATCCTACACTTCAAAAATATTCATTATTTTTTCTTCTGACCTATTAGCCAGAATTCTCGATTCGGTATCATTTACTTACGGTAAATCTTTTGAAAACGAGGTAAATGGCATGCATTCTCAGGATCCTATCACGAAATTAACCCAGACGTTGCAACGCGACGATGGTTCTCAGGTTCGTATTGTAGCGCAGCGGGGATATGGAAGTGGGCTTACAGCCTCGCTTGATGTGTACGTTCTCCGTCGTGATTCCTCTGAAAGCAACTGGTCACTGTGCGGAAAAGATCCTCACCCAGAGTGGAGAAAGATGTCAGTAGATGAGTATCAGAAATTTGGACGCTCTGAAATGCTGCGTTATGCCACACCAGGTGAAATTCTCAGGGTGGCATCCGCTATTGGCCAGCCAATGAGCTTCCTCGATGGCAACCCTGCGTTTTAGCCCGAACCCTGGCGACGCCTTTTAAACCGGCGTCATTCTTTTTACGAGCAACAGACGGAGAAAAAATGAATCTGAACGAACGAAGCACGAGCGCAGCAACGCCAGATTTGAGCCGACTTTATCTCATTTCCGGGCGCATTATGTTTGATGATGATGATCAGGCCTACCTGGTCGAAGCCGACTCCCCTGGTGATGCAGAGGAGGCTTTCCGGCATCATATTGCTGACAGTGCCGACGACTTAGAAAAGGTGATTATAGTTTCCTCTACAAGTTTCGCTTCAGCTCACAGCAGTCGCGTAATTTGTCGGCCTGCCGTGAAGTAATTTCAACTTCCAATGATATTTCCCTCTTTATAAAAGCCGCCGTCTGGCGGTTTTTATTTGCAAAAAATGAATATTAATCCTGAATGATATTAATTTAAGATGAGGTAGTGTTCATATTCTTCTTCTTAATATTTTTTCTAAAAAAACGCCTTCAGGTTATTAGTTGGTATTAGTGTATTTGTTATGATCTTCTCATCAAATACATTAATTAAATAATCAAGGAGTCAACTGTGGCAGATAATTATACTCAGGCGTCGTTTATTATTCCCTGCACTCAGGAGCAGGCAAAAATGGCACAAGAAGCAATCACATTCGTTACCGAAGCAGAAATTGCAGAAGGTGAGCGTTTGCTTGATAAGCCACTGACAGATTGTTCTCTGACTGAGAAGCTGATCCTCAGTATTATCGAGAACCACCCTGAGTATGACCCTTCTGAGCCGAGCTTTGGGCAACCATCCTGCCCAGACTGCAATTATGAACTGTTGTTCGCAACAGAAGTTACCAGCAGTGGGCTGGCAGTTTTTCATGGAGAGACCATTGATCTTGACCATGCAATTTGCCTCACAACTGCCGTGCTGTCGGTATTCGACCTCTCGGAAATGGTAACAATTACTGCTGCATTTACATGCAGTAAAAGCCGGACAGATGAATTTGGGGGTATGACTATTCTGGTCACAAAGGATACCCACTATTACCAGGATGGCTGTCAGTTTTCTCGTCTCATGAATGAGGCTCACAAAGCCGGTATCCAGTATGCTCTGTGTAAAGTGACGCATTACCACGGTGAGAGCAGCTATGTGGCAAGCTATGTCCTGAGCTGCGACGTAGCGGATTCAGCCCAGGAGGTCGTTAACAAACGACTGAAGGCATGTGCCGGAAAAGAGCCAGAAGACGGAATCTATATTCTGTGTGAAGAAGACAACACTAGTCTTTCGGTCGAACTCGTTACAGAACTGTCTCCGCTCGATTACGACAAGCTGAGCAAGCTTCTCCCTTCCCTTGACACCCTTTGCGGCGCTTAAGCCTGCCAATTACCGTAGCCACCGGTTTCCCCGGTGGCCTGGAGCCTGCCATGACCAATAAATTCATAGTTTCTACCGTTGATTGTATCAATGAATTTGCAAGTGACGTTCCGCAGAGTGTTTCCTTACGGATAGATACAATGCTTGAACAGCGTATCCGCAAATTGGCGGCATACGTGAAAGAAAACGATCTTCATTTAACTGAGTTTTACTTCTATGAGGCTTTGTTGAATAAATCGAACTTTTGCTGAGTTGAAGGATCAGATCACGCATCTTCCCGACAACGCAGACCGTTCCGTGGCAAAGCAAAAGTTCAAAATCACCAACTGGCCCACCTACAATAAAGCCCTCATCAACCGTGGCTCCATAACTTTCTGGCTGGATGATGAAGCTATTCAGGCCTGGTATGAGTCGGCAACGCCTTCATCACGGGGAAGACCTCAGCGCTATTCTGATCTCGCCATCACCACCGTTCTGGTCATTAAACGCGTGTTCAGGTTGACCCTGCGGGCTGCACAGGGTTTTATTGATTCCATTTTTACACTGATGAATGTTCCGTTGCGCTGCCCGGATTACACCAGTGTCAGCAAGCGCGCAAAGTCGGTTAATGTCAGTTTCAAAACGTTCACCCGAGGTGAAATCGCGCATCTGGTGATTGATTCCACCGGGCTGAAGGTCTTTGGTGAAGGCGAATGGAAAGTCAAAAAACACGGCAAAGAACGCCGTCGTATATGGCGAAAGTTGCATCTGGCAGTTGACAGCAACACACATGAAATCATCTGTGCAGACCTGTCGCTGAACAATGTGACGGACTCAGAAGCCTTCCCGGGTCTTATCCGGCAGACTCACAGAAAAATCAGGGCAGCATCGGCAGACGGCGCTTACGACACCCGGCTCTGTCACGATGAACTGCGGCGTAAGAAAATCAGCGCGCTTATCCCGCCCCGAAAAGGTGCGGGTTACTGGCCCGGTGAATATGCAGACCGTAACCGTGCTGTTGCGAATCAGCGGCTGACCGGGAGTAATGCGCGGTGGAAATGGACAACAGATTACAATCGTCGCTCGATAGCGGAAACGGCGATGTACCGGGTAAAACAGCTGTTCGGGGGTTCACTGACG